>NZ_JAGGKA010000001.1 GCF_017873215.1 Clostridium tetanomorphum
AGATTTTCATACGTGCCTTAAGGCACAATGCTGGTAAAGTGCCCTTATAGGGCTTAAGAAAAACCACCAGCTTAGCTGGTGGATATTTATTTATTATCTATTATTTACTATTTATTAGATCTTCAACAAACTTTGGTAAAACAAAGGATGCTTTATGTAGTCTATTTGTATAGTATTTTGTAGAAAAAGGTAACTTATCTGGAAGATTAGCTTCTTCAGGGTCATGTGTTTTTGATCCTACAGTAAAGCTCCAATATCCTGCAGGATAAGTTGGAATTGCTGCCATAAATAACTTGGTTATTGGAAATACAGCCTTAGCATCATCATAAACTCTCTTTACTACTTCTGGTAAATAAAAAGGAGTTTCCGTTTGAGCTACAAATATTCCGTTTTCAGTTAAACATTCATATATTTCTTTATAAAAACTTCCCCCAAATAGGCCTTCTGCAGCTCCAAAAGGGTCAGTAGAATCAACTATAACAACATCAAATTCATTTTTATGTTCGTGTACATATTTAATTCCGTCACCAATAAAAATTTCACATCTTTTATCTTCTAAAGCACAGCTTATTTCTGGAAGATATTTTTTACATTCTATAATTACATCTTCATCTATTTCGCATAGTACAGCTTTTTCTATAGATGGATGCTTTAATATTTCTCTTATAGTGCCTCCATCTCCACCACCAACTACTAATACTTTTTTAGGATTAGGATGAGTAAATAGTGGAATATGAGTTATCATTTCATGATAAACGTATTCATCCTTTATGGTAGTCTGTACTATTCCATCAAGAACTAACATTCTCCCTAAAGCATAAGTATCTACAATGGCTAAATCTTGATATTTAGTTTTCTTTCTAACTAAAGTTTCCTTTATTTTGTAAGTCATTGCCGCATCAGAAATCTGACCTTCACTTAACCATAAATCCATCTTTTATATACCTCCCATGTACTATTAAAAATGCAATAAATTTATTATAACAGTGAATGAATTTATAAGCAAGGTATAATAATAAAAGAAAAATGTGTAAAATATATTATGAAATAATGTATAAAAATGAAATTTGTGGTTATAATAAAAAATACAAATTCAAATAAAAAGAAGGAAAAATATGGAATGTGTAGAATATATAAATTAGGTATTCAATGAAAAAATGGACAAATAAATACAAACAAAAATGGGGGGAAGTACATGTATCTTAAATTTGAAAACAATAATGATAAGCTACTAGTACATATGATGGGAGAATTGGATCATCATAGTGCAGAAGAAGTAAGAAATAAAATAGATGATAGACTAATCAGAGAAGATATGAATAAGCTTGTAATGGATTTTTCAGAAGTATCTTTTATGGACAGCTCTGGAATAGGAGTTGTAATTGGCAGATATAAAAAATTGTCTTATAAAAATGGAGCTGTTTGTATAACTAATGTAAATGAGGCTGTAAAAAGAGTATTTGAATTATCTGGTATGTTTAAAATTATAAAGCTATATGACAGTAATGAAGAAGCTTTAGAGAATATTTAGTGGGGGGAAAATAGAATGTACGATAACATGATGAAGGTAGAATTTTTAAGTAAATCAGAAAATGAAAGTTTTGCTAGAGTAGCCGTGGCAGCTTTTATATCTCAGTTAGATCCAACCATTGATGAAATAACAGACGTAAAAACAGCAGTCTCTGAAGCAGTTACTAACTCTATAATACATGGATATGAAAATAAAGAGGGAAAAGTTAAGATTGAAGCTTTTATTAAGGATAAGGAGGCTACAATAATAATTTCAGATGAAGGTAGAGGCATTGATAACATAGAACTAGCAATGCAACCCTTGTATACTTCAAGACCAGATTTAGAAAGATCAGGTATGGGATTTACTGTTATGGAATCCTTTATGGATAGTTTAAATGTTGAGTCTGAAAAGGGAAAAGGAACAAAAATTATAATGAAAAAAGCTTTTAAATCATTAAGTTAGGTGAATATTATGAGTGAAGAAGCGGTAAAAAAGGGTATATATTCTTATGAAGATAATTTAGGTCTTATTGAAAAAGCAAGGGATGGAGATAAAGAGGCTTTAAATAAGGTAGTAGAAATAAATCTACCTTTGGTTTCTGCTATAAGCAAAAAGTTCTTAAATAGAGGCTATGAATATGAAGATATATATCAAATAGGATGTATGGGATTAGTAAAAGCTATAAATAACTTTAATTCAGATTATGAAGTGAAATTTTCTACTTATGCGGTACCTATGATAATGGGTGAAATAAAAAGATTTATAAGAGATGATGGTATAATAAAAGTAAGTAGGAGTATAAAAAATACAGCAAGAAAATTACACTATGATAAAGAAGCTTTAGCAAAGCAGTTAAATAGAGAACCAACTATAGATGAACTAGCAACTTATTCAGGTATGGATAGAGAAGAAATAATTTTTGCTACAGAATCTGCTAGTAGTATGCAATATCTTTATGACACTATCCATCAAGACGATGGAGCACCTATTATGCTAATTGATAAGATTAGTGATAATTATGAAGAAGATAATGAAGTAGTTAATAAAATTGCATTGAAAGAAGCTCTAGGTAAATTAGATGTTAAGTCTAGGCAAATAATTATGCTTAGATATTTTAAAGACAAAACTCAAGTAGAAGTAGCTAAAATGCTTGGTATAAGCCAAGTACAGGTATCAAGAATAGAAAAAAGAGTATTAAAAATAATGAAGGAAAAATTAAAGGCTTAGGATAATTTGATTATCCTATTTTTTTTAGGTTAAAAATCAATTTTATGTATAAAATAAGAATAATAAATAAAAAAGAGGTGGTTTCATGAAGGGAAATGAAAAGAATGTAAAGAAAAAATTTAAAAAGTTATCCGCTGAAACAGAGCCTAAAAAGAATTTATTTAAAGACTGTATTAATGCATTTATTGTAGGAGGAATTATATGTGATATAGGTCAGTTTTTTAATAATTATTTTTTAAATAGAGGTATACCTAAAGAAGAAGTTGGAACCTATGTTGCTATAGTTATGGTATTCATAGGAGCCTTATTAACTGGTATTGGAATATATGATAGAATAGCTATTTTTGCAGGAGCAGGTACAATTGTTCCTATAACGGGATTTTCTAATTCAATGGTATCTCCTGCCATGGAATTCAAAAAAGAAGGATATATATTTGGAGTAGGAGCAAAAATGTTTACTATAGCAGGACCAGTATTGGTATATGGCATAAGTACATCGGTTATTGTGGGGATAGTATATTATGTTTTAAAAGTAATTTAATAATAAGAATAGTAGTAAAGAAGGTGGAAATTTGATAAAAAAAATAGGTAAACAGACTCTAAAAATGGAAAGTAAGCCTAGAATAATTTCGACTTTCAGCATAGTAGGACCTAAAGAAGGAGAAGGTCCTTTAAAAGATTATTTTGATTTTATATTAAGTGATGATATGAATGGAGAAGATAGTTATGAAAAGGCTGAAAGTAATATATTATATACAGCAGTAACAGAAAGTATAAAAAAGGCAAAATTAAAAGAAAGTAATATAGATTTCTTATTTGCTGGTGATTTGTTAAATCAATTAGCATCTTCTAGTTTTGCAGCAAGAGAAATAAACATTCCTTTTATAGGTCTTTATGGAGCATGTTCTACTATGACAGAATCATTGTCTATGGCTTCTTTAGCTATGGATGGAAATTTTGCAAATCATGTTGTAGCAGCCACATCTTCTCACTTTTCATCAGCAGAGAGACAATTTAGATTTCCATTAGAATTTGGCTCCCAAAGAGCACCTACAGCTCAATGGACAGTAACAGGTGCAGGAGCAGCGGTGTTAGGAAGAGAGGGGAATTTTCCTTATATAACTTATGTAACCATAGGAAAAGTAAAAGACTATGGTATAACGGATGCAAATAATATGGGAGCTGCTATGGCACCAGCAGCTGTATCTACTCTATATAGTCACTTTAAAGATACGGGTAGAGTTCCTAGTGATTATGATATTATTGCTACTGGAGATTTGGGTAAAATAGGTAAACAAATTACAATAGAATTACTTAAGGAATATAACTATGATATAAGCAATAATTATATAGATTGTGGAGAAGAAATATTTTATAACGATAAACAAGGAACAGATTCAGGAGGTAGTGGGTGTGGGTGCTCTGCGGTTGTTTTATGTGGATATCTTTATAAAAGCTTATTAAGTGGAAAATTTAAAAGAATGTTAATTGTATCTACAGGAGCACTTATGAGCACTACATCCTCTCTACAGGGTGAAAGTATTCCAGGTATAGCTCATGCAGTGTCAATAGAATATGGTACTGGAGGCGTTTAAGCTATGTTAAATGATTATATACGATCTTTTGTTGTAGGAGGAGGAATTTGTGTTATAGCACAAATTCTTATAGATAAAACTAAATTTACTCCAGCAAGAATACTTGTAAGTTTTGTTACTATAGGAGTTATATTAGGAGCATTAAATATATATGATGTAGTAATAGAATTTGGAAAGGCAGGTGCTACAGTACCTTTACCTGGATTTGGATCTACTATGGCTAAGTCAACTATAAAAGAAGTTAATGAAAAGGGACTGATAGGTGCATTTACAGGTGGAATAAAAGGAGGAGCAGGTGGAATAACAGCAGCAATAATTTTTGGATATATTATGTCTTTATTGTTTAATCCTAAAACAAAAAAATAGAATATACCCCAAAATATTGGGGTATATTTTTAAGGATTTTTTCTTTCATTAGCATGTGTATTATCTATATTATTAGTATTTTCTTTATCTGAATCAGTATTTTCATCTGTATTATTTTCATCAGGTTTTGAATCATTTGTTTCTTTATCATCATCTTCTTTGTTATCTACAGATTCATTTGTATCCTTTTTATCATCTTTTTTGTCATCTTTTTTATCCTTATCCTTTGAAGGAGTATAAATTCCAGTATGATAGTCACATAATTCAGTTGGAGCAGTTCCCTCTATAAACAATTCAGAAATTATAGTATTTTTAGGGCATGACGCTGTGGCAATTTTTCCCGATGATTTACATATAGGTACTTCTACAATTCCAGATGGTCTTGGAATTTCTTTATATTCTAGGTTCTTATGAGCTTCTTTCATTATTGTACCCCATAATAGGGCAGCATCGTTACTACCTATATATTTTCCATAAGTATATCCTGCATTGAAATTTGAATGGTCATCGTTACCTATCCATATTGCAGCGGAGTAATATGGAGTAAGTCCAGTAAACCATAAATCTATAGATCCACTAGTTGTACCAGTTTTACCTCTAGCCATAGGGCCAAAATTAGCAGAGCTACCAGTAGCGCCTGGAGAAAAGCTAACAGGACCTTTAAGTAAGTCGTACATTATATAAGCTGATTGAGGAGATAAAACTTTAGTTGTATTATATTTACTTTCTAAAATAACCTTACCATTTCTGTCTACTACTTTCCTATAGAGTATTGGATCCACTTTCATACCACTATTTCCAAAAGTTCCAAAGGCTGCAGCCATGGCTAAAGTATTTGTTCCACTGGTACCTTGTTTTCCACTTAATTGTCCTAAAGATAATGCTGATATGCTTGATTCATCTGAGGCCTTATCTAACATTAATCCGAATTTTTTACCATATTCTGCTCCAGTTTGTAAACCTATTTCATGTTCGATTCTTACAGATACTACATTTTTAGATTTTAAAAGAGCTTCTCGTAAAGTCATTTTTCCTTCAAATACATTAGGACTATTTTTAGGATTATAAGGAGCACCATTATCAGGATAAAGGCGTCCTATTTCTTCTGGAACAGGCGCATCATCATACATAGCAGCAGCAGTAGCTGTTTTGGTATCTATAGCAGGACCATATACTGTTAATGGCTTTATGCTAGAACCAACAGCTCTATAAAATTCTGTTGCTCTATTAAAAGATAGTGGAGGTTGTTTTCCTCTTCCTCCAATTAGAGCTTTTATTTCACCAGAATGATAATCCATTATTGTAGCAGAAGCTTGAGGTTCTATTATTTTGTTAGCAGATTTAGAGTTTATTCCTATAATACTGTCCATATTATCTAAAGTTTGTTGAGTATAGTCTTGTAAAGATTTATTCATAGTGCTATATATTTTAAGACCACCGTACATAATCATTCTTTCCGCTTCATTAGTGCTTAAATGATATTGAGAAATTAAATCCTTTTTTACTTGTTTAATAACTTCTCTTGAAAACCATTCATAATTCAATCTATTAACATTAATGTTTGTTTTTTTGAATACTAATTTTTTATTATTTAAGTCAGCAACAGCTTTATTATATTCAATTTGATTTATATATCCATTTTCCAACATTTTACTTAATACTGTTGTAGTTCTATTTAAATAAGTTGAAGGATTTTTTTGTGAAAATGCAGCATAATAAAAAGTAGTTGGACTTTGAATAATTCCAGCCATAAAGGCACTTTCAATAAGATTTAAATCTTTCACACTTTTGCTAAAATATTGTTTGGCTCCAGCTTCCATTCCGTAGGCACTACCACCTAATGGGATAGTATTCATATATGCTTCTAAAATTTCCTCTTTACTTAGTTTTTTTTCTAATTCCATCGCTAAATACCATTCTTGTACTTTTCTTTTAATCTTTACTTCATCAGAAAGTAATGTTTTTTTGATCAGCTGCTGAGTAATAGTAGAACCACCTTGTACTCCAGGCGTTCCAGTAATTTTATTTAACACTGTTCTAAAAGTAGCTCCAAATATTCTTTTTAGATCTATACCATTATGAGTTTTAAACCTTTCATCTTCAATACTTATAATAGCATTTTTTAAGTTATTTGGAACATCTTTAAATTGTACTACAGTTCTATGTTGATCAGAAACTACTGTATCCATAAAGTGTCCACTATCATTATATATAGTGGATGGTTCGTTTAAGCTTAATATCTTATTTATATCCAAAGGGGGAGCTGTTTTAATCATGGCAACACCTATTCCAAGTGCAGCTACAGATGAAAACATAGCAAGTAAGAATAAGGTTATAAGAACTATTTTAAGGGTTTTAAAACGGTTCTTTTTTTTCTTCTTTTTCCCCATTTTCTTTTTCTCCATATTTTTCCTCCTAAATTTACTATTATTTATTGTAACCAATTTTAAAATATTATATCATACAAAAGGCTTTTTATAAAATATATATATAAAGCCTTTTCTTTATATATAATATGATAATTATAAGAATATTTTCATAAATTGTTAAATATAAGTTAATAAGAATTTATATAGGGAAGTGAAGATTATTATAAGAGATTTTAAATTTAAAATGGTTCTTATATTTCTGTTTTTAAGCATATTTGGTGCAATCTTTATTTATACTTTTGATGAAATAGTAACTCCAACAGTTATCACAGTAGCTGATGGAGAAATGAGAGCAAAAGCTTTAGAAATTCTTAATAAAACTATAATAGATAATTGCTTAGAGAACTTTAAATATGAAGATATAATATCTATGGAAAAAGATGATTCTGGAAATATAGCTATGATAAAAGCAGATACATTGAAAATGAATAAAATAGCTTGTGATGTAGCTTTAGAATCACAACAGAGATTAAAAGATTTAGGAACTGTAGGAATAAAGATGCCATTAGGATATGTATTTAAGAATAATATCTTAGCTTATTTTGGTCCTAATATAACAGTTAAAATGCAACCAATAGGCTATATAGAAACAAAATATTTATCAGACTTTGAAAGTGCAGGAATAAATCAAACTAGACATAAAATATATGTACAGGTAAAAACTAATATAAGAGTAATAATACCTATGAGAAGCAATGACATAGAGGTAAAAAATGAAATACCTATATCTGAAACTATAATAGTAGGTAGAATACCTGAAACATCAATAAATTTAGGCTTGGAAAATGCAGGATTTAAAATTAGAGCAGAAGAAAATATGAGTAAATAATAAAAGACAATTAACAATATATTTTGTTAATTGTCTTTTGAGTCTCAATTTTCTTTCCAATTAAATATGTATGGAATGTTTCTGTAATAGTCCCCATAGTTTAAGCCATAACCTATTACAAATACATCAGGGATTTCGAAGCAACAATAATCAGGTTTAACATCTATTTTTCTTCTTTCTGGTTTATCTAGAAGTACACAACATTTTACAGAAGCTGCACCTAAATTTTTAACATGGTTTATTACAAAATCCATAGTTATACCTGTATCAACAATATCATCAACTATTAAAACGTCTAAACCCTCTATATTATCAGGAATATCATTTACTACTTTTACTTTTCCAGTGGATATTTCTGAGTTCCCATAACTTGAAGTTGTCATAAATCCTATTTTTGTAGGAACGGTTATATGTCTTACTAAATCTGCAGTGAAGATAAAGCTACCTCTTAATAAAGATAATACATATAAGTTTTTATCTTTATAATCTTTAGATATTACTTTTCCTAACTCTTCAATTCTTTTATCAATTTCCTCTTTAGATATTAATATATTTTCTTTTTTTTCTTCCATGATAGACCTCCATATTTATAACCATTATCTATGTTTATATATTATTTTTATATTTAAAATATACTTTATAAGCCTCCTAAAATCAAGGAAATTTTTAATTTCATTTAAAATTAGTTAAAAAATCATTTTTATTAATCTTGCTTATTCTACTTTCTTTTGATGTTTATAACAATGTTTATCCTAATTTCATTTTTGAAATAAAAGTATAATATCCATGTTATTGATATTTCTATATTTCTACAATTGTTTTAATATATT
Organism: Clostridium tetanomorphum; assembly: GCF_017873215.1. Taxonomy (GTDB): domain Bacteria; phylum Bacillota; class Clostridia; order Clostridiales; family Clostridiaceae; genus Clostridium_AO; species Clostridium_AO tetanomorphum. The sequence continues at coordinate 8,790 of NZ_JAGGKA010000001.1, forward strand.
TCATGAATAATAAGTTTAATTTTTGCAATAAACTAATAAAGCAAAAACTGTTTTACAGAATTTTACGAAATCACTTCTAAACTTTACAAAATATTCTATTCATTGATATAATTTTATCAGGGAGGGATATATATGAAAAAACTAAAGATATACAATAGTTTTTTTATTGGATTGGTAATGGTATTTATCATTAGCTTAGGTAGCAGTACTGTTAATGCAGCACCAAAGCAAAAAAGATTAGCTGGTGCAGATAGATTTAAAACAAGTAGTGCGGTAGTAGAAGATGGATGGAAGCGATGTGATAATGCTATTTTAGTAAATGGAGAAAACTATCCAGATAGTTTAAGTGCTGCAGTTTTAGCTAAAAAGTATAATGCGCCACTTATTTTAACTAGAAGCAACTCTTTGGAGGAAAATGCTAAAAAACAACTTCAAAGGTTAAAAACAAAACATGTGTACATAGTTGGTGGACAAGGTGTAATTAAGGCTAATGTAGAAGAAGAATTAACTAAACTTAATATGACTACAGAAAGAATAAGTGGTAAGGATAGATATGCAACTTCTGTGGCTATAGCTGAAAAAATAGGTATAAAAAATGGTGTAATATTAGCTACAGGTAATGATTATACAGATGCATTAAGTATAGCTCCTATAGCAGCTAAATTACAAATACCTATATTATTGATACCTAAAGATAATGTTCCCCAAACTACTGCTGATTTTATGAAAGGAAAAACTGTATCTAAAACTTACATAATAGGTAGTACTAGTATAATTAGCGATAAAGTAGCTAGTACTTTTAGAAATGTTCAAAGAATAAGTGGAAAAGATAAATATGAAAGAAATATAAATATTATAAAAACATTTGAGGATAATTTAGATTTTAGCAATGCTATAATGGCCTATTCTGAAGGGTTTGCAGATGCACTATCTGGAACTGCTTATGCTGCAATAAAAAATAATCCTATTGTTCTTGTTGGGAAAAATCCAGCAGAAGCAACAAAAGGATATATTACAGATAAAGATATAAAAAATTTAATCATACTTGGTGGAAGTGCGGGAATAACAGATAGAACTATTAATACTATATATGAAGATAGAGAAAAAGATGATTCTAATAAAGATAAAGATTCAAAACATACAGAAAAAGAAAAAGTAGAGGATACATATAAAAATGGTAATATTGAAGTACAAATATCTAAATATAATCATTCAGATGGAAACGATATTAAATTTATAGTAATTCATGACACAGGAAATTACAAAGACACTGCTAAAAATAATGCACATTATTTTGGAGGAGGAGACAGGCAAGCATCAGCACATTATTTTATTGATGAAAATTCTATAGTACAAGTAGTAGAAGAATATGATGCTGCATGGCATTGTGGTGATGGAGGAATGAAATATGGTATAGGAAACCATAACTCTATAGGAATAGAAATGTGTAATTCTGGTGGGTATATATCTGAAAAGACTATAAATAATACTTTAGACCTAGTTAGATATTTAATGAAAAAGTATAATGTTCCAATAGAAAATGTTGTAAGACATTATGATGCTAGTGGGAAAAATTGTCCAAATAATATGTCGGCTAATAATTGGGAAAAGTGGCATGAGTTTAAAGCAAGATTAGTTGGAAATAGTAGTTCTGTACAATCATCTGAAAATGGTAGTTCTACAGAATCTAAAAGATTATTAAAATTAACATCACCATTAATGTATGGAGAAGATATAAAAGAACTACAGAATAATTTAAAAACATTAGGATTTGATTTAGAGGCAGATGGATATTATGGAGAGGACACTAAAAAAGCAGTTATTGAATTTCAGAAGTTACATACATTTATAGAAACTAATGGAATTGTTGGAAAAGAAACTAAAGAAGCTATTAAAGAGTATGTAGGTAGATAAATTAAATAGAGATTAAGCATTATAAATTAGAAATAATTTGATAATGCTTATTTTTTATAGCATTTACAATACGGATGTTATATTATAAAATTATATGAAACTTATTACAGTTAGTATATTTGTTTAAATTCATAATGTGTTGAACAAAATATGTTTTATAAGGAGATGAGGTTATGATAAGTGGCAATATAGAAGGAATTAGAGATATATTATTAGAAAAATTAGAAAAGATATATGACATAAAAGTTCCTAAAGATGAAGTGTTTAATATAGAATTATTAAATATAATATCGGAAGTTACTTCTAACATAGGAAGAGAAGTAAGTGTAGCTATAGATAGAAAGGGAAATGTAGTAGATGTAGCACTAGGAGATAGTACTACTGTAGAAGTACCTATAATAGATATAAAAGAAAAAAGATTATCAGCAATAAGAGTGATTCACACACATCCTAATGGCAATTCTAGACTATCAGCTTTAGATGTATCAGCTCTTATTAAGCTTAAATTAGATTGTATTGGAGCTATAGGGGTTGATGAGACAGGAGTTACAAATGTTACATTGGGGTTTTGTGGGATAGAAAATGATCTTTTAGTAGCTGAAATAACTAAAGAAATGACTATAGAAGAAACTATGAGATTTAATTTATTAGATAAAGTAAGGTATGCAGAAGAATCTATAAAATTAAATAGAGTAGAAGAAGATAATAGCGAGAAAGCTATTTTAGTTGGAGTTGAAAGTGAAGAGAGTTTAGAAGAATTAGAAGAATTGGCTAAAGCATGTAATGTTATTACAGTTGAAAAAGTGTTGCAGAAAAGATACAAAGTTGATTCAGCTTTTTATGTTGGTAAAGGTAAAGTTGAGGAAATTGCTTTATTAAGGCAGGCAAGAAAAGCTAATGTAGTTATATTTGATGATGAATTGACAGCTTCACAGGTTAGAAATCTTGAAGATTTTATTGGTGTAAAAGTAATAGATAGAACTACATTGATTCTAGAAATATTTGCCAAAAGGGCAAAAAGTAAGGATGGTAAAATTCAAGTAGAACTTGCACAATTAAAGTATAGATTGCCAAGATTATCAGGTCTTGGTACAGTTTTATCAAGAACTGGCGGAGGAATTGGAACTAGGGGGCCAGGAGAAAAAAAGTTGGAAACAGATAAAAGGCATATAAGGGAAAGGATATATGATTTAACAAAAGAATTAGAGAAAATAAAAAAGACAAGAGAGACTCAAAGAGATAATAGAAATGACATACCTAAGGTATCCTTAGTAGGATATACTAATGCAGGAAAATCAACTTTAAGAAATGTTCTTTATAATATGTATCCTGCTAAAGAAGGAATTCAAAAAGAAAATGTATTTGAAGCAGATATGCTTTTTGCTACATTAGATACCACTACTAGAGCAATATTGCTTCCTAATAACAGAAATATTACATTAACAGATACTGTAGGATTTATAAGAAAACTTCCTCATGATTTAGTTGAGGCTTTTAAATCAACATTAGAAGAAGTTATTTATTCTGATGTGTTATTACATGTAGTAGATATATCATCAGATTCCTATGAAGAACAGATACAGGCAGTAAATGAAGTATTAAAAGAGCTAAGTTGTTTGGATAAACCAACTATTCTTTTACTAAATAAGGTAGATAAAATTAATGAAGAAAAGTTATCAGATATAAGAGAAAAATTTAAAACATTAGATTGTATAGAAATATCAGCAAAACAGGGGAGAAATTTAGAAAAGCTTTTAGAAGAAATAATTAATAAGTTACCATATAAATTAATCAAAGCAGAGTATTTAATACCATATTCAGATGGTTCAACAGTGGCATATTTACATAGAAATGGAAATATTAATATAGAAGAATACAAAGAAGAGGGAACTTATATAAGCGCTGAAGTAGATGAGAAAGCATATAATGTATGTAAGAAATATATGATTAGTGAATAAATTATAAATGATAAATTATGAAATGAATATAGAGGATAGATAAGTAAAATTTTCAACTATTAACTGTCTTCTATTAATGAATTAAAGCGGGGGTTGTTATATGAGTATTTTAATTAAAGATACAATGATAGTTACTATGGATGAAGATGGGAAGATTATAGATAGGGGATATATATTAATTGAAGACAAAATAATAAAGGAAATTTCCTATGGAGAATATTTAGGAGAGTTTATAGAAAAGTATAATGATTTGGAAGTTATAGATGGCAAAGGATATTGCGTTATGCCTGGACTTATAAATTGCCATACTCATGCAGCTATGACTATATTAAGGGGCTATGGAGAAGGGTTACCTCTTATGAGATGGTTAAATGAAAGAATATGGCCTATGGAAAGTAAGTTTAAAGAAAGGCATATAAAGTTAGGTACAGAAATTGCCTGTATGGAAATGATTGGAACAGGAACTACTTGTTTTAATAACATGTATTTTTATGAAGAAGAAGCCATTAAAGTGGCAGAAGAATTCAATATTAGAGCTATTTTAGGTATACCCATAATAGGAGATACTTGGGAGGAAACATTAAAAACAGCGTTAGATTTTCATAAAAAAGTTAAAAGAAGAAATGATAATTTAATAAAAACTATGTTAGCTCCACATTCTCCATATACTTTAGAGAAAGAAGCTCTAGTTTGCGTAGGTAAAGAGGCTAAAAAAATAGAAAGCGGAGTTCACATACATATAGGCGAGACAGAAGATGAGGTTAATATATTAAAGGAAAAATATAATCTTACAGCTTGTGAATTATTACTTCAAAGTGGGATATTTAAAAATAAAGTAGTTGGAGCACATTGTGTTCATTTAACAGATGAAGATATAGAAATATTGAAAGAAAATAAAGCTAGTGTTGTTTATAACCCTCAAAGTAATATGAAATTAGCTAGTGGTGTAGCAAGAATAATTCATATGTTAGATAAAGGTATAAATGTATGTTTGGGAACAGACGGCACTTCTAGTAATAATAATTTAAACATGATAGAGGAAATGGAGACAGGAGCTTTGCTCCAAAAATTATGGTATAAAGATGCCACTAAATTAGATGGAGAAGAAGCAGTTAAAATGGCCACGATAAATGGAGCTAAAGCTTTAGGAATAAATAATTTAGGGATAATTAAAGAAGGATATCTAGCAGATTTAATAATGATCAATTTAAATAAACCAAATTTAATCCCTAATCACAACATACATTCAAATATAGTATTTTCTGCAAATGGTAGTGAAGTGGAATATGTAATAATAAACGGAAAAATAATCATGAGAAAAGCAGAATTTTTAAATATAGATAAGGAAAGAATAATGTATGAGTTTAAAGCTTTATGTAAAGAATTTAAACAATAAAAAATGTAGAAAAAATATTAAAAAATGGTATAAATTAAAAAATAAAGATGATATAATTGATTTGTAGTATAAAGATACTTATAGGACATTAAATGTTTACAAAATATTATCAATATTGTGAGCAGAGGAGGAGTTTTCATGGATAAGTATGTATGCAATGTGTGTGGATATATATATGATCCTGCACAGGGTGATCCGGATAATGGAGTAAAGCCAGGTACAGCTTTTGAACAGATTCCAGACAATTGGGTATGTCCTTTATGTGGTGTAGGTAAAAGTGAATTTGAAAAAGTAAAATAGTTTATAGTTAATAGGTGATTAATTTGTTTGATTAATCACCTATTAAATTTATACAATATATAGAAGTTTGGTTTTATATGAAAGTAAAATTGTTTTTTTATTGCAATATTTTAATTGTGGTAAAAATGTTAGAATTAATAAGCATAGTTAAAATCGGCATTAAACATAATAATATTTTTTAAAATAAAGGCCTATTTTAAATAAAAATGCAATTGATTTAAAAATAACTTTCATATATAATTATTCTTAGCTTCATATGAAAGTCTATTTAAAGAAGCGTAATAGAAGCATATAGTCTAACTATAAATGCAGAGAGTATTGAGGATAGTGCTATAGGATAAAATAATTATGGTAGTATACATTTATTGTATTTAATATCTACACAGTTGTGGTATTGAAATTATATTATGAAGGGGCTGAAAAGTTTGATAAAAAGATTTAAAAGAGTTTTAGTTGCAAACAGAGGAGAAATTGCTATAAGAATTTTTAGAGCTTGTCAAGAGTTGGGGATAAGAACCGTTGCTATTTATTCAGATGAGGATAAATGTGCATTATTTAGAACAAAGGCAGATGAATCCTATTTAATTGGTAAAAATAAAGGGCCTGTAGAGGCTTATTTAAATATTGATGAAATAGTTCACTTAGCTATCAAAAAAGGAGTAGATGCTATACACCCTGGATATGGATTTTTATCAGAAAATCCTGAGTTTGCTAGGAAATGTAGAGAAGCTGGAATTGAATTTATAGGTCCAACTCCAGAGATGATGGAGCGTGTAGGAGACAAAATACAATCTAAGCTAGTGGCTAAAGATGCAGGAGTTCCTACTATACCAGGTGTAGAAAAATCAATTGATTCTGAAGAGGAAGCTTTAGGAATTGCCAAAACTTGTGGATATCCAGTAATGATAAAAGCTTCAGCCGGTGGTGGCGGAAGAGGAATGAGAATTGTAAGAAATGAAAAAGAGCTTGTTTCAACTTTTAGAAATGCTAAAGAAGAAGCTAGAAAAGCATTTGGTATAGATAGTTTATTTATAGAAAAATATTTAGAGGGACCTAAGCATATAGAAGTTCAAATATTAGGTGACAAGTATGATAACATTGTGCATTTATATGAAAGAGATTGTTCTATACAAAGAAGACATCAAAAAGTAATAGAATTTGCACCAGCTTTTTCAATTTCAGAAGAAAAGAGACAGGAAATTTGTAATGATGCTTTAAAAATTGCTAGATCTGTTGGATATGTTAGTGCTGGAACAGCAGAATTTTTAGTGGATAAACATGGTAATCATTATTTTATAGAAATGAATCCAAGAATACAGGTTGAACACACAGTAACAGAAGTGCTTACAGGAATAGATATAGTACAAAGTCAGATATTAATTGCACAGGGTTATGCACTAAATTCAAAAGAAATTAATATAAATTCTCAAAAGGATGTAGAAAAAAGAGGATATGCAATACAATGCAGAGTAACCACAGAAGATCCTATGAATAATTTTGCACCAGATACAGGGAGAATAGATATTTATAGAAGTGGTTCTGGTTTTGGAATAAGATTAGATGGAGGAAATGGTTTTACAGGAGCTATAATAAGTCCATATTATGATAGTCTTTTAGTAAAAACTACAGCATGGTCAAGAAGTTTTAAAGATACAGCAAGAAAGGCAATTCGTTCTATTAAGGAATTAACTGTATCAGGTGTTAAAACTAATGTAGACTTTTTAATAAATGTGCTTAATCATCCAACATTTTTACAGGGAGCGTGTACTACAACTTTTATAAATGATAATCCAGAACTTTTTGATATATCACCTAAAGAAGATGAAGAATTAAGAGTATTAAAATATATAGGAGAAAAAGTAGTAAATGAAACAAAAGGAAATAAGCCTAATTTTGATGTACCTGTAGTGCCTAAAAATTTAAAAGAAGGAGAATTAAAAGGCACTAAGCAAATATTACAGGAAAAAGGACCAATTGGGCTTGTAAAATGGATAAATGAACAAGAAAAACTTTTAGTTACAGATACTACTATGAGAGATGCACATCAATCTTTAATGGCTACAAGACTTAGAAGTAAAGATATGATAAAAATTGCAAAGGCAGAAGCTAATCTTGCAAAAGAATTATTCTCAATGGAAATGTGGGGTGGAGCAACTTTTGATGTAGCCTATAGATTTTTAAAAGAAAATCCTTGGGAGAGATTAGAAAGGATTAGAAAGAAAGTACCTAATATATTACTTCAAATGTTAATAAGAGGGTCAAACGCTGTAGGATATAAGAATTATCCTGATAATGTTATTAAAGAATTTATAAAACAGTCTTCAGAATCTGGAATAGATGTATTTAGAATTTTTGACTCACTAAATTGGATAAAAGGTATGGAAATAGCTATTGAGACAGCATTAGATACTGGAAAAGTAGTAGAAGGATGTATTTGTTATACAGGAGACATTTTAGATTATTCTAGAGATAAATATTCATTAGAATACTATATTAAAAAAGCAAAAGAAATTGAAAAAACAGGAGCTCATATACTTGGTATAAAAGATATGTCAGCTTTATTAAAACCATATGCGGCAGGAAAATTGATAAAAGCATTAAAAAATGAAATTTCATTACCAATACATCTTCACACTCATGATACGACAGGAAATGGTGTAGCTACTATACTTATGGCAGCAGAAGCAGGTGTGGATATAGTAGATACAGCTTTTAGTAGTATGTCAGGGCTTACAAGTCAGCCAGCATTAAATTCTGTAGTTGCTGCTCTAGAGAATACAGAAAGAGATACTGGACTTAACTTAGATAATTTACAAAAAATATCTGACTATTGGAGTGCTGTAAGACCAGTATATGCACAATTTGAATCTGGATTGAAATCAGGTTCTACTGAAATATATAAATATGAAATACCTGGAGGACAATATTCAAATCTAAAAACTCAAATAGAAAGCTTTGGTTTAGGGCATAGATTTGATGAAGTTAAAGAGATGTATAAAAAAGTAAATGAAATGTTAGGTGATATAGTTAAGGTAACACCTTCTTCAAAAATGGTAGGAGATTTAGCTATATTTATGGTTAAAAATGAATTAACTCCTGAAAATATTTATGAAAGAGCAGAAAATATGGCATTCCCAGATTCAGTGGTATCTTTCTTTAAAGGTATGATGGGACAGCCAGAAGGTGGATTCCCAGAAAGGCTACAAAGTTTAGTGTTAAAAGGGGAAAATGGTATAGATAGACGTCCAGGAGAATTATTACCACCGGAAGACTTTGAAAAGATTAGAAAACATCTTAGTGAAAAATATAATATGAAACCATCTAATAAGGAATTATTAAGTTATGCTCTTTATCCAGAAGTATTTGAGGATTACATCAAATATCTACAAGAGTATGGAGATTTAAGCCATATGGGTAGTGATATATTCTTCCATGGGCTAAGAGAAGGAGAAACAAGTGAAATTGAAATTGCACAAGGAAAGACGCTAATAATTAAACTTCTTCAAATAGGAAAACTGAATAAAGGTAAGAGAACTATAGTATTTGAAGTGAATGGAAATAGAAGAGAAATAGAAATATTAGATAAAACCAATAGTATAAATAAGTTAAATAATGATGAGGAATCAATACAAATAGCTGATCAATATGATAAATATCAAATTGGAGCTAGTATACCAGGAACTATATTGAAAGTGTTAGTAAAAGAAGGGGATATTGTAAAAGAGGGAGACAGTATTGCAATTATAGAAGCTATGAAAATGGAGACTAATATTGTAGCTAGAGTAAATGGAAAAGTAAAGAAGATATTTGTTAAAGAAGGACAGCAAGTAAAGTCATCTCAACTTATAATTAAATTATCACAAGATTAAATAAGATTTTATAAAGATAGTAATATATTAAAATTTAGAATTATATCATCATATATAGCATAAAAAAGTGGTCTACAAGCATATTTGTAGACTACTTTTTGCATATAAATATAAAATTAGAAGAAAATTAATAATGTGATAACATATAAGAAAAGAGGGAAAAAAATGAGTAAGGTTTGTCCTGTTTGCAATGAATTAACAATGATAACATTTAACTGTAGTAAATGTGGAAATATTATGGTAGATAAAGGTAGGGTGCAAGAATATATGGATCCTTATGGACCACAGATGCCTATAGATGATAGAGAGAATTATTGTCTACATTTATTTCAATGTTTAAAATGCAAGAATATGGAGAGGAAAAGAATAGAAAAAGTAAAAATATAAAATTAGAAATGAATTTTTGAAGGAAAAAATTCATTTTTAACATTGAGAGTATTGTAATTATGTTTATTAATATTATATAATAGGAGATAATTTATTACTTTATTATGTCACCATAATTAAAAGGGGGAGAAGAATTTTGGAAAAAACTATTTTACAGTATCAACGAGCTTTTAACGGTCTTATAGACAAGTTGAAAAATAATGACGTAGTACTTGCAGCTATGGTGTTTGGAAGTGTAGTTACTGGAGACTTATGGGATAAGTCAGATATTGATCTTTTTGTAATAGCAAATGAAAAGATAGATAACATAAGAAATATATATACAGAGGAAAATGAAGTTCCTGTGCATATAAAGCTCATGAGCAAAGCTAAATTCATGCAACTCTATGAAGAAGATTTAAGGGGAGGATTTATTCATAGAATATTTGCATCATCTAGACTGGTTTTTTCTAAAGACAGTGATATAACTAACAGATATGATAATGGTAGATATTATCCTGATTTAGATAGAGAGAGATGGAATATGGTATATTTGGGTAATTTATTAAAAAGTATTGGGGTTTGTAGAAAATACTTATGTAATAATGGAATATATACTGCATATACATCAGCAGTTAAAACTTCAGAAGAATTTGCTAAGTTATATGTAAATTCAGCAGGATATATGATAAGTAAAGATGCTATGCCTATGGCTATGAATTTAAATGATAAATTTAAGCAATATGTTGATGAATTATTCTTTAATAAAGTTGAAGATGTAACAGTAGCTATAGAAAATTTAATTTCTTTTATAGAAAAAAATATAGATAAAGATTTAAAAAATGTTACTGCTATTTTATTAGACTATATGAGAAGAGAAGATGCACTTTTAAGTGGAGAGGATATAAAAAGGTCTAATCTTTTTCATAACTTCGATATAGATATAGAGGAGATACTAGAGAAGCTTTGTGAAAGAGATATAGTAAAGAAAGAAACGAGAGACTATAAGACAAATGATGGTAAGGTATTATTTAAAGAAAATGTTTATTTCCTTTAAAAATTTTAATTTTTCTTAAAAAAGACGGACTTAATATTTAAAATTAAGTTCGTTTTTTACAATATAATGGGAAAAGTTTTTCTAAGCTTCGGTCTATGTCATTCATTTATTTTAATTAGAGCTCTAACTGAAGTTAAGAATGACTTGAGAAGTGGGGGAGGAGCGTATGGAGAAATATATAATAGTCTTAGACAATATAGAGATTCCTAAATATGCAAGGATAGCACAGCATATAAAAAAATTGATAGATGATAATCTAATAGAAGATGGAGAAAAATTACCATCTATTAGGAAATTATCCAGCTTACTAAAAGTAAATAATGTAACTATAGTGAATGCTTATAATAAATTGCAAAATGAAGGATATGCGTTCCAAAAAGTGGGTAGTGGTACTTATGCTAAAAGAAAAAATACAGCTATAAGTTTTAAGAAAAAGTATGGAAGATTTATAAGAAAGACAGGAAGCGAAAAGAATAAAGTATATATAGATTTTTCAGGAGAAGAAGCCTGCGCAGAGCTTTTTCCTATAAGTACATTTAAAAATGTTGTAAATGAAGTTTTAGATAGAGATGGAGCGGAAGCATTAGTTTATCAAGAGGCATTAGGATATGAAGGACTTAGAAAGAGTATAGATGAATCCTTTTGGAATAATAAAATGGGAAAGGATAATATACTTGTAGTTTCAGGAGCTCAACAGGGTATAGATATAGTTTCAAAGGCTTTAATAAATGTTAATGATAATGTAGTAGTAGAAAAGCCAACTTATGGAGGGGCATTAACAGTATTTAAATGGAGAAGAGCCAATATTTTTGAAATAGAAGTAGGAAAAGGTGGTATGGATTTAGACCAATTAGATAAAATTGCAAAGAAAAACAAAATTAGATGTGTATATATTATGAGTTATTTTCAAAATCCAACAGGAGTAAGCTATAGCATGGAAAATAAAAGAAGACTTTTGAATTTAGCTCAAATATATGATTTTTATATAATAGAAGATGATTATCTTTCAGAATTAATATATAATGGTAATGAGTATAAAAGCTTTAAAAGCATTGATACCAATGATAGGGTAATTTATATTAAAAGTTTTTCTAAAATATTTTTACCAGGAATTAGACTGGGATATATGATAAGTCCTCAAAAATTTAAAGAAAGTATACAAAATTCAAAGGTAAATACGGATATTGCTACTTCAAGTTTAATGCAAAGGGCATTGGATTTATATATAAGAGAAGGAATGTGGAAAAAACATATAAATATTTTAAATGAAGTCTATAAAAAGAGATATATGTTTATGAAGGAAAAACTAAAGGAATTAGAAAAATATATTAGTTTCTACTCTCCAGGAGGAGGACTACATTTTTATATAGATTTAAAAGAAGGGAAAATGAATTGTTTAGATTTATTTTTCAAATGTAAAAAAGAAGGGGTTTTAATAACTCCAGGAGTAATATTCTATAAGGATCCAGAGGAAGGGTTAAATCATTTTAGATTAGGATTTTCTCAAACAAAGGAAAAGGATATTGAGAAGGGTATTGATATAATTAAAAACATTTTGGAAAATAATTAGAAATGGAGAATAAAAAAATGGACAAAGGCTTGTTAAAAGTTCAATGGGAAGAAATAAATAAGTATTCAGATGAAGACATTACCTATTTTTTATTCTTAGAAGGTAAGTCCTTGGAGGTTATTTCCACAATCAGAAATATTAACAAAGAAGTTGTTCAAAAACATATAATAGATGGAAAAATTAAATATGGACTTCTAGCTAAAAGCAAAAATGAAAAAGAGTTATTAAAAAATATATCTAAAGCAGGAAAAATGGATAAATTAGATATAATAAATTCATTACAAGAAGATATGAGAGCTAAATTAATAGCTTATATAAGAAAAAATTATGTAGAGATGTACTCAAAGGAAAAAGAAACTGCTATATGGATTATAGGAGAATTAAAGGAAAAGTCCTGCATAGATATATTGATAAAAGCTTCAGTACACAAATTTGTTAATGTAAGAAGAATGGCTATTTCAGCTATGGGTAAAATTGAAGATATTACCTTGGAAATACCGTTAATAAGGGCATTAGATGATGAAAATGATCAAGTAGTGTTGTATGCGATTAAAGCTTTAAGTAAAATAAAAAGCATAAAGGCCAAGGAAAAAATAATGCTTGTATATAATAATGCCAAAAAAGATTATTTAAAAATTGCAGCGGAGAAGTACATGGGGGTGATAAAGTGAGTTATTTAACTATTAAGGATGAAGTTAGTACTGAATTTCAAGAAAAGAAGTCTTTATTTATAGGCCATGCTAAGAGAGTATATAATGAAGAGGAAGCAAAGGAATTTATAAATAAAATAAAAAGTGTTCATAGTGAAGCTACTCATAATGTATATGCATATATAATTGGAGAAAATATGGGGATACAAAGGTATACAGACGATGGAGAACCACAAGGCACAGCAGGAGTTCCAGTTTTGGATGTAATAAAAAAAAATGAAGTAACTAATGTAGCAATAGTAGTTACCAGATATTTTGGAGGAATTTTATTAGGAAAAGGTGGACTTGTAAGAGCATATAGCAAAGGAGCTGCTCAGGCAATAAAAGAAGCTGGAGTTGTAGAAAGAGTAAAAGGAGCAGCTTTCCATATATTTATAGAATATGACTTATTAGGAAAAGTTCAATATTTATGTGGACAGAATCAATGGCATATTGAAGATACAATATATACAGATAAAGTTGAAATAATAATTTTATGTACAGATGAAATGATAAAAGCTATAGAGAAAGAAATTGTACAAGTAACTGGGGGAAAGAGTAATTTTAAAAAAGATAATGAAGGATATTATTTTAAAATAGAAAATAGATTATTTAAAGAATAAATATAAGTGAGCAGTAAAGTGAATTTGAGTTTATATTGTTTTTTATGTTATAATAGTTGAGGTTATTTTTAAGATTAATATAAAAGTTTTGTACATAAGGAGGAGATTATAAATGTCAGGACACTCTAAGTGGCATAATATACAGGCAAAAAAAGGAAAAATGGATGCGAAAAGAGGTAAAATCTTTACTAAAATAGGTAAAGAATTAGCGATTGCGTCCAAAAATGGCGGCTCTAACCCTGACACTAATAGCAAATTAAGAGATGTTATTGCAAAAGCTAAAGCAAATAACATGCCTCAAGATACTGTAATGAGAGCAATTAAAAAAGGTGCTGGAGAAATGGAAGGAGTAAACTATGAAGAAATAGTTTACGAAGGATATGGTCCATCAGGAATAGCTATTATAGTAGAAGTTTTAACAGACAATAAAAATAGAAGCGCAGGGAATGTAAGACATGCATTTACTAAACATGGCGGAAATATGGGTTCAACTGGTTGTGTATCTTTCATGTTCCAGAAGAAGGGACAATTAGTTATAGAAAAATCTGATTCTTTAGATGAAGATGAATTAATGATGATGGCTTTAGAAGCTGGAGCAGAAGACTTTGCCTCAGAAGAAGAAGTATATGTTGTAACAACAACACCAGAAGATTTTGGAGCTGTAAGAGAAGCTTTAGAAGGAAATGGACTTGAGTTCTTAGAAGCAGAAGTTAAAGGTATACCAGATACATATACAGAAATAGATGAAGATACAGCAACTAAATTCCAAAAAATGTTAGATGCTCTTGAAGATGACGATGACGTTCAAAACGTATATCACAATGCTGAATTCCCTGAAGGATGGGAAGAATAAGTATAAAATTAAATTTTCCCATAATGATATGTATAAAGTCACTCTAAAGGTTGTGTAAGAACAACTAGAAGAGTGATTTTTTATGTTATTAAATTATAGACTAAAGAAATTTTTGTTTAAAATAGGAATTAGATATATATTTATTATCTTATTTGTATGTTTATATAAATATAATAAATCAAAATTAACAAAGGTTTCAACATGAAAATATCATTGAAATGAGTGTTAAAATAAGTTCCTTAATAAATTTATAAGTCAATAAAATATAAGTTTTAAAGATGAAATCATTAGATAAAAAATGCAAATATGTATTGATGTATAATAATTTACATATTAAAATTAAAACATGCTATATATGGTACGGAATATAATGGATTATTAACTGTTTATGATGAACAAGCTATAAACAATGATATTATATCTGCTTGTGGAAGTTAAAATAGTTCAGCAAATAATAATAGTGTTTATAATGAGATTAAAAAGTTATCAGAATTAAAAGAACAAGAGATATTAGAAGTGCAAAGTTATAAGAGTTACCTCGAAATAATCAATAAATGGAGGAGTTATAATGAAAAAATTTATAAGTATTTTGTTGATAACAGGATTTATGATATCGGGATGTGGAAATAAGACAACTAATGCAAATATCAATACTAGTAAAGATACTGCTACTATTGTAAAAAAAGATTTAAAAGAAGCACAAGATTCAGCTAATAGATATTGCAAATTGATAAAAGAGAAACAAACAAATATCGTTTCTATTAAGTATTTAAAAACAGAGAGTGAAACAGATAATACATTTAAATTTTTATATGAAGTAACATTTTCAAACCTTAGTTATACAAGAACAGGCCTTGTAACAGTTATTAAAACAAATAACGGAAGCTTTGAAACAAATGGATTGAAATTTGTTAATTAAGTACCTTGAGAGTTTATTTTATTAAACGACATATAATTACAATAGACTTAAATAATGCTTGCAATAATATTATTTAGATATATGGATTTATACATAACAAATAGATACTATTTCTATGTTATATACCTAGGAGATATTTAGATAATAAGAATATAAATGATGTAATAAATATTATATGTTAGTGATTATTGAGAATAAAAAAGACTAGGGAATCTGAACGGTCTCCTGTTAAGTAGACAGGTAAAAAAACAAAAATTAAGATACTAAGGTCTGATTTCGATATTCTATCGGAGTCAGACCTTTTAACTTTTCTTGTAACCTTTTGTATTGTAAAACTCTATGTACTTACTGCAAGCGTTTATTTTCTGATTCAAGCAATTTTACTTTTGCAGCAAGTTTTTCGGTTTCTGTTAGTTCTTCCGAATAACTTGTTTTTCTTCCCTTGGTCATATGATTATCCCCCTATGAATTGTGAGATTTACTTGTTTTATGACCATTATACTTCTTTATCCACATCCTGAGAATACAATTGTTAGAAATATATGTGGAGATGAGAATGGTGAAGATTATGAAATAATTATAGAGATACGAACCATACTTCAATCTGAATATGGATTTTTACCAATAACTATGGAATTTAAAAGAATAAATAATAATTAGGATAAATTATGATATAAAGTATACATAATAGATGTATAGAAATATATTCCAAGATATTTTTGCAATGTTTAAATAATTTTGTAATATATTTAGTTTTAATTGTAAATTTGTTATAATAAATCATATATTACATAAATTTAGTGGAGGGGTAAAATGCGTTGTTTTAGATGTGGACAAGAAAATCTTGATGATAGTATATATTGTAATAAGTGTGGCGAGAAAATAGATAAAAGTATAGTGTTAGTTAATAATGAAAATAGGATAAGGGAATACAATACAAAAAAACTAAGAATTAGAAAATTTATTCTTGGATTTATTAGTCTAATTATTTTATTTGCAATTGGAGCTGGGGGAGGTTACTTATATTTTAAAAAAATAGAAAATCAAAAATATCAAGCTTACTATCAAAATTATACGGTTAATTTTATGAAAGCTACAAAAGGTATTTTATTAGAGAAAAAGATTACAAGTTTAATGTGTTCTGTTGTTTCTGAAACATGGAGCTCATCTATAGAGTCTAGGTATAAAGATTTTAATGATGAGCTAATTGAATTAAATAAAAGATGGAGTAGAAATGGATTTTTAAAATCAAGAGAAGATGCTAAAAACAAAATAGAATTGGAAATGTCTCAGCTAAAAAATCCGCCCAATGATTATAAAGAAGCCTATAATACTTTAGTGGAACTGTATGGCTATTATAGTCAAATTTATAATCAATCAGTTTCTCCAAAAGGGTCATTAATAACTTATAACCAAGATGTAAATAATAAAACTGGTGAATTTGATAAAATATATGATAAGTTAGCTATAATTAAACCTGATATTAAATTAATAGATATGGATGAACCTGATGATAGTAAGGATAATCTTAATCAACTAAACACTAATATAGTTAAAAATAAATTTCAATCAATAGATAATAACAAGAACATAACATCAAATGAGGCTGTTGATATAGTGAAAAGATTTTTTCCACAATTAAATTCTGATGCAATTATTGAATACGATCATACTGAAAATATTAATGGAAAAGATTATTATGTAGTACACATATATTCAATTGTTAACAATCATACAGCTACAGTTGGATGGTATTGTGTTGATACTAACACAGGAAAGGCTTATGAATGGAATCTGGCTAATGGAACACTTGCTATTTTAAGTTAATTAAATATACAATATTAGTAATGCTATTATACATACATAGATTTTTAATAAATGGGAAAACTTCTTTATAAATGTATATTTTAAGTAGAGAAAAATTTATAAAGGAGCTTCATAAGAGCTAAGGCGATAAGCTTAAGCTCTTTTTATATGTAGGCCAACACTGGTGTGTACTTATTAATTAGAGTTTCATATTGAAGCCTTTTGTTATCTATGATTTAGAATAATATAGTTATAGTAATTCAATTAATAGCATAGCAAGCGTTGTAGTATAAACCGTTAGATGATCATTAATTTAAAGAGGAGTATGTCAAAATAATTTTTCAGATTTCTGTATAAAAACATATATAAGTGACAATAATCAAGGTAGGAGGGATACTATGGAAATAAAAAATAAAAACAAAAAAAGACTTTATGTTATTTTGGCTATTACTATTTCTGCAATTATATTTAGCTTAAGTTATTATATAGGCATAGAGAAAATGAAAGGCAATAATAAGAACGATAAAAGTGATAAGATACAGGTTAATAATTTAACAGAAGAATCAGGAACTATGACTATGCAAAGTGGCGGAGATGAAAAGATACATCCGGATACATCTATAGTTTTTAGAATAAGATACAAAAAAAGTGGAGATGTATTGATAGAAAAAGTGGAAAAGGGAAGCAATTTTAGTGAAAAAACTAAAAATGCTTTAGCAGAAAAACTAAAAAAAGAAAACTATGAGTTAGTGGAAGGGTCTTCATCAAAGGTTATTTTCTTAAAAGAAATAGATAAATATTCTCCAAATAAATATGTTCTAGGAATAAAAGGAGATTATCTTGCAATATTTAAGACTAACAGCAATGGGGATATGTACATTGAAAATGAAGAGAAAGATATAACAGATAAAAAGATTGATAATTTAAAAGAACAGGATATAAATCTTTTAACTAACGGTAGTAAATATTTTCAGTGTAATACTAAAGAAGAAGCATTAGCACGTCTTGAGGATTATGAATAATAGTCCTCAAGACTTTTTTATGGTAAAATATAACCTTGGAACCTTTTTTCTTGAATAAAATTTCTTAAAATGTTAAAGTAATAAGTGATAATTTTAATAAGGGGCTGAAATTATGTATGAGTACATAAAGGGCATTTTTAAAGGTATGAATAGAGACTATATAATTATAGAAAACAATAATATAGGTTACAAAATATATACTTCAGGAAATACATTAGCTAGTATGCCTAAAATAGATGAAGAAGTAAAATTACATTTACAACAAATTGTAAGGGAAGATTTTCTTGGGTTATATGGGTTTTATACTAAAGAAGAAAGAGATATGTTCAATATTTTAATTACAATAAATGGAGTGGGAGCTAAGGCTTCTTTAGCATTACTTTCAATAACTAGTATTACAAATTTAAAATATGCTATACTTACTTCTGATGAAAAGACTTTAACTAAAGCTCCTGGAATTGGCAAAAAGACTGCTCAAAGGATTATTCTTGAACTTAAAGATAAATTTAAAAATGATAGTATAATAAGTAATATTAATATAGAAGAAAATAAAGGATTTGATTTATCACTAGAAGCATTGGATGCATTGATTGCTTTGGGATACTCAGAGAAAGAAGCAAACAAAGCATTAAAATCTATAGATAAAAATAATCCATTAGAGACAATTATAAAGGATTGCCTAAAGTTTTTAATGAATTGAAAGGAGTAATACAATATGGAGGAAAGATTTGTTACCCCTTTAAGCGTAGAAGAAGATACTCATATAGAATACAGTTTAAGGCCTCAGAGGCTTAAGGAGTACATAGGACAGAAGAAGGTAAAAGAAAAATTAGATATTTTCATTAAAGCAGCTAAAAAGAGAGAAGAAGCTCTAGATCATGTTTTACTTTATGGACCTCCAGGTCTTGGAAAAACAACTTTAGCAAACATAATTGCAAGGGAAATGGGAGGAAATTTAAAAATTACTTCTGGTCCTGCTATTGAAAGAGCAGGAGATTTAGCGGCAATTTTAACTAACTTAAATAATTATGATGTGCTATTTATAGATGAAATACACAGATTAAATAGAAATGTAGAAGAAATTCTTTATCCTGCTATGGAAGATTATGCTTTGGATATAGTAATAGGTAAAGGAGCTGCAGCAAAATCTATTAGATTGGACTTACCTAAATTTACTCTTATAGGGGCTACCACAAGAGTAGGATTGTTAACTTCTCCATTAAGAGACAGATTTGGAGTACTATGTCCTATGGAATTTTATGAAGAGGATGAATTAAAGGAAATAATAGTAAGGTCAGCAGGCATATTGAATATAGGAATAGAAGATAATGCAGCCTATGAGTTAGCTATGAGATCTAGAGGAACTCCTAGAATAGCAAATAGGATTTTAAAAAGGGTTAGAGATTACTCAGAGGTTAAAGGAAATGGAATTATAGATTTAGAAACTTCAAAGGATGCCATGAAACTTTTAGAAATAGATAAAGAAGGTTTTGATAGCATAGATAATAAAATTCTAACTGCTATTATAGATAATTTTGAAGGAGGACCTGTAGGAATAGAAACTCTTTCATATTTTATAGGAGAAGAATTGGATACAATTCAAGATGTATATGAACCTTACTTACTACAAAAGGGATTTATAATAAGAACTCCTAGGGGAAGAATGGCAACAGATAAAGCATATAAACATTTTAATAGAATTAAAAATAACAAAGCTCAAATGGAGCAGTGTTCAATAGAAATTGATAACTGATAATTTATTAATTCAGTTATTTTTTTAGTAAAAGAGGAGTGGAAAAATGAGAGTAAAAGATTTTGATTACTATTTACCAGAAGAATTAATAGCACAACATCCCTTAGAAAGAAGAGATGAAGCAAGACTAATGGTTCTTGATAAGGAAAGTGGAGAAATTCAACATAAGATATTTAAAGATATAGTAGATTATTTAAATCCTGGAGATTGTCTTGTACTTAATGATACTAGGGTAATACCGGCAAGGCTTATAGGAGAAAAAGAAGATACTCATGGCAAAATGGAATTTCTACTTTTAAAGAGAATTGATAAAGATATTTGGCAGACTTTGGTTAAACCAGGGAAAAGAGCAAAGGTAGGAACAAGATTTTCTTTTGGTGATGGAGAATTAAAAGCAGAAGTAATAGATATTGGAGAAGAAGGAAGTAGAATTGTTAGATTTGAATATGAAGGAATATTTGAAGAAGTTTTAGATAGGTTAGGGCAGATGCCACTTCCTCCATATATAAAGGAAAAATTAGATGATAAAGAACAGTATCAAACTGTATATTCTAAAGAACAGGGGTCAGCAGCAGCACCTACAGCGGGACTTCATTTTACAGAGAAGCTTTTAGAAAAAATAAAGCAAAGAGGAGTAAATTTAGCTTTTTTAACTTTGCATGTAGGACTTGGCACTTTCAGACCAGTAAAAGCAGAAGAAATAGAAGAACACCATATGCATTCAGAGTATTATAGGATGAGCAAAGATACAGCAGATTTAATAAATAAGACAAAAGAAGCGGGTAAAAGAGTTATATCTGTGGGAACAACATCTTGTAGAACGCTTGAAACTATTGGAGATGAAACAGGTAGAGTAAGAGAGCAATCAGGATGGACTGATATATTTATTTATCCTGGATATAAATTTAATATTGTAGATGCATTAATTACAAATTTTCATCTTCCACAATCAACTTTGGTTATGCTTGTAAGTGCATTAAGCGGTAGAGAAAATATAATGAATGCATATAATACAGCCGTAAAAGAAAAATATAGATTTTTTAGCTTTGGAGATGCTATGTTTATAAAGTAAGGGAGTGTACATATGTATAAATTAATTAAAAGATGCGGGAGAACTAGAAGGGGAGAGTTTATTACTCCACATGGAACTATTCAAACTCCTGTATTTATGAATGTTGGAACATTAGGTGCTATTAAGGGAGCAGTATCCTCTATGGATTTAAAAGAAATAGGATGCCAGGTGGAACTTTCCAATACTTATCATCTTCATTTAAGACCAGGAGATAAGATAATAAAGCAAATGGGTGGACTTCATAAATTTATGAATTGGGATAGACCTATATTAACTGATTCAGGTGGATTTCAAGTATTTTCACTTTCAAGTATAAGAAGGATAAAAGAAGAGGGAGTATATTTTAATTCTCATATAGATGGAAAGAAAATATTTATGGGACCTGAGGAAAGTATGCAAATACAAAGTAATATAGCATCAACTATTGCTATGGCTTTTGATGAATGTATTCCTAATCCATCTACTAGAGAGTATGTAGAGGACTCTGTAGCTAGAACTACTAGATGGCTTGAGAGATGTAAAATAGAAATGGATAGATTGAATTCTCTGCCAGACACTATAAATAAGAAGCAAATGCTATTTGGTATTAATCAAGGTGGAACCTATGAAGATATAAGAATAGAACATGCTAAAACTATAACGAAAATGGATTTGGACGGATATGCCATAGGAGGCCTTGCAGTAGGGGAAACTCATGACGAAATGTATAGAATAATAGATGCTGTAGTACCACATTTGCCACAGGATAAACCTATATATTTAATGGGAGTAGGTCTTCCAAGTAATATTTTAGAGGCTGTGGATAGAGGGGTAGATTTTTTTGATTGTGTATTACCTGCAAGAAATGGAAGACATGGTCATGTATTTACTAAAGAAGGAAAAATAAATCTAATGAATGCTAAATTTGAATTAGATGGAAGACCTATAGATGAAGGATGTCAGTGTCCAGCATGCAGACACTATACAAGAGCTTACATTAGACATTTATTTAAAGCAAAAGAAATGCTAGCTATGAGACTTTGTGTTTTACATAATCTATATTTTTATAATAATTTGATGCAGGAGATTAGAGATGCAATAGATGGAGATTATTTTTCAGAATTTAAGGAAAGAAAATTAAAAGAGTGGGGCGGAAGAGCATAGCATAGATAATTAATGATATTTTTCAAATAATTGTAAAAATATTTCTTTACAGTTTTGAAAAGTACCTATAAACTATATTATGAGGGGAGGTGATTATATGACTATACTTGGAGGATTTTTAAATATGGCTGCTGCTGGACAGCAAGGAAGCGCTTTAGGATTATTTTTACCTTTTATTTTAATGTTGCTATTCTTTTACATAATAGTATATATACCAGAAAATAAAAGAAAGAAAAAATATAAAAGTATGCTAGAATCCCTAAAAATAAATGATGAAATTATAACTAAGGGAGGAATACTAGGAAAGGTTATAAATGTACAGGACACATTTATAATTTTAGAAACAGGTCCTAGTAGAGCAAGAATAAAGTTGGATAAAAACGGAATACTTTCTATCTTAAGTTCTTCTGAAACAGATGAAAAAGAAGATAAAAAGGATTTGAAAAAAGAAGTTAAGCATAAGGAAGAAAAAGAAGATAAAGAAATTAAAGAAAGCACAGAAGAAAATAAAGATGTGCAATATAAAGAAAATTAAATTCTTTAATCATAAAACACCTCTTTTCTACATAAATAGTAATAGATAGGAGGTGTTTTTAATATGGAAAAAACTAATTTTTTACCCATTGGAGATGGAGTGCTAAGAAGTACTATTGTTACTGTTATATTTATGATGGTGTATGCTATCATTATGAGTTTTGTAGACATAAGTGAGAAAACTAATTCTATTTTTTATTTAGTTACTACTATGTTAAGTATAATGTATGGAACTATATATGCTGTTCGTAAGATTAATAGACGAGGGTGGCTCATAGGGATAATTGTAGCTATATTGTATATGTTAATAATTTACATTGTATCTATGATAGCAGGCAATACAGGGGGAATAGGATATAAAGGAATAATAAGGTTTATACTAGCATTGGCGGTGGGTGCATTATCTGGTATGCTAGGTATAAATATTTGATATTTACTTTATTTTATTTATTTTTTATGTTATAATCATACAGAAATAGCCTATATGAATGGAGGATTTTTAAAATGAAACATATAAAAACAATTAACAAATCAAATATAAAGGATAGTTTAAAGAAACCAGGCTGTAAAGAATGTGCAAACTCATGTCAATCAGCATGTAAAACTTCTTGTACAGTTGCAAATTTAGCTTGCGAGAATTAATATAAAAGCAGTAACTTTAGGTTACTGCTTTAAATTTAGTTAAGATTCATTTAGTTGGGAGGAAAAGAAGTTGGCGGATATTCATAAGTTTATCCAAGATGGAGAGTACTACATTATAGATGTAAATTCAGGAGCAGTACATATAGTGGACGAGCTGGTATACAATATAGTTCAGGAAGATGGGTTAACAAATAAAGAAGAATTAATAGAAAAATATGAAGGTAAGTATGAAAAGTGTGATATCATTGAAGCTTATGATGAATTAGAAGAACTTATAAAAGAAGGAGTATTATATTCTAAAGATTTATATGAAGATATAGGACTAAAATCAGGAGATGGTGCCTCATTTATTAAAGCTTTGTGTTTAAATATAGCTCATGATTGTAACCTTAGATGTAAATATTGTTTTGCAGATGAAGGTGAATATAAAGGTAAAAGAGAAATAATGACAACAGAAGTTGGAAAGAAAGCTATTGATTTTGTAATAGATAAGTCAGGTCCAAGAAAACATATAGAAGTAGATTTATTTGGTGGAGAGCCACTAATGGCATTTGATGTTGTTAAAGAAATAGTAGAATATGCAAAAGAACAAGAAAAAGTACATAATAAAACTATAAGATTTACAATGACTACTAATGCTACTTTACTTAATGATGAGATAATGGATTATTTAGACAAAAATATGGGGAATATAGTATTAAGTATAGATGGAAGAAAAGAAGTAAATGACAGTGTAAGAATAAGAATTGATGGTAGTGGAAGTTATGAATCTATAATCCCTAAGATAAAGAAAATGGTTGAAGTAAGAGACAAAGGTAAACAATATTATGCTAGAGGAACTTTTACAAGAGCAAATACAGACTTTTATGAAGATGTAATGCATTTAGCCAATGAAGGCTTTGATGAAATATCTATAGAACCTGTTGTATTACCTGATGGTCATCCTTTATCTTTAAGGGAAGAGGATTTACCTAAAATATTTGAACAGTATGATAAGTTGTATAAAGAGATGGTTAAAAGGCATAAAGAGGGAAATGAATTTAAATTCTATCATTTTAATATAGATCTTCAAGGAGGTCCATGTGTATATAAGAGAATATCTGGATGTGGAGCAGGATATGAGTATGTAGCCATAACTCCTTCAGGAGATATATATCCTTGTCATCAATTTGTAGGAAATGAAGAATTTAAAATGGGTACTGTATTTGAAGAAGGATTAAAAGAAAATATACAGAAAGAATTTAAAGAAGGAAATATTTACTTTAAACCTGTTTGTAAAGAATGTTGGGCAAGATTTTATTGTAGTGGTGGATGTCAAGCCAACAATTATAATTTTAATAAAGATATACATATACCTTATGAATTAGGATGTAAAATGCAAAAAAAGAGAATAGAATGTGCTATAGCTTTAAAATCAAAAACTATGGAGTAATAAGGTAAAACTTAGTCAAATGAAGCAATATATACAATTAATACCTTTCTGGACAATAATGGATGGGGACTTATATTGACTAT
Source organism: Clostridium tetanomorphum (assembly GCF_017873215.1). Lineage (GTDB taxonomy): Bacteria > Bacillota > Clostridia > Clostridiales > Clostridiaceae > Clostridium_AO > Clostridium_AO tetanomorphum. The sequence continues at coordinate 33,791 of NZ_JAGGKA010000001.1, forward strand.
TTTTTACAGAAGATATATAATTTCTTTGTGTTATGATTTAGTTTAAAATATTTCAGAGATTAAACTTACAAAAGAAGGGGGATAAAGATGAGACAAAAGAAATCAGGCAAAGGTAAAAGTACAGCCATATTTATACTTATTGTAGCTGTCATAAGCTTTTTAGCTTATGCTGGAGCTTTTGGAGTATATAATATATTCGGATCGGGATATAAAGTTAAATCTTTTGGAGAAACAATTAAGAAAGGCCTTGATCTTCAAGGTGGTGTATCCTTAGTAGAAGAAATACAAGCGGATAAAGTAGATGATGCTACTATATCAAGAACTATAGAACTATTATCAATGAGAGTTAATAAACTAGGAGTTAGTGAAACAGTTGTACAAAGAGAAGGTGCAAAAAGAATAAGAATAGAAATTCCTGGCATATACAATGCAAAAGAAGTTATAGACACTGTAGGAAAAACAGGAGAATTAAAATTTATGGGACCGGATAATAAAGTTATTCTTACAGGAAAAGATGTAAAAAATGCTACAGCACAAATAAATCCAGAAAATAACCAACCAATTATAAGTTTTGAACTTAATGATGAAGGAACAAAAAAATTTGCAGAAGCAACTAAAAAGTTTATAGGACAGTCAATTGCTATATACATGGATGAGCAATTATTAACTAATCCTAAAGTAAATAGTGTTATACCAACTGGTAAAGGTATGATTGAAGGAAGTAAAACTTTAGAAGAAGCAAAAAGACAGGCAAATATTATAAAATCTGGAGCACTTCCAGTAGTAGTAAAACCTGTAGAAGTTAAAACAGTAGGAGCTACATTAGGAGCAAATGCACTACCTCTTAGCATAAAGGCTGGAAAAATAGGAGTAGGTTTAGTTCTTATATTCATGTTACTTTATTATAGAGTACCAGGTCTTATTGCATGTATTGCACTAGTACTTTACATAGTTTTAGTATTATTAGCTTTTGTTTCAATGAAAGCAATACTAACATTATCAGGAATAGCAGGATTCTTGCTTACTATAGGTATGGCAGTAGACGCTAATGTACTTATATTTGAAAGAATAAAGGAAGAATTGAAGTCAGGAAAATCTACAAGATCAGCAGTAGATTCAGGATTTCATAGAGCGTTAACTTCCATTCTTGACTCTAATATAACTACTATTATTGCAGGTATAGTATTATATAACTTAGGTTCAGGACCAGTCAAAGGTTTTGCTCTAACTCTAATGGTAGGTATAGTATTAAGTATGCTTACAGCTATAACTGTTACTAGATTTTTACTGAAATTAGCTGTAGACATGGGAATATTAAATAATGTAGCAGCCTTTGGAGTTAAGAGGAGGGTAGAATAATATGCGTACGCTAAAAATTATAGAAAGAACTAAAGTATGGTTTGCTATATCTCTTATAGTAATACTTACAGGATTATTTTTTATGTTTAAAACAGGTTTGAATTATGGTATAGATTTTAAAGGTGGTACCTTAGTTCAAATTAATATGAAAAAAAGTTTTGATAAAGCTGAAGTAGAGAAGATAATTGGAAAGTATACTAAAGATTATACTACTAACACAGCAGTAAATACTGCTAATGAAGTTCAATTAGAAATAAGAAGTAATTCTTTAACAGATGATAAAATAGATCCTATGTTTAAAGAAATAAAAGGAAAATATAAATTAGAAGATAAAGACTTAGTATCACAACAGAGAATAGGACCAGCTGTAGGTAAAGAGTTAAGACAGAAAGCTATTTTAGCTTTAGCCATTGCAAATATAGCTATGCTTATTTATGTAGGAATTAGATTTGAATTTAAATTTGGATTAGCAGCTATTTTTGGATTGCTTCACGATATATTGATAACTGTATCTATATATGCTATACTTCAAATTCCTGTTAATTTAAGTTTTATAGCTGCTATACTTACCATTGTAGGATATTCTATTAATGATACCATAGTTATTTTTGACAGAATAAGAGAAAATTCTAAGAAAATGAGAAAAACTAGTGATGCTGAATTAGCTAATATAAGTATAACCCAGACTATGTCAAGATCTATAAATACAGTTATTACAACTTTATTTACAATAGTTGCAGTTTATGTATTTGTTCCATCTATAAGAGATTTTGCAACTCCACTTATAGTAGGAATTGTATCTGGAGCATATTCTTCAATATTTATATCAAGTCCGCTATGGGTTATATTTAAAAAGAAAAAATTTAAAAAGTCTTTAGCTACAAAATAAGTAGATTTATATAAGAATGTAGAAAACTATATAAAACTAGAGCATTTATATGCTCTAGTTTTTTAATTTATGAAGAATTTATTTAAACTATTTGTCAAAATGCATATTTTAAATTATAATATATATGCTTTTTTATTTTTTTGGAGGATTTAGTTATGGAGAAAAAAGGAAGAACTGTACAATTGCATAATCGGCCTGTTTCTCATGATCCATTTTTATTAAAAGGGATGGATGAGGCATTAAGAAGGATAGTAAAGGCTGTAAATGAAAGAGAAAAAATCATTGTGTATGGATGCTATGATTTAGACGGAATAACAGCAGTATCTTTACTTTTTTTGGTTTTAAAATATCTCAATGCTGATGTAGAGTACTTTGTATCCGGTGTAGATAATGGAAAATTTGATATAAATGCAGATATTGTAAGAAATCATGTAAAGTTTCTTGGTACAGATTTAATGATAACTGTAGGATGCGGGTCAAACTCTTATGAGCAAGTAGAATTATGTAAACAATTAGGGATAGATGTAATAATTACGGATCATCATAAATTCGACAATATTCCACCAAAAACTGTAGTTATCAATCCTAATCAAAAAGACTGTACATATCCTTTTAAGGTTTTATCTAGTGTAGGTGTGGCATATAAACTTGTTCAGGCTATATCTTCTTATTATCAGATGAAATGTATAAGTAAATATTTGGATTTAGTTATGTTAGGAACTATTTCCAATAATTTGCCATGCATAGGAGAAAACAAACTTATGATAGATGAAGGCATATATCATATGAATTATACTAATAATTATGGATTAAAAGCTTTAATTAAAGTCAATAATATTAAATATATAAATCTAGAAAGTGCTCATAAGCTAGTAAATAGTATAATGCCTTGTTGGAGTAGTTCTAGAGGATTAGACAATGCGAGAATAACAGTAGAGTTATTTACTACTTCCAATAGTGATAGAGCAGAGCAAATTGCAAAGTACTTGAAAAATGAAATAAAGATAACTAAGATTTATGTAAAATAATATTTGAATAAGTTACCTTTTTTAATATATAATGATATGGTGCTAAAAACAGTGAATAAAGCAAAATCTAAATAATAAGAACTTTTAAGCTACATTTGGACTTAGCTAAAAGAAAATATTTTTTGAAGTTTTAGGGGGGAAAAGCAGTAATGGATTTAAAGGAAAAGATAAGAATAATAGAGGGTTTTCCAAAAGAAGGTATAAGCTTTAAAGATGTAACTACTTTACTTAATGATAAAGAAGCATTTAAATTTACAATAGATATCATAGCTGAACATCTTAAAGATAAGAATGTTGATGTAATTGTGGGACCAGAAGCTAGAGGATTTTTATTTGGAGCACCTTTAGCCTATGCACTAGGAGTTGGATTTGTTCCAGTAAGAAAGAAAGGAAAGTTACCGTGGCATACAATTAGTCAAAGTTACGACTTAGAGTATGGTACTGATGTGTTAGAAATTCATAAAGATGCAATTAAACTAGGTCAGAGAGTTGCAATAGTTGATGATTTGCTTGCTACTGGGGGAACTATAGCCTCTGTTGCCAAGTTAGTTGAAAACGTTGGAGGAGAAGTTGTATCCATGGATTTTGTAATAGAATTGATGGATTTAAAGGGAAGAGAAAAGCTAGAAAAATATGATTTGCTATCCCTTGTACAATATGATATATAACCAAAATATAAATTGCAAGTTTCTACAAAATATTATATAATGTTAGTAAAAAAATAATGGCTGGTTAATTAAACCAGCCATTGATTTTAGGAGAGTATAGTATGCTTGAAAAGTTGATTGATAGAATTGATAAAAATTGCATTAATGTTGACAAAGAACTAGTAAAAAAAGCATATAATCTTGCCTTTCAGGCTCATAATGATCAAAAGAGAGAATCAGGAGAGCCTTATATTATACATCCTATTGAGGTCGCTTGTATTTTAGCTGAAATGGGTATGGATACTAGCACTATAGTAGCAGGATTGTTACATGATGTAGTGGAAGATACACATTACAGCCGTGAGGATATAGAAAGAGAATTTAGTAGCGAAGTTGCAGATTTAGTAGAAGGGGTAACTAAGCTTGGTAAAATACAATATAAAACCAAAGAGGAACAACAGGCAGATAATGTTAGAAAAATGCTTTTAGCTATGGCTAAGGACGTAAGAGTAATACTTATAAAACTTGCAGATAGATTGCATAATATGAGAACTTTGAAGTATATGCCTGTGGAGAAGCAAAAGGAAAAGGCTAAGGAAACCTTTGATATTTATGCTCCTTTAGCTCATAGGTTAGGTATTTCAAAGATAAAGTGGGAATTAGAAGATTTAGCTTTTAGATATATAAACCAAAATGAGTATTATGATTTAGTAAAACAAATTGCTGAAAAAAGGGCAGAAAGAGAAGCCTATATAGATATAATAGTAAAGGAACTGAAAGATAATTTAGGGAAATCGGGAATACAATCTGACATTGATGGAAGACCAAAACATTTCTATAGCATATATAGAAAGATGGTAAATAAAAATAAAACTTTAGAACAGATATTTGATTTAACTGCTATAAGAATACTTGTAGATACAGTTAAAGATTGTTATGCTGCTTTAGGAATAGTCCATACCATGTATAAACCTATTCCAGGAAGGTTTAAGGATTATATTGCTATGCCTAAACCAAATATGTATCAATCCTTGCATTCAACGGTTATAGGTCCACAAGGTAAACCTTTTGAAATTCAAATAAGAACTTTTGAAATGCATAAAACTGCAGAGTATGGTATTGCTGCTCACTGGAAATATAAAGAAGGCAAAAATTTAGAAAATAATATGGACTTAAAACTTACTTGGTTAAGAGAAATTTTAGAATGGCAAAGAGAGACTTCAGATGCTACTGAATTTATGGAAGGTTTTAAAATAGATTTATTTTCTGACGAGGTTTTTGTATTTACTCCAAAGGGAGCAGTAATTAATTTACCTAGTAATTCAACCCCTATAGATTTTGCTTATAGAATACACACGGATATAGGGAATAAATGTGTTGGTGCTAAAGTAAATAATAAAATGGTGCCTTTAGATTACCGCTTGAAAACTGGTGAGATAGTGGAAATTATAACATCTTCTACTTCAAAGGGACCTAGTATAGATTGGATTAATGTGGCAAAGAGTAACCAGGCTAAGAGTAAGATAAGAGCGTGGTTTAAAAAAGCTAAAAGAGAAGAAAATATTACCAAGGGTAAAGAATTACTTGAAAAAGAAGCTAAAAAACAAGGATACAACTTTGGAGAAATTGCCAAAGGAGAAATATTAAATAATCTACTAAAAAAATATAATTTCAATTCTATTGAGGATTTATATGCAGCAGTAGGTGTTGGAGATATAATATCATCTAATATAGTTTCTAAAGTGAGGGAACAGTATGAGAGAGGTAATAAGGCTCCTATATCTAATGAAGACATTATAAATAATATAAACAATAAAAGTTCAAAGCATAATGAAAATAAAAGAAAGAAGAAAAATAATGATCCAGGAGTTATAGTTAAAGGAGTAAGTAATGTTTTAGTAAGATTTTCAAAATGTTGCAATCCAGTTCCTGGTGATGATATCATAGGATATATAACAAAAGGAAGAGGAGTATCCATTCATAGAAGAGATTGCAAAAATGTTTCTTTATTAATGGAAGACATAGATAATAAAATTATAGAAGTAAGCTGGGGAACAGCTAGTTTTGGTGCGTATATAGCAGAAATACAAGTAAAAGCAGAGAATAGAGATGGACTGTTAGGGGAAATTATGGATATAATTACTCAAACTAAAACAAATCTTTATGCTATAAATGCTAAAACTATAAAAGGTAAAACTGCTTTAATAAATATAAAATTAAAAATTCCTAATATAGATCATCTTAAAGACTTAATGAAGAAAATAAGAAAATTAAGTGGTGTTACCGAGGTTTATAGAACAAAGAATTAGGAGTGATGTAATTGAGAGCTGTGGTACAAAGAGTTAAGTCCTCTAAAGTATCAGTAGATGGGAAAGTGATAGGTAGTATAGGAATGGGATTAAACGTACTGTTAGGGATATCTAAAGAGGACAATAAAGAGGACATAATCTATTTAAAAGATAAAATTTTAAATTTGAGAATTTTTGAAGATGAACAAGGAAAGATGAACAGGTCTTTATTAGATGTTGGAGGAGAGTTAATAGTAGTTTCTCAGTTTACACTATATGGAGATTGTAGAAAAGGTAAAAGACCTAGTTTTATAGAAGCGTTAGGTGGAAATGAAGCTAAAATAATGTATGAAGAATTTGTACAACAGTGCAAAGACATATTAGGAAATGTGGAAACTGGAGAATTTGGGGCAGAGATGGAAGTGACAATAATAAATGATGGACCAGTAACCATATTAATAGATAGTAAGAAAACTTTTTAAAATATATTCTAGGAGTTGATTAAATGAAAATAAAAAGGATTCCAGTAGGAGTATATGCTGCAAATTGTTATATAGTTATGGACGAAGATACAAAAGAAGGAATAGTGATAGATCCAGGATCAGAAGCTTTGGTAATAGAAGAACAGATAAAAAAAATGGGGGTCAATGTAAAATATATATTTGTAACCCATGGACATATTGATCATACAGGAGCAGTAGCAGAACTTAAGAAAGCATTAAATGCTCCAGTATGTATAAGTGAACAAGATGATAATTTTATAGTAAACAGAGCATATATGTTTGGAAATCCAGAGAATTGTGGAAAAGCTGATATTATAATAAGAGAAGGAGATATTTTTAACATTGGAAATATGAAATTAAAATGTATAGAAACTCCTGGGCATACCTTGGGAGGTATGTGTTTTATTATAGATAATATAGTTTTTACTGGAGATACACTATTTGAAGGATCTATAGGAAGAACTGATTTTGATGGAGGAGATTTTGAAACTATAATAAATAGTATAAAAACTAAGCTTATAACTCTTTCAGAAGATACTATAGTGCTTCCAGGGCATGGAGATCAAACTACAATAAAAAATGAGAAGGTATATAATCCTTTTCTTTAATTGTAAAGGAAAATAATATGGTAATAAATATAGAATTAAATAATTTAAAATATAGATATGATGTTTATCAAATATTTAATCTTTTTTATCCCTTTAATGCATTAGTTTTTGAAGAGACTAATGCCCAATACAAAATATATATAGAAGAGAATAAAGTAATAGCACAACATAAAGACAATTATAAAGAGTATTTTATGAAAGACAGTAAACAAAGAAAAAGAGATATAAAAAAAGCTATCTATTTATTTCTAAAGGATGAGACAGGTAAGAATTTTCCATGGGGAACTCTTATAGGAATAAGACCAAGCAAAATAGCTCTTTCTTTTCTAAATGAAGGTAAAAGTCAGGAAGAAATAATAAATTATTTCAATGAAAATTATTTAGCTAGTTCAGAAAAAGCAAAATTGTGTATAAGAATAGCAGAAGTAGGAAAAAAGATGGTAAATAAATATGAAGACAATATAAGCATATATTTAGGAATGCCTTTTTGTCCTACTAGATGCTTATATTGTTCGTTTACTTCTAATTCTGTTAGCGGTTGTAAAAAATTAGTTAAACCTTATATTAATTCTTTAATATATGAAATTGAGGAAATTTATAAGTTTATAAAGGAAAACAATTTGAATATACAAACAGTATATTTTGGAGGGGGAACTCCTACAGCAGTAAGTAATGAAGAATTTGAATATATTATGGAAAAAATATATAATAAGTTTATATGTGGCAATAATATAGAAGAATTTACTGTTGAATGTGGAAGGCCTGATAGTTTAACCTATGAAAAGTTTTTATCCATGAAAAAATATAAAGTAAGTAGAATAAGTATAAATCCTCAAACTATGAATGAAGATACCTTAAAATTAATTGGAAGAAATCATTCTGTTTCTGAAGTGATAGAAAAATTTAATTTGGCAAGAGAATTAGGTTTTGATAATATTAATATGGATGTAATAGTGGGATTACCAGGAGAAGGTTTAGAACATATTAAAAACACGTGTGAAGAAATAGCAAAGTTAAAACCAGACAATTTAACAGTTCATGGTATGTCATTAAAAAGAGGATCAAAACTTTATGAAAATATGGAACATTATTTAAAACAAATAGATCAAAATGAATTAAATCTCATGTATAGAGAAACTGTAAAATTAGCAGAAGTTTTAGGAATGTCACCTTATTATATGTATAGACAAAAAAATATGTTAGGTAATATGGAGAATGTAGGATATTCTTCACCTGGTAAAGAAGGAATATATAATATTCAGATGATAGAAGAAAAGCAAACCATTATTGCTATGGGAGCAGATGCAGTAACCAAGGTTATATTTTTAGATGAAAATAGAATTGAAAGAGTTCCCAATGTAAAAGATGTAATAGAATATAATAAAAGAGTAAAAGAAATGGTAGAAAGAAAGTTTATAGAACTCAAAAAGTTGTATAAATAATAATACAAAATTCAAGCAACTTAAATGTTGCTATAATAAATTTAATAATTATCAACTCATAGTAGTTGATAAAAGGAGGAAAAGAAATGGGAGAAGCATTAAAAGGATTAAAAAGAACCATAATGTGTGGCGAACTTAGAGAATCCCATGTAGACAGCACCTACACTGTAATGGGTTGGGTTCAAAGAAAAAGAAACCTAGGAGGACTTATTTTTATAGATTTAAGAGATAGAGCAGGAATCCTTCAGGTAGTATTTGGTGAGGAGATAAATAAAGAAGCTTTTGATAAGGCTGATACTGTTAAATCAGAATATTGTATAGCAGTTACAGGAAAAGTAGTAAGAAGAGAGTCACCAAATACTACTTTACCAACAGGTATGGTGGAATTAAAAGGTGAAAGTATTAAAATATTATCTGAGTCAGAAACACCACCTATATACATAAAAGAAGATTTGGATGCTTCAGAGAACATAAGATTAAAATATAGATACTTAGATTTAAGAAGACCAGATATGCAAAGAATATATAAGATTAGACATAAGGCTGCTAAAGCTGTAAGAGATTTTATGGATTCCCAGGGATTTTTAGAAGTGGAAACTCCAATACTTACTAAAAGTACTCCAGAAGGGGCAAGAGATTATCTTGTACCAAGTAGAAATTATCCAGGAATGTTTTATGCATTACCACAGTCTCCACAATTATTTAAACAGTTACTTATGGTATCAGGTTTTGATAAATATTTCCAGATAGCTAAGTGTTTTAGAGATGAAGACCTAAGAGCAAATAGACAACCTGAATTTACTCAGATAGATTTAGAAATGTCTTTTGTTGAGGCCGATGATGTAATGGAGTTAAACGAAAGATTAATTCAATATGTATTTAAAAAGATACTAGATGTAGATGTTAAACTACCTATTGAAAGAATGCCTTACAGAATAGCTATGGAGAAGTATGGTAGTGATAAACCAGATTTAAGATTTGGTATGGAAATAGAGAATGTAAGTGAAGTAGTAGCAGAGTCTGAATTTAAAGTATTTAGAGATGCTTTGGATAATGGAGGTTCTGTACGTGCTATAAAAGCGGAAAATTGTGCTGATATGGGAAGAAAACAAATTGATAAATTAACTGACTTTGTAAAGACTTTTAAAGCTAAGGGATTAGCATGGATAGCTTATAAAGAAGGAGAGATAAAATCTCCAATAGCTAAATTTTTATCAGAAGATGAAATGAAAGCTATATTAGATAAGATGAATGCAAAAGTTGGAGATTTGATTCTTATAGTATCAGATGTTAAAGACAAAATTGTATTCCAAAGTCTTGGACAATTAAGATTACATTTAGCAAAAGAATTAGACTTATTAAAAGACAATAAAGAATTTAGATTTGTATGGATTACTGAGTTCCCATTACTTTCATATAATGATGAAGAGAATAGATGGGAAGCAGAACATCATCCATTTACAATGCCTATGGATGAAGACATTCAATACCTAGATTCAGATCCGGGAAGAGTAAGAGCAAAAGCTTATGATATGGTATTAAATGGAGAAGAATTAGGTGGAGGAAGTATAAGAATACATGTTTCTAGTCTTCAGGAAAAAATGTTTAAGGTATTAGGATTTACTCAGGAAAAAGCTTGGGAGAGATTTGGATTCTTACTTGAAGCATTTAAATATGGTCCACCACCACATGGCGGGTTAGCATTTGGATTTGATAGAATGATAATGTTCTTAGCGGGAACAGAAAATATAAAAGATGTTGTTGCTTTCCCTAAAAATCAAAATGCATTCTGCCCATTAACAGAAGCTCCTAATGTAGTAGATGAGATTCAATTAAATGAACTTCAAATAAAAACAAAATAGTTAATTTAAACTGCTTAGTCTAAATTTATAAAAAATTTAAAAAAATATATATTTTCAATAACAGATTTCTGTAGTATAATATTAATAAATAAAAGAACATTTCCTACTGTGTTTGTATAAATAGATTCATATTGAGCCAACACATTTTTAAAGGGAATCGGACTCTTCTTGTGGAATTGATGCTTAGATTTTATTTAAGAACAAGAAGCAAGAAGGAGATGCCCACCTGCTAAGGGCAGGTTCAAACATAATCTATTTAAGCGGCACGGTGGGATTTTACTTTAAGGAATGTCAAAAAGCTAGTATGTATTTACTAGCTTTTTTCTATTCTAGGTTTTACATAATATAAATATATAACAATTATATTGTGGCATTTTTTGTTAAATAGTAGAATTTTGGGAAGGCGTGCTTTCAAATGAGTTTGCAACAATTACAGTCAAATTTATTGTTTTTAGGAAAGGATTATGAGGTAGTTCAAATTATATATAATGATGATAAAATAAAAATTTTTATTAGAGGCAAAAACATTGAAATATATATACCAAAAATAATTAAGAAAGTTGATTATAAATATTTAATATGGGGAAAATTAAAAATATGGTACAGGGAAATGTGTAGAGATATAATTGAAGAAAAGCTTAATAATTATTGTAGGATTTTAAATGTTAAATATAATAATTTTAGAATTAAAGATCAAAAAACTAGATGGGGAAGTTGTTCAAGTAAAAATAATTTAAACTTTAACTGGAGAATTATAATGGCTCCAGAATGGGTATTAGATTATATAATTGTACATGAATTATGTCATTTGATTCATTTTAATCATTCAAAGGATTTTTGGAATGAAGTAAGAAAATATATACCTAATTATGAAGAAGCTATATTATGGCTAAAAGTCAATGGATACAAATTAATGAGTATTAATTAATTTTGTAATTTTTAAACTATATCAATCATAAAAATAATTAATAAAATATAATGCAATTTATTATAAAAGGAGTGTAGTATATGAATCTTGAAGTTAGAGATATTATTAAAAAGAAGATTTTAGATACTAAATCTATAGTTATTGATTATAAGTACTATTCAGAGAAAATAGGTAACGATCCTGAAGTAGTAGAACTTTTTAAAAAAATTCAAGCTGAAGCTTCCATGCAAGTGGAAGAGTTAGAAAATTTATTAAATAAGTATGAAAATGGACTATTTAATAATGCTGGAATACATTAATATAATTATTTATTCCACATCTACCACTGCTAATACTCTCACTTGTTAAGTGGGAGATAAGCAGTGATATGAGTTATTTTAAGTTTTATATGGAAAGATCAATTTTTTAATAAATTTCACCTTAAGCCAATAACTGTTTCATAGATTAAATGAATTTATGATGCAGATATTCAAGAAGGTAATATAAATTCATTTAAATATAAGAAAATATTTATTTAAAAGTAAAAATAAGGTATAATTAAATTGTATTGTTAGAAAGGGGCAATTTATACATGGAAAAGACTCTTGTACTTATAAAACCAGATGGAATTAAAAGAAGATTAGTAGGTGAAATAATTAGTTTTTATGAAAGAAAAAGCCTAAACATAGTAGCTTTAAAAATGACAAAAGCAAATAAAGATATTGTAGAAGAGCATTATAAGGAACATAAAGGAAGAGAATATTACGAAGAATTAATAGCTTATATAACACAAGACAAGTTAATAGCTATGATTATAGAAGGGGAAAATGTAATAGCAATGATTAGAAAAATAAATGGAATTACAGATCCTCTAGAAGCTGATATGGGAAGTATCAGAGGAATGTATGGAACTAGTAAGCAAATAAACTTAGTACATGCTTCTGATAGTGTAGAAAGTTCTAGGAGAGAAATAAACATATGGTTTCCTGAGATGGAATTTTAATATATTCAATATTTTAAATTTTTAAAAAAGAAGGAATTTATATTGTTATTATAGAATATTAATTTATATTCACTTTATGATTAAGAAACTAAATAGAAAGGTGCGTGAAAGGATGATATCAAATAAAGATGAAGTGATAAAACTAGCAGAAGAAATACTTTCTTTACTTAAAGTAAATGGATATAACATAGAACAAATGACTCCAGAAGAAGTAAGCAAGCTAGTAGATGAATATTTAAAAGATATGTATGAGGATTTTATAGACAGTCATGAAGATATTTTTAGAGAAATTGAATTTTCCTATGAAAGTTTTGAAGATTTTTATAAGACCTTTACAAAAAGTGTGAGAAACAAGGAAATACATATAGAAAGTTATTTAAATTAAAAAGCGATTTACATAAATTTCATAATTTTAAATATACATAAGAGAAAAAAGTGGAGAATTTTATAATCTCCACTTTTTTTAGGATAGGAAAGATAAAAATTTCACAAAGTTATGCAAATGTAATATAATATCAGTAAACAAAAGATATATGTTACTATTAATTACATATGATGAACTTTTTTCTTGAGAAGTTAAACTTTAAACATTATAATTATATTAGTAAATATATAAGGAGCTAGTTTTATGAAAGCTAAAGTTAAAAAAATAGATGAAAGATATGTTATATGTTTAAGAGAAGATGGAATAATAATTGATATACTTGTAGATTTTTTAAAGGAAGTTAAATCAGGAGACATTTTAACAATACCGGATATAAGAAATGATAAAAAATTGTAAACATAATTTATTATAAGCATATATTATTAAGTAGTTATTGCTATTGGATTAAGGAACGATGTAGGGAGGGAATTATGATAAGAAACAATAATTACAATTTGGAAAAGACGATAAGTTATATAGGACAAATTGTACTGGATAATAAAAAATTTCATGAATATAAAAGTAACAAAAATAACTTATCACTAATGCTTGCTATTGAGACTATAATAAAAATGGATTTTGACAATTATAGTAAAGAAGATATATTAAAAAGAGTAGAGACTATTGAAAAGTTTTATGATTTAGATAATCCAGATATGGTTTCAAATAAAATTACTGGAAAGAGCTTTTATGTGTTTAAGCCTGTTAAAAAATTCACAAATTAAATAATATCGTGTATTACAATTTCCTCTAGAATAAAACTTCTTTCTTTAGAAAAAATAATAAAGAAAGGAGTGTTTTTATGCCTAATAAGATGAGGAGTACTAAAAATAATAGAAAGCATGATGGGAAGTTTAGAAAAAAGACTATAAAGCATGATCCGCAAGCAGAAAGTTCAAGAGCTGTTTTTGGAGAACCAAAGGCTAAAGAATTAGATTAATCATTGGAGGAATTAAATATGTTAGAAGGAAATATAGATGAACTAAAGCTAAAGGCAAAAAAAATGCTTATAGATGGCAAAACAATGGATGAAATAAGAAGAGAGACTAGACTTAGAGAAAAAGATATAAAGAGAATACAATCAGAGATAACAGCAAAATTTTAATATAAGATTTTGAAAATAAAATTATAATAGAGAGCAGATTTAAATTAATAAAAGATAAATTTGCTCTCTATATTTTTTAATATAAAATAGCATGATAAATATTAAAAAGTGTCATTTTTTATTTACTTCAATTACTTGACCAGAGCCATTATAAATTTTAAGCTTTACTATATAATCATAAGTTTCTTCATAAGGTTTTGAAATTCTATTATAATCATTAATTGTATCATATAACGTTTTATCAGTGGTAAAATATTTATCTAAGTCATAGTTTATATATATTTTTTGTTCTTTTATATTATCTATATTGAAATTCTCTTTTAATACATAAGTTGGTATGCTACATTTTAAATATAATTGCCCTTTTTTGGGCTTTTCTAAAGTAATACGAGAGACATGCCAATAGTTATTTTTTTTATTTAATATTCCATAGGCATTTATATAATCTTTTTTTAATTCTTTGTAATTAGTATAAATAGCAGAATCTACAATATTTTTATCTATAGATGATATTTTATAATCTAAATAAAGAACTCTTCCTCTAAAAGTATCTTTTCCAGGATTAATACGACTTTCTAATTGTACGGTTTCACCATATATTTGGACAAGCAGTGGTGGTATGCACATAGATAAAAGAACTAATAAGGGAATTAAAGATACTAATAAGTATTTCTTTGTTTTAGTTAATGTAATCATACTTATATACCTTCCTTTCTTAGTCTTTCAAAATAATAACCCATAGATAAAAGTATTATTCCACCAATAAGGAAAAATAAAGATTTAGGTAAGAAATCATATGCCATATCAAAATAAAATCTTAATATAGTAATACATAGTAGAATAAGAGAAGTTAGACTTCCTTTTTTTATTAGTATTAAAAGATATATAAAAAACAATATAGAAAATATTATAGAAAGTTTAGAAGCTGTATTAAGTGAAAATAAATTAATATTTTCCCAATGATATTTATAGGTTAGTATTATTCCTGTTACACCAAATATTAAATTGCCTTCAATTTTAAATATTTCTTTATTGTTTTTAAAAGGAGTATAGTAGAAAACAATACCTATAATAAAAACTATAAAGGCAGTATAATTAGATATTGCGTCAATTTTTAAGATAAAGTTTATTAAAATATCTAATAATAATAGATTATTTAAAAATGCAAGTTTTCCAGAATTCTCATATATTTTATTATTTATCAAATACATTAAAGGCATTATTAACATAAATATATATAGATTAAAGTTAAAAGAAAAATATTGATTTATATATATAAAAAGCAATCCTTGAGAAAAGAAAAATAAAATTTTGTCTTTGAATAGAATTACGTATGGAATAACGCCTATAAACCAAAGTAAGAATGATGTACTAACATAGCCGCTATAATTAAAATTTTGAGTTGTCAAAAATATTCCCGAACCGTATATAAGAGAGCTTAAGTATAAAAAGCTTTTACTAGTTTTAGGATAGCTATCATAAACTTTAAAACTTATCATATTAGAAATAATAAATAGTGATATTACTATAATGAATTTAATGAGTCTAGTAAAACCTTCCCAATTACTAGCTATAAAAGTTAATATTCCAAGTCCTATAAGAATAGATCCAATAATTAATAACACTCTTATAAAATTTATATTACTACCAACATTGTAATAAGATAAAATAGTTTCTTTTTGCTCTTCAGTGATAATACCTTCATCCTTAAATAAGATTAGTTCTTTTTTTAAAAAATTAAATTTGCTAGAGGAAATAGTTCTCTTACCCATAGTTACCTCCTTGGTGATTGTAATGTGGAATATAATTTAAAATGAATCTTTATAACATTCTGTATTTTTTTAGTGCAGTTATTTTTATTATATGCAAAAATCATAATTACTATAGATGAAGCAATAGCTAAAGCAAATAGAGTCATATTAGGCTCTTCCTTTCAATGATATACTAATTATTATATTATACAATTATATAGAATAAGAAAAAAACTTATAAAGAAATTATAAAGTTTTATAAGTTTATGCCAATATAATTTATAATAAAGCATGTAGGAGGGACCTTTCTATGAATGAAAAAATATTAATTGTTGAGGATGATAAAGATATTGCTTTATGCATAAAAGAATATATTGAAAAAAAAGGATACATCGGTATATGGGCATCTACAGGAAAAGAAGGATATGAGGAATTTAAAAGAGATAAATTTCAGCTTCTAATATTAGACATTATGATGCCTGAAATGGATGGATTAACCCTTTGTAAAAATATAAGACTCATAAGTGATGTACCAATACTTATTATAAGTGCTAAAAGTGAAGATTATGATAAGGTTAAGGGTCTAAATTTAGGAGCTGATGATTATATTACAAAACCCTTTAGTTTAACTGAACTTTATGCAAGGATAGAATCTCATTTGAGGAGATATAGAAGATATAATTCTATAAAAGAAAATGCTAACATTATAACTTATAATAATGGTCTTGTTATATATGAAGATGGCAAATATGTTGAAGTTGATGGGGTTAATATACACCTAACTTCAAAAGAATTTGAACTTGTCATGTTAATGGCGCAAAATGCCAAAAAAGCTTTTACTAAAAAGGAGCTTTATGAAACAGTATGGAGTGAGCAGGATGTAGATGGAAATAATACGGTAACAGTTCACATAAAAGAAATTAGGGAAAAGTTAAAGGATGATGTAAAAAACTCAAAATTTATTGAGACTGTATGGGGAATAGGTTATAGATTTATAGGAGAAAAAATAATATGAAAATAAAAAACTGGCTTATTTTTTCATATATAACAGTAATGCTTATTCCAATATTAACTGCAGTAATACTTTTCTTTTGGATGGAAAGTTATAATAAGCAAACAGAAATAAATGACTATGTGACAAACATGAGAAAATTTGAAAAGTATGATGAAGTATTAAATGATGAAAATATTTTTATTCATCCTCCTAAAGAACTTAATTTAATTGATGAAAAAGATAAAAGCAATACAAAAATAGAACTATACGATAAAAACGGAATACTAGTATATTCATCTAATAATGAAACTATGAGTATCCCAATATCTACAGAACAACTTTATAAGGAGCTTTATGAAATAAAACATGGATTTAGGGCAGATACATTTAAAAAACCTATTTTTAGTAAAGGTGATTTAATTGGGATTTATAAAATAACTATAATGCGTACAAAAATAGTTAAAGGTGTAAATTATATAACACTAAAGGCTTTTGCTATATTTATTACAGTATTTTTTATAGTTTTAATATCCATGATTAAATTAATGGATAAAAAATTTAATAATCCAATTTTACTTTTGATAACGGCTATGCAGGATTTTGCACGAGGAAAAGAAACTTCTATAAAATATAAGTCACAGGATGAAATAGGAGAACTCATAAAGCATTTCAATAATATGAAAAATGAACTTGAACAAAAAAATGTTCAAATAGAAAAAGAACAAAAATCTAAAGAGTATATGATAGCAGCAATATCACATGATTTAAAAACTCCTTTAACGGCTATAAGAGCTTATGCAGAACTAATTAATTCTAAAGATGAGGAAAACAGTATTAGACATGTTTGGAGTATATTAAATAAATGCGATTACATGACTAATATGTTAGAGGATTTACTAATGTATACGGTACTATCTTCAAATTATACTATGAACTTTGTTAATGTAGATGGAGAAGAGTTTTTTCAAATGCTTTTTTCAGGCTATGATGAAGTTTGTTTTAAAAATAATATAAGGTTTGAAACTGAAATAAATGTTAATGGAAGTTTTAATGTTGATGTTAAGCAAATGATAAGAGTAATTGATAATTTAATGAGTAATGCAATTAGATATACAGAGGAAGGAAAGTGGATTCATATGGGAGTATTTTGTCATGAAGCTAATCTTCCTAATTGGATATGCCAGGATGAACAGCAAAAACTTAAGGAATTTAGAAAAGAAGGGGCAGTTATATTAGTTAAAAATGAAGGTGAAGAAATATCAAAAGAGCATATAGAAAGAATTATGGAACCTTTCTATAAAGTGGACAACTCCAGAAATAAGAAGGTAGGAACAGGACTTGGATTAAGCATAGTAAAGTTGATTATTGACAATCATCATGGAAAAATGACTATTTTATCAAGTAAAGAAACAGGAACATTAATAGCTTGTTTTTTAAAAAATGAAGGGATGGATTAAGATATGATTAAAAAAAGAGTTATAAGTATTTTTATAGGAGCTTTAGTAGGTGTTACTGCATTAGTAGGTTGTGAAACAAAAACTAGTATTTTACCAGAAAAAATAGTAGCTCATGCTATGGAGGTAGATAATAAAGTAAAACCTTATTATGGAGAAAGTAGAATGGTAATATACGGTGAAGGTAATAAGATTGTTGAAGATACAATTCTAAAAGAATGGTATGATACTTCCAACAATAAAATGAGGATTAGAATTGAAAGTTATGATGATAAAAATAATATGTTAAGCACATGTACAAATGATGGAAATAATATATTAATGTATATGAGCAAGGATAAAAAAGTTTTAACTATGAAAAGTATAAATAGTATGGATATGCCTATAAAATCTCAAAGGGAGCAAACAAAACAACTTTTAGAAATTATAAAGAAAAGTCATAATGTAACTACTGTAGGAGAAGAAAAAGTAAATGGTATAGAAGCGTATCATATAAAAGCAGTACCAAAAGAAAAGGATAGCTTAATAGGTAACCAAGATATGTGGATAGATAAAAATAATTGGTTTGTGGTTAAAAGCATTTCTTTAGCCGGAAATACAAAAATAGAATGTGAATATACAAAGTTAGATTTTTCACCTAAGATAGATGATAGTCTTTTTACACAGAAAATTCCTTCAGATGTGAAGGTGGAGAATTTAGAGAATATGGGTCCAAAAGTAAAGGAAATGAGTTTAAAAGATATAAAAGGTTTTTTAGGAAACTCCTTTTCATATTTCTCAGAAACATCAGGCTATAAAATTAATAAAATATCACTTAATCAGTACAAAAGCAAAGTAGCAGATGATGAAATAATTATGGATTATCAAAAGAATAATAAACCTTGTTTTAGTATAAGCCTTAGAAAAGGAAATAAAGCTAATTCAGAGAATGGTAAAATCCCTGGTGAAAAATATGTAACTATAAGGGGACAAAAAGGATTTGTTATAAATGATGGTATTTGCATAATTGGATGGACAGAAGGTAATGTAAATTATAGTGTAATATTACAAGATAATAGCATAAAGTATAAAGAGTTTATAAAGACTTTAGATAAGATGGAAGTGTATAAATAATTTTAAAAAGCTTAAGTCAAAGAAGAATTTTGACTTAAGCTTTATTAATTTATTATAATGGTAGTAGAAAATGGTAAAAGTATTGTATAATATTTTTATAAATAAAGAGTAAATATATTAATGGGAAAGTTAGGTGATAGCAATGAAACCTATAATTATGTTTATAACATCATGGTGCCCATATTGTAAAAAAGCACTTCTATGGATGGAGGAACTGAAGAAAGAAAATCCACAGTATGAAAATGTTGAAGTAAAAATAATTGATGAGGAACATGAATCTGAAATAGCTAAAAAGTATAGTTATTATTATGTTCCCACATATTATGTGGATGGAATAAAGGTTCATGAAGGAGTGCCTACTAAAGATATAATTAAAGATGTATTTGAAAGGACAATTAAATAAAGCTACTAATTAATAATTTTTATATAAGGCGGTGCTTAATTTGAATATTGATTTTGATAAAATAGTAAATGATGTAAGTGTAGAAGCTAGCAAAGAGGCTGTAGCTTCAGCTTCATCAATATTATCTTTACCAGAAGATATTGCAGATGATGTGGAAACATATAAACTACTAATAGCCTACACAAATTCATTAGTTGCAAAATCTCTTGAAGAATATCATAAAACTATTATGAAAGAACTTAAAAAAGATTAATTTAGAAAATATGTACGGCAAAATGAGAGTGTAAATAAAGCACTCTCATTTTGCTATGTATTAAAATAAAAAATTATAGTCAGAAAAATAGTAATTTGTTCGTATTAGATTATGAGAAGCTTCTTAAGGGAGATTGTAGCAGAGGGAGGAAAAATATGAATGTAGACAGTACAAACTTTGTAAAAGAAATAAAAAAGAAGAATACAAGAGCTCTAGAGTTTGTAATAGATAACTATAGTAATCTAATTTTTAAAGTTATAGGTAGTGTATTAAATTCCAGCTTTCATTCTCAATATGTAGAGGAATGTGCAAATGATGTATTTTTAGCTGTATGGAATAATATTGAAAGTTTTGATGAGAAAAAGGGAGAATTTAAATATTGGATTACTGCTATAGCAAAATACAAAGCTATAGATTACAAAAGAAAGTTATTTAAGCAAAGTACTGTTCATCCTATTGAGGATTATACATTACAGGATACTGTGAATTTAGAAGAAATTATAGTAGGAAAAGAAAATAGAGAAGAACTTTTAATGGCTATAGATGATATGAAGGATGCAGATAGGGAGATATTTATAAGAAGATATTTTTTATATGAGGGAGTAGAAAATATAGCAAGAACTTTTGGTGTGAATAGGAATTTAGTAGATAAAAGACTTTCAAGAGGACGTAAATTTTTAAAGGAAAAGCTTATGCTTTTGAAAGGAGAAGTATTATGAATAATAATGATTTTAATTTAGAAGAAAAGGATATATATAAATTGTTTAATGGAATAAAAATTGAAGAAAGTGAGTTTAATGATATGAATGAAGAAGTAGACCAGATTCAAAAAGAAAGAATAAAGAAAAATTTAAATAAAAGGGTAAAAGGCAAAAAAGGTTCAAAAGCTTTAAAGTATGGTTCTATGGCAGCAGCCATATCAGTAGCATGTTTCATAGGAATTAAGGCAGCTCCCCCAACTTTTGCAAAGAATATTCCAGTATTAAATTCTATAATACAAATGCTAAAGAACGAAGATGGAGATCATGGGGAATATGAAAAGTACTCTCAAATTGTAGATAAGAGTGTTACAGATAAGGGAGTAACTCTTACTATAAATGAGATATTAGCTGATGAATCAAAACTTGTTATAAGTTACACAATAAAAAGTGATAAAAAAATTAAAGATTTGGAAGTATATCCCTTACAAGGATTTTTAAAAATTAATGGTAAAAATTTTTCTGGTAGTGGAGTTAGTCGAGGAAAGTATATTGACGATTATACCTATGTTGTTAGTGAAGAGGCAGATATTGATTCATTTAAAGCACCTGAAAAATTTAATGTGGATTTAGAGGTTAGTGAGATAGCAAATATAAAAGGTAAGTGGAACTTTGATTTTAGTGTATCAAAAGAGGAAATAGCCAAAAGTAGTACTATAATTAAACCAAATAAAAAAGTAAGTTTCCCAGATAGTAATATAACTATAGATAAAGTAGTATTATCTCCTATAGGAACTTATATTTTAATAAATGGAGAATTCAAAGATAAAGTGAAAAATAGAAACATACCAGCAGGAGAAATGTTTGAATATAATTACTGGGTAGCTTATGATGATAAAGGAGTGGAACTTATACCAAATGGGATTGGTGCTGGAGCAGCAGATTCTTCAAAATTTAGCAGTAAGATGGCTTATACAAAAGTAAAAGATATTCCTAAGCATTTAACTATATTACCTTTAAAATGGACTCCTACAGGAGGTGGCGGAGTTGATGAAAACGGCAAAGAAGTACATTATTCAATAGAGGAAAGTAAAAAACCTAAGGAAGTAAGTAAAATTATAGATGGAAAATATCCAATAGAGATTTCACAAGGAAAAATGGGAAAACTTATAATAAAGGAAATAAAAACAGAAAAAGATAAGACTATAGTTAAATTTACTGCGGAAGGTAAAGCACCTTATACTCAAGGAACTAGCCTTTCTATAAAAGATGCATTTGGAAAAGAGGTTAAAATTAAAGATAGTGATATAAGAAAAAATGAAGAAAAACCTAATGAATTCACCATGGAATTTGAATCATTAGATCCTAATAAACAATATAGAGTATGTACAACTGACTTTGCTAATGTTGAAGTGGGAGAAGATTTAAAGTTTAATATTGAGATTAAATAGGTAAAGATAAATAAGAAATAAAAAATAATAAAGAATAAATAGGGAGAGAATTTTTGCTTATAGCAAAAATTCTTTTCATGTTTATAATAAAAATTTCTAAAGAAATTTTAACAATATTTATTCTTTATTATCTATAATTTAAGTTTTTGTGGTTGTTTGCAACTAAATATTCTTACAATATTGTAATATTTCTGTTTTATATGTAAGCAGTTAGTTATTGTTATAAATAATAAATGATATATAATATAAATGTATATATGAAAAATAATTCTTAAATGGAAAAAGGAGATTTTATGGAAAAGTGTATTATAAATGGACATGAATATAGTAAGATTGAAAAAATTTTAGATGAAAAAAAAGTAAATTTATTAAGTTTGGATTTAATTTGAAAGGTTTTATGCCTTATGCTCATTGCAAAAAAGCTATTTCTATAAAAGTATATAAATTTGGAGTTTTACTACCTACAATTATATTAGGATTTATACCAACTCTTTTAGGTATTATTTTGGAAAATTCTAATTTGGCTGCTATTGGAACCTTAATGATTGCCATGGGATCAGGAGATTTTATGATATTTTGGATAATAAAAAATTTACCTAATGTTGCTTTAGTTAGTGATCATCCAGTAAAGCCTGGTTGTGTTGTCTATGTGGGAAAGTAAATTATAGATTTTTATGAAGGGGGATAAAAATGAATTTTAAAAGATTGTGTTCAAAAATTTTTGTAGCAGTATTTGTGACTACTGCTATACTAAGTGGAAGTACTTCACAAGCAAAATGTGCAGAGATAACTGAGGGTAATTTAAAATCAAAAGTAGTACCTTTAAAAACTGTGCAAGCTAGAAATGGCCTTGATGATTTTAACTCACTTCAAACTATTTTGAAGGATAAAAAGATTGTTGCAGTTGGAGAAGCTACTCATGGAACTAAGGAATTTTTTCAAATGAAGCATCGCATGTTTGAGTTTTTAGTAGAAAAAATGGGGTTTAGATTATTTGGTATAGAAGCTGCCTTTGGAGAATGTAGAGCAATTAATGATTACATTCTTTATGGAAAGGGAAAAGCGGAAGACGTTGTTAGTGGTATGGGATTTTGGACTTGGTCAACTAAGGAAGTAGTGGATATGGTACAGTGGATGAGAGCATATAATGGAGATCCTAATCATAAAACTAAAATAAAATTTTACGGATTTGATATGCAATCAGCAAATAAAGATAAAGAAATTGTATTGAATTATATAAAAAAAGTAGATAGTAAGTCTTTAAAAAATTATAATGATGCTTTATCTAAATTTAATGTAAATGAATTAACTGCAATTAAAAATAAGGTTGGAGCATTAAGTATTGCTTTTGAAAAGAATAAAAATCAATATATTTCAAAATCATCCAAGAGTGAATATGAGATTACACAGCAGCATTTAAACATTATTATTCAATGTTTAGATTTAACAATAAAAAATAAAGGATTTATGGCAAATGCTTCAGAAGTTAGAGATTATTATATGGCCCAAAATGTTAAATGGATATTGAATTATGAAAAACAGTTTGGAAATGATAAAATAATGCTTTGGGCACATAATGGACATGTGGCAAAGAAGTTCCCTGGTTATGTTTCTATGGGACAAAATTTAAAAGGAATATTTAAGGATGATGTCTATGTTATAGGACAAGAATTTTACAAAGGAAGTTTTAGAGCAATTTCACATTCAATTTTCCCAACATCGGATTCAAATAGAAGTAGACTTAGAGAATTTAATATAGAAGATTCTTATTCAAACACATTTGCATATAGACTTGAAAAGGCTAATGTACCATTATATTTTATAGATTTTAAAGAAGCTTCCAAAGATAAGGATATTGATAAATGGCTATCTGAAAATCAACTTGTTCATGAAATAGGGGCAGTATATTCACAAATATTTCAAAGTATGTCATTATGTCCACAGGTTCCAAAAGAAGCATTTGATGGAATTATATTTATAAGGGAAACATCAGCGTCAATTGATATAAAATAATAATTTGCTAGATAAAATTTATAGTTTTACTTAAGTAATAGAAAAAGGACTTTTCGCAATACATATCTATGCATTGTGAGATAGCCCTTTTGTATTTCTATAATAATTTGCATTATAGGTTTTAAGGTTACTCAAAATTTTTAGTATTTCTTGTGAAGATAAATTAGGATTAAGATTTGATAAAAAGCTATATATAGCACCATTAGATAGTTTAGTTGGAGCTAATAAAGAATTTTTTGTTGTATTTTCTATATTGTAATTACTTAAAAGTTGACACCATTTATTATTTTGTGCAAAAGCTAATTTTTTATATATAATTATTGATTTATTTAGATTTGTACAAATTATATTTATAAAATTTTTATTTATAATATCATTAGTATATACGATAGAAGAAAGTATAGAGTTTATCTCTTTTAAATGAATATTACAAGGAAGCTTATTTGTGATATCAGTCATAATTTTAAATATATCCACAGGATTTTTATATCCTAATGATAAGTAACAATTAGCTAATTCACTAAAATGCTCCTTAATTATTTTTAATAACGAGCTATCTAAAGTATAACAAATAAGAGGAAAATTTAGATTGTTAAGCAACTTTTCTATGAATAAATTTAAATTAGTACAATCTATATTTTCTTCAATAAAATTAATTAAATGGCATATAGAAATACCAGAAAGAGGTCCAGTTTGAGAGTAAGTGATAACTTTTTTACAGGTATGGTTTTCCTTATAACCTAATTCATAAATTACTTCAATTAAATTCATATAACACATATCTAGAACTAATACATCTATACTTATGTTGTAATCTTTTTTTATTAAATTTATAGCATAGCACATTTCGGGTATTCCCATAATATAAAAATTATCTAGAGTTATATCTGTAAGACCTCCAATATAAGATATACCATGACCAGATACAAGAAGCATATAGTGTTTAGCTGGAAAATTGACTATACCCCATTTTATAAAATTATATAAAGTTTTAGGATCTGCCATATTCAAAAATCCCATATCTTGAATAAGTATTTCTTTTTCATCCATTATTATATATCGTCTAACACCAGACCATTCATGTATTTCTTTAGGAATAATTTTTGATGGATTTACCATAGTAACTAACATGTTATTAGCCTTACCTATTTGGGTAACTATATTTATATTTTTAGTAGAAGTACATTTTTTTGAATTAATAAAGCTTCTATAAATTTCAGGTGACATTTCATTATTTCCATTATTGTAAATCAATAATGTCCATTCTTTTATATCATTAAACATTTTATTATCACAACCACTATAATATTTAAAGAAAGCCCCAAATAAAGGGGCATTTTATTCTATTATATCTATATCTATAAGGTCTAAAAAATTGATTCCTCGGGATGGTTCAAGTTCACAAGTAGGTCCTATTATAGTTCTATTATCGCAGCCACCACCACTTTGATTGCTGCCTCCTTTTATAGCTACATTAATTAAACCTGGCTGGTAACAACCAATTAAAGTAAAATTATATTCGCCTATATTAGGATGGACATTAGGTTGCACATCTGCATTACTTAAATTATCCCATTTTATTACTCTTACAGTTTCATTAGGATCAAATAAACAAGAACTATTTGAATTTGGAGGATTAAATATTAATATATCTAAATCTGATGCATCATCTATAGGTACTGTAGTTCCATTTTTTGAAACACTTACTAAATCATGATTTGGGCAAAGTTCTAACTCCCAGTGGCTTATTTCTGTACCAACAGTAGGTCCTGTTTTAGTAATAATGTATATCCAGGTTTGCTCAAATCTATTTGTTTGAGGGTTAAATTCACATTGTGGAAAACCAGCTTTTAAAGCTATATCATAATTAAGATTGGTCATAATATCACCTCTTTTTATTTGTAATGGTTACCCATATTTCAAGTAGTACTTATTCATACTCAATAAATTGAAATATTAACAATGTTAAAGATTGGATGAAATAAGTTTATCTATTTTATTATATTAGTTATACACTAACTAAGTTACTTAAATTAATATAATCTTATATTGCTAGCTTATGTAATAATACATATATGTAACAATATATATAAGAAAACATATAATTATATTAGATGTAAAAGCTATTTCAGGGGGATTTTATTTTGAATAATAAACTAAAATATGATTGTGGATGGAGTGAAAAGATAATAGAGGTTAAGCCCTGTGAATTTTCTAAAAAAGTCAAAATAAATCTTCAGCCAGCCCCCCTTTCATCATTATATGTAACTTATGTTGATATAGAAAAAATACTTAAATTTCTAATAGTTTTTATTATTATTAGAAATAGATGGTTTAAAAAGAAAGGGTACTATTTTAAAAAAATTCCTTAAATTATTTTATAGCTTTAGTATAAAGCTAAGTACTTATTAGTAATACTTAAAAATAAATATTATATTTAGAGTAATTTAAGGGGTGATATTATGGGAACAAAAATAAAAGATGTAAAAGATATAAGAGATACGAGAGATTCAGTTGTAAGACAGGCTGCAACATGTAATACTATAACAGCACTTCCGTGTTCCATATGTCAAAAAACTACTTTAGATCCTATTAGTTTAGATAATCTTTTGCAAATAACAGTAACAGCTACCGTAAATAATGTATGTGTAAATAAAACTTTAGCCATAGGTGCTTATACTATGTGAACAAATAGAAGATCAATCTGGAACTACAAATAGGGTGATTTCAACACAAATATTCACAAGGCCAGCTAGTACCGGGAGTACCTGTGAAAGTGTAACTCATGATTTTATATTTGTTATTCCAGATACCTGTCGTCAAACAAATAGAATATTTAAAGCTACAGCCGTAGCTAATTACATTTTAGACAATACAGATTGTGAATGTCCATGCTCTTAACATCAGTGTTTTTTATTTCAAATAGAATAAATTTTAGATTAATAGGGTAAGGGGAAGTCTTACCCTAATTATTTTTTCGTATTTTAAATACAACAGGTTGTATCTGTGGGTCTAAAGATATTATAGCTATGAGTAGAAAAAAGATACCTCCTTTGCTAGAATAAATGCAGGTTCGCCAAGCGCATTGATAATATTTGATAGACATGCAAACTTGAAATATAAGTGTGAAAGAATTTATTGACTTGTTTACAGGTGGTCATGACTTTATGAAAATTTATATATTAAATATACTGATAATAATTTATTAATAAAATAAGATAAAAAATTATTTAAATTAAGGAATATGTACAATTATTTACAAAATTATTTAAAATATTGACAAAATCGCTATTTATTCTTATAATTATTGGCATATGATAAAATTTTATATTTAAATATAGGTGCTAATTTATGGATTAGTGAAAAGGGAAGTAGGTGAAAGTCCTACACGGTCCCGCCGCTGTAACAGAGGAGTTTAACTATATTACCACGGAGTTTACCGGAAGGGTAGTTTAAATTATGATACTGAAGTCAGAAGACCTGCCTATATTTTGTTACACTTAACTTTACGGAGGATAGAGGAGGTGAATTTATTTTGAACAAATAAAGTGCCCTTTATTAACTTTTTAAAGCTTAATAAAGGTTTTTTTTATTTTAATTATTAAAAAAATTAAATAAGAATGAGATATGTAACTCATAGGAGGATTTGTATGAAAATTAAAAAAATTACAAGTATGATTTTGATGACAGTTTTAATGGCAGTATCTATTTCAGGATGTAAAAATTCAAAGGATGTAAGTAATAGTGATACTAATAAAAATGAAAAGAAAATTACATATCTATATGTACATGCTACAAATACATTAAATCCACACTTAAAAGCAAGTGGAAATATTCCCATAAGAGCTGGTATTGTTGAAACTCTTGTTAAAATTGATAATAATTTCACTCTTAAACCATGGTTGCTTGAAAGCTTTAGCAGCAATGACGGAAGACACTGGGAATTTAAGGTCAGAAAAGGTATAACCTTTCATAATGGAACTATGTTAGATGCAGCTATGGTAAAGGCAAATATTGAAAACTGTACTAAAAATAATCCAGGCATTAAGAATACATTAAATATTGAATCTATGGATGCTAGAGGAGATATTTTAAAAATTATTACAAAAAAGCCAAATGCATCATTACCATCAGAATTTGTTCATCCTAGTACAGCCATAATAGATGTAAACGCTTCCGATAAAGATACAAAGCCTATTGGTACAGGTGCTTTTAAGGTTGAAAATTTTAAATCTAATGCATCTATACAGTTAGTAAAGAATGATAAATATTGGGATGGAAAAGTAAAGCTTGATAAAGTAAGTTTTGAATTTAACCAAGATGCAAATGCAAGACTTCAAGCGTTACAGTCAGGATATGCAGATATAATTTTTAAACCTGCATCAGAGGCTATAAATAAACTTAAAAGTGATCCAAAATTTACAATTGATACTACACCAGGATTACGTACAAATGTATTGTTATATAATGTGAAGAAACCAATTATGTCCAATGAGTATTTTAGAAAAGGTTTAGATTCACTTATCAATAGGAAAGAAATAGTGGAAGGCATAATGTCAGGACAAGCTACTGTGGCATATGGTCCGTTTATGGAGAAACTTCCTTTTGCAATAGATTATGAAAAAAATGAATTTGGATTAGATAAAGCTCTTGAGCATTTCAAGAAAGCAGGATTAACTGTAACCAATGGTAAAGTATCAGATAATGGAAAGCAATTAAAGTTAAAAGTAGTTTCATATGCATCAAGAGTAGAATTACCACAGATTGCACAAATTGTTCAATCAAATGCTAAAAAATTAGGCTTAGAAATAGAAATAATTTTAGTTGAAGGTGAAAATGTTGATGAATATTTGAAAAATAATGATTGGGATTTTTGTGTATATTCATTACTTACAGCACCAAGAGGGGATGCAAGCTATTATTTAAATTCTTGTGTTGTACCTGGAGGAGTTTTAAATCATGGACATATTAATGACGCTGATTTGATATCAATAGTTAACAAATTAAATAGTTGCACAGATGAAACAAAAAGAAATCAAGTTGCTAGAGAGGCTGTTACAATAATAAACCAAAAAACATATAATTCATATATAGCATATCCAAATGTAATTGTAGCGTATAATAATCGTGTTGCTAATTGGGTAACATCACCAAGTGAATTTTATATGATAACAAAAGATTTGGATGTGAAATAAAAAAATGTATGGAATAATTAAGAAATTTGGTAATGTTCTTTTATTTATATTTCTACTTTCCTTTTTTAGCTTCATAATTTTAAAATTAGCACCAGGAGATCCTGTAATGAATATATTAGGCACTCAAGAGTTAGCTGCCACAGAACAAGATGTAGCACAAATGCGTGAGCAATTGGGACTTAATAAACCAATAATAATTCAATATTACGATTGGTTAAAGAAAGTAATTCACTTAGATTTGGGAAATTCAATAATAACAGGTAAATCTGTTATAAGTCAGATAGGAAAAGCATTCCCATATACATTTATATTAGCCTTAAGTTGTATCATAGTAATGTTAATTATAACAATACCTTTAGGAGTAGCATCTGCTTTTTATAGAAATGGCATAATAAATAAAATAAGTGAATTATTTAATATTATAGGATCATCAATACCAGGATTTTGGCTGGGCTTTATATTGGTAGATATTTTCGCAATTAGATTAAATTTGCTACCTTCTATGGGCATAGGGGGAATAAAACATATTATTCTACCAGCATTAACTTTAGGTATATCAATGGCCCCACCTTATGTTAGATTGCTAAAGACAAGTTTAATTGAGAGTATGGATCAGGATTTTATTAGAGCTGCTCATGCAAAAGGAGTACTAAAGGGAAGAATATTCTTTTTTCATATTCTTAGAAGAAGCTTAATCCCTTTGCTTACTCTCTTTGGAATGAGTATGGGAAGTCTTATGGGAGGAACAGTTGTTATTGAAGTTTTGTTTTCTTATCCTGGATTAGGTAAACTTGCTATAGAGTCTATAACTAATAGAGATTATCCTATGATACAGGGGGTTATTTTATTTATTGGTATGATTGTATTTATTATTAATCTTACTGTAGATATATTATATCGTTTTATTGATCCTTCTATAGCTATTAAGGAGGCTGAGCAAGTTGAAGTTTAAAATAAATTTCATAGTAATTTTCTTTACTTGTATAATATTGATAATGATTATTGGTAAAAAATTTACCCCTTATGACCCTAATTTAGTAGATATGTCAATTAGATTACAATCACCTAGTGCTGAACATATACTTGGAACAGATAACTTAGGAAGAGATGTGTTTTCCAGAGTACTTGCAGGGGCTTGGACCACTGTTGGTACAGGGATTATAATACTTATGTTATCACTACTAATAGGAATTCCTATAGGATTACTATCAGGATATGTGGGAGGAAGAATAGATTGGATAATTATGAGATTTATAGATGCATTTCTTGCTTTTCCTGATTATATAGTGGCAATAGTATTAAGTGGTGTTCTTGGATCAGGTACATTTAATCTCATACTTGCTATAGTAGCTGTAAAATGGGTTCGTTATGCTAGACTTGTGAGAAGTACCGTGAAATCTGAAAAAATGAAAGATTATATTTTTATGGCTAAGCTTAATGGTATGGGTACAATATCAATATTAGGTAAGCATTTAATACCACATGTTTTAGGAAATGTTATGGCAGTAGCTACTATGGATATGGGAAAAATAATAATTATGATTGCCTCTCTTTCATATATTGGATTAGGAGTGCAGCCACCAAATCCAGAATGGGGATCTATGCTTAATGAGGGAAGAACTTTTTTTCAGAGTGCTCCATATTTGATGATTGCTCCAGGTCTAGCCATAGTAATTGTGGTGCTTGCGGTAAATTTGTTTGGAGATTCAATTGGCAAACAATATAGTACTAATAGACAAAAGAGGTGATAATTATGTCTATACTTAGTATAAAGAATTTAATAATACATTCTCATGGTATACCAATAGTGGACAATATAAATCTTTCAATAGAACAGGGAGAATGGATGGCATTAATAGGTGAAAGCGGGAGTGGGAAGAGTGTAACAGCATCTTCTGTAGGACTATTGATTCCTAAAGACTTAGAACTAGTTTCAGGAGAAATTAACTTTAATGGAAAAGATATGAGAATGTTAGGAGAAGAAGAACTAAGAAAGATTAGAGGAAAAGAAGTTGCATATGTATTTCAAGATTATCAAAATGCATTTACCCCTTTTATAAAGATTGGAAAGCAGATTGATGAAATGATAAAATGCCACATAGATATCCCAAAAGAAGAAAGAAAAAATATAATAATCAAAGCTTTAAATGAGGTAGGATTAGATGAAAAAAGAGTATTTAATAGTTATCCATTTCAACTAAGTGGAGGGCAATTACAAAGGGCGGCTATTGCACAAGCAGTTATACTTAAACCTAGGCTTTTGATAGCTGATGAACCAACAACTGCTCTGGATGCAGTTAATGCTGTAAAGGTGCTAAAGCTATTGCAAGAAGTAAAAGAAAAAACAAAGTGTGCAGTATTATTTATAACTCACGATTTGAGATGTGCAAAAAGTTATGCAACAACAATGGCTATTATGCATAGTGGAAAAATAGTTGAGATAGGCAGTAAGAACAATATAGTAAATAACCCCAAACACAGCTATACTAAAAATTTATTTGCGTCAATTCCCCCTATGCAACATGTACCGGATCGTTTACCAATAACAGATAAATATTATATTGTATAGGCAGTGGAAAAAGGAGAATAACCACATGGAGAATATTAATATTTGCAAAAGCAAAACAGAAGAAAAGTTATTAATTGTAAATGGAGTTATAAAAAAATACTCAAATGAATATCTAGCTGTCAAAGAAGCATCTTTTTCAATGAAAAAGGGTGAATGTCTTGGATTGGTAGGTGAAAGTGGAAGTGGAAAAAGTACTCTTGCTAGATGTATACTCATGCTTGAAAAAATGACAAAAGGAGAAATATGGTTAAATGGACAAGCTCTTCATAATATAAAAGGAAGTGATTTGAAGAAAAAACAAAGAAGAATGCAAGCAGTATTTCAAAATCCAACTTCTTCATTAAATCCAAAGTTGAAAATTTTAGACTCATTAATAGAACCATTAGATTATCAGTGTGATATAAATCCGTCTTTCTTAAAGGGGATAAGAAGTAATAGAAGAAAGTCAGCACAAGTACTTCTTGACATGGTACAAATACCTACAAAATATTTAGATTGCTATCCTCATGAATTAAGTGGTGGACAAAAGCAAAGAATTATAATTGCACGTGCTATAAGTGTAGAACCATGGCTTATAGTATTAGATGAACCTACTGCTAGTCTTGATGTATCAATCCAAGCAAGAGTATTAAATTTATTAAAAGATCTTCAACAGAATCTTAAACTTTCATATTTTTTCATTTCCCATGATTTAAGTGCGGTTAATTTTATGTGTCAGCGAATGATGGTGATGAAAGATGGTAAAATTGTAGATAGATTTAGTAGAAAGGACTTATTTAATGAAGAAAGAAGTTCTTATACAAAGCGGCTATTAGAGATTTTTGGAACATAAATAATTAATTTTGGAATAGAGATCATGGAATATAGTTACAAAATTTTGTGGTCTCTATTCTATAAAATATATTTTGAAATTCAATGAAATGGAGATAAAAAATGAAAAATGGAGTAGTTTATGCAATTTTAACTTCACTTGTATTTAGTATTATGAATGCTCTTGTAAAAGCAGTTAGTCTAACAGTACCTTCAACGGAGGTTGCTTTTTTTAGAAGCATTATAGGTACTGTTATAATATATTTTATTATGAAATACAATAAAGTTAAGTTTTCTACTGAAGGAATACCTTTACTTGTAGTAAGAGGTGTTTTAGGAGCTTTATATTTGATAACTTATTTCTATACTATTTCTAAAATTCCATTAACAGATGCTAGTATATTAGTACATCTATCACCATTCTTTGTTATTATTTTTTCTGGAATTTTTTTAAAAGAAAAGATATCTCGAAAAAGCTTTTATCTATTGCCTATAGTTTTTTTAGGAGCATTATTGTTAATTAAACCATTCAAGTATTCTTATTATTCTTTTGAAGCTATCTTTGGTATAATTAGTGCAATGTTATCAGCAGCAGCTGGGATTTCTATAAGATTATTAACTAAAAAGCATCATACCTATGAAATTATATTTTATTTTTTGGCAACAGCCACATTAGTATCTATACCACTTATGTGGAATAATTTTGTAGTACCAACAAAGCAAGAGTTCTTTTATCTTATAATTATAGGTATTGTCTCCTTAATAGGACAAGTATTTTTAACTAAAGCTTTTACTCACGAAAATGCGATTATTGTAGAAGTAACTCGTTATATAGGTATTGTTTTTAATGCCATGTGGGGATTTTTATTTTGGAGAGAGATACCTGATATGTTAACTATTATAGGAGGAATTTTAATTGTTTCTGCTTGTATAGCTCTATCAAGACAAAAAGGAAGATGAAAAGATAAAATATAGTGATAATATTCTAAGAAATAAATTTTAAATTAAAAGGGTAGGGAGAAAAACCTTGCCATATTTATTTTTCATAAAAAATAATTGTAAATATTAAGAAAGATTTAAGAGAGTTTACTAGAGTTTTGAAAAAAATTTTTATGGCATGTGCTATAATATTTATAGCAAAATTTTTAGGAAAAAAGGTGAAAAAAATTGAATAAAAGAGTGGTTTTAGATATTGTAAGAAGAGAGTATGAAGAAGATATTGAAAAGAATATAAACTTTGAAAACACAAAAAAGTTTTTTAATATGAGTGAAAAAGAATACTATACCATTGATGGGGAAACTTGGGATGACTTGGACATGAATAGAGTATATAAAGAGTTAGATAGAAGCTATAGTACTTTAGGAGAAGCAGTTTTATATTATATGCTAAGAAATCCATTAAAAGATGAAGAGAAATTAAAGAATAGAGATAGACTAATACAATTATTTAAGAAGGATGCAAAATTAAGAGAAAAGCTTTTATGTATATTCTTTCAATTAGGTAGAGATTCAAAAAATACTTTTTTAGAAATGATAGAAAGTGAGCTTGTAGTAAATAAATTTAAATATTATTTGTATACTTTATTAGGGAAAATAGTTCCTTTAATAGCGATTTTTTTAACTGTATTTGTACATGAAAAGTATGCTTTAATGATATTTGGTTCTACTGCTTTAAATATGATTATAAATTACAATGAGAAAAATACTATTAAATCTCGAGGAATAGTATATTTAAGAGATATTATAGTAGCCGCTAAAAATGTATGCAGCATAAAAAATGATGATATTAAAGAATATATAGATAAGATAAAAGATAATTTTAAACATGTTAAAGATATTAATAGAAGTACTCTATTAATAGGACTTATAGATGTATGGGGAGGATTTTTTGAAGTTGTTTCTCTAATCTTTCTTATAGAAGAATGTGCTTACTATAAAATATCAGGTGTTTTAAAAGAGAAAAAAGGATATCTGATGAATATATTTTATATTTTAGGTGAACTAGAAGCAATATTATCTATATCTGGTTATCAGAAAAATTTAAAGCAATCCTATGTGAAACCTAAATTTACAAAAGAAGTTTTATTAAATATTAAAGAAGGTATTCATCCGCTTTTAGATGATCCAGTAGCAAATTCTATATCTATTAAAGATAAGGGAATAGTACTTACTGGTACAAATATGTCTGGTAAATCAACCTTTTTAAGAATGTTAGGTATAAATATACTTTTATCACAAACCTTTTATTTTGCGTTGGCTAAAGAGTATAAAGCATCATTTTTTAATATAGTATCATCAATTAGTCCTAATGATGATTTAGCAAAAGGAAAAAGCTATTATATGGCTGAAGCTGAAGGAATACTTAGAATAGTTAATGCTCTTAAAAAAGAATTACCTGTATTTTGTCCTATAGATGAAATATTTAGAGGAACTAATCCTATAGAGAGAATAGCTATGTCTGCAGAAATATTATCCTACTTAAATAATAGAAGAACTATTTCTATTGTGGCTACTCATGATAGAGAATTAGTAGATATTTTAAAGGATACTTATGAATTTTATTATTTCAGCGAAGATGTTGACAATAAAAATGGATTAAGCTTTGATTATAAACTTAAGGTGGGGGTTTCTAAAACAAGAAATGCAATAAGACTTTTAGAGTATATTGGTTATCCAAAGGAGATAACAGATAAGGCATATAAAAGAGCAGAAACTATTAAAGGATTTATTTAATGCTATGAATTATAAACGTAATAGATTATTATATGGAATTATGACGATAATTGTAGCTACTTTGGGAATATGTTCAAGAAAAATGGCTTATATTATACCTGACTTTTTAAATACATATCTAGGTGATGCTTTGTGGGCTTTAATGATTTTTGTTTTTATTGGATTTATTTTTAAAACTATGGATACAAAGAAAGTTGCACTAATAGCAATATTATTTTGCTACTCCATTGAATTAAGCCAATTGTATCATGCTAGTTGGATAGATAATATAAGGAAAACAACCTTAGGTGGTTTAATACTAGGATATGGATTCTTATGGAGTGATTTATGGGCTTATACTATAGGAATTGCCATAGGAGTAATTATTGAAGTTTTATATAAAATCATCAAAGGTCGGCAAATATACTAGTCTAATATTTTAGCAAGAGGTATTTCTTATTGAGATACCTTCTTTTGTTGTATTTAAAACTTATTTGTTTTATTACAATAGGATAGATAAGTATTGGTAATAAATTTAAAAATAGATGTAAGAAAAATAAATATTTATATTACAAAAAAATTTATTTGTTGATAGAAAATCTATTATTAAAGACGAAGTAATAGATAGGAGCTCTAAAAAATAAAAGTTCCTCTTTATAAAATATATTTTATAATAAGCTTAAGCGTGGAAAGGAATTTGGCAATGAAAATAAATGAAGAAAATTTTATAAGGTATTTAAAAAAGAAAAATGAAAAAGCTTTGGATTATATTATAGACGTCTATGGAGGATTAATAAAAAGTATAGTTAAAAAGCATTTGTACAATTTGGAACAGAGCTTTTATGTTATCTTTACTAATATTAAAGTAACTTGTTCAATTGTGAACCATTATATATAATAAAAGTAAAAGGTAAGTGCTGAAATTATTTCAACAAGTTAATAATCAATAAAAAGGAACCCATATTAATAGAGTTGAATTTATAAATACAAAAACTAGTGTTTATATATTACGCTATTTTATAAATAATAAGGAGTTTAAAAAGGAAGTGAAATTTAATTAAATTAAGGAGTGAAGTTATTGAGAACTAAAAGAAATGTAAAAATAATACCCTTAGGGGGACTTGGCGAGATTGGAAAGAACATCACAGCAATTGAATGTAAAGATGAAATTATTATAATTGATTGTGGATTGGCATTTCCAGATGAAGAAATGTATGGTATAGATATTGTAATACCAGATATAACATATTTAATAAATAATAGTGATAAAGTAAAAGGATTTTTTCTAACTCATGGACATGAAGATCATATTGGAGGACTGCCATATATATTAAAAAAACTAAATGTTCCTGTATATGGAACAAAATTAACTTTAGGATTAGTTGAGAGTAAGTTACAAGAACATAATATAATGTCAGAGTGTAAATTAAATACTGTAAAACCAGGTGATGTTATAAAATTAGAAAGTATGTCTATTGAATTTATAAGAACAAATCATAGTATAGCGGATAGCTGTTCATTAGCAATTCGTACTCCTTTGGGATTAATTGTTCATACAGGAGATTTTAAGGTGGATTATACACCTATTG
Source organism: Clostridium tetanomorphum (assembly GCF_017873215.1). Taxonomy (GTDB): domain Bacteria; phylum Bacillota; class Clostridia; order Clostridiales; family Clostridiaceae; genus Clostridium_AO; species Clostridium_AO tetanomorphum. The sequence continues at coordinate 70,861 of NZ_JAGGKA010000001.1, forward strand.
ATGGTGAAATGATAAATTTATCAAGATATGCTGCATTGGGAAAACAAGGAGTATTATTGCTTATGGCAGATAGTACAAATTCAGAACGCCCAGGATATACTATGTCAGAAAAAACTGTAGGTGAAAAGTTAGATGATATATTTTTCAAAGCAAAAGATCGAGTTATTGTGGCTACATTTGCATCAAATATACATAGAATTCAGCAGATTGCAAATTCATCAGTGAAACAAGGAAGAAAAATAGCATTTAGTGGCAGAAGCATGGAAAAAATATCACAAGTGGCATTGGAATTAGGTTATTTGAATATACCTAGTGAATCATTAATAGAGATAGATGATATTGATAAATACCCTAAAAACAAAGTTACCATTGTTACAACTGGAAGCCAAGGAGAACCTATGTCTGCACTTAATAGAATTGCCTTAGGTACTCATAGAAAAATTAATGTAGAACAAGGGGATTTGTTTATTATTTCAGCTTCACCTATACCAGGAAATGAAAAGCCTATATCTAATGTAATAAATGAATTATATAGAAAGGGTGCAAAAGTAATTTATAGTTCGTTGGAGGATGTACATGTTTCGGGACATGCCTGTCAGGAAGAATTAAAATTGATACACATGCTTTTAAAGCCAAAGTATTTTATTCCTGTACATGGAGAATATAGACATTTAAAGACACATGCTATGCTTGCTAAAAAGATGGGTTTAAGTGAGTCTAACATTTTTATTTTAGACATAGGGCAAGTATTTGAAATAACATCTAAAAACGCACAGATTGTTGGTAGAGTTCCTTCGGGAAGAATAATGGTAGATGGACTAGGGGTTGGAGATGTAGGAAATATAGTACTCAGGGATAGAAAACATTTATCCCAAGATGGAATTATAACAATAGTTGTAACAATTGATAAACAAGCTGTCGATGTAATCGCAGGACCCGATATTATATCAAGAGGTTTCGTATATATGAAAGAGTCAGAACAATTATTGAAAGAAGCAAAAATAGTTGTTAAAGATGCATTAGATAAGTGTTTTAGCAATAATGTCATTGAATGGTCAGTAATAAAGACTAGGATTAGAAGTGATTTAGGAGAATTTTTATATAAGAAAACAAAGAGAAAGCCATTAATACTTCCTGTTATTATGGAGATTTAATTTTATATCATAAGTATTTCGTATAATATAATAAATATTGTTTAAGAAGAGAGGTCACATAAATTAGCAAAAGTTAATATGATAACTCTCTTTTTTATATGTCCTCAATTTTATATATCAATATGTAATATAACTATTATAAATTAATCATAATAAATGTAAAAGTTTTATATAGTAGTAACATTAAAACAAAATGTGAATATTATAAGTTTATATAGAGAGTGGTAAATGTAATTAATATTTTTATATGAGTAAAACTATTTTGTATTGACAATTCATCTATATAAGTCTATGATTTATATAGATGAATATCTATATAAGGGGTGATTAAGTGAAACTAAATTATGAAGAAAACTCTAAAATAATTAAAGCATTGTCTGACGCTAATAGATTACGAATAATTGATATATTATCCTGTGGTGAAAAGTGTGCTTGTGATATATTAGAACATTTTGATTTTACTCAACCTACACTTTCACATCATATGAAAGTATTAATGGAATGTGGTCTTGTTAATTGCAGAAAAGAAGGGCTATGGAGTTATTACTCATTAAATATTGTTAATTGCAACAAACTAGTTTTATTTTTCATGAATCTTATAACAGATACAGATGAATGTATTTGTAAAGATAAAAGTAAATGTAAATGTAAATAAAAAGGAGTGAATAATTGTGAAAAAAATGATTATTTTTGATCCAGCTATGTGTTGTTCAACAGGAGTTTGTGGACCATCTGTAGATTCTGAATTATTAAGAGTTGCTACAGTAATAAATAAGCTAAAGAATAATGGAATATTAGTAGAAAGACATAACTTAACTAATAACCCTCAAATATTTGTTGATAAGAAAGAAATATTTGAAATCTTAAATAAAGAAGGAGTAGAAGTACTTCCAGTTATAATGGTTGATAATGTTGTAGTAAAAACAAATTCTTATCCAACCAATAAAGAATTCTGTGAATTGTTGGATATACCAGAGGAATATTTAAAAACTACCATAAAAAAACCATCTAAAGGATATGGCTGTAAAAATGGATGCTGTTAAAAAAAGAAAAGAGGTATAATTAATGTTTAAAAGTTTTAATTTAGAGAATATTAAGTTAACAAAATACTTGTTTTTTACAGGAAAAGGTGGAGTAGGTAAAACTTCAACAGCATGCGCTACAGCAGTAAATTTAGCTGATAAAGGTAAAAAAATTATGCTTATTAGTACTGATCCAGCCTCGAACCTTCAAGATGTTTTTGAAACTAAGTTAAATAACAAGGGAGTTAATATAAAAGAAGTTCCTAATTTAGTAGTAGCAAATTTTGAGCCAGAAGAAGCTGCTGCTGAGTATAGAGAAAGTGTAATAGCTCCTTATCGTGGGAAGTTGCCAGAAGTAGTTTTGAAAAATATGGAGGAACAACTTTCAGGTTCATGTACTGTGGAAATCGCTGCATTTAACGAATTCTCAACCTTTATAACTGATGAAAAAGCAGCAGAAGAGTATGATCATATTATATTTGATACAGCACCAACAGGACATACGTTAAGAATGCTTCAGCTTCCATCAGCTTGGAGTAATTTTATTAGTGGAAATACTCATGGGGCATCATGCTTAGGCCAGCTTGCAGGACTTGAAGACAAAAAAGAAGCTTATAAAAATGCTGTTAGTACTTTAGCAGACAAAGAAAAAACCACACTTATACTTGTATCACGTCCTGAAGTATCACCACTAAAAGAAGCTGAGAGAGCATCTAAAGAACTTCAGGATATAGGAGTAGATAATCAGATATTAGTTATTAATGGAATACTAGAAAGTTATAATGATAATCTTTCAAATGCGATTTTTATGAAGCAACAGAGTGCTTTAAAGGACATTTCAAAACATCTAAGAGCACTAGAAATTTATGAAATTCCACTAAGACCTTATAATGTAACAGGTTTAGATAATGTAAGAGAATTTTTAAAGGGTGATAATATTAAATGTAATAGTGAAACGTTAAATATTAATGATATACCTAAATTAAATAATGTAATAGAGGATTTATATAACAATGATAAAAAAGTAATATTTACAATGGGTAAAGGGGGAGTCGGCAAAACTACAGTAGCTGCTGCAATTGCTATGGGATTAGCTAAAAAAGGTAAGAAAGTGCATTTGACAACTACTGATCCAGCAGCACATTTAAAGTTTGTATTAAATGAGAACTATGGAATTACTTTAAGTCATATTGATGAAAAAAAAGAGCTTCAAAAATATAAAGAGGAAGTATTAAGTAAAGCAAGAAAGACAATGAGTGAAGAAGATATTGCTTATATTGAAGAAGATTTAAGGTCACCTTGTACTCAGGAAATTGCTGTTTTTAGAGCTTTTGCCCACATTGTTGAGAGATCAGAAAATGAAGTAGTGGTTATAGATACTGCACCAACTGGTCATACACTATTATTACTAGATTCCACTCAAAGTTATAATAAAGAAATTCAACGTTCTCAAGGGGATATTCCGGAATCAGTTAGAAAGCTTTTGCCTAAGCTTAGAAACGAAAAAGAAACAGAAGTAATTATTATAACATTAGCTGAGACTACTCCGGTTTATGAAGCTGTAAGATTGCAAAAAGATTTAAATAGAGCTGGTATACACAGTAAATGGTGGATTATAAATTCAAGTTTTTATGCATCAAATACAACAAATAATATTTTAAAAGTAAAAGCAAGCAACGAAGTTCAATGGATTAATAAGGTAAATGAAATATCTGAAGGAAATTTTGCTATTATAGAATGGATAAGTGAAGAAGTTAAAGGTGAAAGACTTAATGATTTAATTAACTAGACATAATTCCACTGCAAAACGTAAATATAAACTTTGCAGTGAATCTTTAATATGGATACAGGGAGGATAAAAAATGAGAATACTTGTTATCGGTGCAGTAGCAGCAGGAACTTCAGCAGCTGCTAAGGCTCGTAGGAATGATGATACTGCAGAAATAGTGATATATGAAAAAGATAAAGATATATCCTACTCAGGTTGTGGTCTTCCATATTATATTGGTGGTGGAATAGAGGATATAGGTGAGCTTGCACCAAGGGATTCTTTATTCTTTAAAAATAAATATAATATTGATATTTTTACAGGGTTTCAGGTATTAAACATAAATCCAGAATTAAAAGGACTAAAGGTTAAAAATTTATACACAGATGAAATTTTTGAAGATAAATATGATAAATTAATTATAGCTACAGGTGCAATACCTTTTGTACCTAACGTAAAAGGTATAGATAATAATAATGTATTTTTTTTAAGAAATGTTGAAAGTGCTAAAAACATTAGAAATTTTATAGAAGAAAGAAAACCACAATATGCTGTAATTGCAGGGACAGGATTTATTGGATTTGAAATGCTTGAAAATTTAATGACAGATGGGATAAAAGTAACTATTATTGAAAAACAAAACAAAATAACACCTAATCTTGATGAAGATATGGCAGCATTTTTAGAAAATGAGTTAATTAAGAAGAACATGAATATAATAAAAAACTCAAGCATTATTGAAATTAACCAAAGTAATGTTATTTTAGAGGATGGTAGGAAAGTAAAAAGTGATATGGTTATTATGGCTACAGGAATTAAGCCTAATGTTACATTAGCTAAGAAGGCAGGGGTTGAAATAGGTGTAACTGGTGCAATTAAAGTAAGTACTAAAATGGAAACAAGTATTAAAGATATCTATGCTTGTGGTGATTGCATTGAAACTTTTTCAATAGTTACAGGAAAGCCAGTATATAGACCTTTAGGGTCAACAGCTAATAAAACTGGAAGAATTGCAGGAGATGTAGTTACAGGTGGCAATTTAGAGTATAAAGGAAATCTAGGAACAGGGATATTTAAGCTCTTTAATATGACAATTGCAAATACAGGATTGACAGAAATGGAAGCAATAAAAGAAGGATATGAAATAGCTATATGTCATAATATTAAACCTGATAAACCATCTTATTTCCAGGGTAAAGAAATGGTTATAAAAGCTGTTGCAGATAGAAAAACAGAAAAATTATTAGGAGTACAAATTGTAGGATATGATGGAGTAGATAAGAGAATAGATATATTTGCAACATTGATTACATATGGAGCTAAAGTTAATGAACTTTTTCATTTAGATCTTGCTTATGCACCACCATTTTCAACAACTAAAGACCCTGTTCACTATACTGGAATGATATTAGACAATGCCTTAAATAAAAATAGACTAACTATTACGGCTAAAGACACTGAAAATTTAATTAAGAATGAAGAAAAAATACAGATTATTGATGCTAGAGATAGTAAACAATATACTGAATCACATGTAGATTCAGCTATAAATATACCTCATAGTCACTTAAGAGAGAAATTAAAAGAGTTGGATAAAAATATAACAACAATAACTTATTGTAATAAAGGGGTAACTGGCAATGCAGCACAGAATATATTGATTAACCATGGTTTTAAAAAGGTTTATAATCTTTCAGGAGGACACAAATTTTATAAATCAATAAAGAAAATTTAAATCAATTTTATACAAAAAAATCATATGGTATGGATTATAGTACCATACCATATATATATATCAAAAATAAAGATGCTTTTACTAAGGATAACTTTACTTTTCATATATTAATATAGTATTGATGATGTAACTATTAAATTTATATTTATAATGTTTTTTGCAGTTTCAATTTGTTTAAATATAACGCTATTTGAGAAGCTGCAAATATCATAACTAAAGGCATAATAGGATAGGAATATCTCCCAAAAGTATAATAAGGTAGGTATATTAAATTAAAGTATAATATCACTAAGAATATAAATAATGAGTTTTCATTCTTTTTAATGTTTTTAGTAATGCCTATACCACCTATAATTAATATTATCCAATGATAAATTGTAACAACAATAGAGGGAATGAAAAGTATAGTTTTCCAATAAAAAGGCACAGCCCAAAGAAATAAAGTTTTACCTATAGTATACCAATAGAGATATAAAAGAGGCTTCTTTGTTACATAGGTTTTTAATCTATAAATACCTGTATTAATTTCTATGGTATCTTGTTCTATTAAATCATCTACAATTTTATAAGGAGTAGGGTTAACTGCATTGTTATGTACATAAGTACCCTGTAAAAATGGATTACCTGTAGATTTAGTAAAAGGTATAAACATATTAAATACCTTATAATTTCTTATCCACCAAGGGCTTAAAATTAAACAAAAAACAGTAGAAACTATGAGGGTGAATTTTATAATATCTTTAAAGTTATATTTATTTTTAATCCACATTATCAATATAACTATAGGATAAGCTCCAACTGTTGGTCTAAATAAACATGCTAAAGCCCAGATAATTCCACCAAGTATATATAGTTTTATACTTTTAGTTTCTACAGCATAAATACTTATGTATATAAGAAGTAGAAGTAGGAATTTAAAACTACATTCCATTAATATTAAATTAGCTGTATATATTTCACAAATATAGAGTGCATCTAGTATACAAGCTATTATAGCAACTTTACTATTAAAAACTTTTCTTCCAATAAGAAATATAAGATAAATGCTAGTCATTTGAAGAATTAATTGAAATATTTTAAAAGCAGTAATACCTCCAAATTTTCCAAATAACAGCGTAAAGAATGATAAAGTAAAAGTAAGACCTGGCATAATATAAACTGTAGATTCATTTATATTATGATAACTTATAATTTTTTTATTGATTAGAGTCCAAGCACTTCTTATATATCTAACATCATCGTTATCAAATTTTTCTAAACTTCCAAGTAAAAGAGAATTTCCATATTTAAATATAGTAAATAGTGTCACACACATAAATATTAATTGGATTAAAATAAAAGTCTTTTTAATATATTTTTCTTCATTTTTTAAGCTAAACATAGTTCCTCCTAGATGCCTATTTACATATTATTATAGCTCCTGATAGTATCAGAAAGGTTCCAATAATTTTTTGTATGGTAATGTTTTCTTTAAATAACGTTATTCCTATTATACATGCAAATATATAGCATAAGCTTTGAAGAGGGTAAATTTTACTTAACTCTTCTTTAGATAATAAATAAATCCATATAAATGTAGCAGCTACATATATAATTATTCCTGAAAAAACGTATATATTAGTAAAGGTATTTGCTATTCCTTTAAAGGAAAAAGAGAAATTTATTTTAGATGAACCTATTTTCCAAAAGGTTTGTCCAATTACTAATAAAATTATATTTAATATAAGTAATAAATAATTCATTTACTTCTCCTTTTCAGAAAGTTTGTTTTTTAATATAGCATTGTCTTGAATAACTCTTGTAAGTTTTCTTTGTATATCTGATATAACAAGCATAAGATAAAAAATAAGTAAAAAAGAAAATAGTATACCAACTAAAAATAATAAAGAAGGAGAATATGTAATACCTATAAATTCAGATAAATATTCTAAAAGATTTTTATTAAGAGACAAAATTATTAAAATTATATTTATACATATCCAAAGAAAGCTATATTTAAACTCTAAAGTTCTTTTTTTCAAAAATAGTATATTTAGAACAAGAAATACCAATGAAATAAAAAGGCAAAATTCATTCAAATTATAATACCTCCTTTATTCTAGGTTGAAGAATTAAGGATAAAGTAACTTTAAACATATAATAAATAGATTTAAGTGGAGTTATTGAAGACTTACCACCTTGTCTTTCATCCATATCTACAGGAATCTCCTTAACTATCATGTTATGTTTATTTGCTAATAAAATTGTTTCAACTTCAGGATAATCTTTTGGATAATAGTTAGCAAATAGTTTTATCATTTTTTTATTAACTGCTCTATACCCAGAAGTAGTATCAAAATAGGGAGATTTACACAAAAAAGATACAAGCTTTGAAAAATATATTATACCCAATTGTCTAAAGGGACTTGGTTTATAATCAGTAGATCTTATGAATCTAGAACCTATAACCATATCTAAATTTTTAAATTTTATCTCATTAATCAGCTTATTCAAATCTTTAGCATTGTGCTGTCCATCACCATCTATTTGAATAGCTATATCATAATTGTTGTAAAGTGCATAAATATATCCTGTTTGTACAGCTCCACCTATGCCTAAATTACAAGATAAATTTATAATTTTTGCACCTGCGCGCAGAGCTTCAGAATATGTATTATCTGTAGAACCATCGTTTATCACTAAAACATCTATATTAGAATTATTAAGTTTTATAGATTTTACTACATTGAAAATACATTTTTCTTCATTATAAGCTGGAATGATAGCTATATATTTCATTCATAATACCTCCTTAAATTACTGTATAATTTTATAGTAATATCAAATATTTAAGGAATTTTTACTTAATTTATAAAATGATTTTTTATTTTCATACAATTACTTTATTTAACACTTCATACATTTTAACACTGAGAAGTTAATATATCAATACATTGTTAAACTTAATAAATATAAAATTAAAAGTAGACCTATAGAATGGGCATAAGTAAAAAGAGTCTATTCATATAAGTTCTTTTTTGTATAATTAAAAGCGTTATTGGAGGAATTATATATGAGCAAAAAAATATTTACTAAGGTTGCCATTATATTAGATACTACAATCAAGATAGATATCAATGGAATCTAAAAAAGATGACTCCTGAACAATACAGGAATCATCTTTTAAGTTATTATATCTGTGAGCCAAAAATAGCTACATATTGATTATCTAAAACAAATCTATTATTTTCCCATTTTAAAGTATTTAAAATATATCCTAAAGAATCAGCATTATATCTTCCAGCTATTTTTTGATATGCCAATAATTCATATACGTTATTTGAATCAAAATCTACAGGATACAATCCGCTTAGTGGATTTACGAATCCGGTGATTGGAGCTTTAAGCTTACCATTTTCGTCGTATATTTCATTTAAATAATCGGATCCTCTATTGGATATATCTATAATATATTTTGTATTATTTTTCTTGCTGATAACTTCAACTTTATAGTTATCTTTATAAGTAACATTGTATTTATATTCTTCGTTATATACATTAAAATCAAATAATAATTTAGGAATGTTGCTAACGAAGGAATAAATATAGTAGTACATTATTCCACCACTACCACCTGAAGCAATACTTATTAGAATATCATATACACCATCACCAGTAAAATCAAACAAAGATAAATTAGGATTATATCCTGCATTATCCTTTAGTTGTATACTAGTAAATCTGCCTGTAACTCCATCCTGTATTACTAAGGTAATATTTTGCGTAAATGGACTAGATGGTGTTCTTATGCCAGTTAAATATATGTTATCAGGAATTCCATCACCATTTACATCTCCCCAAGCATATGACACAATACTTGGATATGTTATATTTGTTCTAAAATAACAATTATACATAACGACTCCTTTGAATTATAAGCTTTTGTATATATTATGAGATAATTAATAAACATGTTACATGACATAGCATATTAAAGACTCCTTATGTATATTTGTGGAACACTTTCTGAATTCAATCATAAAATGTAGTTGATGAGTAGTTGAATATAAATAGAAATATGAGGAGGTTTTCAATGTATAATAATTCATTTTTTTATTGCCCTTATTGTATGCAACAACCTATTTTTCCGTTTAGAAATGATGGAATGAGGAATATAATTCCTATTCCTATTCCAGGTGGTAGATGGAGTCGTTGGGAGGATCTCGGTGGAGTTTTAGCTTCCGCTCCAGGTGCTTCCTCATGGGCACCCAATAGGATAGATACTTTTGTAAGGGGAACTGATGATGCCCTTTGGCATAAATGGTGGGATGGATCTCGCTGGAGTAATTGGGAAAGTCTTGGAGGTAGGTTGACATCAGCTCCTGCTGCTGTTTCCTGGGGCAACAATAGAATTGATGTATTTGCAAGAGGTACAGATAATGCTATGTGGCATATATGGTGGAACGGATCTCGCTGGAGCAATTGGGAAAGCCTTGGTGGCGTTTTGACTTCTTCCCCTGCAGTTGCATCATGGGCAGCTAATAGACTAGATACCTTTGTAAGGGGAACTGATAATGCTCTTTGGCATAAATGGTGGGATGGATCTCGCTGGAGTAATTGGGAGAACCTTGGAGGAAGATTAACCTCTTCACCTGCTGCTGTTTCTTGGGGTAACAATAGAATTGATGTATTTGCACGAGGAGAAGGAAATCGTCTATATCATCTATGGTGGGATGGTGCCCGATGGAGTAGATGGGAAAATCTTGGAGGAAGATTAACTTCTGGTCCAGCAGCTTCTTCTAGAAGAGCGAATAGACTTGAGGTATTTGCTAGGGGATTAAATAATCAATTAATCACTAGATCTTGGAATGGATCTAGGTGGAGTAATTGGTGGAATATTGGTGGAAACATAACTTCTGCTCCAGCAGCAGTATCTTGGGGACCAAATAGAACTGATGTGTTTGCTAGAGGAAGAAATAATGCAATGTGGCATATTTATAGAAATTAGATTAAAGGTAGATAAAGATCTAAAATAACACTATCTCTTTTATATCAATATTACACATATTAAGTAGGTGGTAAAGCTATATAAAGACATTCGATCTTAAAAGATTGAGTGTCTTTTCATATAAGATGTTGAATTTATTAAAAAAACCACGTTAAGTTTTTACTTAACGTGGCATCTATAATATGTCTTCTCATTAGAGGTACTAGAACGCCATCAAAAATCATCTATTTTTAATAAAATAAAAGATATTGGTTGCTAAAAGACATACAACTACTGTTTAACTAAAGAAATTTAATAATTATAAGTTTCATAAGTTAATCACATGGTGAAGTATAGTTAGCTATCACCTTTACATTTAAATCTAATGGTGAGCATACATCACTAACAGGAAGTATGAATCTAAATGCTCTTCTCACATCTATACAAGGGCCAGAACATCCGCAGTTATCAATATTTTTATCTTCAAGAATTATATTATCAGTTTCTATACTTGGTACTCTATCTCTGGATACTATAAATGTGTCTGATTTATAAGCAAGTATTCTTCCAGATCTATTTGTTACTATGCAACCTACAGTTATTTCTTTTCCTGGACAACAATTTACTAGCCTTACTACTACTCTTAATAATCTTGACACATCATTAAGACTAGTACTTAACACAACATTTTTACAAAGTTGGCAAGCATTAAAACGTACATTTCCATTAGTTGCAAATGGATCCTGCTCATAAAAGCTTAATAATTCAGAATTTCTATCTATTTCTTTAGTTTCTTTGTAAGAATCTGTTTTACTCAATTAAGGCACCCCCACTTTTTTATAATATACTGTTTATAATGTATTATATTAAGTGAAGGTGAAATGTGTTAATGTTATTTCCAATTTGATTCAAAATATTGTCCATTCATATTCATATCATATTCAATTTCTATATCTGCATCATCATTTTCAACAGGCATACTAATGCTTTTGTTTTCTTCTATAGGTTCTGGTTCTTCTATTTTAGTTATAGTTTCCTTTTTAGGAATAACTTCTACTATTTCTTCTTCATATTCATCTATGTCATCACTATATATAGGACATACTAATAATAAAAGTGAAACATAAAATCCTCTATTACTTTGTTGTGTTACTATAGCATCCTCAATAAAAGTTTTAGCAGTTAAATTGTGTGTTTCTATATTATTTGTTGGTAATAAACATGAAAAATGTTTATAAAATTCTATAGTATTAATAGGGCTAGATGGTTGTTCAGCAACATAGACTATTTTTGTTGTTATAATGCCATGAAGGAAAAGTTTATCTTCACCTTGAGTATATATTACCTTACTTTTTACTACTTTTGTATCAAAAAAAATTTGTAATGGGGTTTCAACATTAGGCATATCTTCGGAAAAATTAATACCGAAGGTTTCACATACTTCTTTACGTGGATAGTGTAAATTGTAAGAATTTAAATCCTCCTGGGTGATAACACCTGATATTTCTATGTCATTAACTTTCATTTTTTACTCCTTTCCATTTAAATTACTAAAGTTTATATGATCTTATATTTTTAATACTATGAAAATAATGGTGCTATATATACTCTTGTTGACACCATTAATTCTTTTGGATCTATTACTTTTAGGTTAAATTTATCTACTGGTACATAAACATTTTTTATATTCACATCATTATAAGCATAGGATATTTCTGTTGAGAAGGGTATTTTGTAGTTTAGTTGGTGATCCTTTTTAGCTGAGGCATTTGATACATAGTTAATATCTATGTTTTTAAAGCCTATAATATTTACTTTGCAACCTCTTTTTAACTTTATTTTCTTGAATATTTTTATACTAATTCCTATGTTTATACTTAATATCTTTGATATCTCACAAGGGATATATGATAATTTAAGTATATTAGTTTGAGTTATTTTAGAGTGTGGTATATTTATTAAATTTCTAGAAATTTCTTCTGAAGAGGTTAATCCATTAATTACTATATTGTAATCCTTCACTTACTCTCCTCCTTAATAATTTTTATAATATATAATATGTTTTATTTAAATAAATTCCACAATATAATAAAAAAGGAGAATATTATTTAATTAATTGCTTTTTAAAATTATATTAGAAACAAAGCAATATTTTATAATATGATAAAATGGATTATAGATTGACACATAATTCTTCAGATGCTATCATTGGCTTACTCAACTTCGTATTATGGGGATACTAAAACAATATTTGATTAGTACATTATAAGTTATTAAAGTTTACTGCTTTGAAGGAAGTGTAATAATGAATAAAAAGGATGGATTCAAGTTTAATATAAGAAGTGTATTTTTTAATACTTTCAAGATGATAATTATTATGGTTATTTCCACTATATTATCATTTATATTTAGAGACATTGGGTTTCATGAATCAAATGTAATTATAGCATTTATTTTAGGAGTATTATTTGTTGCAAAATATACAGAAGGATATTTTTATGGTGTAGGTTCTTCAATAATTGGAGTTTTGACGTTCAACTTCTTTTTTACTGAACCATATTATACTTTTTCAGCATATAGAGCAGACTATCCAGTTACATTTGCTGTCATGCTTATAGCGGCAGTTATTACAAGTACATTAACTTCAAGAGTTAAGAAAGAAGCAAGAATTTCTTCTATTCGTGAAAAAAGAATAAAACTTTTATATAAGATTAATAAAGGATTGCTTAAATCTAGAAATAAAAATCAAGTAATAGAATTTTGTGGCAAAAGCTTGGTTGAAATGTTTAATAGAATGGTTATTATAGTAGTTACAAATTCGGATTATAATATTGAAGAGCCTAGCACTTATACATCGAAGACAAATGATAATATTAATATTTTTCAATCAACTATAGAAAAGCAAGCTATTTTAAAATCATTTAAAACAGGAAAAGCTATGGGAATTGGAACAGAAATTTTTTCTAACAGTAGTGCATATTATCAACCTATTATAGGACAAAATTCTATTCTTGGAGTAATTGGTTTATCTTGCTTTGATAAGAATTTATTATCGGAAAATGATAAGATATTATTGAAATCGGTGTCAACACAAATTGCTCTAGCTATTGAAAGAGAACATTTATTTGAAAAACAAAAAAAGGCAAATTTAGAGGCAGAAAGAGAGAAAATGAGAGGAAATCTTTTAAGGTCAATTTCACATGATTTAAGAACTCCTCTTACAGGAATTTTAGGCTCAGTTACTACAATAATTGATAATAGTAACTGTTTAGATGACAACATTAAAAATGAACTTCTGCAAAATATTTTTGAAGATACAAGTTGGTTGATACATTCTGTTGAAAATATATTAAGTATGACTCGTATAGATGAAGGAAAATTTGAAATTAAAAAGAATTTAGAGTTAGTAGAAGAAATTATTTCTGGAGCAATATCGAAGGTTAAAAGATTTACTGGAAATCATATTTTAAAAATAAATGTACCAGATAATTTAATTATAGTTAATGTTGATGGATTACTTATTGAGCAAGTAATAATTAATTTAATTGATAATGCTATAAAATATACACCAGTTAATTCAGTTATACAAGTTAATGTTAAGGAAGAGAATGATAAGGTGATTTTTGAGGTTTCAGATACGGGAAAAGGTATTGCTCAAGAAGATTTAAATAACATTTTTGACAGATTTTATACTAGCAGTAAGTCTGGGCATTTAGAAAAAAGAGGAACTGGTCTTGGGCTTGCAATATGCAAATCAATTATATTAGCTCATGATGGAGAAATCTTTGCCTTTAATAATTCATCTGGTGGTGCGACATTTAAATTCAGTTTACCGTTAGGGAGTGATGTAAGTGGATATGAAACCATTAATTTTAATAGTTGAAGATGATAAACCTATCTGCAAGTTTATTCATGTATCACTTGAAACACAAGGGTATAAGTGTGTTAATACACAATATGGCAAAGAAGCTATTTCACTTGTGTTTTCTCATAGTCCAGATATTGTGATTTTAGATTTAGGATTGCCCGATATGGATGGAATTGATGTCATTGAAAAAATAAGACCAGTAACTAAAGCAAAAATAATTGTTGTATCAGCACGTGGACATGAAAGGGAGAAAGTTACTGCATTAGATTATGGAGCTGATGATTATTTAACTAAACCTTTTAGTGTGGCTGAACTTTTAGCACGGATTAGGGTAGCACTTAGACATTCTAATCAAATTAATAATTCTCAAAATGAAATAACAGAAATATTTACAGTTAGAAACTTAAAAATAGATTTTGAAAGACGAAAAGTTTCTATTTTAGATAGAGATATACACTTAACACCTATTGAATATAAGCTTATGGAATTAATGGCTAAATATGCCGGACGTGTTTTAACTCATAAATTTATAATTAATGAAATTTGGGGTAGTTGTTGTGAAGACGATACAAAGTCACTTAGAGTTTTTATGGCAAATATACGAAGGAAAATAGAAAAGAATCCTGCTCAACCAGAATATATTTTAACTGAAGTAGGGGTTGGGTATAGACTTATTGATGAATAATATATATTAAAAAAATGAAGCTAAAATTGGCTTCTTTTTTTATTAATAAATATTAATACAATCTTTATACAGGACAAGCTATTTTAATACTATCTTTATAATAATTTTGATAAACTTTATAACATACACAATAGAAAGGAGAGAAATTATGGTCAAAATTTATAATAAGTTAGAATATTTTCAAGAAAATATAAAGGAAGCCATTATAAATTTAAAAACTAACAATTGTTCTTTGGCACATGAATATATAATTTTGGCTATGGTGGAAGATGAGAATGCACCAGAAGGACACAACTTGCTTGGTATTCTTTCAGAAATTAAAGGTGATTTAATATTAGCAGGAAAACATTATAGAGCTTCTTGGGCACTTGACCCAACATATAAACCAGCTTCTAGAAATTTAGAGAGAATAACTTCTTTTAATTATATATTTAATAGAGAGCATATAGATTATGGTGATAAGCCTGAAAAGGAAGAGGAGATAGTTTATTATATTGAATATAATTCAAAAAATATAGGACATTTAAAAAAGAAGGAGTAGGTTTTATGAAAAAAAAATATAATTATGTAATTATAGCAGGTTGTAGTAGGTTTGGTGTTAATATAGCTTCTTTATTATCAGCGCAAGGAAATGATGTCATCGTTATTGACAAAGATAAAACAGCCTTTAGAAAATTACTGCATGATTATAGTGGATTTAAAATGTATGGTGATGCAACTGATATTGATATCTTAATGGAAGCAGGAATTAAAAAGGCTAATATAGTTTTAGCTGCAACAGATGATGATAATACAAATATTATGATATCTCAAATAGCTAGTGAATTATTTGAAGTAGATAAAGTAGTTTCTAGAATTTATGATACTGAAAAGGAGATTGTATATAGCGATTTAGATGTAAAGATTATTCGCCCAGCGAAGTTATCGATAAATGAATTTGAAAGATTAGCATTGGATAATGTAACGGAGGTACACTAATGAATATATTAATAGTTGGTGGATGGAAAAAAGCAGATTTCTTATTGAATTCTCTATTATCAAAAAAGCATAAAGTAACAGTAATTCATGATAATTATGAATATTGCAAAATTTTATCACGTAAGTATGATGCTCCTATAATATGTGGTGATGGAAGTAAACAATATATTCTTGAGGAAGCAAAAATATACAATGCGGATATTATAATTGCAATGACACCCAAAGATGCAGATAATTTAGTTATATGTCAGCTTGCAAAGAATGTGTACGGTATTAAGAGAACATTTGCTACAGTAGCAAATCCTAAGAATGTAGAAGTTTTTAAAAAATTGGGAGTTGATACAGTAGTAAGTGCCACATATATAATGGCTGGTATAATTGAACAAATTGCAACTGTTGAAGAAATATCTAATTTTATACCTTTAGAAGGTGGCAAAATAGTTTTGATGGAGATTATTATAAAAAGCGAATATCCTATTTGCAATAAGTCTATCACAGAAATAAAATTTCCTGAAAAGGCTATTATTGGATTTATTATTAGAGGGGTAAATAGCATAATTCCAAAAGGAAAAACAAAGATTTTAAAGAATGATAAATTAATTGTTTTATCACCACCTAATGTACAAAAAGAGGTAATAAAACTAGTAGTTGGGAGTAATGGTTTATGATGTCAAGGAACAATAATATATTTAGCGATAATAAAGTTGTATTTGGATATATTGGGGTTCTAACAATGATAATTGGAATTATTATTTTACTACCTTTAATTGTTATAATTGTTTATCCAAATGAAAGCAAATATGCGGCTGACTTTATAATACCATCATTTATTGCTATACTTGTTGGCTTTATACTAAGTCGTTTCATAAAATTGAATGAAAGGCAAAATTTATCTGTTGCTCAAGATACAATAATAGTTGTATTTGTATGGATATTAGCTAGTTTTTTTTCTGCAATGCCATTTATTTTATCTGGACAATTAAATTTCACTCAAGCATATTTTGAAGCAGTAAGTGGGTGGACAACTACTGGATTATCAGTGGTTAATGTTGAAGCTGCACCCAAAATATATTTGATGCATAGAAGCATTATGCAATTTTTTGGTGGAATTGGTCTGGTTTTAGTAATGGTTTCAGCATTATCGGCAACTTTTGGAATGAAACTTTATTCTTCAGAAGGACATTCGGATAGATTGTTACCTAATCTCCTTAGATCATCTAGAATGATTATGTCAATTTATATTGGGTATATTATTGCAGGAACAATATTATATTATATTTTTGGAATGCCTTTATTTGATGGCATAAATCATTCTATAGCTGCTTTATCTACTGGTGGATTTGGTATTAAAACAGATAGTATAGGTGCATACAAAAGTTTTTCTATTGAATTAATAACAATTATTTTAATGATTTTAGGTACAACAAATTTTGCTGCTCATCTATTGTTAGTGAAAAGAAACTTTAGAAAATTTTTAAAGGTGGATGAAGTAAGATTTATGTTTTTAGTATTTGGAATATCAATACCGTTAGTGGCATTTTTTTCACTAAAAAACATTTATGGAAGTGTTTCAGAAAGTTTTAGAATTTCTGCTTTTCAGGTTGTATCAGCACTTTCAACTACAGGATTTTCTACTGTAAGTTTTAATAATTGGGATTCTTTTTCTATATTTATTATGATTATTTTAATGGTTATAGGTGGAGGGGCTGGTTCTACCGCTGGAGGAATAAAACTGTACAGAGTGTATTTAATGATTAAAACATTCTTTTGGAATTTAAAGAAAAAGTTCATGCCTGAACACATGGTTAATGAAGATTTTGTTTTTAAACCAGAAGGTAAAGTATATATACAAGAAAGTCATATACTAGATGCAACCAATTATGCATTTATCTATATTGTTATATTATTTATAGGAACTGGTATTATAGTAGCAAATGGATATTCATTACAAGATGCTTTATTTGAATTTGCATCATCATTGGGAACAGTAGGATTATCAGTAGGGATTACATCTCCAACTACATCTGCAATTGTCTTATGGACCGAAATAATTGGAATGTTATTTGGTAGATTGGAGATATATGTAATATTTATAGCTATAATTAAAGTGTTTAAAGATATTAGAGTAGTTATAAATAGGAAATTCTAATAAATAAAAAATAACGATATGAAGATACCATACATTTGAATTTTAAAAATGTAATCGACAATTAATCTATAAACCTTATACTATAAACTTTATGTAAAGATATAATCACTGAATGAACAATATAAATACTTACGTTTAAAAGGGCATTGTAGGTCAAGAAAAATCATAGAGATTTTGTTATTCTTATTGTAGGAGGTGTGGATTTATGGAATCATGGGAATCTATTCAAAAAACCTTAGATTACATTGAAGAAAATTTATCCGAAAAAATAGAAATCAATAATTTGGCAATGTCAGCACATTTGTCACCTTTTTATTATCAGAGGTTGTTTAGTCGATTGGTTGGTAAGTCAGTTATGGAGTATATAAAGCTTCGTAGACTTGCCAAAGCTGCTGATCTTTTAGTAAATAGTAATAGTAAAATTATTGATATTGGAATGACTGTTGGCTTTGGAAATCACGAAACATTTACTCGTTCATTTAAAGAAGCCTATAGTTTAACACCAGAAGCTTTTCGTAAACAGCCAAGACCACTAACACATTTTTTAAAGCCAGATTTATCTATGCAATATCGATTAGTGGAAGAAGATGTTCCACTTATAGCAGATGGTATTATTTTAGAAGTGAGCCGTAGAGGGTTAAGGAATCCCCGTTTTTTTGAAGGTTTATCAAGTGATACACCTTTTCCTAATAATCCAGGATTAGATTATTTAGCTGAACTTTGGCACAATTTTCATAGTAAAAAAAGTACTATTGATAATTTAAAGCAAGGGGGTAATGAGATAGGTGTTGGAAGCCCTAGTGAAAAAGAGGGGTATCTTAAGTATTTTGTAGGAGCGGAAGTAACAAATCCTAATAATCAAAGAGAGTTTACAATTTGGACGATACCAGTTGGAAATTATGTAGTTTGTTCATTTGAAGCTGAAAACTTTCATCTTTTAACTACTAACGCATTAGATAAAGCAGTACAATATATGTACAGTACGTGGCTTCCAAAAAATAAAATAATCACAGATCCATTTATGGCTGAATTATATTTTGATATTAATAAAGAAGCTGTTTATATGGAAATTTGGTTAAAATTAGTTTAGATTATATAAATTAGAATACTTTTAATTCTTGCGCTTATTAACAATTGTAGTATAAGTAACAAATTAAATCCATAAAGTATAATATAATCTCTTTTTATATGGTAAAGCATAAGCCTATCTTATATAATAATAAGGTACTAAAAATTTTTGAGAGAAGGTTAAAGAGCATATGAAAAGAATAAATGAAATTTTTAGTGATTATGAAGTAGGGGGGAGCATAAATACTGCCATTGTGGAATCTGTGGTCTTAAGTAAAAAAACTAAAACTGTAAAAATGAAAATAAGCTCAGATAAATATATTGAAATAAGAGAACTTGAACGCTTTAATAAGTTTATTAGACAAAGGTTTGCATTAAATGATTCTAAAATCGCTGTAAAGTATGCTGATGGAATAGATAAAAAGCCAATAGAAGAAGAACTGAAAAATATTATATTCTTAATGTCAGATAAATATCCTGCTTTAAAAGCAGTACTAAATAGTAGCGAATTTGAGGTGGTTAACAATACCATAAATTTTAATTTTAAAGTACCAGTATCAGGTTTTTTAAAATCCATGGATTATGATAAAAAAATCTATAACATTATAAAAAACCTATACGGCACAAACTATAAAATAGATTTTATTGATAAAGTAAGTAGTGAAGAATTAATAAGGATGCAAGAGGATAAACGTGCAAGTGAAATGCTAATTATTACAAAGGAAGTCAAGAACGCCTTAAGCAATAATACCCCTAAATTGTCTAAGGAAGTTGTAGAAAAAAAACAGGAAATAAAAGTAGAAAACGATGGGAAAAAGGGCAATTCCCTGTTGATACTAGGCAGAAGCATTAAAATTAGAGAAACTATAATAAAAATTACTGACATTACACCGGATGAGGGAAGGGTTGCTATAGAGGGGGAAATATTTAATATAGAAGAAAAGGAATTAAGGAGCGGAAAAACATTAATTTCCTTTGATTTATATGATGGATCAAGTTCTATGACCTGTAAGGCTTTTTGTAAACCCGGTGAAGAAAGTGATGTATTATCCAGGCTTAAAAAGGCTAAGGGGATTAGAATTGCTGGAAATGCTGGCTATAGCAAGTTTACCGATGAAATTGAGATTATTGCCAATACTATAGTAGAAACAGAAGGCTTAAAGAAAATTAAGAGGCAGGATAATGCAAAGGTGAAGAGAGTAGAATTGCATATGCATACACAAATGAGTCAAATGGATGCTATGACCGGTGCTACTGATTTGATTAAAAGAGCTATGAGCTGGGGGATGAAATCCATTGCCATAACAGACCATGGAGTGGTGCAGGCTTTTCCTGAGGCTCATAAGCTCTTAGGAAGAGATAATCCTGATATGAAGGTTAT
The DNA here is from genome assembly GCF_017873215.1 of Clostridium tetanomorphum. Classification (GTDB taxonomy): domain Bacteria; phylum Bacillota; class Clostridia; order Clostridiales; family Clostridiaceae; genus Clostridium_AO; species Clostridium_AO tetanomorphum. Next base: position 91,635 of record NZ_JAGGKA010000001.1, read on the forward strand.
ATATGGAGTAGAGGCCTACTTGGCACCAGATAAAAAGCCTTCTGTAACAAACCCAAAAGGACAGAGTATTGATACTATTTATTGTGTGCTGGATTTGGAAACTACAGGTTTTTCACCAGTAACAGAAAAAATTACTGAAATAGGAATAATGAAACTTAAAGATGGAAAAGTAATAGATCAATTTAGCTGTTTTGTAAATCCTGAAAAGCCTATTCCATCAAGGGTGATAGAGGTTACAAATATAACTGATGATATGGTAAGAGATGCAGAAACTATAGAACAGGTATTTCCTAAGATGCTAGATTTTATTAAGGATAGTGTTTTGGTTGCTCATAATGCTACATTTGATGTGGGCTTCTTAAAGCATAATGCAAGGATGTTAGGTTATGACTTTGATTTTACATATGTAGACACTTTGTCCTTAGCACAGGGACTTTTCCCTGATTTTAAGACTTATAAATTAGGGAGAATTGCTAAAAATCTTGGCATAAAAGTGGAGGTTGCTCACAGAGCTTTAGATGATGTAGATACTACCGTTAAGGTATTTAATGTAATGCTTGAAAAGCTAAAGAAAAGGGGAGCAGAAACTCTTCAGGATATAGATACATACAGTATTGATGAGGAAGCTAAGAAACAGCAATATAAAAAGCTTAAAACCTATCACGCTATAATATTTGCAAAGGATTATGTGGGACTAAAGAACTTGTATAGATTAGTATCTTATTCTCATTTAGATTATTTTTATAAAAAGCCTCGTATATTAAAGAGTTTATATAAGAAATATTCTGAGGGGTTAATTCTTGGTAGTGCTTGCAGTGAAGGTGAGCTGTATCAGGCAATACTTTTAGGAAAATCTGATGAGGAAATTGAAGCTATTGCAAAGGAATATGATTATTTGGAAATACAGCCGCTAGGAAATAATGATTATTTAGTAAGAACAGAGCAGGTACCAAATAGAGAATATCTAAAGGAAATCAATAGAAAAATTGTGGCTTTGGGAGAAAAACTAAATAAGCTTGTAGTAGCCACAGGAGATGTTCATTTCATGGATCCTGAGGATGAAATATATAGACGTATACTAGAGGCAGGACAGGGATTTAAGGATGCAGATAATCAGGCTCCTCTATATTTAAGGACTACAGAAGAGATGCTTGAGGAATTTTCCTATTTAGGGCAAGAAAAGGCTTATGAGGTAGTAGTCACTAATACTAATAAGATAGCAGATATGTGTGAGCCAATTAGTCCTATTTCCCCAGAAAAAGCTACACCACACATAGATGGATGTGAGCAGACTATTAAGGATATAGCTTATGGTAGGGCTCATGAGCTATATGGAGACCCATTGCCGGAAATTGTTCAGTCTAGACTGGATAGAGAACTGGATTCCATTATAAAAAATGGTTTCTCTGTAATGTATATTATCGCCCAAAAATTAGTATGGAAATCCAATGAGGATGGCTATCTGGTAGGTTCCAGAGGTTCTGTTGGTTCCTCTGTTGTAGCATATATGACAGGTATAACGGAAGTAAATGCATTACCGCCTCATTACAGATGCCCTAGCTGTAAATATTCTGATTTTACAGATTATGGTATTAAGAATGGCTTTGATTTATCAGATAAAACTTGCCCTGTTTGTGGAGAAAGTCTAGCTAAGGATGGAATAGATATACCTTTTGAAACATTTTTAGGATTTAATGGTGATAAGGAGCCGGATATAGACTTAAACTTTTCAGGAGAATATCAGGCAAAGGCCCATAAATATACAGAGGTCATATTTGGAAAGGGCACAACTTTTAAGGCTGGAACCATAGGTACCATAGCGGAGAAAACAGCTTTCGGGTACGTAAAAAAGTATTTTGATGAAAAAAATCGTACAGTAAATAAGGCGGAAATTACCAGAATCTCAAAAGGCTGTACAGGTATAAAAAGAACTACGGGACAGCATCCTGGAGGAATAATAGTAGTGCCAAAAGGGCGTGAAATTTTTGAGTTTTGTCCCGTACAGCATCCTGCTGATGACCCAAATTCAGATATTATAACAACACATTTTGATTATCACTCTATTGACCAGAATTTATTGAAGCTGGATATACTGGGCCATGATGATCCGACAGTCATAAGAATGTTGCAGGATATAACTGGAGTAGATCCACAAACTATACCTATGGATGATAAGGAGACTATGTCTATATTTTCATCTACAGAAGCTTTAGGCGTAACACCAGAACAGATAAATTCCAAGGTAGGAACCTTTGGTATTCCTGAATTTGGTACTAAATTCGTAAGAGGAATGCTTTTAGATACTATGCCCAAAACCTTTTTTGATTTAATATGTATTTCTGGACTTTCTCACGGTACTGACGTATGGGTGGGAAATGCTAAGGACTTAGTTGATTCAGGAGTAGTTACATTAGGTGAGGCAGTATGTACCAGAGATGATATTATGATTTATCTTATCAAAAAAGGTCTGCCACCGAATACTGCCTTCAAGATAATGGAGTTGGTACGTAAAGGAAAGGCACTAAAGGATCCTGAAAAATGGGCAGAATATGAGGCTTTAATGAGGAAGCATGAGGTGCCGGAATGGTACATAGATTCCTGTAAAAAGATAAAATATATGTTCCCTAAAGCACATGCTGCAGCCTATGTAATGATGGCTTTTAGAATAGCTTGGTTTAAGGTTCATATACCTAAGGCCTATTATGCAGCGTATTTTACCATCAGAGCAAAGGCCTTTGACAGCGAATTTATGATATTCGGAAAAGAAAAGGTTAAAGAAAAGATGAAGGAAATTGAAATGATTGGCAATCAAGCTGCTCCTAAGGATAAGGATATGTACGATGACTTAGAAATAGTTTTGGAAATGTACGAGAGAGGTATTAAATTCCTGTCCATTAATTTATATAAATCCCATGCTACCAAATTCCTAGTAGAGGAGGATGGCTTAAGACCGCCTCTAAACAGTATAGCTGGTATGGGAAATGTGGCTGCAGAAGGTATATTTAATGCAGCACATGAAGAAAAGCCATTAAGTTCTATAGAGGATTTAAAGAAACGAGCTAAGATTGGGAATGTTGCTATAGATTTACTTAAAAAATTTGGCTGTTTAAAAGGTCTTCCAGAAAGTGATCAAGTGTGCTTTTTTGATATAATGTAAAGTACATTATTGACTGCTAGTTTATTAATTTCATTCTAAAAGGTAGATAATAAAAAAGAAAGCTCATAAGAAAATAAAGTGTAACTTAAGTTGCACTTTATTTTCTTATGAGGTGTTCTTACAGCGATTTCTATTAACTTTGAAACTTTGCTAATCTTCAATTCCAAAAATCTTCTGTTTCCTTTAAGATATCAGAAGTCGGTGTAATGGTAGCTTCAAATATTGTTTTGCCAGTTTTATTAAGATAATGCTTGATCAGCTGATATCCACAAGCATATCCTGCACAATAAGGCATACCAACTGGTAATATGCCACGCATGGTTACGATTTCGTCACCATAAAGAAATGCTGAAAGTTTATTAAAATCATTAATATTCAAATTCTCCTTAATTGCAGGTTTAATGATAGTTTTAAGTGTTTCTGTTGTTGTATTTTTAACCCACATACCTATTTTATCTTCGCCGAACATAAAGGAGGCAAAGTTTTCTGCTAACCCTTCACTAACAACCATATCTCCCAGTGTAATTTTATTGTTACACTGCATAAATTGCCATCTTACATTGTGATTAGTTTCGTGAGCAAATACCACAGGTAACATTTTAAGCGACTTTTCATTTGGAATAATTGTTCCAATGATATATCCGGGAATTCCCCCATCCCCACAATAATCACCAGTCATTTTTGACATTGGATTTAGTGGATCATTCAACAAAATAGTAAAAATATAATCTTTTACATGAAGTGAAATGCCGTTATCCTCAAATCCTTTAAGTGTTTTTGTAATACTTTCTTTACAAGCCTGCCAAAAGCTTTCATTACTGATTTTTTCAACAGCATCAACTTGTTCACTGTTAATCTGGCTTGGCGCAAATCCGCCACCCATACTATTTGCTATAACAACATCGTAGCCACCTAGACAATCTGATTCAAGTGGGATACCAACACATGACCACTTAAATTCAAATGGTTTCATCAGTTCATAGCGATATATGTCATCACGGTCTTCAGGCTTTGAAGAAATCATTTTTTTATAGATTTCATCTGATCTAATTGCTGTAACTTTCATTTTTTTACCTCGTTTCTTTTTAATATAGTTATAAAATACACTATTACGTTGCGTTAAAGTCAATAGCAATCAACAACAAAATCTGAAGTTGGGTTTATTATTTTTATCATTTTGAAAAATGTGGTGAAAGGTATAGCTAAATAGAGACTTGATTAAAAATCACAGAATGAAGTTGATGATGTTTTAGATTAAATTAATCAATATGAGATTAATGGTATAGTTAGTAACTTAGAAAAGACGTTAGATTAAATAAAGCAGACATAAATTACTATATCTCAAAATCTGGAATACTTTTTTCATTTATATAGCAAATTATTTTCCACGCTTCATCTATTACTCTTTGATAGCCTTTTTCATTTTTATACCAATTATCTCTTTGAGTAGTTATATCATTTGCTGGACAAGGACTAAATGTTATCCAACTTGGCATATACGTTTCAGCCATCAATAAGCTTCTTCTCATATGATAATTAGTGGTTACTAAAAGAATGTTATTAATATTACTTAATTTAAATGTTCTTTCTAAGGATAGTAATGCACAAATCATATTCTCTTTTGTTGTCATTGACAGTTTTTCTAATAAAATATCTTCATCTGGTATGCCCATTTCAAGAGCCTTTCTCTTCATTATATCTGCTTCGCTAAGAAAACCATTTTCAGTTTCTAACATTCTACCGCCACAAAGAAGCATTTTAGAAGCTCGTTTATCTTGGTAAATTGATATTGCTTTAGGCAGTCTGTATTTATGTGCTTTTCTACTGCCAAGAACCATTATACAATCACCTTTTTCTCCCATATCATCTAATCCTTCATAAAGCATTTTATCAATTATATTCTTTGATAAATCGTCCTTTTTAAGTAATGATACTTTCATTTGTATCCCTCCTGCAATATAAAATATCCTTTGCATTATAATAATTTACTGATGAGATGTAGTTATGGTGAAACTATATCTTATTTCCAATATAGTTTCACCAATGGCTTATATAAAAATTCCTATTTAACACTGTATTATTTAGTTTATTCATATATCTAATTTTTATTATTTCTTCGTTAAATATTTATATTGCAATACAAAAAACACCACAAAATTCAATTCATGAATAATGAGGTGTTCAGATAAATTATTTGTTTTTTCAGTATTAAAATATTATGTATTAGTATTACTAAATATTTAGTAATATATTTGAAATTTCCTCAAATCTTTCATCAGTTATACCAAGTTTTTTTCTAAATCTTTCATCTTCTATTCTTTCAATAATTATCTTGTTAGGAGATATTTTCTTAATAATATTTTTTATCTTCTGAATTGATTCTTCATCGTCGTTATAGCCCTTAATGATAGTAATTTCAAATATAAATTTCCCTTTGTATTGTTTATTAAAGGAAACCATGTTTGAAATATATTCTACTAACGTATATCCTTTAATGGGTCTTTGGATTTTTTGAAAATCTTCTTCTGTTATTACTTTTATCTCTCCAACAACCTCATCACATTTATTAGCAATTTTCATATATTCATCTTTACTTAGTAAGTATCCATTAGAAAGCAGTCTTACAGGTAAACCTTTGACTTTGATAAAGTCAATAATATCACCAATTTTATCATTTACTAGGGCTTCTCCTTTTGAGTTAATAAATATTAATTCTGCTTTTGTATTTTCTATCATGCTTTCTAGTTCAATCAATGAACTAGAAATTTTATCAAATGACTTTTGGGTATCTACCTTATTTTGCGACCTTCCAATAGGACAAAATATACAATCAAAGTTACAATACTTTTCAGGTAGTATGTTTACTTCCAATACCCTTTTGCCATCCTCAATATAAATATCTTTATAACTGAAACCACCCATTCCTTTATCCTCCTAAAATTACTTTATTACTAGTTCTTTATTATTAATATCCAGAATTGAAATTTTACTTGTTCCACCTAAATTATTCTGTACTGTTATAGCCAAGTCTTTTAATGCGTTCTCAAATTCTATTAATCTACTTTCATCAACTAATTCAATACACAAGAAAGCATTATTTGTATTTTCAGTAAGCATTGTTCTTACTGCTTCACGCCAATTAAAGCATCTGCAAATTGCACCTTTATCATCTTTGTAGACTATTTCGCCCTCATACGGAGGTGTATTTTCATCTGTTCCAAGGGGAATAAATTCCTCATTTCCCACAGCTGTAGTTAATCTTATATCACCAGCAAATTTGTCTATATCCTCACCACCGCATGGTAATGCATATCTCAATGAAATAGAATTGTAAATATCAACTAGTGGGTTAATAGTTCCTATATGATTTCCATTATGAACTCTCTTTAGTAATGCCTCTATGGATGACCTTGCACCTTTCTTTGTTTTAAATTTTTGAAATGCTTCTCTCCATACTTTTATTACTGGATTATTACTAAATTCTGAATTTTGTAAATACTTTAATGTTTCCTTTTGTGCCTCTAAAATCATTTCATTATATTGTTCTTTATCTATTATAGAATTATTTATACCATGACAAATAACAACTCCAATTTTTGCATTAGGAAATATGCTCCAAAAATCATCTTCAATAACAAACTTTTTCACTAAAAATCCTCCTTCATATTAAAATGATATAGCTACATATTTTAACCTTATCACTTCTCTTTCGATAATATTACACGTATTTTTGTTATTTCTAAACTATATACCATTATTAGTTTATTGATATTAATTTTAGACCAACGATTCCAAGAACTATAAATACAATACAAATCATACGCATTACATTAATAGGTTCTTTAAATAAAATAATACCTAAGACTACAGTACCAACAGTTCCTATGCCTGTCCAAATTGCATATGCATTGCCTAGTGGTAAGTTTTTTAAAGACAATGATAAAAAATAGAAACTTGCAACCATTCCTATAACAGTTAGTATACTAGGTAATATTTTTGTAAATCCTTGTGAATACTTCAGACCCATTGCCCAGCCTACTTCGAAAAAACCTGCTATAACTAAATAAATCCATTCCATAAACTTTACCTCCCTAAATTAGTAGTTAAGATTAGCATAGTAATATCTCATGGCTTATTTAAAAGAAAATAAAAAAGCCTAAGGAAATATTATGAAAATATCTCCCAGGCTTTTATCCTTCCGTGTACACAGTTACCTATGCGTCTTCTCTCGGACCAGCCAATGATAATTGCGGAACCCTAGAAAACTAAACTATATATCATTATAATTTACAAGTACAAATAAATTTTAGCACAATATGGTATTTTAGGTCAACACAATATTATTCCTTACAAAATCCTAAAATAGAATAAAATATTTTTGCTTTAGCTTTGGAAGGCAAACAAACTGCATGTAATAATTCATTTTAGGTACCTCCAATGATAGTCTTATTTAATTAGGGATAGGTTTATCTAAACTCTATACCCCGTATTCTATCAGGAGGTGCTTTTTTATCCACTCTTAAATTATTTCATTACAGGAATGCTCCTTTAGTAAATAAAAATAATAATATTCTATAAATATTTAAAAGGTTAAAAATTGATGGTAGATGTTTCTTAATTATCTTATTTCAACTCTATTAAATGTTGAAGTATCATTTAGTAATTTCAAAACATTCTAATATGAATTAATTATAACATATCATCAGAAAAATTGTGGTAAATGACAATGATCACTTTATTCAAAACAGAATAAAAAACTATATGTTTCTAATCTTTTTTAGAAACATATAGTTTTTTAGAATTATCTATAGTGGCAAGATAAACATTTTTTATATCATTTATATTGTACATAGTAAGATTGTTCATAAGCCATTTTTTATCTACACCTGATTTAATTAAATTTTCTTCAAATAATTTACCATCATTGATAATGACCAAGGGCAAGCCTACAGGTTTAGCAAGTAAGTTGAAATCTGTTGGAGTAACTGGATTATGAGATTCTTTTTTTATAATGCTAAAATGCCCATTGGGTTCTAGAATTACATATTTAACTTCTGAAATATCAAAAATATTTTTTAGTCTTAACTCACTCATAAGCAAATCAACATTTATAAAATGCTTTTTTAAATTCTTTCTTATTATCTTCCCATCATCTATTAAAATTATAGGTTTCCCGTTAAAAAATAAAGACAATTTTCTGTTTTTTAAAGATATAGAATTAAATATATAATGCCAAAAAAACAAAGTTAATAAAGGAACAAGTATATATGTAAAGGATATTTCTCCATCTAACAATGGGGCAACGGTAAGGGCTCCTAATATCCATGCTAATACGAAATCATATGCAGTTAGCTGATTTATAGTTCTTTTTAATATAAATCGTCCTACTAAAAAAGCTATTACACCTACTAGAAGGCTTCTCATGATAAAACCTAGTATTGAAATGTTTTTAATAACGCCAAAAACCCTTAACATAAACTCACTCCTATGGATTTATATATAATTTTTTATCAGAAGTTAAAATTCCTAAATAAATATCATTTATATTATCTATATTATTAGATTTAAGTTCCTTATCAATCCAATCATAACTTAATCTATTTTTTTTCAGAATTTCTCTATCTATTTTTCCTTTATAAATGAGAATTTGAGACAAAACATCTTGAGGGGATTCTATTGCCATATCTAATTTAGTTATAGGAAGACTATTGTTATCTATAGCTACACTAAAATCTCCTGTAGATTCAGCAATTAAATAACCTACTTTTTCCAGATTAGATGCATCTTTTTGTCTTAGTATAGAAAATAAATTATCTATAGTTAATCTTGCCTTTTTAAGATTATTATTCATTATCTTTCCGTTTTTGACCAGTATTATAGGGTTTTGAGAGATTAAAGATGGAGCTTTAAAATATAAGTATGAAATAAGTAAATTAATTAAAGTATATACTACTATTATAGCCATTGCATCTACTAATCTTGATTTAGGATTTACCATACGAGAAGCTGCAATATGGCTAATGCCTGCAGCCATTAAAAAATTATATGGAGTTAATATACCAGGCTGGCGAAATCCCATCATTTTTGCTGAGCCAAATAACATAAAGTATAAAATAGATGCTCTAATAAATAATTCAATTATATTTAACTTTTCTCCCTGAAAGAAAATAGTATGTATATCCATGAAATCACCTCATAAGATAGTTTTGGCAAAATGTTAAATATTATGTAGTAAACAATTATAAATTAGAAATAATTAAATTTTTATAATCTACACATACTAATATTACAAAATTTTATAGACAATAACTGAGAATTATGTTAATATTATTGAGTGAAATCTGTGGTGATGGAGTTCGCCATTAAATGCGTAAAGCTAATGACTCCTACAAAATAGCAATTTATATAATTGTTACTTTGTAGGAGTATTTTATTGTATTTAATAATAAAGAAAAAGTTTTTAAGTACTGCTAATCAATTGATAATAACAGGAGGAAGAATAAAAAATGAATGAAGATAGACAAGAAATTAAAAAAAGACTAGCTATTATTAGGAATAAAAGTAATAGTATTTCTATTGCAATATCATTAATAAAATGGATTTTTATTGGAATTATAGTAGGGGCTTTAACAGGCTGTGCAGCTGCATTATTTTTAAAGAGTTTAGAGATAGTCACAGATTTACGTATAAGGTATACATGGTTATTATTTATTTTGCCATTTGGAGGAGCATTTGTAAGTTACTTATATTCAAAATATGGTAAGAATTCATCTAAAGGTAATAATTTAATTATAGAAAAGATTAACGATAACAATGGAGAAGTACCTTTACGTATGGCACCATTAGTTTTTTTTGGAACTGTTGTTACACATCTATTTGGTGGTTCAGCTGGAAGAGAGGGGACAGGAGTACAAATTGGAGCTAGTATAGCAGAAAGCATAGGAAATTTATTTAAATTAGATAAGATAGATAACAGAAAGATTCTTATGGCTGGAATGAGTAGCGGATTCGCTTCTGTATTTGGAACGCCGCTTGCAGGCACTATTTTTGGATTAGAAGTTGCTACACTTGGATTGATGAGCTATGAAGCTTTGATTCCATGCTTTACAGCAAGTATTGTTGGAGATTCTATAGTATCTGCATTAGGTGTTCATCATACTCATTTTAAAGTTTTTGGAGTTCCGAATTTATCTTATATAATTATAATGAAAATAGCTTTTGCATCAATTTTATTTGGATTAACAAGTAAACTTTTTAGTGAATTAACCCATAAGTTAAAAGAAGTTTTTACTGAAGGATTTAAAAATCCAGTAATTAAGAGTATGATTGGTGGCGTTGTTGTTATTGTTTTAACATATATAATTAGAACTAGAGAGTTTTTAGGATTAAGTATTCCTCTTATGGAAGAATCATTTAAGGGACAGGTACATCCTTTTACCTTTTTAGGTAAAATAATATTTACATCAGTAACTTTAGGAACAGGTTATCAAGGGGGAGAGGTTACTCCACTATTTGTTATCGGCTCTAGTTTGGGAAGTGCTTTATCAAAACTACTTCATGTTTCACCTTCATTTTTAGCAGAACTAGGTCTTATTGGAGTATTTGCAGGTGCAACTAATACACCTATTGCATCATTTATATTAGGCATAGAAATGTTTGGTTCTGAAGGAATTGTATTTATATTTATGACTTGTGTTATTAGCTATATTTTTTCAGGTCATACTGGTATATATTCTTCACAAAAAATTGGTAGGAGTAAAAGTAGGTTAATTGAAGTACCAAGTGATGCTACAATATCTTATTTTAGAAAAAGGAATAGTAAGTAAAAAATAATATTATTATGATTAAGAATTTTAGGGGAACATATAGAATAAAGCCATTACAGTTAAAACTGCACATGGCTTTATTCTAGAAAAGAAGAACAGTATAAATACCATTTTTTTAATGTACAGTTTCCCTAGGATTTTCAAAACTAGGAGGAGTTGGATTTGGTGCTTCAAAATGTTTTCCTGGCATTGAAAGGTCGAAATAAAGTTTAGAATCAGGAGTTACACCAAAGTCTCTATTTGATCCAGCATTTTGTACTTTGTTTAAAGCCTCTCTAAATAGTGCATTATGTGCTTCTTCTCTGTTTAAGAGAAAATCTATAGTTTCTTTTACATATTTATCATTTATTTGTCTATAAAGATATTCATATACAACCTTAGCTCTTTGTTCAGCTGCAATATTGGATAATAAATCTGCAGCTAAATCTCCAGTGACATTTACATAGTTTGCTGTCCAAGGTTCACCAGAAGCATTAGCTAGCATTGGGGAGAGTCCTCCAAGCACCGCACTTTCAATTTGCCCTGCAGTTATTTTTTCAAATGCTAAATCATGACCATTTAAAAGATTAATAGTTTGAGCTACCATTTCCATATGACCTAACTCTTCAGCGCCTATGTCTAGAAATAAGTCTTTTATAGCAGGGTCTTTAATTCGAAAACTCTGAGAAATATATTGAAGTGCAGCTTTTAGCTCACCATTTGGACCACCAAGTTGTTCCTGCAATAAAGTTGCATATTGAGGATTAGGTTTTTCCGCCTGTACATCTCTTAATAATTTCTTGTCATGTTTAAACATTATTTATACCCCCAATAAGTTTTATTGATTCTGATTGTATTGTGGTTCTTCGCTTTTTACAAAGTTTAATCTGCTTTCTAGCATTTGAGATATGTTTTCAGCATTTGTAGATAGCATATTAAACATTTGTTTTGCATTTTGATCATTAGTATCCATTGAAAAAGTTTTTAAGTCTGAAGCAAGTCCTTTAGCGTCTGTTAAAGCTTTTTCTAATTTATTCATTGTAGTCATTAAATCACCTCCAATTAATTTTCAATATTATTATTACCAAATGTTTATTTAAATATTAAGAAATGTTTGGTGTTTTTATTTCTTTATTTTTTAAATTTACAAATAGTTTCCCGGATGAATCATACTGAGCTAAAAGTATTTCATCAAAACTTCCAACAGAAAAGGCTTTAAGCTGGTCTAACAGCCACTTTTCATCTTTTTGAAAAAAGTCAAGATTTATTTTATCTACTTCTCCATCAATAATAAGAGGAAAACTTAAATTTACTGAAGGTGTAGGTATTCCCATTTCCTTTGGAGTAACAGGACTAGCTTGTGGGTCAGGTATAACTGATAGTTTTCCACTTGGTTCTATTATGGCATATTTAACATCAGATACATTTTGATAACCTTTTATTCTAAGTTCTGATAAAAGCAGAGGTACATTCATACGAGATTTTTTTAATTCTTTCTCAATAATCTTTCCTTCTGTAATAACTATTGTGGGTTTGGCATCTATATTATAAAAAAATTTTTTTAGGGATAAATTTCCTAAAAAAACTGTGGCAACTAATATTGCAAAAACTCCTACTGTAGCCTTAGACATTATCTTATAAACTAAAGGTTCTGCTGCTACTGTGGTCAAAAGCATTATTGCTGCTAAATCGTAGGATGTCATCTCAGCAATTGATTTTTTTCCTATTAGTTTTACTCCAGTCCAAGATACCAATAGCATAATAATACTTCTTATTATATATATAATTATTTCCATTGTATCCCTCCTTATGGTTCTGGAACAATTTTTCTTATATTTATCCATATATCCTGGGCAGCTAGTATATTACTTAATGTTGTATCTAATTGTTTTGCTTTAGCTCCACCCATAATATAGCCAAGATGATTCTCAAACATAGTAAATTCTGCCTCAGCAAAATTCAACATTAAAAAATGCTTTTTACTATTCCAAGATTCTTTTATATCTATAGAGGTTTCTAAGACTTTATCCCACTCTTCATTTATTGCATATTTTTCTGCCAATTTTAAATTTTCTGTTATATCTTTTTGGAAAGATGAATTTAAAATTAAGAAGTATCCTGTAAATATAATTATAATAATTGTAACTAGTGCTATATTTACTGTGGAATTTTTCATATAATCACTCCTTATGACTTAATATAAATTTATTATGGCTATATAAATTTAAAAATATGTGTTTTAGCAATTATAATTATCCTTAATTGTAGTACATATTTACATTATTATCTGGATAAGCTTACTATAAGAATTAGATAACTATATAATATAAAATCAATATCATCAGGGAGGAAAAACATATGTATGAAATAATAACATTTTCTATAATTAGAGGAACTATTGCATATATTTTGGCATTAATTCTTACTAGATTGATGGGAAGAAAACTTATTTCTCAAATGACATTTTTCGATTTTGTGGTTGGTGTTTCAATGGGATCAATGGTTGCTAATTTATCCATAGGTTCAAAGAATACTCCTATTACTGCACCAACTTCTTTAATTACCTTTGCAATATTAACAATATTAACAGGACTTATGTCTATTAAAAGTTTTAAAGTTAGGAAAATAATTAACTCCGAGCCAGTTGTTTTGATAAATAGCGGCCATATAGTTCAATCTAATATGAAACGTGTACGTATTACAATAGAGCAGCTAACTATGCAATTACGTGAAAAGAATATTTTTAGTTTAGCCGATGTGGAATTTGCTATTCTAGAAACTAATGGACAATTATCTGTACTTCCTAAATCAGATAAAATTCCTCTTACGCCTTCCCATATGAATATTCCAACCACAGGGATGGGTCTTATGAAAGACATTATAATAGATGGAAATATTATCAAAGAAAATCTTGAAGCTGCAAAATTCGATATGCAGTGGCTTCAGTCACAACTTACTATGAATGGCATACAAAATGCCTCAGATGTATTTTATGCTGGAGTGAACAATACGAAAAATATTTATTTATCTAAAAAGAGTGATAGAAATGTAGAGAAGCATGGTAAATATGGTATAGAGTAGTTTTATAATTTGTAGTTATCTTTCCACATTTGATATAGTATTAAATCCAAGAAATTTGGAACGATATTTGATATATTTTAGAATTGATAATAGCATGAATAGGAGTGTTATGTTAACACTCCTTTGTTTCGTGATAATGATATTATATAACAAGTAAAAAATTTATTTTTCAATAAATTGTGTCAATTCTTTATTAAATTCTTCACGTTGATCATAGAACAACCCATGACCACTATTTTTAAATGCTATAAGTTTTGAATTTTTGATACACTGTTTTTGTGCCTTAGCCAATGGAAAGAGACAAACTTTATCATGAATACCATGGAGAATTAAAGTTGGAACACTTATTTTCTTTAGATCAGAGAATAAGCGTTCTTCATCTAACCAGGAGTTTGCAACTGCCGCAGTAGCCCAGCCGGCTGCTTGTAAGCCCAATTGGAAGAACCAATCTGAAAACGGTTCAGTTATATACTGGAAAAAAAACATGTCTCCAAATCCTCGTAACATTTTAGGACGGTCATTATATGTTTGTTGAATAATTTGATTTACGGTTTCTTTTTCTAAACCATATGGAAAGTATGGTCGTTTAATAAGACTAGGAGCAGCTGCTGCAAAAAGAGCAAGTTTAGAGACACCATATTCATTGTGTCTTGCCATATATCTAATAGCAATTGCCCCTCCTGTAGAGTGACCTGCCAGTGTGAAGTTTTTTAATTTAAGTGCTTCAACTACACAACGAACATCATCTGACAATCTATCATAGCAATATCCAGTGAAAGGCTTATCTGACTCTCCAAATCCTCTTTGATCTATGCCAATACATCGATATCCAAGTTTAGGAAGCTGATTAAATTGATATTCAAACAGTTTATGACTTCCAGGCCATCCGTGTAGAAACAAGATTGTTTTTTTGCCTTCTTGGTTAAGATCTTCTACATAAATTTTCACATTTGATTCTACTTTAACATAATATCCCATAGGAAAACCTCTATTAATACAATTTATTCATTATTAGTTTATTACATTGGAAACAAATAGGTGAATTAAATATGCAGTTGGAAAAATAATATGTAAAAAATAATTTAATATTATATATTTACTATATATTTTGTTGGTACATAATTTGTTAGATAAACACCATTTTCTGAACAATAAAAAGCATAATCATCCTTAACCATGTCATAAGAATCTATTTTTAACACTATGGTATTATAGTATGAATTAAGACGCAGAAATTCATTTATGTAGAATAAATTTTATTTCAACGGTTAAAGTGTTTAATTATAAACTTTTTCAATGTTCCTATTGTTGTATTTAACATCTCTATGCTTTTTAATGTATCTGAACATTCAAGACGATGATTGCCACCAGATATTTTAACTAATTCAATGTTTTTATTGTTCTCTATTATATTCATATTTGAAATACTTATTTTCCTGTCTTCTGTACCTGTAATAACTAAACATGGATAATCTACTATGTTTTCAAATGTTTTATCTACCGGTGTTAAATAAACATGAATTTGCTCATAATCTATTAATTCTTTAGATAATTTACTTTGAATAATAGTTCCTAAACTTTTACCAATAAAAATTATCTTTTTATAATTTTTACTCAAACATTTTTTTAATATCTGTTCTGATTCTCTGACTACAATATCAAGTTCTGTGTTCATATCAAAATCTTTATGTGAAATTTGAAAACCATAATCTATACAAAGTACATCTAATCCAAGTTCTAATGCAACTTTATATGAATAATACATAAGTGGTTTTTCATTTGTATAACCTTCTCCTGGAAGAATAATAGTTAGAATATCACTATTTTGATTAATATATCTATTTTCTAAAATTACACTCCAATGAGATTCTAATTGAACATCTCTTTCATTAATTATTATTTGCCCCCTTTAATTTTACTAGTGTAGATTAATTATAACATAGCATTTATGTAGATTATGGTAAAGTGTAATATTTATTATTTATGATAAAAATTAATTAAGGGCATTTTTTAATTTTTTGCATACTATAAATATAATATTGGTAATATTAAAAGATTTCTATTATATTTTTAGGAGGATTTTTATGAAAAAGATTGTAATGTTAGCTACATTAATGATCATAGCTTTAGGAGTGACAGGTATAGCAAAGGCTCAAGGAGACTATATGGCAAATAGTATATTTGAAGCAAATAGATATGAAACGTCTATAAAAATAAGTTCAAATTATAGTAATGATAAATTTAAAAATGTGATCATTGCAAGTGGAAGCAATTTTCCAGATGCTCTATCAGGAAGTGCTTTAGCAGCAAAATTAGATGCACCTGTAATATTGACCCATGGAGCCAACATATTAAATCAGAAAGAATATTTAGACACTAATAATTATAAAAATCTTATACTATTAGGTGGAAATGCTACTATAAGTAAAGAAGTAGAATATATATTAGAAAATAAACCCGTAATATCGAATAAAAATGCTAAAGAATTATTATTTAATGGAGATGAAGCCTTCAAAAAGATGCTGAAAATAGATGTAGATGATGAAAATTATATTGATTTACATGGAATAAGCTTTGCTAAGATCAATGATGATATAAATTCATACGGCTCCATAGAGAATTATTTAAATAAAAACTATGAACTAAATAAATATTATAGTAATACATTTATAAAAAATATGATAAATTTTGTGTTTACTAATATTAATGGAGAATATTATATGAGATATGGCAATCCAGAACCAGCAATTAATCTTGAGAATGCTGAAATAGTAGAGAAAAAATATAAAGCAAATAAGGTAGAAATTTTAGTTAAAGGATATTATTATGATCCTGAGCCATACTATTTAAAAGCATCACTTGAATATAATGGTGGGAAATGGGTAATAGATCAGTTCCATAATTGGTTTTAAATGAAATGTACATTTAAAAAGAAATAGTATAAGTTAATACAAAGGAGAGGAGTATTATGCGGATACTCCTTTCTTTGGTGATATAAAAATAGGATGAATTACTTATAAAACATTTTATTCTAGTAGGTAGTTCCAATCTTAAATTTGGTTGATACAGTCTTTAAGAATCATGTGTATATTTTTATTTATTAAGGATTGTTTGTAATTGTGCTTGTTTAGGTAAATTTTCTTTTAAAATAGTAATAACTCTATCATAATCACTATTTTTAAAATGAAATGTTTGTTCAATAAAACCACCTAATAACTGAAGTTTTATATCTTTTGAACTAATTATAATAACTTTTTCAATTTCATTCCATAGTATGGTTTCTTTATATTTATACATTGATACGAAACCTTTTGAATTAATTCCTTGTTTAATCCATATGCTTACAAACATAAAAATACCTAATGCTCCTGTTACGTAATGAATCCAAGTATTTGCATAAAAATATATAATCCACATGAAAATACCAATACTAAATAATACAGTAATAATTTCTATATAACTTTTTTTTGTAGGTATTATTAATTCTTTTATATATCTTAACTGTTTTAAAATAATTACAATAAAAAGCAATGGAATAATAATATCAACAATACTCATTAAAAATCTCTCCTTATATAAACAATTATAAACAATGTTATTTATTAATATTTAGTATATATTTGTATTGAAACAGAAAAACACCACAAAATTCAACCAGGAATAATGGGGTGTTTAGTAAATTGTTGGATTTTCAAGTTGTTATACTAAATAACAATAACACTCATTAATATAATATATTATAATAGGCTAGTTACCTATAAGGAAATCCAATATATTCCATCCGTCGGAAGACTTTGCTTTGTACAATTCTGTGTACCCACATCTTTTACAGCTGATAGTAATAAATTTTTTATTTTGTATATCAAATATCTTTGCAAAATTCCCACCAGTTGCCTGAAATTGGTCAGTTTCATATTCCATGTTACCGCATTTTGAGCAGATATACTGTTTCTTTTCCATTTTGAGCCTCCTCTTAATCTATATATAAATTTTAAGTAATTAATCTCAATTATACCATAATATTTTAAATAATTATTGTCTAATATTACTTTATATTTTCGTAGTTTATCTGCATATCCTCTTTTTCTGCTAATTTTTATCACAACATCACCTCAATAATTTTGTAATTAATTAATATATAATAGAAGGGTTATATTTATTACCATATTCTTTTTTTGCCTTTTCTGTATATTTCAAAATAAAATCAGACTTGGCATCTGTATATCCATCACGATCATGCTCATATTTTTCTATTAATTTTAATTTAAGTTTACCATATTCGTTAGCAATCTCTTTATGCTCCATAAGGTAGTCCCTAAAATACAATTCATTCCAGTTATCATAGTAACGAACATGTAAATGATATACTTTTTCTTCAAATCCTTTTTTTGTATATCCTTTATTAAATACAATGTTCAAATGTGGCTTTTTTTGGCATGACATTAATGTCCACCCATTATGTGATAGGATATTTATTAATTCTTCAATATTACTTTCATTATCTATTTCCAATAAAATATCCACTGTTGGTTTAGAAATCAATCCTTCAACTGCACTACTTCCTATATGATTAATGCGTATAATATTTTTCTTATTAATACAGTTTAAAAGTCTTTGTTTTTCAATTTCATACCACTTTTTATAATCTGTATTATGTTCTTTTAAAATAATAGGAAATAAACTCCATAATTCTTCTAATGTCATTTCTGACAATTCTTTTTCCATATATACCTCCTATGGAGAGGAAAATATAAATAATCCTTATTTTTCCATCTTCAACAATTCTCATTTACCCTAATAGTAATTATATCATATGCTTCTAATTGGTAGTTATTAGTTTAGGATAGATATGATATTTGGAAGGGATTAAAGAATTTCAGAGGAATAAATTAGGGAAGATACTAAATATGATGTGCTAGTAAACGAAGTACAAATTAAATAATATTATTATGAATATAACAATAGCAGCTATATTTTCTATATAATCATTGGAAATGAGAGATACAAGTTATGAGTAAGATTGTTAAAAGGTGCATCTATATTTATTGGAAACCACTATTTATTGTCTGAGAGACAGAGGCTAGCTTTGATAAGAGCTGTATCTTCAAAACAAGATATCGAAATGCGAAAGAATAAGGAAGTTACTAACAATTTAGAAAAAACTGTTATAAATATTGATGGAATATTACAAACATTAGATAATGTTATAACTAATAAATTTGAAATATAAGTATGGCAACAGACATTTTTTCTGTAAAGGATATTATGTAGATACTGTAGGAATAAATAAGAAGGAAATATAGGAATACATAAAAAATCAGTTACAGGAACATATAGCAAGTGATCAAATAAGCATAAAACAATTTATTGACCCTTTTTTACGGATGGTCATGACTTTGTTTCCATACATATATGAAATAAGCTGCCATAAAATATGGCAGCCATATTGTGGTAGTAATACAAATTTATTTTAAACTAATTAGCACTTGTATAACCACTTATATAGTGAATATGACCATCTTCAAGTTCAACTCTAGTTCTAAAGCAATGATAATGGCGTCCATTTGGTAGGTTGATTCCAGGACTTGTTTCAGTAATATATTTGTGTTCATGACCATCATTAAAAGTTGTAACACCTTTCATTTTGTGATTATGAGGTACTCTACTTGGTGCTTTAGAAGTAACCCCACCGTAATGATGAATATGACCTTGGTTGTATGTTGTAGTGCCTGAGTAACTGTGAGAATGTTGTAGCATTAAAATTCCTCCAAGTTAATTTATACATAAATAATATATGTCTGTTTTAGTTATAATGCTACATTTATCTGAATTTAAAGTTCTTCCGAGGCTATCCATAGATTCCAAGGAGAATAAAGTAGTATTTTTTAATGTAATACTAATACTTAAAAATGAGAATTATTTTAAAATATATTTGGATCTTTTTTATTAGGTCCCTCACCTTGATATCTCAAATGATTAAATGCAGGTCCCTCAACATTATCGCCATCATAGGTAAATCTAGAACCGTGACAAGGACAATCCCAAGTTTTTTCTGATTCATTCCATACTAATTCACAACCTAGATGCGTACAAGTAATATCAACTATGTGCAACTTACCATTTTCATCACGATAAGCACCAACTCTTTCACCATTTACGTTAATGACCTTTGCTTCCCCATTGTTGATTTTAGCATCATTCGGTACAGGGATAATTTTCCCCTTTAAAAGTGTAGATGCTACATTTAAATTTACTGATGCTAACTTAGGAAATGAACTTACATCAAATCTTGATGGACTATATACTTCTTCCCATGAACTTTCTTTTTTAGTGATAAGATCTGTTAAAATCATTGCTGATACTGTGCCATTTGTCATACCCCATTTACCAAAACCTGTTGCTACAAATATATTAGAGGTTTTTGAAGTAAGATACCCAATATAAGGAATATTGTCTACAGTCATACAATCTTGCGTTGACCACCTAAATAGTATGTTTTCTAAATCAAAGGTTGTTTTTGCAAAATCAGCTAAGTTTTTATAGTGAGCATTAGTATTTTTCTCACTGCCGGTTTTATGTGGTTCTCCACCTACTAATATAATTTCACTGCCATTATATTTTTGAGAGCGAAGAGAATGTCCTGACTTTTCAGCAGTTATGAACATACCCTCAGGAAATGGTTCTTTAACCTTAACTCCTAATACATAGGATTTTTCTGCATACATCCTGGCGAAGTACATTCCAAGCCCGTCATAACAAGGAAAGTGAGATGCCACAATTACTTTAGATGCAGACACTTTTTTGTCTTGATTTGTTAATACCACACAATGTCCATTATCGTTATCATCAACATCAACAACTTTTGTGTGTTCAAAAATATAACTTCCATCACCAGGTATTTCCTTAGCAAGGGTAAATAAATATTTCAATGGATGAAATTGAGCTTGGTCATCGAAGCGCACAGCAGCTTTTATATTAAAGGGAAGAGGTACTTTATCTAAATAGGATGCCTTTATCCCTAGACTTGAAGCAGCTTTCACCTCATTTTCAATTTTTTCTACGTATTCATTGGATTGGGTATATATATAAGCAGGTCTCCAAGAAAAGTCACAATCGATATTTTTTTCTCTAACTAAATTAGCAATAAAGTGAATTGCAGATTCATTTGCTTCTGCATATTGCTTTGCGTTTTCTTCTCCAATTTTTCTTAGCATATTATCATAAATTAAATCATGTTGAGAAGTTATTTTTGCGGTTGTATGGCCTGTAGTCCCATGAGCGATTTTATTAGCTTCTATTATAGCAACCTTTAAACCTTTTCGTTTTAAAAGGAAAGCTGAAGTGATTCCAACTATTCCTCCTCCAATTATAGCCACATCTACATTAATATCGTCGTCTAATATAGGACAATCTATTGTAGAGGTAGAACTAATCCAATATGGTTCATGAGTACTAGAGAAAACATCTAGATTAGGTAAATTTTCGTTATTCATTTATACTCTCTCCTTTAAGGTCTTTGAATATAATTATCATTTGCTGATGATAAAAATTTATGTATATAGTATTAGCTAAAACATTTTTTGGGATATGATTATAGGATTTTAAAAACTAAGTTGTAGTAAGTATTAATTATGTATTTTAAGGCTGCAGAATTTATCCTTAGGAAATAGCTTGTAGTAGCAGTTATGGATAACTTGCTGAAAGAAACTTTGTTTTTAATATTAGGAGATTATAAGAATTTAAATCTTTGGATAATTTGTGGACATATAAATATGATGTTATAATTTATAATATAATGTAAAAGGAGGGTTGAAAGCAGATGCTTAATCCTATAGTTATTGTTGCATAGCAAAGGTTATTGCAACAATCAGTTAAAAATAAAACTAAGATGTTAATATAGCCTTTGCTATTCCTAATTGTAATAAAACCTTTAGGAGGGCAAAATGAGCTATAAGAAAGCAATCTATATACTCCCTAATCATTTGCTTGAATAGGTGCAGAAATATGTAGATGGTGAGTTTATATATATTCCCAGAAAATCATGCAATAAAAAAGAAATACTAGTAGGTATTTTGGAATTAGTTAAAGGATTTGAAAAGAATAACATACTTGCGGTAGACGAAGTAGTAAGGTTGTATATTTTATAATATATTTAAGGAAATTATTGGTTTTTATTAGTTAAGGCATTAATAAGAAGATGACGTCTTAACTTTATTGTCTACATTTATAGTAACGTAAATTGTTTATGAACATCTGAGTGTATAAATAAAGATAAATCATTCCAACTCCTATTATCAGGTATTCATTCGGAAATTTAGATTTTTCTACTGTATGGTGGATTTTAAGTCTAAACGCATACGAACTGGCTTTTCGCAAATGCCAGGGTGAGGATACAATAACGGCTGTATTCAGTTCCTTGTTCTGCATGATTTCCCTTGAATTTACTAAATTTTCATATGTATTCTTAGCAAGTTTTTCACGAATTATATTACAATCAGGCACTCCTAATTCAATTAAGGCATTTGCCATGACATCAGCTTCTATATAATCGTTAGCAACAGCTGCACCAGAACAGATTATGACTCCAGCAATCCCTTCATGATATAACTTTGCTGCTTTACTTATTCGTTCTCGTAAAATTGGTGATACATCACCGTTTTTTTTGCAGCATAACCAAGTATAATAATCACATCTCTTCTTTGTCCATTATTATAGGCTGCTACTTTAAAACTGCTACGGATCATAATATACTCAACTATAAAGAACAATAATATTGAGCATAAAATATATAATATCATCATTTTACATATCTCCTTTTATATATGTTTTTTGATACTATTCAATAACATATAAATTATCCTTAATTCACACAAATCCACTATTTAATTTTATTACTAGTAATTATATCACAATTTGTATGGATAAAACTAACCTAACTCTAACAAATGTGAAATAATTCTGTTTGTTCATTACATTAGATTTCTCACAAGGGAGTTGATACTCACAGTTGCTTAATTAGTAGAATAATTTTGTTGTTCACAATAAAATGTATTTATATTATAATAATTTATATTTGCAGTATAATTAAACAATTGTATTGCTGAAATTTAGTACAATTTTGACATGAGGATATAAATATGAAAAATTTGCAAACGTATTATAATAAAAAAATGCCAGATCCAAATTTCGGTATAGATATATTCTTAGCAGAAAACTTTAAGAAAGGAAGAAAATTTAATACACATTGGCATGAAAATATGCAGCTATATTTTTTTACTGAAGGCAAGGCTTTAGTTGAATGCAATAAAAAGCGTTATTATGTTACAACTGACAGTATTGTAGTAATTAATAATAATGAACTACATTCCCTTGAAAGTTTAAGTGATGATCTGAAGTTTTATATAATTCGTATCGATTCTTCATTTGTGTTTAGTAATCAAGTTGATCTATGTCAGACAAAATTCCTTTCGCCACTGTCACAAAATCAAATATCTTTTCAAAATTTAATTGAAAATGACAAACAGATATTGGACTGTGTCACCATAACAATACAAGAATATTTTTCGAAGAAAATTGGGTATGAACTTGCTGTAAAATCCTTTGTTTACCAATTAATTGTCCTCCTATTAAGAAAATACATTAGTAAATTTCTAACTAGAAAAGAACTTATTTCAAAAGTAAATAATTTAAAACGTTTTGATTTGATTTTTAAATATATAGACAGTAATTACTCTAAAAAAATATGCATTGAGGATCTTTCAAATATTGTTCATATCAGTACCTATCATTTTTGCAGAATTTTTAAGGAAATGACAGGTAAGACAACTACAGATTATATTAATGGAATAAGACTGGAAAAAGCTGTTGACTATTTGAATAAAGGTGATATGAATATAACTGAAATAGCGTTAAGATGTGGATTTGATAGTATAAATTATTTTAGCCGTTTATTTAAAAGACATTATAATGTTTCACCAACAAAATTTAGAGAAACTTTATGATATAAATTGTTTTAAAAAGATATAACCTGTTATTTACCACACGTAAGTGGCATTTTCAATATAATCACAGGGATACTAGTAAACCCATGGTATTTTAAGTACAATAAAAGAGAAGATCAGATACTTCTGATTTCTCTTTTATTTTTATTAAGAACTATCTTACTTCTTGCTTTATAATAAATCTAAAGAAAGTGATTTATTATTTTTTATGCCTGTATAAATTACACAAAGCCTGTCTACAGTATATTAGCATCCATAAAATTTTAGATATTTTTCAATGTTTGATTGTATATATTTAGCACTGTGATTACCAGGGAATACATGATTTTGAGAATTTATGCCTTTCTCTTTCAATAGTTTATGTAAAATTGAACAGCCTTCATAAAATCTACCTTCATCCTTATCTCCAGCATCAAGATAGACATCAATATGAGAAGAAATATTATTGTTTTTTGCAATATATATTGGATCATATTTTTCCCATACACCAATGTCTTTATAATATGCTTTGTCTTCCTCTTCAAGTTTCAGTTCTAAAGCAGGCATATGCCCGCCTACTTTTGAAAACATATGTTGATGTCTTAATGTATTGTGAAGAGCTGCATACCCTCCAGCAGATGCCCCGCCTATATATCTTCCTTTTCTATTTTTTATAGTATTGAAAGTTTTATCTGTTAAAGGTATTATTTCATTCATAAAGTAATCTTCATACATTCCTAAATTTATAATTCTACTATTATCTCCAGTATCAGAAATCTCTTTACAGATTAAGGATGAATTCAATCCCCGGCTGTTTTCAATTCTTGGACATATAATTATCATAGGTTTAATTTCCTCATTTTTTATCATTCGATCAGCTATAGTGTTTATATCCATTTCAAACATTACATTTTCATCTCCACTTCTTCCATGTAGAAAATATAATACAGGCAGAGGAGTTAAACTATTATAGTATTTAGGTAAATACACCAACATTGACATTTGTTTAACAAGTACATCACTATAAAAATTTACTTTTTCTACTTTTGATCTATTCATTTTTATACCACCTCATTTGGGATTTTCAACTTAAATTGTTATGTTTATAATATCATCATTAACCATATTTATCATGAATAATCTTGCTTACTATTAGCATTATTTTGTCATTAATCCAATTGCTAAAACAGCTGGTTGGTAGGGGATGACTACCGAAGCTAAACAATTTTATCATTTCGACTTACTGAAGGTGAATTGATAGTATAAAATTACCAAATAAAATAATTAATATTATTGTTGACAATAGATAAATAATGTATTAATATTTTAAATAAATCCTAGTATTCATACTTGTTTAATGGGAATTAAAAACTAAATGCTATGATAAGAAATAGTAACATAATCTAAACTAACAGAGAGAATTCCTCATTGGCTGAAAGGGATTTTAAGTGTAAGTTATGTGAATGCATCTTTGAGCACTGCTTCGAAATATAGTAGACGGCAGCAGGTACGCCTGTTATAGCGTTAAGGTAAAAGGAGATATCGCTATATATTTATATAAGTGATAATTAGAGTGGAACCGCGGAAGTTAACTTCTGTCTCTAAATTATTAGAGGCAGAAGTTTTTTGTTTCTCAAAATCCGGAATTTGAGCAATGTACAAGATTTATTAATTATTACTTTGAAAGTCTAAAAAATATTAAAAATGAATGTAATTATGAAAATATAGGAGGAATTATTATGATAAAAAATAAAAAATTAGTAGGTGTACTAGCGTCAATATTAATATTATCAGGAGTATTAAGTGGATGTGGTTCAAAAGCAGTTAATAAAGCTTCTTCTAATGAAACTGCAAAGGTTATTAGGATTGGAACATCAGGAGGATATTATCCTTATACCTTTATGAATAAGAAAAATAAACTTGATGGTTTTGAGATAGATGTATGGAATGAGATTGGAAAAAGAACAGGTTATAAGCCAGAGTTTGTTACTGCTTCTTTTAGCGGATTATTTGGAATGTTAGATGCAGGAAAAATAGATACAATAGCTAATGAAATTACAATAACAGTTAAGAGAAAAGATAAATATTTATTTTCAAACCCTTATGTTTACTCAGGAGCACAGATTGTAGTTAAAAAGGATAATAACTCAATAGAAAAACTTGAGAACCTAAAGGGCAAAAAAATAGGGGTTAGCTTAGGAAGTAACTACGAGCAAATAATTAGAAATTTTGATAAGAATAAAGAAATAACTGTAGTAACCTATGAGGATGATGGAGGAATGAGACAGGATTTAGCATTAGGAAGAATAGATGCTTTAATGGATGATAAGGTATCAGCTATTGCAACAGTTGAAGAAAATAAAATACCTGTAAAACTTGCAGGAAATGATGTAGAACCATTAGAAAATGCTTTTCCATTTATAAATAATGAAGAAAACAAGGCAGTTGTTGAAAAGGTAAATAAAGCTATTGCAGACATGAAGGCGGATGGAACCTTTGAAAAAATATCCAAAAAGTGGGTTAAAATCGATATAACTAAAAAATAATTAATTTTAGGTGGTAATGAAGTTGAATGCAAATTTTGATTTGAAATATTTTATTGAAATAATACCAACATTAATAAAATACATTAACACAACTTTAAGTTTATCAGTAATATCAATGGCTATAGGATTAGTTTTAGCCTTGATTTTGCAAGTGATTAGAATGTATAAGATAAAAGGATTAAACTCTCTAGCTAAAATATATGTATCTTTTTTTAGAGGAACACCATTATTAGTGCAGCTATTTTTGCTATACTATGGGCTTCCACAGATAATGCCAATGTTTAAAACTATGAATGCTTACAGTGCAGCTATTTTAGGGTTAAGTTTAAATTCTTCGGCCTATATGGCAGAAGTCTATAGAGCAGCTATAAGCTCTATAGATAAAGGTCAGATGGAAGCTGCCCTTTCTGTAGGAATGACACATTGGCAAGGAATGAAAAGAATAGTAATGCCGCAAGCCTTAAGGACGGCAGTACCTTCTTTAGGTAATGTTTTTATAGATTTAATAAAAGGTTCATCTTTAGCCTTTACTTTAGGGCTAGTTGAAATACTGGCTCAAGCAAAAATGTCTGCTGCAGCCAGCTATAAATTCTTTGAAAGCTATTTAGCTGTAGCCATAATATATTGGATTATTATTGTAGCTTTTAATTATCTTCAAAGTATATTGGAAAATAAAATGAATAAAGCATGCTAGGATGTGAACAAATGATTAAGATAAAAGGTTTAAAGAAAAGTTTTAAAAATTTACAGGTGTTAAAGGGCATAGATTTAGAGGTTAATAAAGGTGACATTGTAGCCATTATAGGACCTTCAGGTTCCGGTAAATCTACTTTTTTAAGATGTATAAATTATTTAGAAAAACCTGAAAGTGGAACTGTACAAGTAGGTGAAGTTTTCATAGATGCGGCTAAAGTGAAGGATAAGGACATATTGAAGTTAAGACAACAGTCTGCTATGGTGTTTCAATGCTATAACCTATTTAAGAACAAAACTGTCCTAGAAAATATCACTGAAGGTTTAATAATAACAAAGAAATCAAATAAAGTTAAAGCAGTAGAAATAGCAGAACAGCTATTAAAGTTGGTTGGACTATATGAGAAAAGAAATAACTATCCAGCCACTTTGTCAGGAGGACAACAGCAAAGGGTAAGCATTGCCAGGGCAATGGCTTTAAATCCAGAGGTTATCCTTTTTGATGAACCTACTTCTGCACTGGATCCAGAATTAGTTCAAGAAGTACTTAATGCTATAAAAGTTTTGGCAGAAAGGCATATGACTATGATTATAGTTACTCATGAAATGACTTTTGCAAGGGAAGTGGCAGATAGAGTGGTTTTTATGGATGGAGGAGTAGTTGTAGAGCAAGGAACACCAGAGGATATATTTGATAATCCTAAAGATGAACGGACTAAAAAATTTCTTAGTTTCTTTTCCTAGGGTTTTGCAAAATTAAAATACAGAATAATTTCAAAAGTAGATATAGAGGAAATATAGTAACAGTATTTCTTGACAGATGAAACAGATATTTTAGTAAAAATATATATTAAATACTCTATATGTAAATATACCTGCTGCAACAGCTATGGAAACCTTGAACAAACAGGGAAGAATATTAGCATTAGAAAGAAAAATTACAGAACATTATCTAAATTAACTAAATCTTTCCTGTTTACAATCAGAAAGCTTTTAGAGCTATTAATTATCCCATATTTCTAACTTCGATATTTTTTATCGATTTCCTTATCCACAATTTTTGAATCCCCTTTAATACTAATGTGAGGTATTTCCTTTTTTAACCTTTCAGTTAAATGCTTTACCTCTTTATATTGATGGTTATTAACTGAAACATCTTCTAAAGTTACTGGCTGCTTGTGTATGTGGATACGTTCTTCACTGATGGGTATTCGAATAGTTTCAGTATGAACATCTGATTTGTTACGGAATTGTGAATCAAAAACAGTTTTTTCAATAACAAGTTCCTCACGTTTTACAGGTACAGTAATATTTTTTTCTTCGGTTAAAACTTCTTTGTGAATGGATACTCCACCAGTTTGTATTTTGTTCTTAGATATTTTCATCTGTTCTTCGCGAAGTTGCATCTTTATATCACTATCTGCATTATGAGGAATCTTCTTTGGAATTGTTTCAATATCGTTCTTATATGTCTTACTCTGAACCATTAGCCTACCTATAATTACACCTACAATAATGCCTAATATAGTTCCTATTATGATTGGATCAATTGATGTAATTATAAATATATTTACAAATCCGGGTATAGTTAAAATAGAGAACTTATACAAAATAGCAATTATAAAACCAATTATTCCGCCAATAGTAGCACCTGTTAAATATTGAATACTTTTTATGTTAGATACATCTTTGTTTAACATGCTCTATCCTCCTAAAAAACACCTCCTAAATCTAACATATAATTTGAGAGGTGTTTTTTTATTTATTTTATAAATTCCTTAATGGAAGCCATCATCTGGATTGTTATCTACTATATTTGCATCACCATTTGTGTTTATACGAGCTTCTTCTCTTTTTAGGTTCTCATCCACTTGCTTTGTTTCTTGGACTTCACGTTTATAAGCAGACACTTCTCCAGTTACCACTGTGTGTTTATCCACATTAACCTGTTCTTCACTGACTGGAATACGTATGGTCTCCTCGTCACTAATAGGTGTATCACTAGCTTCGTTATTTATTGATCTTCTTTCGATAACAACTTCTTCATGAGTAACAGGAACATCAACTGTTTTTTGTTCTTCAATAATTTCTTTGCTTAGTTCAACTTCACCTTTTTGAACCTTGCTTTTATTTATATCAAGTTCTTCCTTATGAAGTGTAAGTCTTCCTTCATCTTTATTTTTCTTATTATCATCGTCATTGTCATTGCCTAAAATATTGTCAAATAAACCCATCATAAGTATTACCTCCTATAAGTACATATTTTCAATTCATTAATATTTTATCCCTGCTAGAGTAATATATCCTTTGTGAAATATGGAGTTAAAGTAAATAGATTACAACAAATAAATGCTATTTTCATATATGATATTTAAAGAACTACATTTTTCAATCGATACCTTTAAAATTTAGTTTCTACCATTAATGTATAAAAAACTTAAAAATTTTAAACACCATATTATTCGGTAAAAGTATTATCAGATTTAGGAGAATTTGATTTAAACGTGCCAATAGATAGAGAATGAACTTAAAAACAGAGGAGTTACTGAATTAATGTAAAAATATTTAATATTTTAAAATAACTAGGCATCAGGATAATAATACTCTTACCTAGTTATTCTTAAACACATAATTTTAAAATTTTTATGGAAGCTTATACAAAATTATTGATAGGCTCCAACAATAATGGAAAAAATTTTAGAACAAAGTGCAATTAATTGGAATTTTCCTATAGAACAATAAAAAAAGAGCTTATTTAGGATACACATTACAAATCACCTAAATAAGCTCAAAGAGAAATCTTTTATTAAAATTAAGTTAATACATATTGGCATAATTTCAATAATAGAGAAATTTCTTATATTTTTCTTTTATCTTCTCTATCATTTGTTTCACAATTTCTTTCCCTTGATACTTCGGATTTACGAAAACGTAATGAATGTAAGCAACTAGTTCGCTGTCGTCCAGTGCTCTGACAAGCCATACCAGATTTTCTCCATTTCAAGCCGTAATTACTGTACCAGAATTCATTAATGCCTTATGTAGTCTGTTTGGATATTTACTGGATACCCAGCCAACGGATAAAAATAACTTTTGAATCACTTCTTTTGTAAATATTTTTTTGATTTATATTGAATTTCTATCATTTTTACACCCCTCTAAAATACTATACAGATTGATTCACCATATTCCACGCACAAAAAACAAGAAATGCCCCAAAAATAGCATTAATGAACTTAAAATGTTTCAAATAAATGTCCTGTATTTTTATCCCATCAATGCCCACATAAAAGTAGCAAAAGACCCCACTGCTGTAATGAGAATCTCTGTAATAATCATTGAGTATATGGATTGATAATATGGCACAATATATCCGCTTAATAATGTGATTCCATAAAAATATATTTTAACATTTACAAATTGCAGCAAAAAACCTGTCCAAATACCAAAAAATAATTTTCTTCCTTTTTCCCATCCATGCTTGGTCATTGTGTTGAGTGCTAGTATATTTCCTGGTCCAGGAGTAAATGAATTGATTAACATATAGATAATCAATGCCCACAAAACAGTGATAGGCATTTTTACACCCCCTAGTCATTTTAAGATATAAATTTTTTCAGCGTCACATTTAGCAGTAGGAAAAAAAGCCCAATGCCTTTATTCAGTATTGGGCTTTCTGGATATGTCATGTAGCTAAGAATATTTTTGATTACAATACCTTCTTGTTATCAGCTTCTGGAGTTGTAACGATGACTTGTTTTGGAGTAATGATAAGCGCTCCCTTCGCAGTTGCTGCACCATTAAACATGTCAGAAACCAATTTTTTAAAAGTATCTACAACCGGGCCTTCTGTCACATATTCAGCAGTACCTTTGATTTGATATCCTTCCATAGTTTCTCCGTTGCACGTAGAAACAGCTATCTTACCATTAGCCTTGATATTAGAAAGGGTTGTATTTAAAAATACATCTCCAACTACCAGCTTACCATCATCTGTGACATCCTTAAATGCCACTGGTACAGCATTAGGTTCATCAGAATATGTGCCCAAATACCAAAGTTGCTCTTTTAAAAGTTTTACTACATCTGCGTTCATTTAAATCTTCCTCCTTTTTTATACAGCTTTAGCTGCTTAACTCAGTATCATTATACAGAACGCAATATAGAAAAATAAGATATTAAGAAATTTATAAGTCACTAATAAATTTCTTAGTATAAATTGTAATCACACTTCTGACACTGTGATAGAGTATGTTCATTGTCTTCTTTGTGATACGCACCAGACCATCTGCAAATACTTTGCAAAATTGGTATAACCGACTTCCCTTTGTCTGAAAGACAATATTCCACCTTAGGTGGAATTTCATTAAATTGCTGCCTGATAACAATGCCGTCTGCAATCAATTCTTTTAGTGTTGCCGCCAAAACAGCATCTGTGATATTTGACAGTTCCTTGCGGATGGCACTGTAACGCAGAATTTGCTTTTCTGCCAGAACACAGATAATTCGTGATTTCCACTTTCCACCAAAAACATTCAAACCATATTCCAAAGGACAACGAATATCCTTTTCTAATTTGGGTTTATACATCTTACTTAACCTCCTGTATTTGCTATTATAAAAGCAACATTATGTAAACACAAGTAACTATGAAATTTATAAGTAAGTAAATTTCTCACTTACTTATGATATGGTTCTCCATATCACCTATAAGTGAGGTTTTTTATTAATTGCATTATTTAAATGAATATTTATAACTTTTATTTTTACTGTAAACCAAATAATGTTTAATACATACTTTATTGATAAAGGATGTATTATAGGTATCATAGTACCATCTTTAGCATTAAAATTTGGTTAGATGTTGTAATTGATAATGAAACTGCATTAAAATTTTGATATCAATTGGACTTGTCCAAGTCAAAAGAAATAAAATAAATTTTAGGGAAAATATTGAAAGAGAAGTTATTGTTATGGAAAAATAATTAGATAGAGAATTTTAATTTTGTTTATAGATAAAAACAATTAAATAGTTGAATGGCAATAGATATAAAATAGAAAGGATAGAATAAAAATGTTTAGCTATAAGACTTTAGATAAAACTAGCATAGAAATACTTCATAAAGCATTTGTAAATGCATTTTCTGATTATCAGGTTAAGATAGATTTACCTATTTGGAAGTTTAAACAAATGCTTCAAAGAAGGGGTTATATTGCGGAAATGTCTATAGGAGCATTCTTAAATGAAAAATTGGTTGGATTTGTTTTGAATGGATATCGAATTTGGAATGGAAAGTTAACTGTATATGACATTGGAACAGGTGTTGTAAGTAATTATAGAAGACAAGGAGTAACAAATAATATACTTTCAAATATAAAAAATATAATTAAAGAAGAACAAGTAAAACAATACTTGTTAGAAGTAATTAAATCTAATGAATCTGCAGTGAACCTCTATAAAAAGCAAAATTTTGAAATTCAAAGAGAGTTAGAGTGTTTTCAGCTAGATAAAAGTCAATATAATTCTATAATTAATTATAAGGTTGAGCATGTGAACAAGATTGATTTAAATCAATTGATACAGTTTTGGGATTTTAATCCATCTTGGCAAAATTCTATTGATTCAATTAATGCTATTTCAGAAGCTTTTTTATATTCAATTGTACGTTTTGACAATACTATTGTTGGTTATGGCATTATCGATAAGAAAACAGGAGATATTCCACAAATAGCTGTAGATAAAAATTTTAGGGGGAATGGAATTGCAAGAAGCATAATAACGGACTTGATAAAGAATACAGAGTCTTCTAAAATTAGTGTTCTTAATATAGATGCTCAAGGGAAATCAATCCAAAATTTTTTATTTAAATTAGGTTTTAACAATAGTGTTACTCAATATGAAATGTTATTAAATTTGTAATTTTACTTTGTTCATAATAATATAATGAATATTTTATCATGTAGAAAGAGATATGGGATGGAAAATATAATAATAAGAAATTACAATTAAAAAGATTGGTCACGCATTGAAGAAATTCATGATAGTGCTAGAAAAATAGAACTGCACCTTGCAGGACTAGACGATGATAAATCTCGTATTTATTCTATACTTCTTTAACTAAAAGTACAAAAATATTTGTTAGCATCATTTGATTTATAAAGCATAGTGAAATTGTAGTACCTCAAAATTTGGAATGTTAAGATTTTTAATTTTGATAAAATGGGTATATATTACTACTAATGAACAGAAAAGAGATGAAGGACATATTCATTTTATTGATGAAAATATAGTTTATATAATTGAAAAAGAAAAGGAAAAAGATTATTTTCTTTCTTATTACTAAAGCGCTCATTAATAAATGAAGTAGCAGTTTTCATAATTTCATCTATAAGTTGTTCTGCTAACTCATATTTGTCTGAATAGTACTTATAAAAAGTGGAACGATTAATTAAAGCCTTATCTAATATGTTTTGTATAGTAATTTTGTTGAATTCTTTTTCAGTTGTTAACCAATTGTTAACCAAAAGCAATAAAAAAGCACTTTAAATAAATTATTCAAAGTGCTTTAAACCTATATAAATCAATGGTGCCGAAGGCGGGACTTGAACCCGCACGTTGTTACCAACGACGGATTTTGAGTCCGTTGCGTCTGCCAATTCCACCACTTCGGCTCGACAAAAAAATAATAACATATAGACCAGTATAAGTCAAGAGGCAATATACATAGAGCATGAAAATTATTAAAGTCCATTTATATTAAATAAAAACAAAATTTGTAGTAAAATAATATTTAGAGTATCATTAATAGAAATATTATTTCAAATAGGAGAGATATTTATGCTTAGATTTTTAGATGCTGGAGAATCTCATGGTAAGGCCATGGTAGCTATAATAGACGGTATACCTTCAAACTTTAGGGTGGATATAGAATTTATAAATAATGAATTAAAAAGAAGACAAAGTGGCTATGGTAGAGGGGAAAGAATGAAAATAGAAGAGGATACAGTGGAATTTTTATCTGGTGTTAGAGGGAGAAAGACCACTGGTAATCCTATAACTATGTTAATTTATAATAAAGATTATGAAAATTGGAAAGGCATACTTACAAGAGAACCAAAAGTAGATGAGAGAATAGTAGTTCCAAGACCAGGGCATGGAGATTTAGTAGGATATTTTAAATATGGTACTGGAGATATTAGGGATACTATTGAAAGAACTTCTGCTAGAGAGACTGCCATAAGAACTGCAGTAGGTGCTTTATGTAAAGAGATACTTAAGGATATTGGTATAGAAATTAGAAGCAAAGTACATAGTATAGGCAATCTTTATGATGATGTAGTGGACTTGTTTAATGAGGATATATATGAAAAAATAGATAACAGTGAAGTTAGATGTTATAATGGAGAAATAGAAAAAGCATTTATTAAAAAGATTGATATTTGTAAGGAACAGGGAGAAACTATAGGTGGAAGTGTATTTCTTTCAATAAAAGGAGTTCCCATAGGAGTGGGAAGTTACTCTCAATGGGATAGAAAGTTAGATGCAGTATTAAGTTATGGAATTATGTCTGTCCAGGGAGTAAAAGCCATAGAATTTGGCAATGGATTGGATTTAAATTTAAGAGGAAGCAATTTTAATGATGAAATTGTGTATAAACATGGTAAGATAAATAGAAGTACAAATAATTGTGGTGGTATAGAAGCAGGAGTGTCTAATGGTGAAAATATTGAAATTAAAGCTTTTATAAAACCAATACCTTCTATTAGAAAAGATGTTTGTACTATAAATTTACGAAAGAGAAAAGAAACTAATACTAGATATGAACGTTCTGATGTATCTGCTGTAGTACCAGCTTCTATAGTTTTAGAGAATGTGGTAGCTTTTTATATTTTAAAAGAGATATTAGATAAGTTTTCAGCAGATGAGTTTTTTGAGTTAAAAAAAAGTATAAATCATTATAGAGATACAGTTTATTTAAGATAGATATTTGATGGGAGAGATTATTATATGGATAAAAAAGAAAAGCTACTTATTTTAGATGGAAATAGTTTAATGAATAGAGCTTTTTACGCATTACCACCGTTGACTAATAGTCAAGGACTACATACTAATGGGGTATATGGATTTACTACTATGCTTTTAAAAATGAAGGAAGAAATAGAACCGGATTATATAGTGTGTACTTTTGATAGAAGTGCTCCTACTTTTAGACATAATGAGTATAAAGAATATAAGGCAGGAAGAAAAAAGATGCCGCCGGAATTAGCAGAACAATTTCCATTAGTTAAGGATCTTTTAAATAAATTAGCTATAGATATTTTTGAAATAGATGGCTTTGAAGCAGATGATTTAATAGGTACTTTATCAAAATTTGCTGAGGGAAAAAATATTGAAGTTTATGTTGTTACAGGAGATAAAGATGCTCTTCAGTTAGCTTCAGATAATACAAAAATTATAATTACTAAAAAGGGTATCACAGAGAAAGAAGTTTATGATAAGAACAGAATGATTAAAGAAATGGGAGTAACTCCTACTCAATTTATAGATGTAAAAGGACTTATGGGAGATACTTCGGATAATATACCAGGGGTTCCAGGAATTGGTGAAAAAACTGCTTTTAAGCTTATAAAGGAATATGGTAGTGTAGAAAATGTTCTTCAAAATATAGATAATATAAGTGGTAAAAAGATAAAAGAAAATTTAAAGGAAAATTATGAACAGGCTATTTTTAGCAAAAAGTTAGCTACTATTATAAGAGATGTTCCTATAGAAATAGATTTAGATTCAATAAAATCTAAGGATAATTATGATGAAGAAGGAGTAAGAAATATCTTCATAGATTTGCAATTTAAGTCTTTAATAGATAAATTGCCTGATGCAGAAAATACCAGTGAAAAAAATAGCGAATTTAATGTAGAATATAAAAATATAAATAATGTATTAGAGTTAAAAGATTTATATAGCTATATAATTTCAAATAATGATGAAAAGTTGTATATTACTTTTCAATTATCAAATGAAAATATTTATTCAAAGGCTGCAATTGAAAGGATGTTTATCAATTTTAAAGATAGCAATTATATAGTTTATTTACAGCAGATTTTAAGCGAAAATAATAATGAAACTGTTAATTTATTAAAAGAAATATTTGAGGATAACAGTATAGAGAAAGTATTTCATGATGTGAAAATGCCTCATACTATACTTCATAAGATGGGAATAGATTTAAATGGAGTGAAATTTGACACAAAAATAGCAGCCTATTTAATTGATTCTTCAAGGGGAGATTATGAATTAAGTACTTTAATTTCTCAGTATTTAAAAATTCTAATAAAGGATGATGAAGAAAAAGACATAAAAGAAACTTCTTTACTTAAAGAAGTTTATAAGGAATTAGAGCGTGAAATAAAATCTTTAGATATGGAAAAACTTTTTTACGAAGTAGAATTACCCTTAACTACAGTTTTGGCTTCTATGGAAACAGAGGGGTTTAAAGTAGATAGAGATATGCTAACTAAGATAGGAGATAAATTTCAAAAGGAAATAAAGAGAATTCAAAGTGAAATATATGCTTTATCTGAAGAGGAATTTAATGTAAATTCCCCAAAACAGTTAGGTAAAATTCTTTTTGAAAAGTTGGATTTGCCAGTAATTAAAAAAACAAAGACAGGATATTCTACCAATGCAGAAGTTTTGGAGGCACTAGAGGGAAAACATCCTATAATTGAAAAGATAATTTATTATAGACAGCTTACAAAACTTTATTCAACTTACGTAGAAGGTTTGAAAAATGTAATTGATGAAGATGGAAAAATTCATTCAAGTTTTAATCAAACTGTTACAACTACAGGAAGGCTTTCAAGTACAGAACCTAATCTACAAAATATACCTATTAAATATGAAATGGGCAAAGAAATAAGAAAAGTATTTGTATCTAATAATGAAGATTCCATAATTGTTTCAGCAGACTATTCTCAAATAGAGCTAAGAGTACTTGCGCATATTGCTGGAGATGAAAATCTTATAGATGCATTTAAACATCATGCGGATATACATACTAAAACAGCCTCAGAAGTATTTAAAGTTCCAATTGAACAGGTTACTTCTAGAATGAGAAGTAATGCTAAGGCAGTAAATTTTGGGATTGTTTATGGTATAGGAGATTTTAGTTTAGCTAAGGATTTAAAAATATCTAGAAAAGAAGCAAAGGAGTATATAGATACTTATTTTGAAAGATATCCTAAAGTAAAAAAATACATGGAAGATACAGTAGAAGATGCTAAAAGAAATATGTATGTTTTAACTATATTAAATAGAAGAAGATTCATTCCAGAGATATCTAATGCTAAAAAGATTGTTAAAGCTTTAGGAGAAAGGCTTGCAATGAACAGTCCTATACAAGGAAGTGCTGCAGATATTATTAAATTAGCTATGGTTAAAGTTTATAATGAGCTTCAGAAAAGAGCTTTAAAGAGTACATTGATATTACAGGTTCATGATGAACTTATATTAAATACTTACAAAGATGAATTAGAAGAGGTAAAGGCTATTATAAAAGATTCCATGGAAAATGTTATGCCACTAAGTGTACCATTAGAAGTAGATATAAATGAAGGAGAAAATTGGTATGAAGCCAAATAATTTAGTAAAACTGTTAAGTAAAGAAGAGTTGAAAAAATGTAATGGTAAAATGATAAAAATTGGCTTAACTGGAGGAATTGGGACTGGTAAAAGTACTGTAACTAAAATGTTAAAAGAAAAAGGAATACCTGTAATAGATGCGGATGTAATTGCTAGAGAAGTGCTTAATATATATCCGCGAATTGTTGAGAGTATTAGTGAGAATTTTGGGCCTGAGTTTATTGATAGCTATGGTAATTTAAGAAGAAGAGAATTTGGAAATTACATTTTCTCTTCAGAAGATAGAAGAAAGAAATATGAAACTATTATTATACCTTATATAAAAAAAGAAATATTTAATAGTTTTAATAAACATGAAGTAAAAGGTAGTAAATGTTGTATTTTAGACGCTCCCACTTTAATTGAGCAAAATATGCATAAGTACATGGACCTTACAGTTCTTGTATGGGTAGATAAAGAGACGCAAATTAAAAGGATAGGAAAAAGAGATAAATTGGCTATGGATCAAATATTAAATAGAATAAATGCACAGATGCCTTTAGATGATAAGAAAGTTATAGCAGATTTTGTTATATATAATACTTTAACATTGGAAAATACAGAAATGCAAGTAGATAAACTAATTGATATTATTAATGCTTTATAGGGGAGTGGGAAATAAAATTGAAAAAACTTATAAAATTTATTATATTTATATTGCTAATAGCTGTACTTTTTAATGCATCACAATTCCTATTAAAAAAGATATACCCTATGACATATTCACAAAACATATATAAATGTGCTGAAGAATACAATTTAGATCCATATCTTGTGGCAGCTGTAATTAAAACTGAAAGTAATTTTAATCCTAAGGCAGTATCTTGTAAAAATGCCTATGGACTTATGCAAATAACGGCAAATACAGGTCAGTGGATTGCGGAACAAATGCAATTAAAGGATTTTGAAATAGAAAAACTTTATGAGCCTGAATATAATATTCATATGGGATGTTGGTATTTAAATAATTTGAAAAAAGAATTTAATAATAATATGGATTTAGTGTTAGCAGCTTATAATGGAGGAAGAGGAAACGTTCAAAAATGGTTAAATGATTATAATCATTCTAAGGATGGAAAAAATCTTCATTATATTCCTTTTAAAGAGACAGATAAATATGTAAAAAAGGTTAAAGTAAATTATAAAGTTTATAGATTTTTATACAATAAATAGATGTTGACATTATGAAATAGCGTAGTATAATAATATTGTAAATGCGAGAGTGGCGGAATAGGCAGACGCGCACGTTTGAGGGGCGTGTGGGAGACCGTACGGGTTCAAGTCCCGTCTTTCGCACCAAAAATTGCTATTGAAAATATTCAGCGAGTCTGATATAATAAAATCGCAAAGTGAAATAAATTGAATAATTTCTGAGATATTCGCTGGCTCTATATTTTGAACCTACATTACAGTAAAGGGAGTTCAAGATTTAGAGGTGGATATGTACTTTCATGTGAGACCTTTAGACGGCATTGAAGGCGATAGAGACTTCTGTGAGAACACCCACCTATCGGAGAGATAGGTGTCAAAATTAGAGTAACGGTATTTTGGATTATAACATTGAGATTAAGAGAGACAGTGATGTCTCTCTTTTTAATATAGTTAGAGTTTAGAATGAACTTTGTAAGAGAATACAAAAGAACCTATACAAATAGAATCTTTTTTATAAGTGTCTATTTTATAGGTTCTATTTTATATTTAAATTTTGTTTAATTTTTAGTAGAAATATAAGATGCTATTATTTTTTATGAACTAAGAATAATAGTCTTTTAAAGTAATCTAAGTTAATTCCTTCGTTTTTACAAAAGAATCTAATGTTTTTATTACACTCATTATTATATTCATTGTGGAAAGAATCCACATAGTAATCTAAATTAGGTGCTCCGAAGATAAGCATATATATCACCTCCCAATAAAGTTTTAATTCCTAAATTATTAATTTTTACTGCCATTTTTCAATCTCTCCTTTCTTAAATTTATATATAAAAAAGCCATGGATTTTCCATGGCTTTTCAATAGCGTAATTAAATGTTATAAATTAAAAAAACCACAGGGATAGATAACTCCGTGGCTATAAAAGCTAGTATATTACAAAACACCTTCGGCAGAGTCATCTACTATTTTTGCTAAAACATATTCAGTTAAATTATTTGATAAAATATTTAAATTTAACATAACTCTACCTCCTAATATAAAAATTAATTTTTTTACAAAAATATTATATCAAATAATAAATTACATGTAAATATATTTTTTACCAATAATTCATAAATATAAATTGTGAAATAAAGTTGAAATATTAAGAAAATATATATATAATTATAGGTGATAATAATTTTAAATTTTGGCAGAGAATAAGAGAGCCACATAAAGATAGGTAACTATCTTTATGTGGCTTTTTGCATTTTGATTTAAGAAAAGGTATACAGGAGGAGAGAATATGGGAAAATATGTACTGGTTTTAGACCAAGGAAGTATTAGATCTAGATGTGTATTATTTGACAAAAATGGTGAAATAATAGGAGTTGGAGAAAGAAAAACCAATCCTATATATCCAAAACCAGAATGGGTAGAACTTAATCCTATGGAAATATGGGCAAGCCAATTTGCAGCAGTTACAGAAGTAATGGCTAAATACAATGTAGTGGCAGAGGATATAATTTCTGTAGGAATTACAAATCAAAGAGAAACAGTATTAGTATGGGATAGAAGAACTGGATTACCAATTTATAATGCTATTAGTTGGCAGTGTAGAAGGACAGCAGAAATGTGTGAGGAACTCAATAAAAAGGGTCTTGGAGAAGTAGTAAGAGAAAAAACAGGTTTAGTTTTAAATGCTTATTTTTCTGCCACAAAAATAAAATGGATACTTGATAATGTAGAGGGAGCAAGAAAAGAAGCAGAAAAAGGTAACTTGATTTTTGGAACCGTGGATTCATGGCTTATTTGGAATTTAACTAAGGGAAAAAAACATATTACAGATTATACAAATGCATCTAGAACAATGCTTTTTAATATAAATACGTTAAAATGGGATGAAGACCTCTTAGAGCATTTTGATATACCTAAAGAGATGGCGCCAGAAGTTAAGCCTTCTAGCTATTTATTTGGATACACGGATAGTGTTTTATTTAGTAAAGAGTTGCCTATAGGAGGAGTAGCTGGAGATCAACATGCATCTTTATTTGGACAAGCTTCTTTTGAGGAGGGTATGGCTAAAAACACATATAGTACAGGATGTTTTATGTTTATGAATACAGGAAATAAGCCTATAAAATCTAATAGAGGGCTTTTAACTACTATAGCTTGGGCAACTGAAAATGAAGTGAAATATGCCTTAGAGGGAAGTATTTTTATGGCAGGAGAAGCTATAAGATGGATTTCTGATGATTTAAGAATGTTAAAGTCTCCTGAAGAATCTGAGGAGTATGCTTTATCAGTAGAAGATACAAATGGAGTATATATGGTACCAGCTTTTGCAGGACTTGGCGCACCTTATTGGGATCCTGAAGCTAATGGTGTAGTTATGGGACTTACAAGAGGAACTAAAAAAGAGCATTTTATAAGAGCAGTACTTGAATCATTAGCATATCAAAGTTATGATGTTTTAAAAGTAATGGAGGAAGACTCCAGTATAACTTTAAAAAAGTTAAGGGTAGATGGAGAATTTTCATTAAATAATTTTTTAATGGGATTTCAATCAGATATTCTAGACTGTAAAGTAGAAAAATCAAAACATACGCAGGATACAGCAGCTTTAGGAGCAGCGTATTTAGCTGGACTTACAGTTGATTTTTGGAAAAGCAAAGAGGATATATTATCTAACAATGGAATTGAAAAGGAATACAATAGCACTATTACACAGGAAAAAAGAAAAGAACTTTTAAAAGGATGGCACGAAGCTATTAAAAGATCAAAAAGTGATTATTGCAAATAATTTAAGAAATATTACCTCTTTATAAAAATCTATAAGGAGGTAATATTTTTTATAATATATATAAATTAATGTACAATACTTTCAATAATTAATGAAAAAAACGTACAACTTAGGGTATAATCATAGATGTGATTATAAATACCAAGGAGGCAAATTATGTTGGGTAATGCCAAAGAGGTTTTAAAAAAATATTTTGGGTATGATGAATTCAGAGGTGCTCAGGAAAAAGTAATAGAAAGTATTTTAAATAGTAAGGATACTGTAGCTATTATGCCTACAGGAGCAGGAAAATCTATTTGTTATCAAATACCCGCTCTTTTAAAGGATGGAGTTACTATAGTAATATCTCCACTTATTTCTCTTATGAAAGATCAGGTTGATTCATTAAAGGAGTTGGGAATAGAGACCACATATATCAATAGTTCTTTAAGTAACTTAGAGATAGAAGAAAGAATTTTTAATGCTGAACAAGGATTTTATAAATTGCTTTATATTGCTCCTGAAAGATTAGAGGCTGAAAATTTTTGTAATAGATTAAGCAATTTACATATATCATTAGTAGCAGTAGATGAAGCACATTGTGTATCACAGTGGGGACATGATTTTAGACCTAGTTATACAAAAATTAGTAAGTTTATTGATAAGTTATTTCCAAGACCAGTAATTGGAGCTTTTACAGCTACTGCTACAGAAGTTGTAAGAAAAGATATATTGTCATTATTAGCTTTAAAAGAGCCTAATGTATTTGTAACTGGATTTGATAGAGAAAATCTAAATTTCACAGTAATAAAGGGAGAGGACAAAGAAGGTTTTATATATGATTATTTAGAAAATAATAAAGGAAAGATAGGAATAATCTACACTTCTACTAGGAAAGAAGCAGAGGCTTTATATAATAAGCTTAAAAATAAAGGATATAAAGTGGGAGTGTATCATGCTGGATTAAGTGACGAAGATAGAAAGAGGGTTCAAGAGGATTTCTCTTTTGATAATATAGATATAATAGTTGCAACAAATGCATTTGGAATGGGGATAGATAAGTCTAATGTAAGGTTTGTAATACATTATAATATTCCTAAAAATATGGAAGCTTATTATCAGGAAGCAGGCCGTGCAGGAAGAGATGGAGAGGAAAGTGAATGTATATTATTATTTTCCCCTCAAGATATACATATTCAGAAGTATTTTATAGATGAATCTTTGTTACCACCAGATAGAAAAAATTATGAATACAATAAATTAAGAGCTATGGTAGATTATTGTTACACTTCAAAATGTTTAAGAGCCTTTATACTTGAATATTTTGGTGAAATAGATGTAATGGATAAATGTAATAATTGCAGCAATTGTAATGATAATAGAGAAGTTAAGGATATCACTATAGAAGCTCAAAAAATATTTTCTTGTGTTTATAGAATGAAAGAGCGTTTTGGAGTAAATATGGTAGGAGACGTACTGAAAGGGTCGAAAAATAAAAAGGTTTTATCAGCAGGATTAAATGAACTTTCTACCTATGGAATAATGAGTGAATTTTCACAAAAACAAATAGTAGCTTTGATCAATAAATTAATAGCAGATGAATATCTTCTAACTACAGATGATAAGTATCCAATAGTTAAATTAAAGCCTAAGTCTTATAATGTATTAAAAGGTAAAGAACCTGTATTTATGAAAGTTACTAAAGCTATTAAAAAGCCTAAAGCAGATAATATGTTGTTAGAGATTTTAAAGAGTTTGAGAAAAGAAATATCTCAAAGAGAGGGAG
Source organism: Clostridium tetanomorphum (assembly GCF_017873215.1). Lineage (GTDB taxonomy): Bacteria > Bacillota > Clostridia > Clostridiales > Clostridiaceae > Clostridium_AO > Clostridium_AO tetanomorphum. The sequence goes on from NZ_JAGGKA010000001.1 coordinate 135,280, forward strand.
TTCCTCCATTTATGATTTTTCACGATTCTACATTGAAGGAGCTTAGTGAATATATGCCAGCAGATAAAGATTCTTTACTTAAAATTAAGGGGGTTGGAGAGAGAAAAGCTGAGGTATATGGAGATAGGTTTATAGATACTATAAATAAATATATAGAAGATAACCATTTAGAAAGAGAAAATCATAGGAAAGATTATGAAGAGAATAATATACATAATGAAGTTAAAGTTAAAACTCATATAATAACATATAATCTTTATAAAGAAGGGAAAAGTTTAGACGAAATAGTAAAAGAAAGGAATCTAAGTATTGTAACAATACAGCAGCATTTATTTAAATGTTTAGATGAAGGCATGGATGTAAATATAGATGATTTTATTCCAAAAGACTATGAAGAGATAATATTAAATGCAATTAAAAAAATAGGTGGAAATAAATTGAAACCAATAAAGGAAGTTTTACCACCGGAAGTTGATTATATGTGGATAAAATCTGTTTGGTATAAACACATGAAGGAAAAAATAGGTTGAATTTTATGTAAAAATGTATTTTAATTTAAAGATACATAAGTTAAAATAAAAATACATATAATTAAATTGAAATTTAAAATTATGTAACAATATATTTTAATTGAATACATTGGAGGGTTTTGTATGAACAAGTCTAATTTCAAAAGATTACCTAAACACATTGGAATAATTCCAGATGGCAATAGAAGATGGGCTCAAAGCAGAGGCTTTGAAAAAAAAGATGGATATAAATTTGGAATAGAGCCCGGAGTTAAATTATTTGACTTATGTTCACAGATAGGAATAAAGGAAGTAACTTTTTATGGTTTTACCAAAGACAATACAAAAAGACCCTCTGAACAGACAGAAGAATTTAGAAAAGCTTGCGTAGAATCTGTTATGGAATTAGTTAATAAAGATTCAGAGATATTAGTTGTAGGAGATACAAAATCACCCTTGTTTCCAAAAGAATTAATCAAATTTACTAAAAGACAAAAGTTTGGAAAAGGTGGTATTAAAGCAAATTTTTTAATTAATTATGGTTGGCAATGGGACATATTTAAGTATAATGAAAACAATATAAATGAAAGAATAACAACTGACAATATAGCCTCAGGAGAAATATCTAGAATAGATTTAATAATAAGATGGGGTGGAAGACGTAGATTAAGTGGATTTTTACCAATACAATCTGTATATTCAGATTTTTATATATTGGAAGATTTTTGGCCTGATTTTAAACCAGAGCATTTTTATGATGCATTAAGCTGGTATGAAAATCAAGATGTGACTTTAGGTGGCTAATTTATAGTGTAAATAATTTAAGAGTCTTAGAGACTCTTTTTTTATTTTATTTTTATTCTAGGTAATAAATAAAAAATTAAATTAATAAGATATTAATAACATTTAAAAATGCATAATGTACTAATAAATTGAAGGGGGATTATAATTGGAGAAAGAAAACACTAAATTATCACCAGGGAAATTATTTCTTATGGGAGGAGCTCTGTTTTCTATGCATTTTGGGGGATCAAGTATGATATGGCCAATGACCTGGGGAAAGGAAAGTGGAAATAGTATTTTTCCTGCTTTTATAGGAATATATTTAACAGCTCTGTTTTTTCCACTTTTGGGGTATTTAGCTTTATCTAGAGCTAAAGGAACATTTTATCAAGTATCGGAAAGGGTATCACATAGGTTTGCTAATTTCTTTTGTAGTATGGCTATGTTGGTTTTAGGTCCATTATTTTGTATTCCAAGAATGAGTGCAGCAGCTTGGGATGCATTTTTGCAAGTAAGCAAATTTCAGCCGCAATCCTATATGGCACCATTAATTTTTTCAATTTTTTACTATTCACTTACCTACTGGTTTATAGCTAAAAAATCCGATGCTGTAGATAAAATCAGTAGAATATTATTTCCAGTACTTGTAATTGCAGTAATAGCTATAATTTCTAAAGGAATTTTATTTCCTATTTCTACTGTACAACCTAAGGTATATGGTATTAATGCATTTGCTTATGGGTTCAAAAATGGATATGCTACAGCAGAACTTTTATGTGCTTTGGTTTTTGCAACAATAATTATTGATGATTTAAAATTTAAAGGAATTATAGATAGAAAATTAGATATTAATTTAATGAAAGTGGGATTGATTGGAATAGGAATGCTTACATTAACTCATTTAGGGCATATGATTGTAGGCTCTTTGACAGGGACTACTTTTGGGGAGACTAAATATGCAGCTCTTTATTCTGCTGTTGTTCTAAAGCTTTGGGGGAATGTTGGAGGCATGATTTTTAATATAGCCTTATTATTTGCAGCTTTAACCACAGCTATAGGACTTGCAGTTGCTACAGCTAATTATTTTCAAGAAGTTACAAATAAAAAGATTTCCTATAATAAATCTGCAATTATAACTTTAATTATAAGTGCTATTGTAAGTGCTATTGGACTTTCATCTATTGTAGAATTAGCAGCACCACTACTTGATATAGTATATCCAGCAGCCATAACTATGACTCTTTTCTATGCCTTTATACCTAATTTAGACATAAAAAGAAGAACGTTTTCATCTTACAAGTTTGGAATAATAACAGCTTTAATATGGGGAATATTTGAAGGAATATTAACTTATATGGATATGTTTAAAATAGATGTTAGTATTATAAAAAAAATACATGATTTTTTCCCTTTTACTTCTGTTGGTCTTGGGTGGATAAGTATTACTTTTATAGCAATAATCATTGGAGCCATATTAAATATAGATTTTAAAAATAAGACTATAAAAAGTATAGATTTGTATAGGTAGAAATGTACTTATATAAATTTATGTAATAATAAAACATACTTATTCATAAGTATTAGATATAAAAGCTTAAACATTTAAAATTAAGGACACTAGGGAAAAAATAAATGAATTGGGGGAATGATTAAATGACAAAAGCATTAGAAGGTATAAGAGTTCTTGATTTAACACATGCATATAATGGTCCATTTTGTACTACTCTTCTAGCAGATAATGGTGCAGACGTAATAAAAATCGAAAGCTTAAATGGAGATCAGTGTCGTAGTTGGGGGCCTATTGATGCTAAGAGTGGGGAAAGCGGATTTTATGCATTTCTAAATAGAAATAAGAAAGGTATTACATTAAATTTAAAAACTGAAAAGGGTAAAAAAATATTCTATGAAATGGTAAAGACTGCAGATGTAGTGGTTGAAAATTTTAGAATGGGAGTTACAAAAAAGTTAGGTATAGAGTATGAAACTTTAAAAGAGATAAATCCTAGAATAATATTTGCTTCAGGTTCTGGATTTGGACAGTATGGTCCAATAAGTAATAGACCTTGTTATGATATAGTTGCACAATCTATGGGTGGAATGGTTAATTTAACAGGTTTTCCCAATACACCACCAGCTAAAGTTGGGCCATCTATAGCAGACAATGTGACAGGAATATATTTATGTGTAGGAGTCTTAATGGCTCTTTATAATAGAGAAAAAACAGGGTTGGGACAAGCGGTAGATGTAGCTATGCTGGATACTATATTTAGTTTACTTGAGAATTCTATAGTGGTGACTACTATGACTGGAGAGATACCACAGAGAAAAGGAAATATAGATCCATCCATAGCACCTTTTGATATATATGAAGTTAAAGATGGATATATAGCTATAGGAGTTGGAAATGACAAACTATGGGCCAAGTTCTGTAATGTAATTGGAAGAGATGATTTAATTGAAGATCCTAGATTTTTAACTAATGATTTAAGATGCCAAAATTATGTTCCGGATTTACAGAATTTAATTAGAGAGTGGGCAAAAGATAAAACTAAGAAATATTTAGAAGAATTACTTGATAAATGTGGAATACCTTGTGGGCCTGTATTGGACATGAAAGAGGCAATAGAACATCCACAAATTCAAGCTAGGGAAATGATGGTTCATATTGATCATCCAGCTATAGGAGAAATGTATTTTCAAGGAGTTCCTATAAAATTATCTAGAACCCCAGGAAGTGTAGAAGCACCAGCACCTCTTTTAGGACAGCATAATGAAGAAGTATATTCCATGTTTGGTATAGGAAAGGAAGAACTAAAGGATTTGAAAAAAGAAGGGGTAATCTAGTTATAAAAATTAGGAGGTATATTTTATGAGAAAAGAATCAGTATTAAATTATAAAATGACTCCATCAGATGGAAATAATTTAGGGGATATAGTTCCTGTTGGAAGGCAATTAGATATTTGGGGAGATGCAGAAACTGAACTTATGATATTAGTTGATGGGGATGAATCTTTATGTTTAGGCTATAGAGATATTAAATTTTATAAGGATATATATGTAGGAGATCAGATAGATGTTAAGGCTACGTTAGTGAAGGTAGGAAATACATCTCGTACATGTAAATTAGAAACTTATAAAGTTGCTACTCCATCAAGGCTTAATGGAAAGCCAGAAGCCGCTTTAAATGATGTAGATATTTTAAATCCTCCTGTTTTATGTGGTGAAGGATATTCAGTGCTAGTAGTTAAAAAAGAACTTCAAAGGGGAAACCAACCAGATGGAACTATAGAAGATCCTTGGGAAGAAATTGAATAGTAAATTTTATTACAGTAGGAGGTGTAATTATGGCATTTGAAAAATTAGATAGAAATTATGAAACAAAAATGCGTTTGCGTATGTCTTCTAAAGATGTATTTTATGGGGGTGGCGTTGTAAATGGATCACGTTCAATTACATTAATGGGGGATGTAGCTACTAGACTTATGATTATGCATGATGGAAATGAAGGTAAATGTGTAGGGTTTGATAATATAAGATTATATAATCCTATTTTTGCAGGAGATTATTTGGAGTTAGTAGGAAGAATTTTAGGAGTAGAAGATAATAAAAGAAAAATACAATGTAGAACTTTTAAAATAGCTGAAAACCCCAATATTGTCAATCAAGCAAGTGCAATAGATGTTTTAGAAAAACCAATTTTATGCACTGAATTTACTGCAATTTATGAAGTGCCAGAAAGATAATTAAAAGGATTGCGAAGCAACTTTTCAAAGCACAGATTAAAGAGCATAGAATACAGATAAGGAAAATTTTCTGTAATAATAACGGAAAAAAGCTTCCTTATCTGTAATCTGTAATCTTTTCTATGTACTATAAAAAAGTGTGTCGCACTTTTTTTGTATTGTGATTTTTTATAAGAGAAACATAAATAATAAAACTAAAAATATGAATTTTAATATAATAGGAGAAATGAGGGGGAAATATGAATTATAAGCTAAGTAAAGAGCAACTAATGATTATAAAAACACTTAGAGAATTTGTTGAAAATGAAATAGAACCTATTGCGGCTAAAATAGATGAAGACTGTGAGTTTCCTAGAGAAAATATTATGAAAATGGGGAAATTAAATATGATGGGAATACCATTTTCTACTGAGTATGGCGGAGCTGGAGGAGATGAGTTAACTTTTGCAATGTGTATAGAGGAAATAGCTAAAAAGTGCGCAGCTACTGCTGCAATTTTAGCAGTTCACACTATACCTTGTTGGTTGATGTTAAATTATGGTAAGAGCTATCAGAAGGAAAAATATTTGCCGCCTATGCTAAAGGGAGAAAGCTTAGGAGCTTTTGCATTAACAGAGCCTAATGCAGGTACAGATTCTGCAAGTCAAACAAGTGTTGCTGTTTTACAGGGAGATAATTATATATTAAATGGACAAAAATGCTTTATAACTAATGGAGGAGAAGCGAATACTTATATAATTTTAGCCATGACAGATAAAAGTAAAGGTAATAAGGGAATAAGTGCATTTATAGTAGAGGATAGCTTTCCGGGCTTCTTTATAGGAAAGAAAGAAAATAAAATGGGAATAAGAGCTTCTGCTACTTCAGAACTTATTTTTAAAGATTGCATAATTCCTAAAGAAAACCTTTTGGGAAGAGAAGGGGAAGGCTTTAAGTTAGCTATGAAGGCATTGGACGGTGGTAGAATTGCTATGGCATCTCAAGCAGTTGGAATAGCTCAAGGAGCTATAGATGAAACCATAAAATATTTAAAACAAAGAGAACAATTTAAAAAACCTTTGGCTAATTTCCAAGGACTTCAATGGATGTTAGCAGATATGGAGACAAGTGTTAATGCTGCTAGGTTATTAGTTCATAAAGCAGCAATGAAAATGGATAATGGAGAAGCTTTTAGCAAAGATGCTTCTATGGCTAAATTGTTTGCATCAAAAACTGCTATGTATGTAACAACAAAGGCAGTTCAAATGCATGGAGGATATGGATATATGAAGGATTACCCTTTAGAGAGGATGATGAGAGATGCAAAGATAACTGAGATATATGAAGGTACATCAGAAGTACAGAAAATGGTAATTTCCAGAGCTTTATTATCATAGATAAAGGAGTGAATAAAGTTATGAGGATAATAGTTTGTATAAAACAAGTTCCAGATACTAATGAGGTTAGAATAGATCCCATAAAAGGAACATTAATAAGAGAAGGAGTACCAAGTATTATAAATCCTGATGATAAAAATGCTATAGAAGAAGCTGTAAGAATAAAGGAAAATTTAAAAGATGTAGAAATAGTAGCTTTATGTATGGGACCGCCACAGGCAGAAATTGCTTTAAGAGAAGCGTTGGCTATGGGAGTTGATGATGCAATTCTTTTAAGTGATAGACAATTTGCAGGCTCTGATACTTGGGCTACTTCTTTAATACTAGCTTCTGCTATAAACAAAATTGGAGATTATGAAATAATATTCTGTGGTAGACAGGCTATAGATGGGGATACAGCACAAGTTGGACCGGAAGTTGCTGAGCATTTAAATATACCACAAATTACTTATGTAAATAATTTAGAGATACAGGGAAAAGAAGTAATAGCCCATAGAGCTACAGAAGATGGATATTATATAATAAAATCTAAAATGCCTATATTATTAACTACAATAAAAGACTTAAATAAACCTAGATATCCTTCTATATTAGGTATATATAATGCTTTTAGAGAAAAAGAAATTAAAGTATGGAATATAAATGATATTTTAGTAGATAGAGAAAACATAGGTCTTAAGGGTTCCCCCACAAATGTAAAGAAATCTTTTACTCCTTCAGTAAGTTTTAAGGGAGAAATTCTTCAGGGAAATATTAAAGAAATTACCGAACAGTTAATAGTAAAGTTTAGAGAAAAACAGATTATTTAGAAGGAGGGGAAAAAATGGGTAAAGATATTAGTAATTATAAAGGTGTATGGGTTTTTGCAGAGCAGAGAGAAGGAAAATTATTAAATATAGCATTAGAATTGTTAGGAGAAGGAAGAAAAATCGCAGATAAATTAGGAGTAAAACTTACTTCTATTCTTCTTGGAGATAAATTAGATATTATGGCAAAAGAGTTAATAGAGTATGGTGCAGATAAGGTTATTTGCGTTGAAGATAATTTTTTAAAGGTGTATTCTACGGAGGTTTACACTAGAGTAATAAGTAGTTTAATAAATGAAAGAAAACCTGAAATTGTATTGATAGGAGCTACTTCTATAGGAAGAGATTTAGGGCCAAGATTAGCTGCTAGACTTAAAACTGGGCTTACAGCAGACTGTACAAAACTTGAAATTGATGAGCAAAACGGTGAATTTTTACAAACACGTCCTGCTTTTGGTGGAAATTTAATGGCTACAATAATTTGTCCTAAACATAGGCCACAAATGTCCACAGTAAGACCAGGGGTTATGAAAAAGCCTAAATATAATGCTAATAGAATTGGGAAAATAGAAAAGATACCTTTTAATTTATGTGAAGATGATAAGAATGCTATTGTATTAGAAATAGTTAAAAGGGAAAGACAGGAAGTAGAATTAGCAAAAGCAGATGTGATTGTATCTGGAGGAAGGGGACTAGGTGATAAAGAAGGCTTTCAATTAATAAGAAAGCTTGCTAAAAGACTTAAAGGAGAAGTTGGAGCTTCCCGTGCAGCGGTGGATTCAGGATGGATTGAGCAACCTCATCAAGTTGGACAAACAGGGAAAACCGTTAGGCCTAAACTATATATAGCTTGTGGTATATCAGGAGCTATACAACATTTGGCAGGAATGAAGGAATCAGACTTAATAATTGCTATAAATAAAGATAAAAATGCGCCTATATTTAAAGTGGCTCATTATGGCATTATAGGAGATTTATATGAAGTGATACCAGCATTAATAGAAGCTTTAGAACATTCAGAGGATATTTTAGAAACTTTTATAACGCATTTAAATATTTAAAAGAGACAAGCCCTGCAACAATATGCAGGGCTGTGTATTATCTAAAAACATCTCCAGCTATAACCATTTTTTGTACTTGATTTGTTCCTTCATAAATTTGAGTTATTTTAGCATCTCTCATCATTCTCTCTACAGGGAAATCTTTTGTATAACCATATCCACCTAGTAATTGAACAGCTTCTGTAGTTACATACATTGCTGTATCAGTAGCTGCCCATTTTGCTCTTGCTGCAGAGGCTGAATAAGGAAGTCCATTATCTTTATCCCAAGCAGCTTTATAAACTAGGTATCTTGCTTGCTCAATTTTTAAGTTCATTTCTGCTATCATCCACGATAATCCTTGGAATTTATACAATTCTTTTCCGAATTGTTTTCTTTCCTTCATATATTTAACTGTTTCTTCGAAGGCTCCTTCAGCTATTCCTAAAGCTTGAGCAGCAACGCCTATTCTTCCACCATCGAGAGTTTTCATGGCTATTTTAAAACCTTCTCCCTCTTTACCTAATAAGTTTTCTTTTGGAACTATACAATCTTTGTATATGGTCTCAGCTACTTGAGCAGCTCTTATACCCATTTTATCTTCAAGTTTTCCAATAGAGAAACCAGGGAAATCTTTTTCTACTATAAATGCAGAAATTCCTTTAATACCTTTACTTTTATCGGTCATAGCAAATACTACAAATATATCAGCCACAGGGCTGTTAGTTGTAAATTTCTTTTCTCCATTTAATATATAATGATCACCATTTAAGAGTGCAGTAGTTTTCTGTCCACCAGCGTCTGTACCAGCATTAGGTTCTGTAAGGCCGAATCCTCCTAACTTTTTACCAGAAGCTAATTGAGTTAGATATTTTTGTTTTTGTTCTTCTGTTCCAAATTGATATATAGGATAAGCACAAAGTGAAGTATTAACTGAATAAGATATGCCTGTAGCAGCACATGCCTTAGATATTTCTTCAACAGCTATAGCATAAGAAAAATAATCACCACCGGCTCCACCATATTCTTTAGGGAATGGAAGACTAAGTAAACCCAAGTCAGCCATTTTTTTAAAACTATTCATTGGGAAAATACCTGTAGCATCGCTTTCAGCCGCTATAGGTTTTATATTATTCTGAACAAACTCCTTAACCATTTGTCTTATAGATTCTTGCTCTTTAGTCAATTGAAAATTCATATATTTTACCCCCTTAATTGTAAATAATAAGTAATTTTCATAAAATAGAAAAACTTATATAATACTTATGAACCAATTTGATTTAATATAACTTTAATTAAAAGGATTTTAATAATATTTGTAGAATAAAAAATTAAAGTGAGATGAAGTGAGGTGAATCTATGTTAGATGTAAGTATTGACTTTGAAGATATTAATATAATGAATGTTGAAAAAGAAGATATCTCCTTTATGCAAGAATGGATTAATTATCAGAGTAGTTATATGGAGCAAAACATTGTGAATCCAATGAAATTTGACGAGTTATATGAAAGATTTTTAGAATATTATATAAGCGAAAGTGAATTTTTCTTAAAGATAATTAAAAATAATGAATTAATAGGAGTAATAAAAGGAAGATTAGAATTTAAAACTGTTATTGAAGTATGGGTTGGATGCTTTTTAATAGACAAAGATATGAGATATAAAGGCATAGGTAGTAAAATACTTAAAGAATTTATTGACTATCTTATAAAAGAATATAATGTAAAGAAATTTTTTGCAACGGTTATGGCTAAAAGTCATGATACTATAAAGTTTTGGAAAAAAAACAATTATGAAATACTAAGAATATCTAAAAATTATTATAATATAGATGGAGAAGAATCAGATATGATTATATTAAAAAGAGTAGGGGGATTTTATGGATAATAATCTTTTATGGAATTTAGAAAAAAAAGTAGAAAGAACTATTAAAAATTTAGAAAAGAATAATATGGAAGCTTTTTATGTTAAGGATGAAAAAGAGTTAAAATTAAAACTTAGTCATGTGATTAAAGAAGGATCTATAGTATCAGTTGGAGGATCTATGACTTTATTTGAATTAGGCGTTATTAATTTTTTAAGGGATGGAAAATATAAATTTTTAGATAGATATGAAAATGATTTAACGCCAGAACAAATCAAAAAAATTTATAGAGAAACATTTTCAGCAGATATTTTTTTATCGAGCAGTAATGCTATAACAGAGCAAGGTGAATTATATAATGTAGATGGTAATGGAAATAGAGTTGCTCCTATAATTTATGGACCAGATGAAGTTATAATAATTTGTGGAGTAAATAAAATTGTAAAAGATATAAATGAAGCTGAGGAAAGATTAAGAAGAGTGGCAGCTCCTACTAATGCAAAACGATTAAATAAAGATACTCCTTGTGTAAAATTAGGATATTGTATGGATTGCAAAAGTGAAGATAGAATATGTAGCGATTATGTTATTATGAGAAGACAAAAAGTAAAGGGAAGAATTAAAGTTATTATTGTAGGAAAACAACTTGGATATTAATTGATAAAGATATAATAAAGGTATAATGTTTTAAAAGCTATTTTTTTAAATAGCTTTTAAAATTTATATGAAAAATTTACGGATAAAGTAAAATAATACGTATAAAAATATAAAAAGTTATAACAAAATAACATGAATTCTTAAGAATTTCTTAAATTTTCTTGACTTTTTAATTAACAATAAATTATAATGAAGAAGTGCTGAATCCTAAGATGATAAATAATTAGGTACGGAGGAACCAGTAAATTGGGGTTAATCTTGACAATATTATTTGTTGAGTAGGGGAACCTTAACCCGAACCCGGCAGCTAACTTCGGAAGCAAGAAAGGTGGAAAATATGAAGACATTAAAGAAAAAAGTTATGGTAACAGCTCTATTGTTTCTTTGTTTTTCATTACTTGGAGCAAATAGAGTAAATCCTGCAAAAGCTGATGCTAAAATTAATAATGCTAAAAATACAACAACGGTTGTTAGAGCAGCTAGCGTAAAAACAGATAAGGTTATTATAGTTCCTAAAAAAGCAGATACTTCTAAAAATACTGTTAAGAATTCAAAGAAATCATTAAGTAGAGGAAGTAGCGGAAGAAGTGATGTTGTATCTTATTCCTATAAATTTTTAGGGAAACCTTATGTTTGGGGTGCATCTGGACCATCTTCATTTGATTGTTCAGGATTTACAGCATACGTTTACAATGCTTTTGGTGTAAGTCTTGCCCATTATACTGGGTCACAGTTTCAAGTGGGACAAGCAGTATCAAAAGAAAATCTTCTACCAGGAGATTTAGTTTTTTTTAATACATATGGAGACATTTCGCATGTAGGTATATACATAGGTGGAGGTCAATTCATACATGCTTCTTCAGGAAGCGGAAAAGTAACTATAAGCCAACTTTCAGGAAGTTACTATACTTCTAGATATGCAGGAGCTAGAAGAATTTTAAATTAAGTTTTTTAAATAGATTTAGTCCCAGTCTTTTAATAGGTTGGGTATTTTTTTAATCATAAATAAAATCGCTTCTAAATATATTAGTAGTAAAGATAAAACTGTATAAGCGGAGGTGATGAAAATTAAATATACTAGATACGATTTAAGAAGAAGAAAGAATAATTTTTATTTTTTTCTTATTGTTTTAATTATATTACTTGCGTCTCTTCTATTAGGAAGTTTATTTTCTAAAATTTTCATGAAGAATTTATCAAAGAATATTCCTTCTGATAGTAAAGAAGTAGTATATGAAGAGAAAAATCCATCTAAGGATAGAATAGCAAATAAAAGTGAGAGCAATAATAATGCTAAAACTAATGATTTAAAAGGTACAGTATATTCAAAAGGAAAGACAGTATCATATGTAGCTATTCAAGGAGGAGTGTTTGAAAATGAGAAATATGCCTCAGAGACATTAGGAAAATTAAAGCAGGTTGGCAATCCTTTTACCATAAAAGAGGGAAAGCTTAAGAGAGTATTTTTAGGTATATATGAAGAAAAAGAAAGTTTAAATATAATAAAAATATTAGATAGTAAAAAGATAGCAAATTCAAAGATGATTTTATCCATAAAATGTAATGATTTATGCGATGTAGAAATTGTAGAAATTATTAATGCATACATAAAAATACTTAATAAATTATCTGAAAAGAATGTTAAATCAATTCAGACTAAGGAAATTAAAAGTTGGTGTGCATCACTTAAAGAAGTTGACAAAAACAGTAAGAATATAAAAGTATTGAATGAGTTAAAGAATAAGATAAATAAATTGCCAGATAATATTAGTAAAGATAAAACTTCGGAAAATTATATATTTATATATAATTTTCTAAAAAAGTTGAATTAAGGTAGAATTATGTAAAAAAATAATAAAATTATGAGAGAAATAGGGATATGTTCAACAAATCCCTATTTTTTATATTATTTAATAAATATATGAGGTTATATATAAAATTTTTTTTAACAATATATTATATATACTTGTTTAACATTTTATTAAATGATAAACTATAAAAGATATATAAACATATAAAATATTGCATATAAAATATAGAAAATGAAGATATATTTTGTATAAATATGGCAATAATACTAAAGAACAAATATAGGAAGTGAAAAAAATGAATATTATTTTAGCCTCTGCTTCTGAAAGACGAAAAGAACTTCTTAAAAGAATAGTAGAAGATTTTTCTATTATAGTAAGTGATTTTAATGAAAATGAGGTCTTATTTAATGGACATTGTGGATTTTATGTCATGGATTTAGCTAAAGGCAAAGCGCTAGAGGTTGTTAGGAAGTTAAAAGAATCTGGTAATAAGGATGAAAGTATAGTTATAGCTTCAGACACTATAGTTTTTTTCAATAATAAAGTCCTTGGCAAGCCAGTAAATAAAGAAGACGCCTTTAATATGCTTAAATCTTTAAGTGGAAAGATACATCAGGTCTATACAGGCATTTCAGTATATAATACTATAGATGGAAATTTAGTTAAAGATTATGTTTGTACAGATGTTAAATTTTCTGAGATACCTGATGAAACTATAAGAAAATATATAGAATCAGGAGAACCTATGGATAAAGCCGGTGCCTATGGAATACAAGGCTATGGAGGGATTTTTGTTGAAAAAATTAATGGATGCTATTATAATGTTGTAGGGCTTCCTTTAAATAAATTGTATTCTATTTTAAAGGGTATGGGGGTAAATCTTTAAAAGGAGATTTACTTATGAATAAAAACCTAAAAATTAGAGATTTACCTGAAAATGAAAGACCTAGAGAAAGATTACTAAGATATGGCACAGAAAGTATTTCTAATGTAGAGTTATTAGCTATAATTTTGAGAACAGGAAGTAAAAAAGAAAATATAATTAATCTTTGTGGAAGATTGATAGAAAAATGTGAAGGATTAAATGGCATTTTAAATTCTTCACCACAGGAACTTCTAAAAATAAGGGGAATAGGTAAAGCAAAAGCAGCTCAATTGCTAGCATTAGGAGAATTGTTTAAAAGATTTAAGACCTTTAAGTCTGGTGAAAATTTTAAGATAACTAAACCTAATGATGTAGCTTTATTAGTTATGGAAGAAATGAGATGTTTAAAGCAAGAGTTTCTTAAAGTTATAATGCTAAATACTAAAAATTATGTTATAAAAATAACAAATATATTCATGGGAAGTTTAAATTCTTCCATAGTACATCCTAGAGAAATATTTTGTGAAGCTATAAAAAATAGTAGTTCATCTATAATTATATGTCATAATCATCCATCGGGAGATCCTAAACCTAGTAATGAAGATATTAATGTAACTAATAGACTTAAAGAATGCAGCAGAATAGTTGGAATAGATTTGCTGGATCATATAATTATTGGAGATGGAATTTATATAAGTTTAAAGGAAAAAGGTATATTGTGAAAGTGAAAGGAGAAATACTAAATGGGATTATTTGGAATATCTAGAGATATGGGAATAGACTTAGGAACAGCTAACACATTAATATATGTAAAAGGTAAAGGAGTACTTTTAAGAGAACCTTCAGTTGTGGCTATAAATAGTGATACAAAAAGAGTTCTTGCAGTTGGAGAAGAAGCAAAACAGATGATAGGAAGAACTCCAGGAAATATAGTGGCTATAAGACCTTTAAAAGATGGAGTAATTGCAGATTTTGACGTTACTCAGACAATGCTTAAGAAGTTTATTGAAAAAGTAAGTGCTAAAAGTGCTTTTACTAGCCCAAGAATAGTAGTATGTTTTCCATCAGGAGTTACAGAAGTTGAGAAAAGAGCTATAGATGAAGCAACAAAACAAGCTGGAGCAAGAGAAGTACTTTTAATGGAAGAACCAATGGCTGCAGCAATTGGAGCTGGACTACCAGTAAATGAACCAACTGGTAGCATGATAGTAGATATAGGTGGAGGAACTACTGAAGTAGCAATAATATCCTTAGGCGGTATAGTTACAAGCAAATCTTTAAGAATTGCGGGAGATGAGCTTGATCAGGCTATAATAAGTTATATTAAAAAACAGTATAATTTAATGATTGGTGAAAGAACCGCTGAGAATGTAAAAATTCAGTTAGGATCTGCTTATGATACAGGAGAAGAAGATAATTCAATGGAGATAAGAGGAAGAGATTTAATAACAGGATTACCAAAAGTTATAAATATTACAGAAAGCGAAGTTAGAGAAGCTTTAAGAGAACCTGTAGCGGCTATTGTAGATGCTATAAAAAGTACATTAGAAAAAACACCACCAGAACTTGCTTCAGATATTATGGATAAAGGTATTATGCTTGCTGGTGGAGGAGCGGAATTAAAAGGATTAGATTTACTTATAAATAATGAAACTCATATGCCTGTTCATATAGCAGAATCATCTATGGATTGTGTTGCACTTGGAGCCGGAAAAGCATTAGATACTTTAGATACATTAATGAGTAATAAGAAAAGATAAATATGAACTTCTTTAAGAATAAACTGGCAGTAACAATAGTTGTACTGTCAGTTGCATTTTTAACATTAATTGGATATAGCATTAAAAGAGACAAAGTATCTTTTGTGGAAAATGGCATAGGTGTAACGATTAATTCTGCTGGAGGAGTTTTTTATAATATTAATAGCAAAGTTAAAGGGTTTATAGAGTTTTTTTCTAGTTTTTCCGAAGTAAAAAAAGAAAATGAAGAATTAAAAAAAAGAAATAATGAGTTAGAAAGTAAAGCTAAAGAGTATGATGTTTTGAAAGCTGAGAATGAAAGACTAAGAGGAGCTTTAAATTTTAAAACTCAAACCTCACAATATAATTATGTAGGTTGTGACATAATATATAAAAGTGGAGGAAGTTTTTTAAATGAATTTGTAATTAATAAAGGAAGAAATGATGGTATTGAAAAACAAATGGTAGTTACAACAAATGATGGACTTGTTGGACAAATTACCTCTGTAGGAGATAATTGGGCCAAGGTACAAACTTTATCAAATGAGAATATAGCAGTTAGTTGTATGATACAAAGCACAAGAGAAAGTGTTGGTATCATAAAAGGATACAAAGACAGCAACAATAGACAATTAGCTAAATTATATTATCTTCCTCTAGATTCTAAGATTAAAGTTGAAGATTCTATTTTAACTTCAGGAATAGTTGGAGGGCTTTACCCTAAGGGAATTAGAATAGGTAAAGTAATAGATGTAGAAGAGGATAAAGGTAAAGTTATGAAGAATGCAGTAGTTCAACCCTATGTAGATTTCTCTAAGTTGGAAGAAGTATTTGTTGTTGTTCCAAAAAGTAAACTGGATATAAAAAATTAAGGTGATGTAAATATGAAGAAATTTATTACTTTATTCTCAATAATTATGTTGTTACTAATATTTGATAATGCTTTTGTGCCGTTTTTTTCTATTAAAGGATTTATACCTAGTGTATTATTTACTTTTATAATAAGTTATTCAATAGTAAATGAAAGTTGGGAAGGTCTATGGGTAGGCGTTTTTGCTGGAGTTTTACAAGATTTATATTTCAACAATGTATTTGGCATTAATGCCTTTGTAAATATGTTAAGTTGTGTATTAGCAGGTTTTATAGGGGTAAATATATTTAAAGAAAAGATTTTTGTACCTATTATTTCTAACTTTTTTTTAAGTGTATTTAAAGGAATACTTGTTTTTGTTATACTATATTTATTAAAAATAAATATGGATGCTAAAATTATATTTTTTAGCAGTATTTATAATATGATAATTTCTATACCTATGTATAAATTAGTTTATAAATTATGCAATAAACAGTATATGCAAAGAAAATGGAAATTTTAAAGGAATGGTGAATATGAAAGAAAAAAAGAAAAAATTTAATAGGTACACAGCTTTTTTTTTAGTAATAGCTATAATATATTCAGTTTTAGGATATAAGCTTTTAAAATTGCAGGTAGTAAAAGAAGAGTATTACAAGGAACGAGCAGATATGGCAGCTTTAACTGAAGTTCCTGATCCAGCACCAAGGGGAAACATAGTAGATAAGAAAGGTGTGGTCTTGGCTACTAACAAACAAAGTTATATGTTAGTGTATAACGAAACGAGTGATAATGAAAAGTATTTTTTTGAAACTATGGATAAGGTTTTTCAACTTTTAAAAGAAAATAAAGAACAGCAAGAAGATGATTTTGAATTAAAGATAAATCCTTTTAGATTTGAATTTAAGACAGAAAGTGAAAGTGCTAAAAGAATTCAAGAAGTAAGATTTAAAAGAGATAGAGGATTAAATGAGGCTATAGAGAGGAGATTATTTCCTGATAAAAAGGATAATATTACTAAATTTACAAATGAACAGAACGATATGGTAGATAAAGAGTTGCTAAAAATATCTCCGGAAGAAACATATAAACTATTAGTAGATAAATATGAAATAAATCCCAAAAAGGATTTTTACAACCTTTTGGAACAGTATAAGGTAAATCCACAAGAAGCATATAAACTTATATTAAAAAGATTTAATATAAAAGACAGTGAACAGTTAAAATCTCAATTAGATAAATATGTAAAAGCTAAGTCTAAAGATGCAAAAGCAATATTTAAAGATTTAATATCACAATATGGTATAGATAAATTAGAATATGATTTAGAGCTTCAGAGAAATTATATGATAATAAAAGATACCAAGAGGATGCAAAGTTATTCTGGTTACAAACCAGTAATAATAGCTAGTAACATTGAAAAGAATTCAGCATTTATTTTCTTAGAGAGATTAAATGATCTTCCAGGAATAGATGTAACTAATCAGCCTTTAAGAAAATATCCTTTTGGTGAGTTGGGATCTGCTTTTTTAGGATATATATCTAAAATAAGTAATAATCCTGAAAAATATAAAGAAAAGGGATATGATGTAAGTTCTGATTATATTGGTACTGCTGGATTAGAATATGTCTATGAAGATAGACTTAGAGGATCAAAAGGTGGAAGGATTGTAAAATTAAATAAACAAGGAAGAGTTATAGAAGAGTTAGGAAGAAGAGAGCCGTATCCAGGACAAACGTTACAACTTACAATAGATAAGGATGTTCAGATGGCGGCAGAAACAACATTAGATAAAGTTATGGAAGATTTAAGAAGAAATCCTAATGTGAGCTATGATGGGGTAAATACATCTAATGCTACAAGAGGTGCAGCAGTGGCTATAAATGTAAAAACCGGAGGGGTTTTAGCACTGGCAAGTAGACCTGGATATGATCCCAATATATTTTCTACTCCAGGAAAGCTTACTACTGGGGAATATAATAAATTCTTTAATCCAGATTTAGAAGCCTTTGCAAAAAATTATATTTCTGCTAGAAATTTACCTGTAACAATGGATGAGCTATTTCCGCCTATGAATAATAAAGATAATAAATCAGGAAAAGTTCAAAGAAGAGATCAGTATGATATATATCCTAAGCCGTTTTTTAATTATGCTACTTCAGCGTTAACTGCTCCAGGATCAACTTTTAAACCATTAACTGCTATAGCCGGTCTTGAGGAAGGAGTAATAACTCCAACGCAAAAAATATATGATAAATTAATATTTACCAAATACGGATATAACGGAAAGGACTGGAATACTGAAAGTAAAGGAGATTTAGATGTTGCAGGGGCTCTTGCATGTTCTAACAACTATTTCTTCTTTTCAGTAGGAGATGGACTATATGAAAAGAGCTTGGATACTTTAGCAAGCTATGCATGGAAATTTGGATTAGGAGTAGACCCAAAGGGGAAAGCAAAACCATCTACCGGAATAGAAATTCCGGAAAATTTTGGACAGGTATTTAACGTGCAATCTGAAAGAAACAGATCAGCTAATGTGCGTATGTGGAATGTTTATGATGATTTAAAAAATATAAGAAAAGCTAAAGATGGAAGTGGAAATGAAGGAATTGATATACAAATACAAAATGAAGATAGTGAAAAAATAAAGGATTTAAAAGGTAAAATCCAAGATACTATAAAGTCACAGATGAGATTTAAGAATGTAGATAATTTTTCAGATACTGTTAAGTCATTATTAAAGGAATTAGTAGAGAATACACCAGCTTTAAAAAATAAAAAATTTACTGATGGTGATATATCTACAGCATTATCCAAAATATATACACAAATAAATGCCATTGATGAAGAGACTGTTAGACCAGGTAATGTATATAATGCAGCAATTGGTCAGGGTTCTAATGAGTTTACACCACTACAATTAGCAAATTATGTGGCTACTATTGCCAATGGTGGAAATAGATATAAAGTCCATCTTGTTGATAAATTTTTAGATTCAAATAATAATTTAATACAAGAAGTTAAACCAGAAGTTATTGAAAAAATAGATGTAAAGCCTGAAACATTGAAGGCAGTAAAGGAAGGAATGAAGAAAGTTACCGAAGATGGTACAGCTTCTGCTTTGAATAATTTTCCTATTGAAAATGCAGGTAAAACAGGTTCAGCAACTTTTAATGAAAAACTTCAGGATAAGATAGGAAGAACTTCCGCAGCGGTTTTCGTAGGATTTGCACCATATGATAATCCTGAGATAGCCATATGTATATTTGTATTTGATGGAGGGCATGGAGGAGAGTTAATTCCAGTAGCTGAAGCAATGTATGAGCAATATTTTAAGGATGAATTAAAGAAAAAGAATTATAATTTTAAATATAATTATGATAAATAAATTATAGGGGCATATACAAAAAAGTATGTGCCCTTTTTAGAAAAACTATTAATTTGTAGAAGGAATTGTAGGATATTTGTTGAAATATAAACATATGCCGACTCTTGGAGGTTTAAGTTATGTTAGATGAAAGTATAATTATAAAAGGAAACAAAGAAGGACTTAATGCAGTAATAAATATGAACAAATTTAAAGATTTTGACGAAATGCTCGAATTTCTAATTGAAAGGTTATCTAAAGGAAGAATTTTTTATAAAGGATGTACTTTAAAAATAACCACAGAACTTAAATACATCAATGAAAAGGATTTAAGAAGATTAAAGGATATACTTTTTGATGAATTTTTAATCAAAGATTGTATTTTTGAAAATTCAGAAGAAAAGAATATAAAGACTTTTTCAGGTATATATGAAGGAAGAACTAAGTTTATAAGGAGAACTATTAGAAGTGGACAGATAATAAATTACCAGGGAAATGTTGTGATAGTTGGAGATGTAAATTCAGGTTCAGAAATATATGCAGGTGGCAATATAATAGTTCTTGGTGCATTAAGAGGATATGTACATGCTGGTATGGGGGGGAATGGTAAAGCTATAGTAGCAGCTTTTTATTTACAGCCACAAATACTTCAAATAGGAGACATAGCTACCAGAGCACCTGAGGATAATATTAAACCTCAATATCCTGAAGTAGCAAAAGTAAAAGGAAACAGCATAGTGGTAGAACCTTATTTACCTAATAAATTTATTTAACGGAGGGAAGATATGTATGGGAGAAGCTATAGTTATAACATCTGGTAAAGGAGGGGTTGGAAAAACTACAACTACTGCTAATATAGGAACAGCTTTGGCCTCTATGGGAAAAAAAGTTGTAGTAGTAGATGGAGATACTGGCCTTAGAAATTTAGACGTTCTTATGGGACTTGAGAATAGAATAGTTTTTACATTAATGGATGTAATAGAAGAAAGTTGTAAGTTAAAACAATCTTTAATAAAGGATAAGAGATTTCCTAATTTATTTTTATTGCCAACAGCTCAAACTAGAGATAAAACAGATATTTCAATGGAGCAAATGCTTATATTGATTAATCAATTAAAAGAAGAATTTGACTATATATTAATTGATTGTCCTGCAGGAATAGAACAGGGATTTGAAAATGCTATAGCTGGAGCTGATAGGGCATTGGTTGTGGTGAATCCTGAAGTTACCTCTGTAAGAGATGCGGATAGAGTAATAGGAAAACTAGAAGCAAAAGGGGTAGAAGATCATCAATTAATAGTAAATAGAATAAACAGTGATATGGTGAAAAATGGTGATATGTTGGACGTAAATGATATATTGGACAGCTTAGCAATAAAGCTTATAGGTATAGTTCCTGACGATAGAAATATAACCATATCAACAAATAAAGGAGAACCTATTGTTTTAAATAATAAAGCCTTATCTGGACAAGCTTTTAGAAATATAGCACAAAGAATAACAGGAGAGCAAGTGCCGTTTTTAAGCTTTGATAGTGATAATGAAAGTAAGTTTTTACATTCGTTAAAAAAGCTTTTTGGCATTAAGTAGGAGGGATATATATGGATTTTTTTGGTTTCTTTGGCCAAAAGCCTGCCTCTAAAGAAGTAGCCAAGGAAAGATTAAAGCTTATTTTAATACATGATAGGGCGGATTTTTCTCCAGAACTTCTTCAAAATATAAAGGAAGAAATAATGAATGTACTATCTAAATATGCTGACATAGATAAGGAAGAATTGGAAATAAAAATGACAACTACAGATGAAACAGAAGGAAATTCTCCAGCTTTAATTGCTAGTATACCAATTAAAAAGATGAAAAAAAGAAGATAAAATAAAGCTAAAAATTTTAAGCTATGTATAATTTATACATAGCTTTTTTTGAATTACACTGCTATAATCATATTTATATTGGAGGGATTTTAACAATGCTTGATAAATTGAAGATTAATAGAAAGTTACTTAGAGAACTTGATTTTAGTATATTGATTATAGTACTAATTATTAGTATTTTTGGAGCTTTAAATATATATAGTGCTACCCATATGAAATTTGGAATAAGTTTTTTTACATCTCAGTTAAAATGGATAGTATTAGGAACAATTGTAATGTATTTCATCCTTGTTTTTGATTATTCTTTAATACAAGGATATGCCAATATTATTTATTGGTTTGGTGTAATATTATTGTTTTTAAATGATACAATTTTTAAGTCCACAGTTAATGGAGCTGGATCTTGGATGAAAATAGGTTCTACAACAATAGGACAGCCCTCTGAGTTTGCAAAACTAGGAATGATAATCATGCTTGCTAAAAAATTGGATGAAATGGAAGGGAATATTAATAATATCAAAAACTTTTTTATTTTAGCTATGTATGCGGCTATTCCTATGATACTTATTGTTATTCAGCCAGATATGGGAATGATGATGGTGTGTTTTTTTATTGTTTTAGGAATATTTTTTGCAGCAGGATTAAATTTAAAAGTAATTTGTGGAGGTTTTGCAGCTATTATAGGGGCTATTGCTATAGTGTGGAACTCCCCATTAATGCAGAATTATTGGAAAGTAAGACTGATATCTTTTTTAGATCCAGAGGCGGATGAGTTAGGAGCTGGACTTCAGTTACTTCAATCTCAAATAGGTATTGGTTCTGGAGGAATATTAGGAAAAGGATTTTTAAAAGGTACTCAAGTAGCGGGAGGATTTATACCAGAATCTCATACGGATTTTATATTTGCTGTGGTAGGGGAAGAATGGGGTACTTTAGGAGCTATATTTTTACTTGCTTTATATGGAATTTTGATTTATAAATTTATAAATATAGCTAAAACTTCTAAAGATATATTTGGTTCTATGATTTCAGTAGGTGTAGTTTCTACATTTTTGTTTTCCATATATCAAAATATTGGTATGGCTGTTGGAGCAGCACCAATAACAGGCATTACCTTGCCTTTGATGAGTTATGGGGGAAGTTCTTTTATAACAGCTATTATGTCAATTGGACTGGTTGTAAATGTTGGAATGAGAAGGAAAAAAATAAATTTCTAGGGGGATAATTTATGAGAATTGCATTAATCGCACATGATAAGAAAAAAGAGGAGATTATTGAATTTGTAAAAAGATATAAGGAAGTTTTTCAAGAACATGAACTTTTTGCCACAGGAACTACAGGAAGGCTTATAGAATATAATACTGGTCTTAAAGTCTATAGATTCTTATCAGGTCCATTAGGTGGTGACCAGCAAATAGGTGGAAAATTAGCAGAGGGAAAAATTGATTTTGTAATATTTTTAAGAGATCCGTTGACAGCTCAGCCACATGAACCAGATGTTACAGCTCTTATAAGGCTTTGTGATGTACATTGTATACCATTAGCTACTAATATGGGGTCAGCAGAAGTTTTTATTAAAGCTTTGAAAGCACATAATTTTTAACAATAAGAAACCACAAAAACTTAAATATTTAAGTTTTTGTGGTTTCTTATTGTTATATCATAGTCATCAATATTCCCTAAATTTATAGATGGAATATAGTATATGCTGCTTTGCTAGATAAATTATTCTATATAAACATAGCAGTTATTTAATTATTAAAGAAACAGGGTAATATTTAAAAAAAATAATCAATATATATATAAAAGTAATATTTGGTAGTGGGAAGGGAGCAAAAAAATGGGAAGTTATAACTCGCAATATGAGGAGTATTATAGGAATTTAAAAAGACGAAAAGAAGGAAGTAAGATAAACTATTTTAACAGGAAACCATATGATTTATCTTCTAATTATATTAGTAAGAGAATAATTAGAGATTTAGTTGGAACTTGTGTATTATTTTTAATAGTAATATTTTGTAAAATTATAGTTACTCCTGAAACACAGGCCGTTTATAATTATTCTAAGAAAACAGTAAGTGAAAATTATGATTATAAACAAATATATAATAAAGTTAAATCCTTTGATATTAATAGTATAGAAGAAAATGTTACAGATTTTATTGAGAAAGTTAAAGCTAAAATAACAGGAGGTAAAACTATTAAAGAAAAAATAGAAAATCAATTTCAACTACCTTTAGAAGGTAAAATTACTTCTCATTATGGATATAGAGATGATCCTATAGATAAAAGTAAGAAATTTCATGAAGGAATAGATATAGAAGCAAAAGTAAATACGGATGTAAAAGCAAGCTTTAATGGAAAAGTAAAGGATTGTGGAGAAGATACTAGTTTAGGTAAATATATTTTGATAGATCATGGAGAGGGAATAGAAACCAAATATGGACATTTAAATTTGCTATCAGTGAAAAAAGGTATAGAAGTAAAAAAGGGAGAGGTTATAGGGAAAAGCGGAAATACAGGAAAATCTACTGGACCTCATCTTCATTTTGAATTACTTTATATGGGTGAAAGTAAAAATCCAGAAGATTATATAGCAATTTAGAGGATGGGGAATAATAAATTGATAAAAATAAATAGATATTTCATTCCATATATAATAGTTCTAATGATTATTGGATTTAAAGAAAAATTGATAATATCATTTATAGTAGTGTTTATACATGAATTTATACATTATTTAACTGCTAGAATGCTAGGGTTTAAAGGATTTGATGTAGAAATATTGCCTATAGGCACAGTATTAAGATTAAAGGATATTGAAGAAGCTTCTCCTAATGAAGATTTAATAATTGCTTTATCTGCGCCAATTATAAATTTAATTGCAGCAGGTATATTTTATTTATTATATAACAATTATTCTATAGATATATATAATTTATTATTTCAATGTAATTTTGTTATAGGAAGTTTCAATCTTATACCTGCTTATCCATTGGATGGAGGAAGAATATTAAGAGATTTAATAAATTTTAAATATATATATAAAGTTGCAAATAAAGTAACTGTTAACATCAGTTTGATTATAGGATTATTGTTAATTTTTTATTATCTTTTTTTATTTTTTGCAGGAATAAAAAGCATAAATTTAGGTATCATAGCTTTATTTATAATTTTATCATCCTTAAAGGAAAGAGAAAGGATAGTATATTTAATTATGGGAGATATTATTAAGAAGAAATATAAATTTATAAAAAGAGGATATATAGAGAATAAAAGCATTTCTATTTATTATAAAAAAGATCTTGTAAGTGTATTGAGTATTGTAGAGAAAAATAAATACAATATATTTTTTGTTTTAGATGAAAGTATGAAGCTTATGGATATAATATATGAAGAAGAAATAATAGAAGCGCTAAAACTTTATGGCAATGTAACCTTAGAAGAATTGATGGAAATTCAAGATAAACTAGAGATATAAATTAGTTTTCAATTTGTTAATTTATATGTTAGAATATAAAATTGAATAACCTATGAGGAGGTATTTTAATGAACGTAATTTCAGATGATATACTATATAAAGTAGAGAAACCAGCTAGATATATAGGGGAAGAATTTAATTCATATAAAAAAGATAAAGAAAAAGTAGATATAAGATATGCATTTTGTTTTCCAGATGTTTATGAAGTTGGAATGTCCCATCTGGGATCTAAAATACTTTATTATGTTTTAAATGAAAGAGAAGATACTTATTGCGAGAGGGCTTATGCACCATGGCCAGACATGGAAAAGCTTATGAGAGAAAATAATATTCCATCTTTTACATTAGAAACTAAAGATTCTTTGAAAGAGTTTGATATGTTAGGATTTACTCTTCAATATGAAATGAGTTATACAAATATATTAAATATGTTAAATATGGCCGATATAAACGTAAGAGCCTCAGAAAGAGGAGAAGAAGATCCAATAATCATGTGTGGAGGCCCTTGTGCCTATAATCCAGAACCTCTTTATGATATACCAGATATGTTTATTATGGGAGAAGGAGAAGAGGTCTTAAATGAAATATTAGATTTGTATAAAGAATATAAACATAGAAGTAAAAAAGAATTTCTAAGAGCTGTTTGCAAAATAGAAGGAGTTTATGTACCATCTTTATATGAAGTATCTTATAAAGAGGATGGAACTATAAAAGAATTCAAGCCTTTATATGATGATGTGCCAAAAAAGGTAAAAAAGAGAATAATAGCTAATTTTAATGAGGTACCATATCCCGATAAACTTATAGTACCGTATACAGAGATAGTTCATGATAGAATTACTTTAGAAACTTTTAGAGGGTGTACTAGAGGATGTAGGTTTTGTCAGGCAGGTATGATTTATAGGCCAATTAGAGAAAAGAAAACAGATAAGCTTATGGAGTTAGCAGAAGGCCTTTTAAAAACTACGGGATATAATGAAATCTCTCTAACTTCTTTAAGTATATGTGATTATTCTGATATAAGAAATCTTATTTATTCTTTAATAGAGAAACATAAGGATGAAAAGGTAGGGGTATCACTGCCATCACTTAGAATAGATTCTTTTTATGTGGATTTAATTAATGAAATTCAAAAGGTGAGAAAAACAGGATTAACTTTTGCTCCAGAAGCAGGTACTCAGAGAATGAGAGATGTTATAAATAAGGGAGTTACAGAAGAAGATCTTTTGAATGCTACAAGAAGTGCTTTTGAATCCGGTTGGTCAACTATAAAGCTTTATTATATGATAGGTCTTCCTTATGAAACTATAGAGGATGCTAAGGGAATTGCATTTACCACTGAGAAAGTGGTAGATGAATACTATAAGATTCCAAAAGAAAAAAGAAAAAAAGGTTTAAAAGTAACAGCTAGTGCGTCTATATTTGTTCCTAAACCTTTTACACCTTTTCAATGGGCTCCTCAACTCAGAGAAGAGGATGTTATGGAAAGAGTATATGCTATAAAGGATTCTATAAAAAGTAGAGCTATATCCTTTAATTATCATGCTTCAAAGGTAAGCTTTTTAGAAGCTATTTTTGCAAGAGGAGATAGAAGAGTTTGTAACGTGCTAGTAGAAGCATCTAAAAATGGGGCTAAGTTTGATGGTTGGTCTGAATATTTTAATTATGAAATATGGATGAATGCTTTTAAAAAATGTGGAGTGGATCCAGAATTTTATTCTTATAGAGAAAGAAGCTATGATGAAATACTGCCTTGGGATTTTATAAACATTGGAGTAAAGAAAGAATTTCTTATTAGTGAAAATAATAAAGCCAAAGAGGGAATAATTACACCAGATTGTAGATTAGGTTGTACAAATTGTGGCGTGAATGTAAATCTAGAAGGGAAGTGCTTTGAAGGTGCGATATCTAATAAAATTCAGTAAAGAAAGTAACATAAAATTTGTATCTCATTTAGATTTGATGAGAACTTTACAAAAAATTATAAAAAGAGCAGGACTTCCTATAGAGTACTCAAAAGGATTTAATCCTCATATGAGTCTTTCTATAGCACAACCTTTGTCTGTAGGAATGTATTCCAAAGGTGAGTATATGGATATAGTTCTTAAAGAAGAGTTAAGTACTATTTATATAAAAGATAAATTAAATGATAATTCTCCTTCTGGTGTTAAGTTTATAGAGGTAATTAAGATAAGAAAAGCAAAAGATAATGAAAAAAAGATACCACAGTCAATGGCTGCAATAGAAGGAGCTAGTTATTCGATAAAAATAAAATATAATAATACAGAAAGCTTAGAACAAGAAATTAATAAGTTACCTAGTATAAAAGAATGGAATGTTATTAAAAAAGGAAAAAAAGGAGAAAAGGAAATAAATATTAGACCTATGTTGAAAAAATTTAAATATAAAATAACAGATAATATTTTAAATCTTCAAGTACTTGTTAGTTGTGGTAGTAGAGAAAACTTATCAGCAGATCTCTTAAGTAAATTTATTCAAGATAACACATCAAATGTCAATAGAGATGCTTTTGTGCAAATAGAAAGAGAAGAGATGTATGGAATTAAGAATAAAAAGTATATACCCCTTCATGAATTTTTAGAAAGAATGTAGACGAAGAAGAGTGGTGTTTAAAGTGAAAGAAATATTTATAGAGCGTCAAGAGAATATTTTAAGAATTGTGTTAAAGAAGAATAATAAATTAAAAGAATGTTTTATAGAGCAGTATAAAGGAGAACCAGTTGTTGGTGAAATATATAAAGGTATTGTAAAAAATATAGTACCGGGTATAAAATGTGCATTTGTGGATATTGGACATAAAGAAAATTGCTATATGTATATGGATAGAAAATTTAAAAATACAAATATAAAAAAAGGCGATGAAATGATGGTCCAAGTAATGAAGGAAGCCATAGGTAAGAAAGGACCTAAAATTACAAATGCTGTATCTATACCGGGTAGATATTGTGTGTTAAATACATTAGATACATCTATAAGTTTTTCTAAAAAGATAATAAATGAAGACATTAAAGCATATATAAAAGAGAACTTAAAAAAGCCAAAAGATATTGGTATTATGATAAGAACCAATGGAGAAAATGTTCCTGTAGAAATAATAAATGAAGAAATTAAAAAAATATATAAGTTATATGATGAAATTAGAAGAAAGTCAAATTATTCGATAAAACCAACATTATTATTAAGAACTGGCGGATTATTAGGAAGAGTACTAAGGGATAAGCTAGATAATAGTACAATAAAAATATATGTTAATACTATAGAGGATTATAATGAAATAGAAAACTATATCTGTAGTGCTAAAGATACTAATGTACATTTAGAACTGCACAAAGATGAAAGAGAACTATTTGAATTTTATGGTATTGAAAAAGAAATACTGAAATTAAGAAATAGAAAAGTTCAATTGAATTGTGGTGGATACATAATTATTGAAAAAACAGAGGCTATGTATGTAATAGATGTTAATTCAGGGAAAAATACTGGCAGTAGCTCCTTGAAAAAAACAGCTTTTATTACAAATATGCAGGCAGCGGAAGAAATCGCAAATCAAATAATACTGAGAAATTTAAGTGGTATTATACTTATAGATTTTATTGATATGAATGAAGAAGAGGAAAAATTAAAAGTATTAAACAAACTTCAAGAAGGTTTTTATACAGATAAAAGTAAAACAGTTATATATCCCTTTACTCAATTAAATTTAGTTCAAATAGCAAGAAGAAGAGTAGGAAAAGCAATTTATGATTATATAGATGAACCTTGTAGAGAATGTAATGGAAATGGAAGAAGAATTAAATTATCATATGTTAATTTTTTAATAAAAAATGAATTGAAAAATATAAAAAATAACATAAAACATGTTTATATAGAAATTAGTAAAATATATGAAGAAGAAATAAAAGGGGATATTTTGGGTTTTATAAAGACAATAAATGCATTAGATAAAAATATTTACTTAAATTTTGTTAATGAAGAAAATTATTTTAAAGTTGAACCGCTCATTTTTATGAATCAAATAGAAAATTTACAAATGTATAAGGTATATGGATAAAAAACTTTACAAAGTATTTTATATATGTTAAAATGGCTTTTGTAGACCGCACAGAAAAGGCTTAAATCATAGTTTTGGCTATGTGCCTTAATTGGCGAGACTGGATTGAGGAGGTGTTTTTAATGTACGCAATATTAGTTACTGGAGGAAAACAATACAAAGTATCTGAAGGAGACGTTATTTTCGTTGAAAAGTTAGATGCTGAAGTTGATGGAACTGTAGAACTAGACAATATACTTGCAGTAAGCAAGGAAAATGGAGAGTTTGTAGTTGGAAAGCCTGTAGTTGAAGGAGCTAAAGTTACTGCTAAAGTTGTAAAGCAGGGCAAAGCTAAAAAAATACTTGTATTCAAATACAAGAGAAAGAAAGACTACAGAAAGAGACAAGGACATAGACAGCCTTACACAAAACTTCAAATAGAAAAAATTAATGCATAATTATGATTAAGGCAGTATTTAAGAAAAGAGAAGATAATATAGTTTCTTTTACAATAAAAGGTCATGCTAATTCAGTAGATGAAGGGTATGATATGGTTTGTAGTGCTGTTTCTGCTATATCTTTAGCTATAGCTAATGGTATTACTGAAATTGTAAAAGCAAAGGCTTGCATAGGCACTGAAGATGGTTTTTTGAGTTTAAGCTTAGAAGATGAGAATGTTGAAACAATACATAAGTGTCAAATTTTAATGCAGACTATGTTACTTGGATTAAAAAGTGTAGAAAAAAGTTACGGTGAATATATAAAAATAAAATTAGAGGAGGTGGAATAGAATGTTAATTATGAACCTTCAGTTATTTGCTCATAAAAAAGGAGTAGGTAGCTCAAGAAACGGTAGAGATAGTGAAGCAAAAAGACTTGGTGTAAAATCAGCAGATGGTCAGTTTGTTTTAGCGGGAAACATCCTTGTTAGACAAAGAGGAACTAAGATTCATCCAGGTGTAAATGTAGGTAAAGGTAGCGATGATACTTTATTTGCAAAGATTGACGGAGTAGTTAAATACGAAAGAGTTGGTAAGGATAAGAAAAAAGCTTCTGTATATCCAATAGAAGTTGAAGAAACAGTTGCAGCTGAATAATTTAAAGCACCCTTTGTTTAGGGTGCTTTTTTTAAAATTTATATAGAGGGGTTATTATGTTATGGAGGAAATACATGGATTCATAGAATCATTAAGAGAACAAAGACATGATTTCATGAATGAGCTTCAAATTATATATGGATATCTACAAGTTGACAAATATGATAAGGCTAAAGAATTCATAAAGAAAATAAGTTTAGAAAATGAATCATTAAGTCAAATATATAGTTTGGGGGATAACTATTTAGGTTACTGTTTAGAAAAAAATATAAAAAGAGTTAGTTCTAGAGACATAGATGTTAATATAGATATAGAAATATCACATTTTAGCAAAAAACATTTTTATAATGAATACAATAAAAAAATAAATTTAGTAAATAATATATTTAATGATTTAGAAAAAATTGATTCTAAATCTATATGTATATATATTTTTGAAGACTCTATGGGAGAAGGAATATTTATTTCTAACAGTGAGTCAATGATAGATGAGATGAATTGGATGGAAAACTGGGAAAATATAGATGTGTCTGTAGAAGGAATTAAAATTTATAAATGTAGTTATAAAAATGAATTAGCCTATAGGCTAATATTTTAAAATAATATGTAAAAAAATAACAAAAGAGGTGAATTTAATTGTTTATAGATAGAGCGAAAATATTTGTTAAATCTGGAGATGGCGGAAATGGAGCTGTATCTTTTAGAAGAGAAAAGTATATTCCACTAGGAGGACCAGATGGTGGCGATGGAGGTAAGGGTGGCGATGTAGTATTAATAGCAGATCAAAATATGACTACTCTTATGGACTTTACATATAAGAAGAAATATGCGGCTGAAAGAGGAGAAAATGGTTCTGGATCTAAATGCTATGGTAAAGATGGAGAAAGCTTATATATAAAAGTTCCCATGGGAACCATTATAAGAGATAAAGAGTCAAATAAAATTATGGCAGATCTTTCTCACCCAGGAGATAAATTTATAGTAGCTAAAGGTGGAAAAGGTGGAAAAGGTAATGTGAGATTTGCAACAGCTACAAGGCAAGCACCAAATTTTGCTGAGCCAGGTATGCCAGGAGAAGAAAGATATATAGTGTTAGAATTAAAATTACTTGCAGATGTAGGATTAATAGGTTTTCCTAATGTAGGTAAATCAACTATATTGTCTATAGTATCTAATGCTAAACCAAAGATTGCAAACTATCATTTTACTACATTAAGTCCTAATTTAGGAGTTGTTGCTACTAAGGGAATTCAACCATTTGTTATAGCAGATATTCCAGGAATAATAGAAGGTGCTTCAGAAGGTGTAGGATTAGGACTAGATTTTTTAAGACATATAGAAAGAACAAGGCTTCTTATACATGTAGTAGATATTTCAGGTATAGAAGGAAGAGATCCTTTTGAAGATTTCATGAGAATAAATGAAGAATTAAAAAAATATAGTGTAAAATTATGGGATAGACCTCAAATAGTAGTGGCAAACAAAAGCGATATATTAGAAGATGAAGCAGTTTTTTTAGAGTTTAAAGAAAAAGTGGAGAAATTAGGATACAAAGATATATTTAAAATATCTGCAGCTACAAGGCAAGGTATAGATGAACTTATGAAAGAAGCAGCTAGAGTTTTATCAACTATACCAGTAAAAGACTTAGAAATAGATGAAGAAGAAAGATTTATTCCAGAAGACAAGAAGTTTACATATACTATAAGAAAAGAAGATAATATATATATAATTGAAGGAAGTTTTGTAGATAGATTATTGGCTAGTGTAAATGTAAATGATCCTGATGGATTAAGATACTTCCATACAGTACTTAGGAATAAAGGTATTTTAGATGAATTAATCAAAATGGGAATTAAGGATGAAGATACAGTAAGACTTAATGATTTTGAATTTGACTTTGTATTATAATATTATTAGGAGGGAGGATAGGTATGATAACTAGCAAGCAAAGAAGTTATTTAAGATCCATTGCAAACACAATTCAACCTATATTTCAAATAGGCAAAGGTGGAATAGAAGAAAACTTTTTAAAACAAATAGAAGATGCTTTAGAAGCCAGAGAAATAATTAAGATAACAGTATTAAACAATAGTGGATTAACAGCTCGTGAGGCATCAGATATTATATGTGAGGAATTAAAGTGTGAAGGAGTTCAATCTATAGGAAATAGATTAGTTATATATAAGAAATCAAAAAAGAAGCCTAAAATAGAATTACCATAGAAATTTAAGTTGAGAGGTTAGATTTATTATGAAAAAAGAAGCTATATTTGGAGGTACCTTTGATCCTATTCACAATGGTCACCTTCATATAGCCTATGAGGCATTGTATAGGTTAAATTTAGATAAGATAATTTTTATGCCTTCAGGAAATCCGCCACATAAATCTAATAAAAAAATTACTAACAGTTATATCAGATATGAGATGGTACATATGGCTATTAAGGAAGAGAAGAAGTTTGAAATAAGCGATTATGAGATAAAAAAGACAAGATTGAGTTACACTTATGAAACATTAGAATATTTCAAAAACACTTTTCCTTCTGTGCAATGGTATTTTCTCACAGGAGTTGATTGTTTAATGGATTTGCATAAATGGAAAAATATAGATAAAATAATGAAAAATTGTGAATTTGTAGTCTTTAATAGACCTGGATACAATAAAGATACAGTAATAAGACAAAAAAAAAGTGTGGAAAAAATATACAATAGGAAAATAATTTTTTTAGATATACCATTGTTAGATATATCTTCTACAGATGTGAGAAAATTAATTAAAGAAAATAAAAATGTAAGATATTTTCTTCCAGAAAGTGTTTATAATACAATTAAGGAATTAAAATTATATATTTGATTTTATAAAGTTGAGGAATATTTATTTGCATTTTTACTATTAGGAGTGATAAAAGGGATGTGGAGTGAGGAACATATAGAATCTTATTTAAAGGAAAAGTTAGAAAGTAAGAGATTCCTTCATAGTTTAAGTGTAAGAGATACCGCTGTTAAAATGGCTAGACACTATGGAGTGGATGAATATAAAGCAAGAATAGCTGGATTGGTACATGATTGTGCTAAAAATATTAAGGGTTACGAATTAATAAATATAGTTAAAAAACATGGATATAAAGTTAATGAAATTTATGAAGAAAGTCCTCAACTTTTACATGGATTAGTTGGTGCCATTATTGCAAGAGATATTATGGGAATAAAAGATAAGGAAATATTCAATGCAATAGCTTATCATACTACAGGAAGAAAAAATATGACACTATTGGAAAAGATAATATATCTTGCAGATTACATAGAACCTTTAAGAAAATATCCTGGTGTAGATGAACTTAGAAAGTTAAGTTATGATAATATAGATAAGGCAATAGTTAAATCTTTTGATATAACTATAAAATATGTTATTGAAAGAGGACAAATGCTTCATTTAGATACTATAGAAGCAAGAAATTACCTAATCAAAATAGTAGGTGAGTAGTGATGAAGAAGAGAAAAAAAAATAAGTTTAGATTTTTTATCTTATTGTTTATAGTTTTATTTATAGTAATGATAGGAGGATTATATCTCTATTTATTAAGTTTTAGAAATAGTTCAAATAGTGGGTATGGGTTAGCTTCTGTTGAAAAAAAAGAAGTTTTAGATGGAGAACCAGTGAATATATTAGTTATGGGTGTTGACATAGGCAATCCTAATAATAAAGATGAACCAACAAGGACAGATACCATTATGTTAATAAATTATAATCCATCTAATGAAACTATAAATATGGTTTCAATACCAAGAGATACACTTATAAAAATAAACGAGAAAAATCAAAAGATTAATGCTGCTCATGCAATAGGAGGAGTAAAATACCTCATACAAGAAGTAGAAAAGCTTTTAAACTTAAATATAAATTATTATGGAAAAGTTAATTATGAAGGTTTTAGAAAGATTATAGATAGTATAGGTGGAGTTGATATGGAAATTGCTCAGAATATGTATTATGATGATGCATCTCAAGATCTTCATATTAATTTTAAAGAGGGAGAGACTGTCCATCTAGATGGTAAAAAGGCAGAAGAATTTTTTAGATGGAGAAAAAACAATGATGGTACAGGATTGGCAGGAGGAGATATAGAAAGAATAAATAATCAGCATATATTTATAAAAAAAGTTTTAGGTAAGTTTAAAAGTCCTACTATTATACCAAGATTACCAGGTCTAATGAGTGCATTGCCTAAATATGCGGAAACCAATATGGATCCAGAAGAAATAATAAAGTATGCATATACTTTTTTAAAAGTAGATAAAGACAATATAAAGATAAGTACACTAAAAGGAGATGCTAAATATATAGGAAGAATTTCATATTTTATATATAGTGAAAAAGCTAATAAGGATTTATTATTAGCACTGCAAGGAGTTAAGAATGATAACTTTGACAGAAGTAATATAAAAGTTGAAATATTAAATGGTACAAATATAAATGGATTAGCAGGTAATTTGTCTTCTAAAATGCAAAAAAGAGGATATTCTAACATAAAAACTGGAAATGGTGAAAAAACTTCAAAATCAAAAATAATAGTAAGAGATATAGATAAAAAGTTTATAAATTTAATAAAAAGAGATTTTAATATAAGTAATATAGAAAGTGAAGACTATAGACAAGGAGATTTCAATATAACTATATTATTAGGAGAAGATTTTAATAGATAATTATTAGGAGTAGTTATGAGCAGTTTATTAAATTTCAAATATGAAAAAGATGATAAATTAAAGCTTAAAGAATATTTAAGAATAGAATTAAAACTTTCAGGCAGGCTTATAAGAGGCGCTGCAAAAGATGGAAGAATTAAAGTTAACGGAGAAAGAGCTAATCTTAAACATATATTAAAACAAGGAGATTTAGTGGAAATATGTGTTGATAAAGAAGAGAGTCAAAATATAGAACCAGAAGAAATGAATTTAGATGTAGTATATGAAGATGAAGATATTATAGTTATTAATAAAAAGCCAGGAATGGTAGTGCATCCTACTAAAAGATATCCTACAGGTACTTTAGCAAATGGATTGTTGCATTATTTCAAGAGTAAAGGTGAAAATTGTATAGTAAGATTAGTTAGCAGATTAGATATGGATACTTCAGGACTTATAATAATAGCTAAAAATCAATTTTCTCATATGGCATTAGCAAGAGATATGGGAGAAGAATTTTTTCAAAAGGGATATATAGCAGTTGTGCATGGAGCTATGGAAGAGTTAGAGGGAACAATAGACTTACCTATTTACAGACCGGGAGAAGGAAGTATAAATAGAATAGTAGATGATAGAGGACAAGAAAGTGTAACTCACTACAGGGTTTTAGAAAAATTTTCAAAGTGTTCAATTGTGAGTTTAGTTTTGGAAACTGGTAGAACGCATCAAATAAGAGTACACTTAAGTCATTTAGGTCATCCATTATTTGGGGATGTTTTGTATGGAGGGAATTATGATGATAGTAATTATATTCGTAGGCAGGCCCTTCATGCTTATAAACTATCATTTCCTCATCCTAGGACTCGAGAAATCATTAATTTAGAGTGTAGTTTACCAGAAGATATGCATGACTTAATTGATACTTTAAGAAGAGCTAATAATTAAATTTAATTATTAGCTTTTCTTTTTTTTAGTTTAATTATTGATGCTATTACAATTATACATAATGTTAAAGATATAATTATAGTTAAAGTTTTACTAGAAGTTATCTTATTGTTTAAAAATTTATAGGAAGTTATAATATGATCTGAATCACTTGACAAATTTAAAGTTCCTATAGATTTATCCTTTAAAATAATTGATGCAGTTGAAATATTATCACCTTTTTTAAAGGATAAAGAAGATAAATCTTTTTTATCTAAAATTACTGATGCTTCAGAGGGATCTTTTTTATTTTTTATATAGTAAAAATCATCATTAGCCAATAGATTGATATTTAAATCTTTATTGTTATATGTACTAACTATATCACCTTTTGAATACATTTTAACTAATTCAAAGTTATTGTATCCATAATTAAAAAGCTTTATTGCATCCGGAAAGAAGGTTTTGTTTTTATCGTGAATTAAAGCAAGAATAAGTCTTTCATCATTTCTAGTTGCACTAGCTACATATGAATGTTCTGACTGAATAGTATATCCTGTTTTACCAGCTTCACAACCTTCATAATAATATGTAGAAGAATTTTGGATTAATTTATTTTTATTCCAAAGAGGTCTAGTTTTTTTACACTTGTTAGTAGGAGCAATTTTATAAGAAATAGCTGTAGAAATTTTAGTATATTCAGGATGTTTTACAACCTCCCTCATTATAAGAGCTAAATCTCTAGCAGTAGTTCTATGCTTGTCATCATATAAACCGCTCGGATTAACAAAGTTTGTATTTTTACATCCTAATTCTTTTGCTCTCTCATTCATAAGTTTTGCGAAATTTTCAATAGAACCGCCTATATGTTCAGCTAAAGCTTCTGCACAATCATTAGCAGACTCTAATAAAAGAGCATATAATAAATCTTTAACTTTCAGTTTTTCATTTTCGTAAATAAATATTTTACTACCATCTGCTAAAGGGGGTTTTTTTCCTACAGTAACTATGTCATCTAATTTACAATTTTCTAATGTAAGTAATGCAGTCATAATTTTAGTAGTAGAAGCTGGCGCATATGGTTTATCTATACTTTTTTCATATAATATTGTACCAGTAGTAGCATCCATTAGAATTGCTCCATAAGCAGATACTTTGGGTGGGGCATCCTTAGCATTTACAAAGTTCGAACTTATACTAAGAAAAAGAATAAATAAAGTTGTAAATAAAGTAAACGTTTTTTTCATGTTATCCTCCTTTGTTTTGCTAAAAATAATTATATCAAAAATTTTTATTCTGTGCGATATTAATTTTTTCAAAATTGTCAATAATTAAGAGAAAGAATATATAACTTAGGAGTGATTATTTTGAAAGAAAAGAAAAAAATAATAGGTTCCATAGTCCTTGTTTCTATGTTTATATTCTTTATTTTT
This sequence comes from Clostridium tetanomorphum, assembly GCF_017873215.1. Lineage (GTDB taxonomy): Bacteria > Bacillota > Clostridia > Clostridiales > Clostridiaceae > Clostridium_AO > Clostridium_AO tetanomorphum. The sequence goes on from NZ_JAGGKA010000001.1 coordinate 172,240, forward strand.
ATAGGATATTTTATATCAAAACCTGAAAAGAATTATAAAAAAGAGGATATATTCGTAGATAATACTGTAAAGGGAGAAGAAAAAAAATCTATTACTATTTATGTGAATGGTGAAGTTAAAAAGCCTGGAGTGTATAAATTAAAGGAAAATAGTAGAATAGAAGATGGAATTAAAATTGCAGGAGGATTTACTGAAAACGCAGACAAAGATAGATTGAATTTAGCAAAAAGATTGAAAGATGAAGATTATGTATATGTGGATGAATTGAAAAATAATAATGATGATATTAAAAGTGAAAAAAATAATAGCAAAGAAGGTAGTATAAATAATAACGGAAAAATAAATATAAATAAGGCATCAAAAGAAGAGTTAAAAACAATTCCAGGAGTTGGAGAAGTAACAGCTGAAAAAATAATAGATTATAGAGAAAAAAATAGGGGTTTTAACTCTATAGATGAATTGAAGAAAATAGAAAGAATTGGAGAAAAAACTTTTGAAAAATTTAAGGATAAAGTAGATATAAGATAATAACAAATGAAAATTTTATTAATATATGAGTAGATTAATATTTAAGTAGTATTTGAAAAAATATACAGGTAATATATAATTAATATAGTATTATAAATTAAATTAAGAAAGTAGGTGACTTTAATGGTTAAACTTACATCCATGTCTAGAACAGCTGGATGAGCAGCGAAAATAGGGCCAGAAACCCTTTCAAAAATCTTAGGTAGGTTACCTGAGATGAAAGATAATAATTTAATGGTTGGAATAGAAACTTCCGATGATGCAGCAGTGTATAAATTAAATGAAGATACAGCTATTATACAAACCCTTGATTTTTTTACTCCAATAGTTGATGATGCATATATTTTTGGACAAATAGCTGCAGCTAACTCCTTAAGTGATATCTATGCAATGGGGGGGGAACCATTAGTTGCCTTGAATATAGTATGTTTTCCATCATGCTTACCAGTAGAAATATTAGGAGAAATACTAAGAGGAGGAGCTGACAAAGTAATAGAAGCAGGAGCTGTAGTTGTGGGAGGACATTCTGTTGAGGATAATGAACCTAAGTATGGACTATCTGTTACAGGAGAAGTTAATCCCAAAAAAGTTTTAAGAAATTATGGATGCAACGTTGGAGATATATTAATTTTAACAAAGCCATTAGGGATTGGAATAATAAATACTGCAATTAAAGGTGGACTTGCATCAGAGGAAAGTTATAAAAAAGCAGTAAAAATAATGACAACTTTAAACAAATATGCAGCAGATATTATAAATAAATATGATGTAACAGCTTGTACAGATATAACTGGTTTTGGACTTATGGGTCATAGTTACGAAATGGCTTCGGCATCAAAAGTAAGTTTTAAAATTTATAAAGAATTGATTCCCTATATAGAGGAAAGTAGAGAATATGCTGAAATGGGTATTGTGCCAGAAGGAGCCTATAGAAATAAAGAATATTTAAAAGGAAAGTATTCTTTAATGAATGTATTGGAATGGATGGAAGATATATTATTTGATCCTCAAACTTCGGGAGGTCTTTTATTTTCCATATCTAAAGAGTTAGGTGAAAATATAATAGAAGAATTAGGTAAGTTAGAAATAGAATCTTCTATTATAGGAGAGGTAATTCCTTTAGAAGAAAATATTTTGATAGTAGAATAAGGGTGAACATATTGGTAAATAAGAAGGAACTATTAAGAAATCTGCCTAAGGTTGATGAGATTTTAAAAGAAGAAGTAATATTGCAAAAATTAAATGAAAATCCTAGGACTTTAATAGTTCAGTGCGTAAGGGAAAGTATAGACTATTATAGAAATAGAATAATTAAAGAAGAAATGAATTGTTTAACAAAGAATGAAATAATAAAGATGGTTCTTCTTTATCTAGATAAAAAGAATGCAATGAGTCTTAAAAAGGTAATTAATGCTACAGGGGTTATAATACACACTAATTTAGGCAGAGCAATTTTATGTGAAGAAGCAATTAGAAAAATTGCAGAAGTATCAGGAAGTTACAATAATCTGGAGTATAATTTACAAGAAGCACAAAGAGGATCTAGATATGAATATGTAGAATATTTGATTAAGTATTTAACAGGAGCAGAAGCTGCTATGGTAGTAAATAATAATGCAGCTGCGATACTTTTAGTTTTAAATACATTATGTAAAAATAAACAAGCTATAGTTTCTAGAGGAGAATTAGTTGAAATAGGTGGAGCGTTTAGAATACCAGATATAATGAAATTCAGTGGAGTAGAATTAATAGAGGTTGGTACTACTAATAGAACTCATTTATATGACTATGAAAATAGTATAAATGAAAATACTGGAGTTTTATTAAGAGTACATACATCTAACTTTAAAATAATAGGTTTTACTGAGAAGATTTCCTTAGAAGAATTAGTACAGTTAGGTAAAAAGAGAAATATACCTATAATTGAGGATATAGGAAGTGGCACGTTCATTGATTTTTCTAAACATGGAGTTAGCTTTGAACCTACTGTTCAGGAAAGTATAAAAAAGGGAATAGATATTGTAACTTTTAGTGGAGATAAGATGTTAGGTGGGCCTCAAGCTGGAATCATTGTTGGAAAAAAGAGTTTAATTGATGAAATAAAAAAGAATCAGTTAACAAGGGCAGTAAGAGTTGATAAGTTGACTTTAGCTGCTCTTGAAGGCACTTTAAAAATGTATTTGAACAGTGAACAGGCAATAGAAAATATTCCTACCTTACATATGATTTTAAGCTCTAAAACATTACATAAGACTAGAGGAGAAAAACTGAAAAGAAAGTTAAAAAGAAAGTTGAAAAACTTTAGTTTTTATTTAGCAGAAGATTATTCAATAGTAGGGGGAGGCTCTATGCCACAGGAAAAAATAGAAACCTATGTATTGAAAATAAAAAGTAATAAGTTTAAATCAGTAGAGATGGAAAGACTTCTAAGAGAAAACTACATACCTATTATTGTTAGAATAAATAAGGATGAAGTTATCATGGATTTAAGAACAATAATGGATAAGGACTATGATAGTATTTTAGAGGCACTTAAATATATAGATGAGCTTTAGGTGAAACGGAGAAAGATAATAAATGAGACATATAGTTATAGGAACAGCAGGCCATATAGATCATGGAAAGACCTCTCTTATAAAAGCTTTAACAGAACAGGATACAGATAGATTAAAAGAAGAAAAAAAAAGAGGTATATCTATAAATCTGGGATTTGCTTACTTAGATTTACCATGTGGTAAAAGAGCTGGAATAATCGATGTACCAGGACATGAAAAGTTTATAAAGAATATGTTGGCGGGGATAAGTAGTATAGATTTAGTTCTTATGGTTATAGCGGCGGATGAAGGAGTAATGCCTCAAACTAGAGAACATTTACAAATATTAAAGCTTTTAGATATAAAAAAAGGGATAGTAGTTTTAACTAAAACAGATTTGGTTCAGAAAGAGTGGATAAATATTGTAAAAGATGAAATAAAAAAAGAGATACAAGAAAGTTTTCTTCAAGAATCAAAAATATATGAAGTATCCTGTGTAACTAAAAAAGGAATAGAAGAACTTATAAAGGCTTTAGATGATATTAGTGAGGAATTAGAAGAAGAGAATATTAAGGAAGATTTTAGAATGTCTGTAGACAGAGTCTTTACTGTTAGTGGTTTTGGTACTGTGGTTACTGGTACAGTTTTAAATGGTATGGTAAATCAGGGGGAAACTATAGAGATATATCCTTCAAAGATAAATTGTAAAGTTAGAGGAATACAGGTACATGAACAAAAAGTGAATTTTGCTAAAATTGGACAAAGAACTGCATTGAATTTATCTAATGTAAAAGTAAAAGAGATTAAAAGAGGGGATGTAATATCTTCTATTAATGCTATGGAATCATCTATAATAATAGATTGTAGACTTCACTATTTAAAAGAGAATAACAAGCCTTTGAAAAATAGACAAAGAGTAAGATTACATCACGGTACATCAGAAATACTATGTAGAGTAGTAATACTTGATAAAGAAGACATAAGGCCAGGAGAAAGTGTTTATGTTCAGTTAAAACTTGAAAGTCCTATAGCTTGTAAAAGTGAGGACAGATTTATTATAAGAAATTATTCACCTATGTATACTATTGGTGGAGGAATTATTATAGATCCTGTAAGTAAAAAAGCAAAAAGGTTTGATAAAGATTACATAAATGAATTAAAGATTAAAGAAAATAGAAATGTGGAAGAAATATTAGAAAATGTTATTAAAAAATTTACAGAGCAAGTACCAGATAAAAATTTAATACAAAAACATTTAGATATTGATGATGAAGTGTTAAAAAAGGAAATTAATAAATTAAAAGACAAAGGAAAAATTATAGAAATATGTATAGATAACAATATTAGATATATTCATAATATTTATTGGAAAGAAAAAGCCAAAGGATTAATAGAAATATATAATGAAGCAGGGTTTTCACCACCAAAGTATGAAGAAATATTGGAAAAAGAAAATAATAAAAAAATATTTAACATAATATATTATTCTCTAATAAAAAATAAGGATATAATAATAATTAGTGAAGATATAGTTCTTTCTTGTAGTAATTATTATAAAGCAAAAAGAATAATTATAGATACTATTAATAAAAATGGTAATATTACATTAGCAGAATTTAGAGATATTCTTAATACTAGTAGAAAATATGCATTAGCAATAATAGAACACTTTGATAGTATTAAATTAACTAAGAGAATAGGGGATAAAAGAATTTTATATAGTGTTGACTTAAAAGAAACATTCGTATAAAATTATAGATAATATTTGGGAGTAGATAAGTGCTGGTGTGCTTACCAGTCTTCAAAACTGTGTTGTGGTGCTAATAACATCATGGGTGGGTTCGATTCCCACATGCTCCCGCCACATAAATAAAAAGTTAAATTTGAGGGCAGCTGTAATGTTTTATATATTGCAGCTGCTTATTTAGATTAAATATCTTAAGAAAAATCATTATAAGACATATTTTTTGAAGATATGCTTAAAATTTGTCATAAATAGAATAATAATATATAAAAATAGATTTAATTTAATATTCAAACTATTTCCATATAGATTGATGCAGATATTCTTGTGAGATATAATAACATATGTATTTAATAATAAAACATTGGGGATGAGAAAGTTGGAGATGATAGAGTTATTAAGGCAAAAGCTAAATGAATTAGTTACAAAAGAAACTACTTTAAGTAGGGGTGAAGTTCTTAAATTGAGTCAAGAATTAGACAAGCTTATATATAAATATTATAGTAGTACACCAGCATAAGTTGGTGTTTATTTTTTTGTAAATTTATATTGTATTAAATTCAAAATTAAATTGTTGAAAAATTAATTTTATATTGATAATATTAAAAAAAATAGGAGGAATTTTATTACAGACGTAGAATATATGAATGTATGACAGGTATATAATGGTATAGAGGGGGTAAATTAATGATTCATTTTAATCATAAAGAATTAGAAATTCTGGATTCTCAGAATTTTGCTAAATACATAAAAAATATTAATGATACTTTCTCTTATAATAATCAATTGGATTTTTTACAAGTTAGGAGTATTGTACTTATTGCTGTAAATAAAGATATATATTTTAAATGTAAAGATAATATAGTAAGGTTACTTATGTTATTAGCAATAACTAGTTTAGACAATGGAAAAAATTATAATTTTACTACAGAAGAAGTTATGGAAAGAATAAGTATTATTGTTAAATATTTTAAGATTAAGTCTCCTGAAATAATAAATAATACTGTTTATTTTAAACCTGATATGACTAAAATAGAAAAGCTTTTAGAAAAAGCTAAAAATGGAATTAAAGTTGGAAAAGAAGAAAATATAATATTTAAAATCTAAATATCTATATGCATGAGTATCAATTGCTCCAATTAAAACCTTGAAATTTCAAGGTTTTTTATTTTTGGTATCAAAAATAGTATTATAAAATTATGAAAAATGGTAATAATATATCTATAGATAACCTCTTCATTTTGTCCCGCTTAAGGCGGGGCTTTTTTTTATAATACATACTTTTCAGGAATAAAAAATAGTTTGGAGTTAAAAATAAAATTATAAGGGAGGTGTGGTAACATGCATAGAGAAGATAAGAAGAAATCTAAAAGAGGAAATAAAAAAAGTTCCAATCCTGATATTATTCATGTAGATGAAATGAAAAAACATAATAATAAAAATAAAAATTTATAAATATAATATTTAAACTATATAAAAAAGAGGAAGATTACTTCACCTTGTAGAATAATGTTATATGGATAAACTTGTGTGAAAATATATGAAAATTAATTTACTAGTTTATATATCTAATAAAACACAGAAAGGTGGAGTATTTTACATGAGTAAAAAAATAGAATTTAAATATGGAGACTTAGAGCAGATATTGGAATATAAACCAGGGCAAGAGATGGAATTTAATTTCCCTATGGGAGCCATATTTTTCGTTGGAAATAATCAAGGTATGGTATTTTGTAATAAAATACACGCTTTTAAAGAAAAAGCTCCAGATAAAGAATTTACTAAGTTTGCATTATATAATAATGATAATGCGGTTGGATATTTTTTCTTTGATTTAGATAAGAATATACAAATAATTCTTTCTTCAGATGATACAGTATTTAAACCTATATTTATATATAATGTTTTTTAAAAAGAGCTTTAGGCTCTTTTTTTATGTTGATTTAAATTTTATATTGATAAAAATATTAATACATAATACAATATATAAACGTTAGTTTTTATATTATAGGTATTAGTTGAAGCTAAAAATTTCTTAATTTATATTTAGAACTAAATTTATAGTCAAACATAGGAGGAGAAAGATTATGTATAAACTATTTGTTAAAAAATTAAATGAAGATGCTATTGTGCCTAATTATGCTCATGAAGGAGATGCAGGAATGGATTTATACTCTATTGAAAATAAATCCATAGAACCTGGAGAAACTGCATTAATACATACAGGTATAAGTATTGAATTATCAAAGGATACTGAAGCACAAGTAAGACCGAGAAGTGGATTAGCATTAAAACATTCTATAACGGTACTAAATACTCCAGGGACCATAGATGAAGGTTATAGAGGAGAAATTGGTGTAATATTAATAAATCATGGAAAAGAAGTTTTTATAGTTGAAAAGCATATGAAAATAGCTCAAATGGTTATTAAACCTACATATAAAGTGGAAGTGTGCGAAAAAGATATTCTTTCTGAAAGTGAAAGAGGTGCTGGTGGTTTTGGGTCAACTGGATTAAAATAATATTAAAGTTATTAAAATATAGAGAGAAGTGATAATATGTTTGATATAGATACTTGTGTAGCATTTATTACTAATAGTTCAGCTAAAAGAATAGCAGAATGTTTCAATGATAGATTAAGCAAGCTTGGAATTACAAGAGTTCAATGGATTGCATTATATTTTATGGGGAAATACGAAAATATAAGTCAAAGTGAATTAGCAGAAAAAATGGATATTAAAGCTTCTTCAGTGGCTAGACTAATTGATAGAATGGAAAGAGATGAATATGTAATTCGACAAAGAGATGAAAATGATAGAAGAATAATTCATTTGGTTTTAACTGAAAAAGGAAAAGAATTAAGAGAAAAAATTATGCCAGAAGGGGAAAAGATGAGTAAGTTAGCATCAAAAGGATTAACTGAAGAAGAAATAGGAATCTTTAAAAAGGTTTTAGAAAAGATGAAAGAGAATGTAGAAGAGGTTAAGAAATAATTTTATAACTTAATTATAATAAGTATATTGGAATTTATAAAAATAATTGCTATACTAATAATTAGTATAGCAATTATTTTTATATTTTATGGGAGGAATATATATGATTACTGAAATTAAGTTAGAAAAATTATCACCAGGGACTAAAGAAGGTAAAGTTGGCAAAGTGCATAAAAATATTGGAGACAGTATAAAAGTTGGAGATATATTACTAGAGGTTGAAGGGAAAAAAGGTAATATACCAGTGAAATCAAAAATAGAAGGAAAACTTACTAGTATAGAAGTAGAAGAAGGATCTACTGTGAAAATTGGAGATATATTAATGAAATTAAGCAATGAAGATGAATGTGAAGAATTTATGTGTGACAAAGAAAATTTTGCAGTGAAATTAGAAAATAGGTGTTGTAAAAAGACTTTAGAAGGAGATATTGCAATTATTGGAGGAGGTCCAGGAGGTTATGTAGCAGCTATACAAGGAGCTAAATCAGGAGCCAAAGTAATATTAATTGAAAAAGATAAGGTAGGAGGAACATGTTTAAATAGAGGATGTATACCTACTAAAGCTTTAGTTCGTTCAGCTGAAGTATATAATAATGTGAAAAATTCAGAGAAATTTGGTATACAGGTAGAAAACTATAATATAGATATGGAAAAAGTATTAGAAAGGAAAAATAGAATTGTAGAAAGTTTGGTCAGTGGAATAGAATACTTATTAGATAAACATAAAGTAACCTTTATAAAAGGTAATGGTAAGCTAATAGATACTACTACTTTACAAGTAGATGAAGATATCATAGTTAAAGCTAAAAATATAGTGATTGCTACTGGATCTAAAACATCTTATTTGCCTATAAAAGGAGCTAAATTAAAAAATGTTATTACTAGTGAAGAGGCTTTAGATTTAAAGAAATTACCAAAGAAAATGGTGATTGTTGGCGGAGGAGTTATAGGAATGGAGTTTGCTTTCATATATGCTAATATGGGAGTAGAAGTATATATTGTAGAATATTTTAATAATATTTTATCGGCTCTAGATGAAGATATAATTAATAAAATAACAAATATAGCTAAAGAAAAAGGAATAAAATTATATACAGGATGCAAAGTAGAGGAAATATTAGAAGGTGAAGGAGAAGAGTGTATAGTAAAGTTTAGCCAAAATGGAGATTTTAAATATATTTCTTGTAATAGTGTTTTAATGTCTATAGGCAGAGAACCTTTTTTTGAAAATATAGGTATAGAAAATTTGAATATTGAATTGAATGAAAAGGGCAAAGGAATAAAAGTCAACAACAGATTACAAACAAATATTCCTAATATATATGCTATAGGAGATGTGACTAATAAAATGCAGTTAGCACATGTAGCATCCCATCAAGGAATAATAGCTATAAAAAATATCCTAGGAGAAAATAAACATATGAAATATAATGCTGTTCCTAGCGTTATATTTACTGAGCCAGAAATAGCTACTGTAGGAATAACAGAAAAAATTGCGAAGGAAGAGAATAGGAATATAGAAACAGGTAAATTCCCTTTTTCAGCCAATGGAAAAGCTATGACTTTAGGAGAAAGTAGAGGTTTTGTGAAAATTATAAAGGATAAAGATACTGGAGAAATAATAGGAGGTAGTATTATAGGACCACATGCTTCAGATTTAATAGGAGAAGTTACTTTAGCCATAAGTAAAGGTTTAAGTTCAGAAGATATTATAGAAGCAATACATGCACATCCTACTACAGCAGAAGCAATACATGAAGCAACTTTATCAACAGAAGGTGGTGCAATACATTTTGCAGAATGATTGCAAACTTAAATTTATAAAATCAGATAGAGTAGACCCTTATTATAATTTAGCCTTAGAAGAATATTTATTAAACAATATAAAGGAAAATGAAGTTATTCTATATCTATGGCAAAATCAAAGTACTGTTGTTATTGGTAAAAATCAAAATCCTTGGAAAGAATGTATAATTTCAAATTTAAAAGAAGATGAAATTAAAATAGCTAGAAGATTATCTGGAGGCGGAGCGGTTTTTCATGATTTAGGAAATTTAAATTTTACATTTTTAATGAGAGAAGAATTATATAATTTAGAAAAACAATTACAGGTTATATTACAGGCTGTAAAAGATATAGGGATTAAAGCGGAGTTCACAGGAAGAAATGATATTACAATAGAAAATAAAAAGTTTTCAGGGAATGCTTTTTATTTTGATAATGATAAAGCTTATCATCATGGTACTTTATTAGTTAATAGCGATTTGAATAAGCTTAATAAGTATCTTAAGGTATCTAAAGAAAAAATAGAATCAAAAGGAATTGATTCTATAAGATCTAGAGTTGTAAATTTATCTGATATTATAGAAAGCATTACTTTAGAGAAAGTTATACATTCTATTAAAAAAAGTTTTTCCAAGGTATATGATGGTAAAATAGAACAACTTCAGCTTTCCTTAGAAAAAGATGAAGTTGAACAATTAGTGAAAAGATACTCTTCATGGAAATGGATATTTGGAGAAAGTCCTAATTTTAATGTGAATTTTACTAAAAGATTTTCTTTTGGTGAAATAGACATAGGCTTTATATTAAAGGATTCAAAAGTATATAAAGTTAATATATATTCTGATTTTATGAATGTAAAATTAATAGAAAAAATAAAAGATTCCCTAAAAGGTATAAATTTGCATATTGATGAAATTAAAAATAAATTAGATGATGTTCATGGAAATAAAGAAGAAGAAATTATGATAAATTGTATTAAGGTATGGTTACAAGATAAAGTGAAAAATATGTAAAGTTAAAAAGCATGGAGTTTTTTCCATGCTTTTTATTATTCTGTATCTGGAATAAACAAAAATTTCCAATTGAATTTTCCTACGATATGAAAGATTAATTCAGCTAATGCTATAGCTGATATTAAATCCATGATAACATGTTGTTTAACAAAAAGAGTAGAAATGATTATCGTAATAGAAGTAATGTAAACAAATAATTTGGTAAATTTATTACAATTACTTTGAAAGTTTATGCCTTTAATCATTAAATAGCAAGTAAGAACATGAATGCTTGGAAAACAATTAAAGGGTTTATCAAATCTATATATTAACTTTGTTAATTGTATAAATATGTCATTACCATACAAATGAGGTCTTGGTACTGTAGTTTGAAATAAAAAGTAAGTTATATAGCATATAATCAAACCTATATTTAAACTTATGAGAGTTCTATAATAAGTATTTAAATTTTTTAAACATAAATATAGAAAAATAATAAATATATAAGGATACCACATTATATAAGGAATTATAAATTCCTTCATAAAGGGTATGTTTTTATCTATTTCTGTAACAAGACTAAATGACCCCCTTTCACTATTATTTAGTAATCCGTAAAATATATTTATTATAGGGATAGATAATAATGCTAATAAGTGAATGGAGTTATTTTTTATTCTTTCCATTTTTACCTCCTAAGTTTATTATGTCATTATATTATCATAATAATGCATAATTCTTAAAGTTTTTTATCAAAATTCTTAAATTAATCTTAAATATTCATATAATATTTTTTTGAAATTATTGTATAAATTTTATCAATAATTCATATATCTTTAAATGTATGTTTTAAGAAAAGAATTAAAGGTTTGAAAACTAGAAAACTTTTGAAAATTTTGTTAAAATATATATTAAGTGAGTAATTACTATAAAGGTGGTGGGGTATAATGAAAAAAGAGGAAATAGTAGCAATGATATTAGCTGGTGGACAAGGAACTAGATTAGGAACACTTACAAAAGAAAATGCTAAGCCAGCAGTTCCCTTTGGTGGAAAGTATAGAATTATAGACTTTACACTAAGCAATTGTTCAAACTCAGGAATAAGTACTGTAGGAATTCTTACACAGTATCAACCCTTGAGCTTGAATTCTCATATAGGAATAGGAGTTCCATGGGATTTAGACAGGACTAATGGAGGAGTAACATTATTGCCACCATATCAGACAAAGGACGGGGGGGATTGGTATAAAGGAACAGCTAATGCAATCTATCAAAATATAAATTTTATAGATGAATATGACCCAGAATATGTTTTGGTATTATCCGGAGATCATATTTATAAGATGGATTATTCAAATATGTTGGAATATCATAAAGAGAAAAATGCAGATGTAACTATTGCTGTAATAGAAGTTCCTTTGGAAGAGGCAAGTAGGTTTGGAATAATGAATGCTAAAGAAGATGGACGAATCTATGAGTTTGAAGAAAAGCCTAAACAACCTAAAAGCAATTTAGCTTCCATGGGAATTTATATATTTAATTGGAAATTATTAAAAGAGTTTTTAAAAAATGACGAAAATGATATTAATTCTAATAATGACTTTGGCAAGAATATAATTCCTAATATGTTAAATAGTAATAAGAAATTATATGCATATTCTTTTAAAGGATATTGGAAGGATGTTGGGACTATAGAAAGTTATTGGGAAGCCAATATGGATCTTATCAATGATGCTGTAGATTTAGACCTATATGGGGATTGGAAAATTTATTCTGTTAATCCTGTGAGACCTCCTCAGTATGTAAGTGAAGAAGCAGTTATTAATAATTCATTAATAACTGAGGGGTGTACAATACATGGAGAAGTAACTAATTCAGTTATTTTTGCGGGGGTTTTCATAGGCAAGAATGTGAGGGTAAAGGATTCAGTAATAATGTCAAATTGTACAATAGAAGATAATGCTGTTATAACAAAAGCCATAGTAGGAGATGGTGTAATAATAAGCAATAACACAGTAGTTGGCAATGAAAATAGTATAACTGTAATTAGTAAAGGAGAAAAAATACTATAGAGAGGATGAATCCTATGTTAAAAGAGTATATGGGAGTTTTAAGTTTATATGAAGAAGAAAGTAATATAAGACCTCTTACGTTGGGGAGGCCACTAGCTTCTATACCCATAGGGGGGAGATATAGAATTATAGATTTTATACTTTCTAATATGGTTAATTCAGGCATAACAAACGTAGGGGTTTTTGGTAAAACAAAATCAAGATCTTTATTAGACCATTTAGGTTCAGGAAAACCTTGGGATTTAGATAGAAAAATAAATGGTTTATTTATTTTTAATTTTGGACATATGGCATCTTGTGATGGAAACTTAGAATGTTTAATAAATAATATGGAATATTTTTCAAGAAGCAAACAGAAATATGTTATAATGGCTTCTTCAAGTATGATTTGTAACATAAATTTTAAGGAAGCAGCTAAATGCCATGAGGAATCACAAAAAGATATTACTTTAATATATAAATCTGTTCATGATGGAAAAAATAATTTTCTTGGATGTCATACAATTAATATTGGTGAAAATAATAAAGTGTTGAGTATTGGGAAAAACATAGGTAAAGAAGATAAAATAAATGTATTTATGGAAATGTTTATTATGAAAAAGGAATTTCTGATAAAATTAATAACTAAATGCTTACAAACTGGATGTGAAAAAAGTATCAAAGATTATATAGAAAACAATATTAAATTATTAAATACAAATGTTTATAAGTTTAATGGATATTTAAATTGTGTAAATTCAATAAATTCTTATTTTAAAGCTAATATGAATATGCTAAATGAAAATATAAGAAAAGAATTGTTTTATGAGAATGGACTCATTTATACAAAAGTAAAAGATGAACCACCAACAAAATATGGGGAATGTTCAAGCATCCATAATTCTTTAATAGCAAATGGTTGTTTAATTAATGGAACAGTAAAAAATAGTATCATAGGAAGAAGAGTAAAAATAGGAAAAGGATCTGTATTAGAAAATTGTATAATAATGCAGGGAAGTAAAATAGAAGAAAATGTTATTTTAAAAAATGTTATTATAGATAAAAATAATATTATACAAAAGGGAAAAGAATTGAAAGGTGATAGTGAATTTCCAGTAGTTATAGAAAAAAGCATATTAGGTTAGGAGGTATTAAAAATGAAAGTACTTTTTGTAGCCTCTGAAGTAGATCCATTTATGAAAACAGGTGGTTTAGCAGATGTAGCATATGCTTTACCAAAAGCTTTAAGAAAACTTGGAATAGATATTCGAGTAATGATGCCAAATTATGAAAGTATCCCTCAAAAATATAAGGATAGAATGAGTAAAATTTCTAGTTTTTCTATACCGGTTGGATGGAGAAATCAATATGGAGGATTATTATATTTAGAGGAGGATGGCATCCCATTTTATTTTTTAGATAATGAATATTATTTTAAAAGAAGTGATGGAGCTTATGGATATTATGATGATGGGGAAAGATTTGTTTATTTTTCAAGAGGTGTAGTAGAGAGCATTAAGTTCATGGGAGATTTTAAGCCGGATATAGTTCATTGCAATGATTGGCATACTGCAATTATTCCATTATTGATTAAAGAACAATATAAAGGGAACCATATTTTTAGCAATATAAAAACTTTATTTACTATACACAATCTTCAGTATCAGGGAATATTTAACAAGGAAATACTTGTAGAGTTATTAGGATTAGGAGATAATTACTTTTCTGAATCTAGTTTAAAGTACTATGATAAAATTTCTTTTATGAAAGGTGGAATAATATATTCTGATATAGTAACTACAGTGAGTAAAACTTATAGTGAGGAAATACGAACGCAAAATTATGGTGAAGGACTTCACGGACTTTTAAATGAAATAAGTTACAAATTATATGGAATTATAAATGGAATAGACTATGATTTGTTTAATCCTAGATATGATAAGGACTTATATTTTAATTTTGATGAAAATAATATAGAAGATAAATGGAAAAATAAACTGGAATTACAAAAATCATTAGGGTTGTCTGTTGATATGAATATACCTATGATAGGCATAGTATCTAGATTAGCAAGCCAAAAAGGTATGGATTTAATATGCTATGTAATGGAAGAGATAATGAAGTTAAATGTACAGTTAGTAGTATTAGGAACAGGGGAGAATAAATTTGAAGAGGCTTTTAGATATTATGCTCAAATTTATCCTCAGAAAGTTTCTAGTAATATCTTTTTTAGTAATGAATTAGCTAAGAAAATATATGGATCTTCAGATATGTTCTTGATGCCATCTCAATTTGAACCTTGCGGAATAGGACAGCTTATTGCTATGAGATATGGAAGCTTGCCTATAGTGAGAGAAACAGGTGGATTAAAAGATACAGTGAATTCTTATAATGAATTTTCTGGAGAAGGAAATGGATTTTCTTTTACTAATTATAATGCACATGATATGTTATATACTATAAAAAGAGCCCTAAATTTTTATTATAATAAAGGTGTTTGGAATAATTTGATGATAAATTCCATGAAAATAGATAATAGTTGGAATAAATCTGCTAATGAATATATACAAATATACGATAAATTATTATGGGATATGTAAATTTTAGATTAATTTAAACTAAGGAGATATTAAATTGAAAATATTAATATATGATAATTTAGAAGAAAAATTTATTAATAGTATTAGACAAAATGGAGAAAATGAAGTTATTACGCTAAGTAAAGGTGCTTTTGAAAAAGGGGATAAAGAATTAGAAGACGCTGATATATTAATAGGTTGGGGAGATACTAGAGATTTTACAGAAGAAAGAATTAAAAAAACAAAAAGATTAAAATGGATACATGTGTTAGCTGCTGGAGTAGATAGATTACCATTTGAATATATAAAGGGAAGAAATATAAAGGTGACTAATTCCAGAGGGATTCATGCAATACCTATATCAGAGTATGTTTTTGCTACACTTCTATTTTTGACAAAGAGCTTAAATATTCTATACAAACAGCAGATGAATAAATTCTGGATGGAACAACCAATAGAAGAGCTTTCAGGAAAGACCATGGTTATAATAGGCTTAGGGAAAATAGGTAAAGAAATTGCTAGGAAAGCTAAAGTATTTGATATGAAAGTTTTAGGCATAAAAAATAATCCTACTTCTGTAGAATATGTAGATGAAGTGTATTCTATAGATAGTCTAAAGGAAGTATTGGGTCAGTCACAAATAGTTGTTGTAGCTTTGCCTTTAACAAGGGAAACCGCAGGATTGTTTAATTTAGAAGTATTTAAGTCTATGAGAAAAGATGCTTATTTTATTAATATAGGAAGAGGTAAACTAGTAGATGAAAAAGCTTTAATTCAATCTCTGAAAGAGGGAATAATAAAAGCAGCTTCATTAGATGTATTTGATAAAGAACCTTTACCTCAAAATAGTCCACTTTGGGAAATGAATAATGTTATAATTACTCCACATCAAGCAGGGCATTCTGCGCTTTATATGGAAAGAGCAATAGATATTTTTATAAATAATTTAAAACGAATGGCAAATAATGAACGATTGGTGAATTTAGTAGATTTAGATAAACAATATTAGTAAATACAATTAAAAGGTAGGAGATATATTGTGATTATAGGCACAGGGAAAATATATTTAAGAGCTAGTTGGGCACATTCATTAAAGGAAAAAAGAATGATAGTTCAAAGTTTAACTACAAAAGTAAGAAATAAGTTTAATGTATCTATTGTAGAAATTGAAAATCAGGATATACATCAATCTATAGTTCTTGGGATAGCCTGTGTTAGCAATAGTACAAGACACGCTAATAGTGTCATACAAAATGTAATAGATTATATAGAAAATAATACAGATGCTGTTTCAGAAAATGTAAGTATTGAAATACTATAAAAAGCAGTGAATATATCACTGCTTTTTATAAGTAATTTATGTGAAATTTTAATTAATATATTTACTTATGAATAAAATTCCCATATGATAAATATTAAAGACCATATAATTTGTGGAGGTAATAGTATATGACTGAATGGTATAGTAATAGCTGGAATGATATTGTGAAAAAATTAAATAGTAATATATATAGTGGACTGAGCGACAATAAAGTTGAAGAAATTCAAAGTTTATATGGTAAAAATATTATAGAAATTCCTAAAAGTAAAAATTTTATATCAATCTTTATTAGACAATTCGGTAGAATGTGGATAGTATTACTTTTAATTACTTTAGGTATATTTTTCTATGTTGGAGATGTGAAAGCTTTTACTGTTTTGCTTTTTATTTTATTTTTAAATTTATTTTTTTTAACAAATTCCCAATATAAAGAAGAAAAAAATTTAATGGAACTTCAAAAGTTAGAATCTAAATATACTATTGTAATAAGAAACAGAAAAGAAGTGAAAATTTTATCTGAGGATTTAGTAGTAGGAGATATAGTTGTATTAAATAAAGGAGATATAGTTCCTGCAGATTTAAGAATAATTGAAAGCAATTCATTAAAAGTTAAAGAAGGTGCAGTTACAGGAGAAGGATATACTGTAGAAAAGTATTCTACTAAAATTGAGGATAATGAAATTTCTTTAAGTGAAATGAAAAATTTGTTATTTAAGTCTTCTGTAATAATGGACGGCAATGCTACTGCTATAGCAATAGCAACAGGAATGAATACTCAAATAGCCAATATATTGAGTATGCTTTTTGAAGAAAAAACGGAGAAACATCTTTTAGAAAGTAAATTGCAAAAATTAATGAATAGTTTAAGTGTTATAGCTATTATAGCTACATCAGTCTTTACTATTTTTAATATTGTTTCAAAGGAAAAGCTAAATTACATATTATATAATTTAGGGTGTTTGCTAATAGCTTTTATACCTGAAAACATATTTCTTATATTGGTTATAATAGGGTACATACTTTTAAAGTATTTTAGAAAAAAAGGAGTATACTTTAAAAATTTATCTGTAATACAGAATTTATCACAGATTTCTTTAATATGTGATGATAAAGTTGGAGTAATTTCAGAGAATACTATGGATATAGATAAGCTATATGCAAATGAAAATATAATAGAAAGCTCACAGGTAACATTAGATGAAGAAAATGAAAATAATCATATTATAGAGAGAATGGTACAAATAGGATTATTATGTAATGACACTAAAGTAATAAATGGAGATTTTATTAATAATAAAAATGATTTAGTAGAAATAGGTATTTCAAAATTTGCCTTTGATGTTGGAATGAGTAAAGAAAGAATAGAAGTAGGACAAGAAAGAATTTTTCAAATTCCATTTGATAGAGAAAGAAGAATTATGACTACTATTAATAAAGTAGAAGATAATTATAGAGCTAATGTAAAAGGTGCAGTAGATGTGCTATTAAATAAATGTACTCATATAGTAAAAAGTGGTATAGAGAAAGAAATAACAGAAGAAGACATAAAGAAAATTAAAAACGCAGATATAATTATGTCTAAAGAAGGATTGTCTTCAATAGCTTTTGCTTATAGAAGTTTTAATTATGAGCCAAGCCTTAAAGAAAATATAGAAAGTAATCTAGTTTTTGTTGGATTAATGGCATTTAAAAATCCTTTGAAAGCTAATGCTGATAATTTAATTAAAAATTGTAGAGCTATGCATATAAAACCAATAATAATTACAGAAGATAATAAAATAGCTGCAGAAGCTTTTGGTAGGAATATAAGCATGGTTGGAAAAAATAAGAAAATATTATCTGGTGTAGAAATAGATAATATGCCAGAAGAAGATTTTGAAAAGATTGTAGAAAACATAGGTGTATTTTCTAGGATAGGAGCTAAACAAAAAGTTAAAATTGCTAAATTTTATAAGGAACACAAGCATAAAATCTTAATGTCTGGAGCTAGAATTACAGATCTACCTTATTTAAGAATTGCCAATGTTGGTATTTCTACAGGTAATAGTAATATAGTGAAAAAATTATCGGATATTATATTAATAGAAAGAAGCTTTAGCAATACGCTAAATATAATAGAGCTTTCTAGAAAATTTATAAATAGCATAAAGAAGGTTATTATATATATACTTGTTTCTAGTTTTTGTGAATTCATTTATGTTGCATTAACTAATTTATTTGGATATAAATATTCTTTAATGTCTTTAAATATGCTATGGATAAATAGTTTTACTGTTATGTTAGCTTCCATTGCTATAATGTTGGATTATAAAAATGAAAATATTGATTATAGACCAGATATAATAGATGATTATATATTAAAAGATAATATTGGGAGTATAGTTTTAAAATCTGCCTTTGTAGCTTTAACAGCATTTATAGCTCTAAAGTTAAATACAGACTTAAACTTAGAAATTAAAAGTACAATATCATTATTCATATTGAATATAAGTTTAATAATTTATTCTCTTGTTTATTCTGAAGGATATTTTTTTAAGAATAAAGTTTCAAATGTAATTACAGTAGTTAATATATTGTTTCAAATAATTCCTATTATAATTATAAATAAAATTAATGTATTTAGTCTATTTAATATAAATTTATGGAAAATGCCAATAATAATGGTATTTGTGTATATTGCTATAATTATCTTTGGGAAAATTATTCATAAACAAGAGCAATATGAATAAATTTAAATAGTAAAGTATAAAAAGAAATATTTTGCAGTTTAAACCTCCAAGTTATTGGACAAAATAGTAACATGGAGGTGTATTTTCTATGGTTGAAAGTGTATTTGAAACAATAATAATGGGGAGTAATACAATATTTCTAGATATACCAGAAGAGCAATACCTTTTAAAATATACTTCTTTATCATTAGACTCTGCTCAAAATTTAGCTGATTATTATTTCAAATATAGAGGAAGAGATGTTATGCCAGAAGTAAAAGACATAGATTTGAATTCAGATATCCACAGGGTGAAAATAACAGTGGAGTTAAATGAACCTAAAAGGGCATAAAATTTAAAGGTTTTTAAAAACATATTATGAATATAAATAAGCCACTTGTATTTTATGCACTTTCTTTTTTTATAGGTTCTCTTTCCTCTCTTATTTTCAGAAATAGCCTAATAATAGGTGCAGTTGTAGCTGCATCTTTTTTATATGTAATTTATTTTACAAATACAAAAATGTTTACATTAATAAATGCTACTTTTGTATTATGTGGAATTATAAGTTTTAATATGTATTTTTATTTTTTGCCAAGTAATTGTGAAAAAATAAGAGTAGTAGAAGTAAAAAGGTATTGCACAATAGGAAAACTAAAGGGAAGAAATATATTATTAAAGGGAAATACAAAAAATTTAAAAGAAGGCAGAAAAATAAAAGCTAAAGGCAAATTCCAAAAAAACATAATTTATGATAAGGGTATAATAGGGAATTATTTTATAGATGAATATGAAAATTGTAATGAAGACTTTATATATAATTGTTATTGTTTAAAAGAAAGAATTAAATATGAGTTTTCTAAAAGATTAGATGATAATAAAAAAGCCTTAGTTATGTCATTGTGTTTTGGAGATACTAGCTTATTAACTATAGAAGAAAAAAATAAATTTCAAAAATTAGGAGTAATACATGCAGTAAGTGTATCGGGATTTCATTTATCTATAGTATATAAAATATTAGAAATACTAGGAGGGGTGAAATTAGGTATAATACTATCTTTTTTATATGTAGTATTTACTGGCTTAAGATACTCTACTTTAAGAGCCTTTATAATGATAGTAATTTTAAAGTTTTCTAAAATAGTATATAAAAATTATGATAGTATATCTGCTATTTCATTAGCTTTTTTATTAATTTTATTTATAAAGCCCTATTCTTTTATGGAAATAGGATTTATGTTATCTTTTCTTTCAACATTAGGAATTATATTATATTATAATAAAATAAGAAAGAAATTATATTACCTTCCTAGTAAAATAAACGATTCTTTAAGTATTACTTTAAGTGCTCAAATATTTACATTACCTTATATAGCTTTTACTTTAGAGGATTTTAGTCTTGGGTTTATAATTGGTAATTTATTTTTACTTCCTTTATATAGTGTAGTAATAATAGTAGGGAATTTTGCATTATTAGCTATTAATTTTAAATTTTTATTTAGTGTAATTAATATATTATTATACAATTTAACTATAGGAATAGAAGGAGCTAATTATATTTTATTAAAAATATGTCCACCTATGATCAATTTAGGTGGGAAAGAAGGAATATGTTTAATAATCATATATTTTAGTTATGTAATGATTAAGTATGGGAAAAAACAATTTAAGTATTTACCTGTAATGGCTGTAACAACTTTATTTATTAGTTATTATACTATATTTCCTGAGATATATATTATAAATGATGAGAAAATGAGCTCAGCAATTATAAAGTATAATATAAATTGTTTAATGATATGCAATTATGATTTAGAAAAAGGAAAAGATGTTATTAAGCTAAAAGAAAAGTATAATGTTAATAAAATTATTACTAATAAAGAAGATAGTATTGTAATTACAACTAATAATTCAGTAGTGAAAATTATAGATGATGATAGAAAAATAAATAGTATAGCAGTAAAAAATATTAAAGGAAAATATATATACTATGATATAATTGATAGAAGCCAAAATAAAGAGATATTATATAAAATTATATTTGGCAAAGTTTATAAGAAAGATTTTAGTTTAAATGGAGGTGAACACCACTTATTTAAGTGGAATTTATGATAAATTTAACTCAGTATGAAGAAAAATTAAAGAAAAATAATATAGATAATTGTTATATATTTTGTGGTATAGATGAAGAGTTAATAAAAGAAAATATTAAAAATTTATTAGAAACAGTGTTAAATAAAGATTTTATAGACTTAAACTATGTTAAAATTGATGGAAATACTTTAGATAGTTTTGATAAAGTTATAAATGCTTGTGAAACTCTTCCTTTTATGAGTGATAAAAAGGTTGTGTTAGTATATAGATCAAACTTTTTAGATGAAGGGGAAGATAACAATAAGAAAAAATTATTTAATGAATTAAAAGAATATGTAAAATCTGTTCCTGAATCCTGTATATTGATATTTTATTATATATTCAAAAATAAAAGAGAAAAGCCTAGTAAAAAAATATATGCATTAGACAGTAAGTGCACAGTGATAAAAGCAGATAAGATTTATGGAAAAGCACTTGAAATGAAGGTTAAAAGCATATTTGATAAGAAAGATAAAAACATTGGAAATGTAGAGTTAAAATTGTTTTGTTCTAATATACCTAATGATATGGGTATATTAGAAAATGAAGTGGAAAAACTATGTTGTTATACTATAGATAGAGACATAAAAAGAGAAGATATATATGCTATGTATCCTAAAAAGAATGATGACGATATATTTGATTTAGTAGATTTTATAGGAGATAAAAAAGTTAAAGATGCGTTAAAAGTTCTAAATGAGCTTATATATAAAGGTGAAGATATACCAGTAATAATATATATGATAGAGAGACAATTTAAATTACTTTATAATATAAAACAGTATATTGAAGATGGTAAAGATAAAAATTTTATAGCATCTAAAATTAAACTACCTAATTTTATAATTGAAAGATTAATTAGACAAAGTAAGAAATTTACACTAAAGCAGATAAAGGGAGCTTTATACATATGTTTAAATGTAGAGGAGAAGATAAAAAGTTCTTCTTTAGATAAAAAAACTGAAATGGAATTATTAATTATAGAAACTATAACAGCATAAATTTAACAAAATAAATAACCGGTTATAAAAAACCGGTTTATTTATTAAGCATTTAAAGCAGTTAATTTTGCAGCTAATCTTGATTTAGTTCTAGCAGCCTTATTTTTATGTATTACTCCCTTTGAAGCAGCCATATCTAATGCTTTAGCAGTTGCTTTAAATTCAACTTTTGCTTCTTCAGCGTTTCCAGTAGCAATAGCAGTTAAAAACTTCTTTATGTTAGTTTTTAAAGCTGATTTTACTATTCTGTTTCTTAAAGTTTTAGTTTCAATAACCTTTATTCTCTTTTGAGCTGATTTTATATTTGCCATTTTTTCACCCCCTTGTATTTTTATAGGGTCTCAGCAGCTTTGGGGAAATCTGCATATGAGTCTAAATTATTAACAAAGGTTATTATATCATTAATTTTAGAGTACTTCAAGTAGAATTTACCTCTAATTTAATAAGAATATGAATAATATTATTGGAAAAACTATAATTAAAATACATGTGGAAAGGAAGAGGCCATATGGTAAGTGTAAGAACTGATTTAGCGGTAGAAGCTAAGGAACTTTATGAAGAAAAAAGTAGCGGGAAAATTCCTGGAGTGGAGGTAGAAGAATATAGAGAAGGATTTATAAAAGTTACTAATGTTAAAATCGTAAGCGAAGAGGGAGAAAGGGTGATGAATAAGCCTAAAGGAAGCTATATTACTATAGATATTCCTGAAATAAGCGGATATGATAAGGATACTATGGAGGAAGTAAGTGAAGTTTTAGCAAAGGTATTAAGCCCTCTTGTAAAATTAGAGGATAGTATGACGGCTTTAGTAGTTGGCTTAGGAAACTGGAATGTTACTCCAGATGCTTTAGGACCTAAGGTGGTAGAAGGTTTAATGATAACAAGACATTTAAAAGAATTAATTCCTAATGAAATTGATGAAGGAATAAGACCAGTATGTGCTATTGCACCAGGAGTATTAGGATTAACAGGTATTGAAACTGGAGAAATAATAAAGGCAGTTTCAAATAAAATAAAACCTAATTTAATAATATGTATAGATGCTCTTGCATCAAGAAAGTTAGATAGAATTAATAGAACAATTCAAATAGGAAATACAGGAATATCTCCAGGATCAGGGGTAGGAAATAAAAGGATGGAGATAAGTGAAAGAACATTAGGTATTCCGGTTATTGCTATTGGAGTGCCTACTGTGGTGGATGCTGCAACTGTAGCAAATGATACTATAGACATGGTTATAGATGCTATGATAAATCAAGCCACTGAAGGAAGTAAGTTTTATAATATGTTAAAAGATTTAAATAGGGATGAAAAGCAAAGGATGATAGAGGAAGTCTTAAATCCTTATGTAGGCAATCTTATGGTTACGCCTAAAGAAGTGGATAGTGTAATAGATTCTATATCAAAAGTAATATCTACAGGAATAAATATAGCACTTCAGCCAGCATTAGACTTAAATCAAATAAATAATTATATAAGTTAAATAAGGTATATATAAAGTCCTCTTCTCATATAATGATTAACATATAAAATTATCTTACATATGAGAGGGGGACCATAAATTTGCAAGAACAAAAAGAAAAGAAAATAAACTACTTAAAAAGTAAAAATAAACAAGATAATAAAAATAAAATTATATTTTTTATTTTAACTATCTCATTAGTACTTTTTGTAATATTACCTTTTGTCGTTAAAGCAAATACTAAAAATGAAAGTACAAGAGAAAATATGTTTTATGTACAAGTTTTAAACTCTGGAATGCCAATAATTGAATCAACGGTTTTTAATGAAGAAGATATGGCAGAAACAGATTTTTCATTTAAAGATGGAGTTTTTAAAATATTTCACGTAAATATATCTAATCCAATATCATTAATAGGAAAAGAAATATCTTGTATGAATATAGAAAATGGAATTGAAGATAGTTTTAAAGATAAGCCGGTAGATATAACATTTGACCCTTTTAAACTTAATGATAAATCTATAAATATAGATAACAATAATGAAAGTACAGATTTACCTAATAAAACTGTAAAATTATATGATCCAGAATTAAAGAAAGAATTAAATAAGTCAAAACCAGAAGTATTTATATATCATACCCATACCACTGAAAGTTATAAACCGGAGGATAAATGTAGTTTAGATGAAACTAAAAATGTTTGTGCTGTAGGTGATGTATTAGCTAATGAACTTGAAAAAAATTATGGAATAGGAGTTATACATGATAAAACAGTTCATGATGCAGCGGCATATACTCAAAGCTATGAAAGATCATCCGTAACAGTGGATAAACATTTGAAAAAATATAAGAGTTTTAAACTTGTAATTGATTTACATAGAGATGCAGTTGATAATAGAAAAGCTGTAACTACAAAAATGAATGGGGAAGATGTAGCAAAGTTTATGTTTGTAATGGCAAGAAAGAATCCTCATTATAAGAATAATTTAGATGTAGTAAATAAACTTGTGAGTATATCAAACAAGTTGTATCCAGATTTTTGTAGAGGAATTTTTTATTATAACTATGGTACAAGGTATTTTAACCAAAACAAAAGTAATAACGCTGTACTCTTAGAAGTTGGAGCTAATTCAAACAATCTTCAAGATGCTAAAAATTCAGCTAAATATTTGGCCAGAATAATAGGAGAGTATATAAATGGTAAAAAATGAATAAAATCTAAATAAAAGGACACCCTTATAACAGTGAATAGTTAAGGATGAAGAGTGAATAATAAAGAATAAATTTTCTCCATTAAAATTAGAAAAATTTTAAAATTGAAATTTTTAAATATAGAATTGAGAATGAATAAAACTTTTATTGGCAGAAAAGTAGTATTTATTCTTTATTATTTCAAAAGACTGTTCTACACTCTTTATCATTAATTATTAGAAAGTAATTTTGGGGGTGTTTTTTTTGAATAAAAAAGGAATGAAGATTATATTGATAATTTTCGTATTAATTATAAGTTTTGGTTTTATTAAGGTAAGTAGTAATCTTCCTAGGTTTATAAAAAATAATTCTAAATTAAAAGTTTTTTTTACTGAAAAACCATTTAATTTAACTTTTGAAACAGATAGATATATATTATATATTAATGATAACGCTATTAATAATATAAAAGAAAATATATTTGAAACTTATACTAATATAAAAAATAGTATATCAATAGGTGGAGAGAATACGTCTAAAAGTATACAAAAAACTTTCGGTGATACATTTGATAGACTTAAAAAATTATATAAACACATAGGAGAAGGGGATAATAGGTAATTTAAAAAAATAATTGATATTGACATATCCCCTTTTACTTATGCTATAATTTATTTTGAATTATTCTACAATGGAGGTAAAATTCATGCAAAGCGAAAGACAAAAGCATATAAGAAATTTTTCAATTGTTGCGCATATAGATCACGGTAAATCCACACTTGCAGATAGATTATTAGAAAAGACGGGTACTTTAACTCAAAGAGAGATGGAAGAGCAAACTCTTGATACTATGGAGCTTGAGAAAGAAAGAGGCATAACAATAAAATCTCAGGCAGCTAGGCTTATATATAAAAGACCAAATGGAGAAGAATTTATATTAAATTTAATAGATACACCAGGACATGTAGATTTTAATTACGAAGTGTCAAGAAGTCTTGCAGCTTGTGAAGGGGCAATACTAGTTGTAGATGCTACTCAAGGAATACAAGCACAAACTTTGGCAAACTGTTATCTTGCCTTAGATCATGATTTGGAAATAGTTCCTGTTATAAATAAAATAGATCTTCCAAGTGCAAGACCAGAGGAAATAAAACAAGAGATAGAAGATGTAATAGGAATAGAAGCTGCAGATGCACCATTAGTTTCAGCTAAAACTGGATTGAATATAGAAGATGTTTTAGAATCAGTGGTAGAAAAAGTTCCAGCACCAGAAGGTGATGAAGAAGCACCACTTAAAGCACTAATATTTGATTCATATTATGATAGCTATAAAGGTGTAGTTTCATATGTGAGAGTGAAAGAGGGAACTGTAAAATCTGGCACAAAAATAAAGCTTATGGCTACAGGTAAAGTTTATGAAGTTACAGAAGTAGGGGTATTTGTGCCTCAGTATATGAAAGTAGATGAACTTAGAGCTGGAGATGTTGGGTATATTACGGCTTCAATTAAAAATGTTAGAGATGCTCGAGTAGGAGATACAATAACAGAAGCTAATAGACCAGCAAATAAACCTCTTTCAGGATATAGACCGGCAGTGCCTATGGTGTTTAGCGGTATATATCCAGTAGATGGAGCAAAGTATGAAGAACTAAAAGAAGCACTAGAAAAATTGCAGATAAATGATGCTGCACTTTCTTTTGAGCCTGAAACATCTATAGCATTAGGGTTTGGATTTAGATGTGGATTCTTAGGACTTTTGCATATGGATATAATTCAAGAAAGAATTGAAAGAGAGTTTAATTTAGATATTATTACTACAGCCCCATCCGTTATTTATAAAATAGCAAAAACAGATGGTACTATATTAGAAATTACTAATCCAACTAATTTACCAGATACAACAGAAATAGATTATATGGAAGAACCAGTGGTAAAGGCTTCGATTATTACGCCTTCCGATTATGTAGGAACTATTATGGATCTCTGCCAAAATAGAAGAGGAACTTTTAAAGATATGCAATATATTGAAACTACTAGAGTAGTTTTAAATTATGACATACCTTTAAATGAAATTATATATGATTTCTTTGATGCATTAAAATCAAGAAGTAGAGGATATGCTTCTTTAGATTATGAACTTAAAGGATATCAAACAACTAAGCTTGTAAAACTTGATATAATATTAAATGGAGATGTGGTTGATGCTCTATCTATGATAGTACCTGATGAGAGAGCTTATGCTAGAGGAAGAAGTATGGCAGAAAAGCTAAAGGAAATTATTCCAAGGCAGATGTTTGAAATACCTATACAGGCAGCTATAGGCTCAAAAATAATAGCAAGGGAAACAATAAAAGCCCTTAGAAAAGACGTTTTAGCAAAATGTTATGGTGGAGATATATCAAGAAAGAGAAAACTGTTAGAGAAACAAAAAGAAGGAAAAAAGAGAATGAGACAGATAGGTTCTGTAGAAATTCCACAGGAAGCATTTATGGCTGTGCTTAAGACAGAAGAATAATATTAAAGTGAAGAGTGAAGAGGATGAAAAAACCTCTTTTACTCTTCTTTTTTCAAGGTAGAATAACAGTAGTCACAATTTTTTTAGTGGGGTGAAGCCATGTATATTGAAGATGAAGAAGTTGGTTTATATATTCATATACCTTTTTGTAAACAAAAATGCTTATATTGTGATTTCCCTTCTTTTTCAGGAAAAGAGAATCTTATGTTAGAATATTCTAAGGCTTTGGCAAAAGAAATAGGAAGAAATTCTAATAAAAAGATAAAGACCATATTTATAGGAGGAGGTACTCCTACATATTTAAATTTAGATGCTTTAAATATTTTAAAGAAAGCTATTAAAGGTTTAGATAAGGATGAAAATATTGAATTCACAGTAGAAATGAATCCTGGAACTGTAAATGATGAAAAATTAAAAATTTTAAAAGAAATGGGGGTAAATAGATTAAGTATAGGATTGCAAGCATGGCAAGATGAATTATTAAAAAAACTAGGAAGAGTGCATAAATTAGATGATTTTTTACAAGTATATAATGAAGCTAGAAATTTAGGATTTAGTAATATAAACATAGATATAATGTTTGGTTTACCTGATCAAACTTTAAAAGATTGGGAAGAAACATTACAAAATGTTTCTATGTTAAATCCAGAACACATATCTTGCTATAGCTTAATAATAGAAGAGGGAACTAAGTTTTATAAGATGTACAATGATGACAAATTAAATATTCCTTCAGAAGAAGTAGAAAGAAATATGTATGCTTATGGAATAAAATTTTTAGAAAGTAAAGGATATATTCAGTATGAGATATCAAATTTTTGTAAACCAGAAAAACAATGTAGACATAATCTTATATATTGGGATTTACAACAATATGTAGGCTGTGGATCAGGAGCACATTCTTATATAAATGGGTTTAGATATAGAAATACTGATAATATAGAAAAATACATTATAGACATAAATAACAATATAAACATGAAGTTAGATTTACATAAAAATTCAGCTAAAGAACAGATGGAAGAGTTTATGTTTATGGGGCTTAGGAAGATAAAAGGAGTAAATTGTAAAGAATTTAAAAGAAGATTTAATAAAGAAATTACAGAAGTATATGGAGATGTAATAAATAAATATTTTAAAAATAATCTTTTGACAATAGATAAAGAAAATATATCTTTGTCTTCAAAAGGTATAGAAATTTCTAATAGCATAATGTGTGAATTTATATTAGATTAATTATAATAGAAATTCATAGTTATAATGAGAATTATTGAGAAAAACATGCAAAAGGTTATTTAAATAACATTAAATATAACAATATAATAATATTGAGATATATTTAAATTTGACAAATATAAAATAGAATGATATTTTTTAATCATAGTAGTTAGCACTCACTTATGTTGAGTGCTAATAAATGAGGTGATTATATGGAAATGGATGAGAGAAAAATAAAAATACTTCAGGCTATAATACATGATTATATTGATACAGCTGAGCCTGTTGGTTCCAGGACCATAGCAAAAAAGTATGATTTAGGTATAAGTTCTGCTACTATAAGAAATGAAATGGCAGACTTAGAAGAAATGGGGTATATTGAACAATTACACACTTCTTCAGGAAGAAAACCATCAGATAAAGGGTATAGGCTGTATGTAGATAAGTTTATGCAATTGAGACAGCTATCACCTATGGAGGAGTATGTTATAAGAACTCATATACTAAAGTCTGCTTTATATGAAATGGATAAGGTAATAAAACAGGCAACAACTATTCTTGCAGAATTAACTGGACTTACTTCTATAGTTAAATCACCTTCAAGTAAAAATAGTTGTATAAAATCTATTCAGCTTATTAGTATTGATAGTAATAATATTTTATCTGTGATAATAGTCAATACAGGTATTATAAAAAATAATGTAATAAGATTAAAAAATCCAGTAAGTACAGATGTATTAGCAAAATTAAGTAACATTTTAAATGTTAGACTTAATAATCTAACTATTGAAGAAATAAACTTAGAAGTTATAAATGATTTGAAAAATGATCTCAAAGATTATGAAGATATATTTAATGCTATAATACCAGCTCTTTATGAAAGTTTAAATAGTATAGATACTTCGGATATATATTTGGAGGGAACTACCAATATATTTAACTATCCAGAGTACAATGATATTCAAAGAGCAAAGAGTTTTTTAGCTTTAATTGATAACAAAGATAAGATTAAAGATTTGATAAATAGTAATGATACTATAAATATAAAAATTGGAGAAGAAAACTTTATAGAAGATGCTAAGGAATGTACTATTATATCATCAGTATATAGACTTAGAAATACACCTCTTGGAACAATAGGGGTTATTGGACCAACGAGGATGCCGTATTCTAAAGTTATATCTATATTAGATAAAATAGTTAAAGAAGTAAACAATATTTTAAATGAAGAATATAGGGATGAATTTTAATATTAAGTGCTTAATATTAAATGTGGTTTAAAATATGGTTTAAAATATAAAGAATTGAGAAGAATGGAGGCATGGAATAAATGGAAAAGGACAAAATTCACAGCCTGGAAACAGATTTGAAGGATGAAAATTTTAAAGAGGAAACAGAAATTAAAGAAGAAACTTTAGAACAGGCTGAAAAAAAAGAAGATGAAGAGTTTGAGGGAATAAGTAAAGAAAGTAAAGATGAAAGTAAAGATGAAAGTATCATAGATAATATTAAAGAAGAAAATAAAAAATTAAAGAATGAATTGGATACTTTGCAAGATAGGCTAGTAAGAACTGTAGCAGAATATGATAACTACAGAAAAAGAACTTCTAAAGAGAAGGAAGGAATATACTCTGATGCTTGTGAAGATGTTCTAAAAGAAGTATTACCAGTACTTGATAATTTAGAAAGAGCTTTATTAGCAGATGGAAATATAGATGATTTAAAGAAAGGTGTAGAAATGACTCTAAAACAGTTTAATGATGCTTTAGAAAAATTAGGAGTTGAAGAAATTTCTACAAAGGAAGGCTTTGATCCTAATATCCACAATGCAGTAATGCATATAGAAGATGAGAATTTTGGAGAAAATGAAGTGGTGGAAGTATTTCAAAAGGGATACAAAAGAGGAGAAAAAGTTATAAGATATAGCATGGTTAAAGTTGCTAATTAGTCTTAAATAGAAAGATTCTATTTAATATATATGATAAAAATTTGATTTTAAGCTAACTATTAAGGAGGTTTTTGATATGTCAAAAGTAATAGGTATTGATTTAGGTACTACAAATTCATGTGTGTCAGTTATGGAAGGTGGAGAAGCCGTAGTTATTACAAATTCAGAAGGAGCAAGAACAACCCCATCCGTTGTGTCATTCCAAGCAAATGGAGAGAGATTAGTAGGTCAAGTTGCAAAAAGACAGGCTATAACTAATCCAGATAAAACAATTATATCAATAAAGAGACATATGGGAACTGATTACAAAGTAAATATAGATGGAAAAGAGTATACTCCACAAGAAATTTCAGCTATGGTGCTTCAGAAATTAAAGGCAGATGCTGAAGCATATCTTGGAGAATCAGTAACTCAGGCTGTTATAACTGTACCAGCTTATTTTAACGATAGCCAAAGACAGGCTACAAAAGATGCTGGTAAAATAGCAGGACTTGAAGTTTTAAGAATAATTAATGAGCCAACAGCAGCATCACTTGCTTATGGTGTTGATAAAATGGATACAAATCAAAAGATATTTGTATATGACTTAGGTGGAGGTACTTTTGATGTATCCATATTAGAATTAGGAGATGGAGTATTTGAAGTTAAAGCTACAAATGGTAACACTAAACTTGGTGGAGATGACTTTGATCAAAAGGTAATTGACTATATAGCAGATACATTTAAGGCTGAAAATGGTATTGATTTAAGAAATGACAAAATGGCTCTTCAAAGATTAAAAGAAGCAGCGGAAAAAGCTAAAATAGAATTATCATCATCAATGCAAACAAATATAAATCTACCATTTATAACAGCTGATGCTACAGGACCAAAACACATAGATATGAATTTAACAAGAGCTAAATTTAATGAATTAACTCATGACCTTGTTGAAGCTACTTTAGAACCAATGAAAAAATCATTAGCTGATGCTGGATTGTCAATGAATGAAATAGATAAGGTTATACTTGTAGGAGGTTCTACAAGAATTCCAGCAGTTCAGGAAGCTGTTAAGAACTTTACAGGAAAAGAGCCTTCAAAAGGAATTAATCCAGATGAATGTGTTGCAGTTGGTGCAGCAATTCAAGCAGGAGTTTTAACTGGAGATGTTAAAGATGTATTGCTTCTTGATGTAACTCCATTAACACTTGGAATTGAGACTTTAGGAGGAGTAGCTACTCCATTAATAGAAAGAAATACAACAATTCCAACAAGAAAGAGTCAGGTATTTTCTACAGCGGCAGATGGTCAAACTTCTGTTGAAATTCATGTAGTTCAGGGTGAAAGACAGATGGCTGCAGATAACAAGACTTTAGGAAGATTTACTTTATCAGGAATAGCTCCAGCTCCAAGAGGAATTCCACAGATAGAAGTAACTTTTGATATAGATGCTAATGGTATAGTTAATGTTTCTGCAAAAGATAAAGGAACAGGAAAAGAAGCAAATATTACCATAACAGCTTCAACTAATCTAAGTGATGATGAAATAGATAAGGCAGTTAATGAGGCTAAAAAGTTTGAAGAAGAAGATAAGAAGAGAAAAGAATCTATAGAAGTTAAGAACAATGCTGATCAAATAGCATACCAAACTGAAAAGACTTTAAAGGAGCTAGGGGATAAGGTATCACCAGAAGATAAGGTTACTGTAGATGAAAAATTAAAAGCTTTAAATGCTGTTAAAGATGGTACAGATATTGAAGCAATAAAGAAGGCTACTGAAGACTTAACCCAAGCTTTCTATGCAATTTCATCAAAAATGTATCAACAAGCAGGTGGAGCACAAGATGCAGGAGCAGCAGGATTTGACCCGAACAACATGGGAGGAGCAAATGCAGGAACTAACAATGAATCAAAGGATAATGTAGTAGATGCAGATTATAAAGTGGAAGATGATAAATAATAAATATTTATTATTAACTAAATTAGCATAAATAGTGTATAATATATAATTGAGAAAATTAAGGGATGAGGAAACCTCTTCCCTTAATTTTAAGTTAATAATTAATGGATAATAGATAATAAAGAATAAATAACGATTATTGAAGTGATTTTTTATACAGAAAAAATTTCATTTGGCCTGTTATTTATGATTTTAAATTTATTATTTAATTAAAGTAGTAGGTGGTGAAAGGATGGCAAAAAAAGATTATTATGAAATTCTTGGTCTCCAAAAAGGAGCAAGTGATGAGGATATAAAAAAGGCATTTAGGAAATTGGCTATAAAATACCATCCAGATAAAAATAAAGGGGATAAGGAAGCAGAGGAAAGATTTAAAGAAATAAATGAAGCATATCAGGTGCTTTCAGATCCTCAAAAGAAAGCTCAATACGATAAATTTGGTACAACAGACTTTAATGGAGCAGGTTTTGACGGTGGATTTGGAGGTTTTGATTTTTCTGATTTTGGTGGGTTTGGAGATATATTTGATTCGTTTTTTGGAGGCGGATTCAGCGGAGGAAGAAGAAGGAATGGTCCTCAAAGAGGAGCAGATGTTGAATATACTATTAATTTAACTTTTGAAGAAGCTGTATCTGGAGCTGAAAAGGAGATAAGCTTAACAAAAAGTGAGACATGTACAAAATGTAATGGTACAGGAGCTAAATCTGGTAGCCATCCAAAAACATGTGGAAAATGTGGTGGAACTGGTCAGGTTAAAGTTCAGAGAAGTACACCTTTTGGAAGTTTTGTAAGTGTTACTACTTGTGATGCATGTAATGGAAAAGGTACAATTATTTCAGATCCTTGCCCAGAATGTAAAGGAAAAGGAACTGTAAGAAAGCAGAAAAAGATAAAGGTAAATATACCTGCTGGAGTAGATACAGGAAATGCAATACCTATAAGAGGCCAAGGGGAAGCAGGAACTAATGGAGGGCCTGCAGGAGATTTATATGTAAGTATAAAGGTAGCGCCACATCCTTTCTTTAAAAGAAGAGGGGATGATATATATATAGATGCTCATATAAGTTTTGCTAAAGCTGCATTAGGTACAGAGCTTAAAGTGAAAACCATTGATGGAGAAGTAAAATATGATGTGCCATCAGGTACTCAGCCAGGAACTATTTTTAGATTAAAAGGTAAAGGTGTTCCACATGTAAACGGAAGAGGTCGAGGAGATCAATATGTTAATATAATTGTGGAGATACCAAAAACGTTAAATCAAAAACAAAAAGAAGCTATAATTGAATATATGGAAGCTAGTGGAGAAATAAAATCTTCTGAAAAAGAAGGTATTTTTAAGAAGTTTAAAAAGAATTTCAAATAATAAAAGAATTTGTTTCCTGAGGGGGAAACAAATTCTTTTATTGTTTGATTGTTTTAAAGTTTATAGGTTATAATGTATAATTGAATAATAAGAAAATGAAATACATATTTTAAACTTGGAGGTATAGTTAATGAATAATGAAAAGGACTGGTTAGAAGTTACAATAGTTACTAGTAGTGAAGCAGTAGAAGCTGTATCAGCTATTTTATATAATACAAACGTAAAAGGAGTATCTATTGAAGATCCAGAAGATATAGAATTTAAAAAAAAGCACCCAGGAGATTGGGACTATTTTGATGAAACTTTATTAGAAGTTAAAGATGGTGCTATTATAAAAGGATATTTTAAAGAGGATGATAAGTTTGAAGAATATATAAAGTACATAAAAGAAAGTGTTGATAATTTAGACAAGTTTGGATTAGATAAAGGAAAAGGATTAGTTACGGTAATAAAAGTAAATGAAGAAGATTGGGAAAATAACTGGAAGAAATATTATAAACCTACTAAAATAGGAGAAAAGATTATTGTAAGACCTATTTGGGAACCTTATAATAAAAAAGAAAATGAAATTGTAATAGACTTAGATCCAGGTATGGCATTTGGGACAGGAACTCATGAGACTACAAGAATGTGTGTGCAGGCATTAGAAAGATATGTGACAGATAAAACTACTGTATTTGATATTGGAACTGGTTCAGGTATATTAGCTATTGCTGCAGCAAAACTTAGAGCTAAGAAAGTAGTAGGAGTTGATTTAGATCCTGTTGCAGTTACTTCAGCTAAAGAAAATGTTGCATATAATAGTTTAAATAACATAGAAATACTTCATGGAAATTTAATGGAAGTTGTAAATGGCAAAGCAAACATAGTAGTAGCTAATATCATAGCAGATATAATAATTCTTTTGTCAGAAGATGTTAAACACTTTATTGAAAAAGGAGGATATTTCATATCTTCAGGAATAATTAAGGATAGAAAAAATGATGTAGTTAATAAATTGGAACAATGTGGTTTTGAAATAGTAGAAGTAAATGTTGACGGAGAATGGGTGTGTATCATTTCAAAACTAAATTAAGGAGTGTATGCTGTGCATAAATTTTTTGTACTACAAGACAATATTATTCTTGATGAAGCTATAATTCAAGGAGATGATGTAAAACATATTTATAAGGTTTTAAGATTAACTGAAGGTACTATTATAAGTGTAAATAATTGTAATGGAGAAGAATTTTTAGGAGAAATTAAATCTATTGATAAAAAAGAAGTAAGAGTTAAGTTAAAAGAAAAGTTAGATATAAATAATGAAAGTAAAGTGGAAGTATATCTTTTTCAAGGTTTACCAAAATCATCCAAGATGGATTTGATAGTGCAAAAAAACTGTGAATTAGGTGTTAGGGAAATTACTCCTATTATAACAGAGAGAGTAGTAGTTAAAAATGAACTAGGTGAATTTAAAAAATTAGATAGATTGGCAAGAATAGCTTTAGAAGCTTCTAAACAATCTAAAAGGACATTAATACCAAAGATAAATTTCCCTATAAGTTTTGATGAGTTATTAAGAAGATTAAAAGATATGGATTTAATTGTAGTGCCTTATGAAAATGAACAGGGTTTTGGAATAAAGAATATGATAAATAGTATAGATAAGGGCAAAATAAGAAAAGTTGGAGTGATTATAGGGCCAGAAGGTGGTTTTGAAAAAGAAGAAATTGAAGTTTTAAAAGATATAGGGGCTTTTATTGTTACATTAGGCCCAAGAATATTAAGAACAGAGACTGCAGGATTTGTAAGTATTTCTTTAGTTATGTATGAATTAGGCGATTTAGGAGGAAATATTTAATGAAAGTTGCTTTTACTACTCTTGGTTGTAGAGTAAATCAATATGAAACGGAAGCTATGACAGAAAAGTTTATTAAATCTGGATATAAATTAGTGAATTTTGATGAATATGCAGATGTTTATGTTATAAATACTTGTACAGTTACAAATATGGGTGATAAAAAGTCAAGGCAGATGATAGGAAGAGCTAAGAAAAACAATGAAAAAGCTGTTATAGCTGTAGCAGGTTGTTATTCACAGCTTGCTCCAGATAAAGTAGCAAAAATAGATGGAGTAGATGTGGTTATAGGAACAAGAAATAAAGGAGAAATTGTACATTTAGTAGAAAAGTGTATAAGTGAAAAAAAGCAAATAGTTCATGTTAAAGATGTATTAAGAGATAATATTTTTGAAGAGTTAAACATTGAAGAATATCAAGATAAAACTAGAGCTTTTTTAAAAATACAAGATGGATGTAATAGTTTTTGTTCTTATTGTGCCATTCCTTTTGCTAGAGGAGCAGTTTGCTCAAAGAAGCCAGAAAAGATATTAGAAGAAGTTAAAAAACTAGCATCTCATAACTTTAAAGAAATTATATTATCAGGAATACATATTTCATCTTACGGTGTTGATTTACAAGGAGATTGGAACTTAATAAATATATTAGAGGAAATTGAAAAAATAGATGGCATAGAGAGAATAAGAATAGGCTCTATTAGCCCTAAGTTTTTTACAGAAGATGTTATTAATAGAATATCTAAATTAAATAAGATGTGTCCACATTTTCATTTATCATTGCAAAGTGGATGTGATGCTACATTAAAAAGAATGAACAGGCATTATACAGTTGAGGAATACAAAAATGTAGTAGAAGCTTTAAGAAAAAATATTAGATATGTTTCTATAACTACAGATATAATAGTTGGATTTCCAGGAGAAACAGAAGAGGAATTTAATAGTACATATAATTTTTTAGAGGGAATAAAGCTTTCTAAGATGCATATTTTTAAATATAGTCCTAGAGAAGGAACAAAGGCTGCTGCAATGAAGGAACAAATAGATGGAAATGTTAAAGAGTATAGAAGTAGTAAACTTATAGAGTTAAATAGAAGACTTGAAAAAGAATTTATGAGAAAGTTTATAGGAAAAAGCTTTCAAGTGCTTTATGAAGAAAAAGTTAAAAACAAGGAAAACTTTTATGAAGGATACACACCTAATTATATAAAAGTAATATGTAAGGTTGATGATGACATACAAGGAAAGATAGTAAATACAAAAATAATTTCTGTAGAAAATGAACATAGTATAGGGAGTATAGATACTCACTAGAGCATAATTTTATACAGTGAACATGTAATAAAAGAAGGGAATAAATATAATTTGTTGAATAAATTTAATTAGATGTATTTTAAAGGAGGTGATATTATGGGTAATTGTATTTTTTGTAAAATAATAAAAGGGGAAATACCTTCAGAAAAAATATATGAAGATGATTTAATATTAAGTTTTAAAGATATAAATCCTGAAGCTCCTATGCATGTTCTTATAATTCCTAAAAAGCATATTTCAAGTTTAAATGAATTAAAAGAAGAGGATAGTAAAATTATTTCTCATATTTTTATCGTAGCAAAAGAAATAGCTAAGAAGCTTGGAATAGACGAAAAAGGATATAGAATAGTAACTAATTGTGGAGAGGATGGCGGTCAGACTGTAGAACATATACATTTTCATATGTTAGGAGGAAGACTACTTCAGTGGCCACCAGGATAGAATAATAAATAAAGTAAAACAATTAATGAAATTGTTGACAGCATCCGCTCAAGTATTATATAATAAACTATGTGCTATGTAACCCATATTGCCTGTTTAATTTATTTAATTAAATTGAGCTAGCGGAGGGAGGGAGATCAATGTCAGAAATAAAGGTTGGAGAAAATGAATCATTAGAAAACGCATTAAGAAGATTTAAGAAAAAATGCGCTAGAGCTGGTGTTCTTTCAGAAGTAAGAAAAAGAGAACATTATGAAAAACCAAGCGTAAAGAGAAAGAAAAAATCTGAAGCTGCGAGAAAGAGAAAATTCAAATAGAATAGAATTTTTTTGAAAGAAGGTACTAAATTATGGCCCTTAAAGAAACACTGCAGGAAGATTGGAAGCAAGCTTTAAAGGCAGGAGATAAGTTTAAAGCAAATGTTGTAAGTATGGCTAGAGCAGCAGTACTTATGTTAGAAAAAACTGATGGAAGAAAGCTTGATGATGAAGAAATCATTGAAGTTTTGGCTAAGGAAGTTAAGCAAAGACGTGAAGCAATTCTTGAATTTGAAAAAGGAAACAGACAGGATTTAGTTGAGAAAACTCAAGCTGAAATAGAAATCTTGTTAAGTTACCTTCCTCAGCAATTAACAGAAGAAGAAATTATAGAATTTGTTCGTCAGGCAATTAATGAAGTGGGTGCTAATAGTATGAAAGACATGGGCAAAGTTATGTCTATTGTTGTACCTAAGTTAAAAGGTAGAGCAGATGGCAAACTTGTAAGCCAAATTGTAAAGCAAAGTTTGAATAATTAACTATAATTAATAAATAAAAGACTGAGATATCTCAGTCTTTTTTATTTTACTATGTCATTTATTTAATGGTAAATTCATAAATTAGTATGAAAGTACTTTTTGAAGGTGTAATTTTGGAGGTTAAGTTGGATAAAGCTAAGAATAGTTTAGCAGAAAAATTGGATTTGCCAAGAGATGTGGTTTTAGATTTGCCTAAAATAGTAATCACTGGAGATAGTGAAATAAGTATTGAAAATCATAAAGGTATAATTATTTTTGATGAAAGACAGGTTAAAATAAATTCGAAGATAGGCCTTGTATCTATCTATGGCAGTAATTTTGAGATGCTTTTTTTAGAAGGGAGTACTATGACTTTAAAAGGAAAATTTAAATCGGTGGTGTATGAAGGAAATGAGTAAAATTGATTTAGATAAATATAAGAGAAGTATAATTACTCTGGAAATTAAATCATTAATGCCAGAGAAATTTATTAACCTGCTTTGGAAAAATAAAATTTTTATAAAGAATGTTAGAAAAAAAGATATATCTACTTTTGTTATGGATATCAGTTTAGGGGATTATAGAAAAATAGAAGAAATTGGAAGAAAAACTGATACAAAAATAAAAATTGTAAAGAGAAAAGGAATGGCGTTTTTTATATTGAAAATGAAAAAAAGAAGAGCTATGATATTTGGCTCAGTTATTTTTATATTTATTATTTATTATTTATCTACTTTTATATGGAAAATAGACATAGAAACAGATAAAAATTTATCCCCCTATGAGATAAGAAGAGAATTATTATCTTATGGAATAAAGGAGGGGATAAACAAGAAAAATTTAAATGTATATTCTATAGAAGAAAAATTGATAGAGGATAATGAAAATATAATGTGGGTAAGAGTAAGAACAGAAGGATCTATTCTTAAAATTGTTGCATCTGAAAGGCAATCACCACCTAAAGTTGTAATGGATAATGAACCTTGTAATTTAATTGCAAAAA
This sequence comes from Clostridium tetanomorphum, assembly GCF_017873215.1. GTDB lineage: Bacteria > Bacillota > Clostridia > Clostridiales > Clostridiaceae > Clostridium_AO > Clostridium_AO tetanomorphum. The sequence continues at coordinate 211,611 of NZ_JAGGKA010000001.1, forward strand.
CTGATGCAGAAATCACTAGAGTATATACTACTTCAGGAACTGCTGTAGTGAAGAAAGGTGATATAGTAAAAAAAGGTGATATATTAGTAAAAGGGGAACAAGGCAAGGAAGGAAATGAATATCAGGTTCATGCCAAAGGAGATGTGATAGCAAGAACTTTTTATGAGAAGATAAAAAATGTAAATAAAATAGAAATAAAAAAAGAAAGAACTGGGGAAAAGGCAGAGAATATATATATTCAGATTGCAGGGAAAAAGTTATATATCAAAAAATCTATGAATAATTTTACCAAGTATGATAAAATAGAAAATAGTAAAGGGCCAATTGTATTTGAAACATATTATGAAGTAAAAGAAAATACTCATAATCTAGATAAAAAGAAGGTTGTAGAAAATATATCTAAAGAATTGATTAATGAAATTACTTTAAATTTTGATAGAAATGTAAAAGTAGTCGATAAAATAATAAATCACTCAGAAGAAAACGGAAAGATTAAAGTGAGAGTTCTGTTGGTTGCGGAAGAAAATATAGCATTACCTGAAAAAATAATAGACGAAAGTTAAATTATATTAATCAAAGGATGGTATTTTATGGATAAGATTACCTTAGAAAAAATATATAAAGGAAGTAAAATTAAGAGAATCTTTTTATTTTTGTGTACGTTTCTATTTATATATTGTGTACTAATTACTTCATTGGTTACGCAGAAATATAGCCTAAAAGAAGGAGATATAGCAAGAGTAGATATTAAAGCACCTCGTGAAATAGTTGATGATGTAGCAACAAAAGCTAAAATACAACAGGCTATTCAATCTGTTCCATTACAATATAATAAAAATCCTGAAGTTAAAATAAATATTATAGATAATATTAATGGATTATTTGAAAAAGTATATGTATTGAAAAATAATAATTTAGATATTAAAGAAAAATTAAATAAATTGAAAACAGAATCTAAAGTTAGTTTAGCGGATGAAGACTATATGGAATTATTAAAAGCAAATAAAGAAGATTTAAAGTTACTTAATACTTTTCTAGAGAAAACTATGTCTAATTTATATGATAGCATTAACATAAATGATGATAGTCAAAGTAAAAATGGAGAAGATATTAAGAAAGCTCAGGAATTTATATCATTAAAAGTAAATAGTTCTAAGTTGCCTAAAAAAGCATTAAAAGATTTGGCTATTGCAATAGGCTATAGTCAGATAAAACCGAACTTCTTTTATGATAAGGAAAAAACTGAAGAGCTTCAAAATGAAGCTAAAAAGAAAGCTCCAGTAGTTATAAAAAAAGACCAGACAATAGTCAAAGAAGGAGAGCCTGTAACAAAAGCTCAAATAGAAATATTAGAGAAGTTAGCACTTTTAAATTCAAAGGATAAATTTGAATGGTATATATATTTAAGTTTAGCTATATTGATAATATTTATATTAAATTTGCAATGGTATTATATAAAGAAATATAATAAAGAAGTTTATAATGATACAGGTAAATTGATATTGGTTAATATATTAACTTGCATTTCAGTTATATTAGCTAGAGTTTTAAGTCCAATACCATTTTTAATTCCACTTGCTTGTGCACCTATGCTTTTTACGTTACTTATTGATAATAGATTGTCTTTAGTTATTAATGGATTAAGCTGTATATTAATTAGTTGCGCAGTGGAATTTAATGTTGAGATAACTTTATTAGCTATTATAAATGCCATAATAGGTTCTTTAGTTTTAAAGAAAATGCAACAAAGAAATGATATTTTATATTCTGCTTTTTATATAGCTATAATTAATGTAATATTGACTTTTTCAGCAGGATTTTTATTAAGTAATAATACAATAGATGTAGTTAAAAAAGCAACATTTGCTTTTCTAGGAAGTGTATTATCAGGAATACTTACTATTGGATTTTTACCTTTATTTGAAAGTGTATTTGATATAGTAACTACAATAAAGTTATTAGAATTATCAAATCCTAATAATCCTTTATTAAAAAAATTATTAATGGAAGCTCCAGGAACTTATCATCATAGTATATTAGTTGGTAACTTAGCAGAAGTTGCAGCAGAAGAAGTAGGTGGTAATCCAGTTCTTGCTAGAGTAGCTTCTTATTATCATGATGTAGGAAAAATAAAAAGACCTTATTTTTTTAAAGAAAATCAGTTAGGGAATGATAATCCGCATAGTAAAATAAACCCTAATTTAAGCACACTTATAATAACAGCTCATGTTAAAGATGGGGTAGAGTTAGCTAAAGAATATAAAATTCCAAAAGCTATATGGGATATAATTGAGCAACATCATGGTACTACGCTTGTAAAATATTTCTATATAACAATGAAAAATTCTAGTGAGAATCCAGAAGAGGTAAATGAGGAAAATTTTAGATATCCAGGTCCTAAACCAGCAACTAAAGAGGCAGCAATAATAATGTTAGCTGATGGAGTAGAAGCAGCTGTTAGATCTATAAGTGAACCTACTAAAGGAAAGATAGAAGAAATGGTTAATAATATAATTAAAGCTAGATTAAACGAAGGGCAGTTAGATAATTGTGATTTGACATTAAAAGATTTGGAAAAAATCAGAGAATCATTTACCAAAATATTGATGGGTATATATCATCAAAGAATTGAATACCCAACAGATAAGTGGGAAAACAAAACTGAAAGGAAAGATAAAAGAAAATGATATATATAGATAATAGACAAAACAAGTTAGAAGTTAATAATGATTTAAAAAGTACTATAGAACAGATAGTTCATTATGCTTTAAAGGATGAAAAAGTAGAGATAGAATATGAAGTAAGTATCATTTTTGTAGATAATGAAACAATTAAGCAAATTAATAGAGATAGCAGGGAAATAGATAAAGTTACAGATGTTTTATCTTTTCCAATGTTAGATTATCCAAAAGGAAAAGTGTATAAGGATGTTTATTATAATTATGAATTTAAATCAGAAGATTTAGATGGAAATAATTTGGTTTTAGGAGATATAGTATTGTCTTTAGAAAAAGCTAAAGAACAAAGTGAAGATTTTGGACATTCTTTTTTGAGAGAAGCTTGTTATTTAACTATACATTCTGTATTACATCTTTTGGGATATGACCATATGGAAGAAGAAGAAAAATTATTAATGAGAAAAAGAGAAGAAGATATATTGGAGAAGTTCAATATTGGAAGGAAAAGTTTTTAAAAGTGAAGAGAAACTTCTAGTATATAAGAAAACATTTTAAGCATTAGCTAAACTTTAGAGTGGGTGTTTTTATGAAAATGAAGAAATTATTGGATAGCTTCAATTTTGCTATAGAAGGAATTGTCTATGCAGTAAGAACTCAAAGAAATATGAGAATACATATGATTGCAGCTTTATTAGTTCTTACTGCTTGTTTTTTTTATGATATAACTAAAATGGAGTTATTAATTATATTAATTACAATTACTATGGTGATTACAGCAGAACTTATTAATACAGCTATAGAATGTACTATTGATACAACTACTAATTATTATCATCCATTAGCTAAAATTGCAAAAAATGTAGCAGCAGGAGCAGTATTGATTACTGCAATAAATGCAATAGCTGTAGGATATATCATTTTTTGGAAAAAACTAGAGGTGATAAATCTTATAGTTATAAATAAAATAAAAAATTCAGACCCTTATATGATTTTTATAATATTATTTATTGTATGTATATCTACGTTAGTTGTAAAAGCTATATATGGAGAAGGAACACCTTTAAAAGGAGGAATGCCTAGTGGGCATAGTACTATAGCATTTTCTATTGCTACAACTATAGCACTTATTACAGAAGAAGTTGTTCCAATAATACTTAGTTATTTTTTAGCTATTATAGTAGCACAAAGTAGAGTGGATTCTGAAACACACTCGGTTTTAGAAGTAGTAGTTGGAGCAGTATTTGGCACAATGCTTACTATATTATTATTTAAAATATTTGGGTAAAATAAAAGATAACTATAAGTTTAAAATATATTTATTGAAAAGAGTAAAATTAATGCTATAATTTTATTTACAAGATAATGATAGACTTCTTTTGAAAGGAAGGGTTTATATATGGGAGATATAAATTATAAAGAATTGATTAGGAAGGCATTAGATGGGAGAAAAAAAGCATATGTTCCATACTCTAAGTTTAAAGTTGGAGCAGCAGTACTTACATCAGAAGATAAGATTTATACAGGTTGTAATATAGAAAATGCATCTTATGGTGCTACAAATTGTGCAGAAAGAACTGCAATATTTAAAGCAATATCTGAAGGGGAAAAAGATATAAAGGCAATTGCTATAGTTGGAAGTGAAGAAGAATTAACTTATCCTTGTGGAATTTGTAGACAGGTGATTAGCGAATTTGCAATGGATGATATTAAAATTATAATAGGAAAAAATGAAAATGAATATGTTGTAAAAACACTTGGAGAAATACTTCCTGGAGCTTTTACAAAGAAAGATTTACACAAATAAGGAGGATATATGTTTAAATCAGGATTCGTAACAATAATAGGAAGACCAAATGTGGGGAAATCTACATTATTAAATACAATAATGGAAGAAAAGTTATCTATAGTATCTAGTAAACCTCAAACTACAAGAAATAATATACAAACAATTTTAACAGCACAGGATTATCAAATTATATTTGTAGATACACCAGGTATACATAAGCCTAAACATAAATTAGGAGAATATATGGTAAAATCTGCAGAAGATTCATTAAAGGAAGTAGATTTAGTTTTATTCTTAACTACTCCTGAAATTAATCCAGGAAGAGGAGACGAATACATTTTAGAAGAGTTGAAAAATACTAAAACACCTGTATTCTTAATAGTAAATAAAATAGATGAAAATACTCAAGAAAGAGTAGCAGAAACTTTGAAAAATTATTCAGGAATAATAGAATTTAAAGAATATGTTCCTATTTCAGCTATGAATGGGAAGAATGTTGATACATTAATAGAACTTATGAAAAAGTATCTTCCAGAAGGACCTAAGTACTATCCAGAAGATATGATAACAGATCAACAAGAAAGATTTATTGTTTCGGAAATAGTACGAGAAAAAGCTTTAAGATTATTAAGTGAAGAAGTGCCTCATGGAATAGCTGTAGATATAATAACTATGAAAAAAAATGATAATGGAAGTTATGAGATAAATGTGAATATGTTATGTGAAAAAGATTCTCATAAAGGCATTATAATAGGTAAAAATGGATCTATGTTGAAAAAAATATCTAAGTATGCAAGGGAAGATATTGAAAAATTCTTAGGTAATAAGGTTTATTTGAAAGTATGGGTAAAAGTTAAAAAGGATTGGAGAGACAGTAATTCGCTTCTAAAAGAATTAGGATATAAGTAGGTTATCCTGCCTAGGTTCAAGTATGTTTTTGCTAAATTTCACATTTTGGTTAGGAGATGATTTTCTGTCCATTTTTGATACTAGAGCAGTAGTGATAAAAACTCAGGATTATAAAGAATGGGATAAAATAATATGGTTTTTTAGTGAAAAATTAGGTAAAATTTCTGTTATAGCAAAAGGAGCAAAAAAAAATAGAAGTAAGCTTTTTTCAAGCACTTTATCATTTTGCTATGGTAATTATAATGTATATAAAGGTAAAGGTATGTATACTCTAAATGAAGGAGATATAATAGATTCTTTTCAGAGTTTATTATCAGATTTAGAAACTATAACTTATGCTTCATATTTCTGCGAATTGATAGATATTGCTTTAAATGAAGAGGAGAGTAATAGACAGCTATTTAAGGATTTTGTAGGAGCATTTTATTTAATGAAAAACAAGGCAGTTGATTTAGAAACTTTAGCTAGGATTTTTGAATTAAATATATTAAAAGCATCTGGTTATGGATTGAATCTAGATAAATGCTCTATTTGTAGAAAAAAATTAAGTTCATCTAATTATATGAGTTTTCAGTATTTGGGAGGAATTTGTGGTGAATGCGAGAAAATAAATGGTATTAAAATAAGTCATGCCTCTTATAATATAATAAAGTACTTAAATAATTTACCTTTAGAGAAGAGTTATAGAATTGTTATACCTAATGGATTAAAAGAAGAAATTTATAAAATATTAAATATAATAATTTCTCAAAATTATTGCAGGAAACCAAAAAGCTTAGAAACACTTAAGTATATACCTTAGATAAAAATAATATTAATTTAAAAGGAGAGGAAGAAATGAGTGAAATAACTTTAGAAAAAATAGACCTTGTTAGGGAAAGAACAAAGGTTAGTTATTCAGAAGCAAAAGAAGCTTTAGAAATTACAGATGGGAATGTAGTAGATGCATTAATATACATAGAAGAAAAAAAGAAAGCTTCAAGAGATGAATTGTATACTACAAAAGAAGAATTTGTTACATGGATAAGAGAATTAGTAAAAAAGGGAAATATCAATAGAATAAAAATTAAAAAAGAAGATAAAGTTATTGCAGATATACCTGTGAATGCAGGAGTAGCTGTAACTTTAGTTGGATTATTTGCTTCCCCATTTATAACTATAGCATTATTTGCAGCAGCTTTAACTCAAGTTACTGTAGAAATTACTAAAACTGATGGAACAGTAGAGGTAGTAAATAAAATAATTAAGACTACAGTAGATGATGTAACAGAGAAAGTTAAAACAAAAACTTCTTCTGTTAAAGAAAAGTTTTCAACAGACAAGAAAGCTGACGAAAATGTTAATAATACATTTACTTATACAGTAAATTTTGAAGATGAGGACGAAGATAATAAATAATATTTTAATAGAGATAGTCAGCAGAGGAAGTCTGCTGACTTTTAGATTACTAACTCTGAAACATATTGAATAAAAATTGATAATTTGGTAAGATTTAATAGGGGGTATTTAACGAAATATTTTAAATAAGTTAAATATTTTAAATAATGATTTTCTTACAAATTACATATATAATTTTTCGGTAATTATATATTATTGAAAAAATTTTAAAAAATTATGCAATTTAGGCACATAAAAAAAAGATACACATAGAATACAAAAGGAAAAAATATATAAGAGGTAGAATAGTGTAAATAAATAAGCATAAAAGGGTGAAAGTGATATACTAATTCGATTAATATGGTGATATAATATACTAGAATTTTAAATTATTAATCTTTTTGAAAAGAGGGTGAGAAATATTAAATTATCACAAAGACAAGAAGAGATTATTAAGTTAGTTAAAGGCCATGAGCCTATAACAAGTGAGCAATTAGCGAAAAAGTTAAATGTAACTAGGGCAGCACTTAGACCAGACTTAGCTATACTTACTATGACAGGCATACTAGAGGCAAAGCCTAAGGTTGGATACATATATTCTAAAAAACCCTCTTATAGTTTAATATATGATTATATTAGAAATATAAAAGTAAAGGATATTATGTCTAAGCCTGTGGTAGTCAATGAATCTACTACAGTATATGATGCAATTGTAAATCTTTTTCTAAATGATGTGGGAACATTATTTGTTGAAAATAATGGAATTTTAGTAGGAGCTACTTCTAGAAAAGATTTCTTGAAATTTGCTATGGGTGGAACTGATATGCATAAGGTTCCAGTAGGAATTATTATGACAAGGATGCCTAACATAGTTGTAGTTGATGAAGAGGAAATTGCATATGAGGCTGCTATGAAAATTATAGAACATGAAGTTGATAGTTTACCAGTAGTAACAAAATGTGAAGATGATGACAAAAAAGATGCTTTTAAAATAATAGGAAAAATTTCAAAAACAAATATCACCAAATTATTAGTAAAAATGGGAGAAAATTCCTAAAAGAATTGTAATGAGTATTCACTCTTTACATAAATAAAGACATTATATAAATAACAAAGGGGATGTTATTATGGAAAAAAGCAAATATGTGTATCTTTTTAAAGAAGGCAATGCGTCAATGAAAAATTTACTTGGAGGAAAAGGAGCTAATTTAGCGGAAATGACTAATTTAGGAATACCTGTTCCACAAGGATTTACAGTTACTACTGAGGCTTGTAGTAAATATTATAAAGATGGAAAAAGATTATCAGAAGAAGTAATAGAACAGATTTATGAAGCATTACAAGAGATAGAAAATATAAATGGGAAACAATTTGGAAATTTAGAAAATCCTTTATTAGTTTCTGTAAGATCTGGAGCAAGAGTTTCAATGCCAGGAATGATGGATACTATCTTGAATCTTGGACTAAATGATGAGACTGTTGTAGCATTGTCTAAATTAACAAATAATGAAAGATTTGCTTATGATTCATATAGAAGATTTATTCAAATGTTCTCAGATGTTGTTATGGGAATAGATAAAAGACAGTTTGAAGATGTGTTAGATGAAGTTAAAGAGTCAATAGGAGCAAAATTTGATACAGATCTTAAAGCATCAGATTTAAAAGAAATAGTTAAGAAATTTAAAAATATTTATAAAAAAGAAATGGGAGAAGAGTTCCCACAGAATCCAAAAGTGCAATTAATTGAGGCTGTTAATGCAGTATTTAGATCTTGGGATAATCCAAGAGCAATAGTTTATAGAAGATTAAATGATATACCAGGAGACTGGGGAACAGCTGTAAATGTTCAAAGTATGGTATTTGGAAATATGGGAGAGACTTCAGGAACAGGAGTTGCATTTACTAGAAATCCTGCTACTGGAGAAAGTGAAATATTTGGAGAATACCTAATAAATGCACAAGGTGAAGATGTTGTTGCAGGAATAAGAACACCTCAACCTATAACAAGATTAAAAGAAGATCTACCAGATTGTTATGAACAATTTATAAAAATAGCTAATAATTTAGAAAAGCATTATAAAGATATGCAGGACATGGAATTTACTATAGAACAAGGTAAACTTTATTTCTTACAAACAAGAAATGGTAAAAGAACTGCTCAAGCAGCTTTAAAGATAGCTGTTGATATGGTAAATGAAGGTCTTATTACTAAAGAAGAAGCTATATTAAAAGTAGACCCAAAACAGTTAGATGCACTTTTACACCCAAACTTTGATGAAGTAGAATTAAAAAATGCTAAAGTAATAGCAAAAGGACTTCCTGCGTCTCCAGGAGCAGCTTGTGGTAAAGTTTATTTTTCAGCTGAAGAAGCAAAGTCTCATCATGAATTAGGGGAAAAAGTTATATTAGTAAGATTAGAAACTTCTCCAGAAGACATTGAAGGCATGGTGGCAGCAGAAGGTATACTTACTGTAAGAGGGGGTATGACTTCTCATGCAGCTGTTGTTGCAAGAGGAATGGGAACTTGTTGTGTAGCAGGATGTGGAGACATTAAAGTAAATGAAAATAACAAAACCTTTGAAGTAAATGGAGAAGTTTACGCTGAAGGAGATTATATATCATTAGATGGAGGGTCAGGATACGTATATGGCCAGGCGATAAAAACTGTAGATCCAGAAATAAGTGGATATTTCGGAACTTTTATGAGCTGGGCAGATGAAATAAGGACATTAAATGTTAGAACAAATGCTGATACTCCAAGAGATGCTCAACAGGCGGTTAAATTTGGAGCAGAAGGAATAGGTCTTTGTAGAACTGAGCATATGTTCTTTGATGAGGATAGAATTCCTGCGGTAAGAGAAATGATAGTGGCAGAAACTGAAGATCAGAGAAGGAAGGCTTTAGAAAAGCTTCTTCCAATGCAAAAGAAAGATTTCATAGGAATATATGAGGCTATGGAGGAAAGACCAGTAACTATAAGATTTTTAGATCCACCACTACATGAATTTTTACCAACAGAAGATGAAGATATAGCTGAATTAGCAAGGGATATGGGAATTACTTTTGAAAACCTAAAAGCTACAGTAGAATCATTACATGAATTTAACCCAATGATGGGACACAGAGGATGTAGACTTACTGTATCATATCCTGAAATCGCTGAAATGCAAACTAGAGCAGTAATTGAAGCTGCTATAGATGTAAAGAAAAGAAAAGGATATAATATAGTTCCTGAAATAATGATTCCTCTTATAGGTGAAATAAAGGAATTGAGATTTGTGAAGGATATAGTTGTATCTGTTGCGGATGAAATAATATCTAGATTAGGGGTAGATTTAAAATATAAAGTAGGTACTATGATAGAAATACCTAGGGCTGCTATTACAGCGGATGATATAGCAAAAGAAGCAGAATTCTTCTCTTTTGGAACAAATGATTTAACTCAAATGACATTTGGATTCTCAAGAGATGATGCTGGTAAATTTTTAAATGACTATTATGATAAGAAAATATATGATTTTGATCCTTTCCAAAAGTTAGATCAAAATGGAGTAGGAAAACTTATAAATATTGCTTGTGATCTTGGAAGGAAAACAAGACCAGATATTAAACTCGGAATATGTGGAGAACATGGTGGAGACCCAGCTTCTGTTGAATTTTTCCATAATACAGGATTATCCTATGTATCTTGTTCACCATTTAGAGTACCAGTAGCAAGACTTGCTGCAGCACAAGCTCAGGTTAAAAATCCAAGAAAATAATTTTGTATAAGAAAAATTTAAAAGTACCCTGCTATAAGAAGCAGGGTGCTATTTTTAATGTATTATAGTATTAAATCTATCTTCTATATATTTTGTAAATAATTGAATAAATTTTGATTGATTCATGTCATTTTTAACTGACTTTTCTAGAAGAATTGTAAAGGCATTTTTATTACATTTTTTTATGTTTTTATAATAATCTCTAGATATTTTCCAATATTTTTGCGGAAAACCAACGTAAGCTAAAATATATTTGTATTCATCTGAATTTAAAGGATGAGATTTTTCATATAGGTTAAGGCAATTTATAGCTAAGTCTACATTCCAATTAGTATTATCTCTTTTTAAAAATCTTCTCATGAAGTATGATATGTCATGGACAGAATAATCTATTTTGCATTTATCAAAATCTATTGTCCATATATGTTCAGTTTCATCGAATATAATATTTTTATTTACGTAATCTAAATGACATAAAGATCTACTTAAATTATTATTATCTATAGTACTAGCTATTGATAGAATTGATTTTGCCATAGTAAGGTTTTCGTCAAAATGTTGTAAGAACTTTTTAGAGAATTTATCTTTATATTTAAATGCTAAGTTAGAGCAGTCTAGTAGTTGATGAAAATTTTTTTCTGTTGATTTATATATGTTATCAAAATTTATTCTTTTAGAACTTCCTTTAATAGGAATAAAGTTTTTAGAACAAGTATGCATATCTCCCAAATTTTTAGAGGCAGTAAGTATATGTTCTTCTATATCGTAATTACATTTAACACCTTCAATCCAAGGTGTTAGAATAAATAACATGTTTTTAAATTCTACATATCTACTTTTGCCTAATGTAGGTAATATTCTAGGTACATTTATACCATATCTATAGAACCATTCTATTGAGGAATATACAAAAAGTAGTTCTTCTAATGGGAAATATACTTTTTTTAAGCAATAACTTTCGCCATTAAAGTCTACCCTATAGACAGCTCGTTGTTTATCTGTATTTTTAAATTTTATTTGTGTAACGGATGAATCTTGTAATCCATAATGAGGAAGAACGTATTTTTTTACGTTTTCTTCAGATAATAAATTAATATTATATGTTTCAGCCGCATATGGCATGGTAACACTCCTTATTTATTTATCTCTGTATAATCATATTATCTAAACATTTATAATATACATATAAATTATAAAAATGAATTATGACAAAAAATGATATAAATAAAAAGGAGTTTTAATTAAAATATAGAATATATTAAAAGTGGTGATTGTATTATGAATATTAGGGAAAAAATAGAATATAATGAAAAAATAAGTCTTAATAAGTATGCTACATTATCATCTAATACTAAGGGAAGAGTTTTAAAAGAAAAAAGTGATGAAATAAGAACTGATTTTATGATAGATAGAGATAGGATAATACATAGCAAATCTTTTAGGAGATTAAAACATAAAACACAAGTATATATTAAAACTTGGGGAGATCATTATAGAACAAGACTTACTCATACATTAGAAGTATCTCAGATAGCTAAAACCATAGGGAAGGCATTAGGATTAAACGAAGAGTTAATAGAAGCTATAGCATTAGGACATGATATAGGACATGTAGCTTTTGCACATAGTGGAGAAGAACTTTTAGATGAATTACTTCCCAATGGCTTTAAACATAATGAAAATAGTATAAGAGTTCTTACAAAAATTGAAAGGCAAGGAAAAGGATTAAACTTAACAGATGAAGTATTAGATGGTATACTTCATCATAGTGGTTTTTCAAAGGAGAATAAAAGATCTTATACATTAGAAGGACAGGTAGTAAGATATAGTGATAAAATTGCATATGTTAATCATGATATAGATGATTCAATAAGAGCAGGACTTTTAAATGAAGAAGATATACCCAAAGAATATTTAAGTGTTCTTGGAAAAACTCATGGAGAGAGAATAGATACCTTAGTAAAAGATTGTATTTATAATACTTTAGAAAATATAAAAAATAAAAAAATTTATATATCTTTAAGTGGAGAAGTAGAAAAAACTCTTAGAGATTTACGAGCTTTTATGTTTACAAATATATATAAAGGTTCAATATTAAGAGAAGAGAGAGAAAAGGCTAAATTTGTATTATATCAAGTGTTTAATTATTATTTAAAATATCCCGAAAAAATGCCAGAGTTTTATAAAAGTATGGTTCAAATGGAAGGATTATATGCAGGAGTAGCAGATTATATAGCCGGAATGAGTGATGATTATTGTTTACTTTTATTTAATAAGATATATGTACCCAAAATTGTAATTTATTAATAAAAATTAGAATAATTTTTATTAGCTTATGGGTAGAATAATACTTGCATGGATTAATATAAAAAATTATAATTTTGAAGGATATTTAATTTTTATAAAGAATATATATTATAGTTAAATATAATTTTTTTAAAAATTTTCAAAAGCAGAAGGAATATATTAATTTTTGTCGAATATATTTATATTTGTCAAGAAAAAGTTCAGATAAAGTAATATTTTATTTGAAAAATTGAATTAATATTTATTATAATATTATAAAGTTAGGTGGAATGATTATTTGATATCAGAGGATGTCATACAAAGAGTTAAAGAATTAAATAATATTGTCGATGTAGTTTCTGAAACTGTTAGACTTAAAAGAGCAGGTAGATATTACACAGGATTATGTCCATTTCATCATGAAAAAACTCCCTCTTTTACTGTAACTCCAGATAAGCAAATATATAAGTGTTTTGGCTGCGGAGAAGCTGGAAATGTGATAAGTTTTGTAATGAAAACAAAAAACTTGTCATTTTTAGATGCAGTACAAATGTTAGCAGATAGAGTTAATATAGATATAAAATATAAAGATAATTTTAATCCAGCTATAGAGAAAAATGAAAAATTATATAAAATAAATGTAGAATCAGCTAGATATTTTTTTTCAAATTTAAAGAAAAATAAAGTTGCAATGAATTATTTAATTTCTAGAGATATTACAGTTAAAACAATAAATAAATTTGGACTTGGATATGCAGTAGATAGTTGGGATGGACTCTTAAAATTTTTAAGATCTAAGGGCTATTCAGAGCTAGATATGTTATCAGCGGGTCTTATTATAAAAAGTAAAAAGGGTTCTTACTATGATAGATTTAGAAATAGAATTATTTTTCCTGTTTTTAATTATAAAGGAAAAGTTATAGGATTTGGAGGAAGGGTATTAGACAATTCTAAACCTAAATACTTAAATTCTCCAGAAACTAACGTTTTTAAAAAGGGAACAAATTTATATGGTCTAAATTTTGCTATTAAAAATAACACTAATAGAACATTTATAATAGTAGAAGGATATATGGATTGCATATCTTTACATCAGCATGGAATAAGCTCAACAGTTGCCTCATTAGGTACAGCACTTACGGCTAATCAAGCAAAATTATTAAAAAGATACGCAGATAAAGTTATAATAGCCTATGATTCAGATTTAGCAGGAGAAAAAGCAACATTAAGAGGACTACATATATTAAAGGAAGAAGGATTTGATGTAAGAGTTCTTACTATACCAGAAGGGAAAGATCCAGATGAATTTATAAAAATCCATAGTAAAGAAGAATTTATTCAATTGATGGAAACTTCAGCTGGATTAATTGATTATAGAATAGAAAAAGCATCAAAAGGAATAAATTTAAAAAAACCTGAAAATGTAGTTAAGTATGCTGAAGTAGCTTTGGATATAATAAAAGACTTAAAACCAGTAGAAAAGGATATTTATATAAGGAAAATAGCAGATAAAACTGGAATTAAAAATCAAGCTTTATATGATCTTATGAATAATAAATTACAAAGAGATGCAAATATTGGTGAAAATATGAATATTGATAATATTTTTGGAAATAAATTATATGTAGAACCAATATATTTAAAAGCAGAAAGAGAATTATTAAAACTTATTATAAAAAATAAATCAGCTCAAAGTTATGGGTTGAAAGTTTTAAATGAAGATATTTTTATTTCTAAAGAAGCAAAACAGATTTTTAGTTTAATCTTGGAAAATTTAGAAGCAGAAGAAGATGAAATAGGAACATTAATAGAAATTAAATTTGGAGATGCAGATACTATAAGGGAATGGGTGAATATAGTTCAAATAAAATTAATAGGGGAAAATTGTGATTGTAAAATTTTAATAGATGATTGTATAAAAGAAATTAAAAAATATAAGTTGGAGGAGACCAGAAAAGAAATTATGAATAAAATTAAAAAGTATGAATCTGAAGGAAAAATTAATGAATCACTAAAATTAGCCCAGGAGCTTATGAATATTCAAAGACAGTTAGGTGGGATGCAGTAATGGCGGAAGGAGGCAATAATATGAAGGATAAAGGCGCAAAAATGCAACTAGTAAAAAAACTTATTGAAAAGGGCAAAAAAAATGGAACGCTTACATATAAAGAAATAATGGATGAATTAGATGAAATTGATTTAAGCCCTGAGCAAATAGAAAAAATATATGAAGTGCTTGAATCTATGGGAATAGATGTTATAGGTGACATGCAAGATACAGATGTGCAGGAAGAAGAGTTAGATCTATCAGTACCAGAAGGAATTGCTATAGATGATCCAGTAAGAATGTATTTAAAAGAAATAGGTAAAGTTCCATTGTTATCATCTGAAGAAGAAATTCAGTTGGCTCAGAGAATAGAGGATGGGGATCAAGTAGCTAAGAAGAAGCTGGCAGAAGCAAATTTGAGATTGGTTGTAAGTATAGCTAAAAGATATGTTGGAAGAGGAATGCTATTCTTAGATTTAATTCAGGAAGGTAATTTAGGACTTATAAAGGCTGTAGAAAAATTTGATTATAGAAAAGGGTATAAGTTTAGCACATATGCAACATGGTGGATTAGGCAGGCAATAACTAGAGCTATAGCAGATCAAGCTAGAACAATTAGAATACCTGTTCATATGGTAGAGACTATAAATAAATTAATAAGAGTATCAAGACAACTTTTACAAGAACTTGGAAGAGAGCCTTTGCCAGAGGAAGTAGCAAAACATATGGAAATGCCAGTAGATAAAGTAAGGGAAATAATGAAGATTGCTCAAGAGCCAGTATCCCTTGAAACACCTATTGGAGAAGAAGAAGATAGTCATTTAGGAGACTTTATACCAGATGATGATGCACCAGCTCCAGCAGAAGCGGCAGCTTTTACTATGCTAAAAGAACAGCTTATAAATGTATTAGATACTTTAACTCCAAGAGAAGAAAAAGTATTAAGATTAAGATTTGGTTTAGACGATGGAAGAGCAAGAACATTAGAAGAAGTAGGAAAAGAATTTAATGTAACAAGAGAAAGAATAAGACAGATAGAGGCTAAAGCTCTTAGAAAATTAAGGCATCCAAGTAGAAGTAAAAAGTTAAAAGATTATTTAGATTAATATAAAGCACCTTTTGGTGCTTTATTCTATAAGATTATAAGCCATATATACCTATAAAGTATATTGGAAGGTGATTATATGAAAAAATTTCAATCTATAAAAGGAGAGGGATTGCCCTATATAATAGGAGAAACTATATTATATAATTTATTTATAATTTTGATGGTTTTAGTAGTGAACTCTTATGAACTTTCAAATGTATTTAAGATATCTTTAATTATTATAAATATATATGAATTCCATTATATATTTATGTACTCTTCTCTAGAATATAATGTGTATGAAGAATATATTGAAATAAGTAGTATATTTGGCTTAAAAAAGGACAAAATATTCTTTAAAGATATAAAGGGATATTTTAGAATTAGTGGAGAGATTAAAGGAGTTAAACTATATGGCTATGGAAAAGATAATTTTGCTTTAGGAAAATCAATTATAGATAAAGTAGGAACAGCTAAAATGTATGTAACATCTAATGAAAATATAGTATATCTTAAAGTTGAAGATATAAGTTATGGATTATCTCCAAAAGAAGTTGAGGAGTTTGAAAGTATACTAATTAAAAAAGGAATAATATCATGTAATTGGGATTATTCTATAAATAAAAATATAAATTTATATAAGGATAAAAAATTTATAATTCCATTTATTATTGTAACTATAATAATAATAATATTAACTTTACATCCTTTTATATTGTACTTATATAACAAGTTACCCGAGAAAATGCCATTAAGTTTTGATGCTAATTTCCATGTAGTAAAAACAGGAACAGGAAAAGAATTTGCATTTAAACAAATGGCTTATGGAGTATTAAATATGGCTATTCTATTCTGTATGCACTATGCTTCTTATTTTTATGCTAAATATGATAAAAAGTCTGCTTATAAATTTATTTATATATCTTTAGGATCATCTCTTTTATTTTTAATAATACAAATTAGAATATTAATAACTTTTTAATTAATTTTAGAATGGAGACAAGGCATGGATATAAGTTTAAGATTAAAAACTATTGCAGATATGGTAAATAAGTGTCAATGCTGTGCAGATATAGGAACAGATCATGGTTATTTACCTATTTATCTTGTTAAAAACGGAATTTTGAATAAAGTCATAGCTTCTGATATAAATAAAGGACCTATTGAAAAGGCTAAAAAAAACATTAAAGCAGAAGGATTAAATGAATTTATAGAGTGTAGAATTGGTGGAGGACTCACTACTATAAAACCTGGTGAAGTAAATTTGGCTATAATAGCAGGTATGGGAGGAAACTTAATAAGGGATATTATAGAAGAGAGCAATAATATATTTAAAAGCTTAGATTACATTATAGCTCAACCTGTACAGAATCCTGAAGTATTAAGAGAACATATTTATAACAAAGGATATTCTATATTAGAAGAAAATTTATGTATAGATGATAATAAATTTTATGAGATCATAAAAATAAAGTATAATAATACACATGAAGAAATAGATCCTATATTTTATGAAGTAAGTAAATATTTATTTAACAAAAAACATCCTTTAATAAAAGGTTTTATTTTAAAAAAGATAGACAAGTATAAAAAAATATTTTATTCTATAAGTGACAGTACTGAATTAGCAGATGCAAGAAAGAAAGAATTGGAAAATAAAATTCACAGATTGGAGGAGTTATTAATATGTCTTTAAAAGTAAAAGATATAACTAAAATATTAGAAGAATATGCTCCTTTAAGATTAAAAGAAAGCTATGATAATGTAGGCCTTATGATAGGAGATCCTAATTGTGAGATTACATCTATTTTAATAGCATTAGATTGCACAATGAAAGTAATTAACGAAGCATATAAAAATGGATGCAATTTTATATTAACTCATCATCCTTTACTATTTAAGAAACCAAGCAGTATAACAACAGAAAGTTTACAGGGAAAAAAAATCATAGAAATAATAAAAAATAATATAAATCTTTATTCAAGTCATACTAATTTAGATTCAACTAAAGATGGAATAAATGATTTAGTTATGAAATTATTAAATTTGAATAACTATGAAATTATAGAAGTAAATAGAGAAAATTTTCAATATGGTGAAGCAGGAATAGGAAGAATTGCCATTTTAGATAGCAATATTACTCTTGCAGAACTATGTGAAAAAGTCAAAGAAACCTTTGAAGTATCTTCATTAAGATATTCAGGAGATGATAGTCAAATTATTAAGAAAGTAGCAGTAATAAATGGCAGTGGTAATGATTTTCTTATGAAAGCAAAATCTTTAGGGGCGGACTGTATTATTACAGGGGATACTACCTATCATTATGTTAGTGACTTACAGGAAGAAGGAATTAGTATTATAGATCCAGGGCATTTTGAAACAGAATGGCCGGCTATGAAGGTTGTAGCAAAATGGCTAGAAAATAGAATAAAATCTATGGGATACAGCAATGATATAATAATATCTAAAGATACTGTTTCCCCTTATAAGTATAAATAGAAATAGGCATATTTGTCTGTTTCTATTTTTATTTACTTTTTATTCTATATATAACAATGATATATTTATATTTTTTAAATGTAATATAAGTATTGATAGACGAATAAAGAAGTTATTTTAAGCAAACTTCATTTTAAAATTAAGAACCATTTGGGTATATATATAATTAGAATTAGGAGGAATAACTTATGAAAAATGTAGAATTATTATTAAAATTACAGGAAAGCTATAATAAAATGGATGAAAGTTATAAAATATTCAATGATAAGTCCTATATAAGATTGTTAAGTAGTATGAAGAAAGAATTTGATAAATTAAAAATTGATTATATGCGTAATAAAAATCAGTTAGAAGATACAAATAGAAGATACAATTTAATAAATAAAGATATGGAATCTATAAAAAATGAAATTAAAGAAGGGGAATATAAGCTATATAATGAATGTGGTAGTGATTTAAAGATGATAAATACTTTAGAAAAAGAATTAGAAAATAAAAATAACAAATTAAAAGATATGGAGAAAGAAAGCCTTAATTTATTAGAAAAAGAAGAAGAACTAGAAAAAAGAGAAAAAGAATTAAAAACAGTATTAACTAAAATTAAAAATGAATTTAATGACTATAAAAGAAAAATGAACAATATAATGGAAGAAGCAAAAAAAGAATTTGAAATTTATAAAGAGGAAATAGAGAAGATAAGAAATGAAATTTCACCAGATATACTAGAAGAATTTGATTATATAAAAACTCAGAAAAAGATTGCAGTATCAGCATTAGAAAAGGACGTATGTACTGGATGTAAAGTTAAAGTATCTTCAATGACATTAAGCGGACTTAAAAGGGGAGAAGATATAGTTCATTGTGATAATTGCGGTAGAATACTTTGTTTAATAAGTAAAAAAAATGAATAATAACCAAAATGAAATTAATATTAAACCATAAAAATTATTTGCAATTTATATTATAATATGTTATTATAAGTTCTGCGAGTAAGCCAGACAGTCGCTGCTGCTTTATGCAGGAGAGGAAAGTCGGAGCTCCATAGGGCAGGGTGCTGGGTAACCCCCAGTCAGGGTGACCTGAAGGAAAGTGCAACAGAGATATACCGCCTAAGTTTAACTTAGGTAAGGGTGGAAAGGCGAGGTAAGAGCTCACCAGCGTAATGGCGACTTTACGGCTATGTAAACCCCACCTGGAGCAAGATCGAATAGGGGAGTAGGAAGATTAACTTCCAGGGACGGCCCGTCCTGCTCCCGGGTAGTATCGCTTGAGCTTATTGGTAACAATAGGCCTAGATAGATGACTGTTTAATACAGAACTCCGCTTATAGGTTTAGTCGCATATTAAAATACTGCCTTGAAGGTAGTGTTTTTGTTTTTGGATAAATTTTTAATTGTAAAATTTTTAATAAAAAATAATAGATAAGGAACCTTTGCTTTAATGGCGAAAGGTTCCTTATCTATTATCTATAATTTAATCTTTTTCGTGAAATTAGTCGATTATTCTTTCTAACTTATAGATAACTGGATGAAGACCATCATTACAGCAACGAATTGCAACTCCATCTTGCTTTACATAAGGGTTGTTTCCTCCTGAAGCTAAAACAGAAACAGTATCAGCTATACCTTTCCAAGCTCCATTACAAAAACCTTCAGGTTGAGTAGCATTTTTTGATATGAATTCATCTCCCTCTTCACTTTTTGAACAGACAATAGGAATATCGCTTTTAGCATATTCTTTATGAATGCTATCTACTTGAGTTTTTTTAAGAACTGTGATTTTTACATCATAATTTTTGATATTTTCCATACTATTACCCCCAAAATAAATAATATAGTGTTCAATATATATAATAACTCAAATATTTATATGAAACAAATTATTTTATGTTATAATTTTACTTAGAAAGAAAAATAAATAATATTTAATTCATATATGTAAAATTGAGGTGATCGTATGGAATTAGTAAATGATCCTATAATTACTATAAAGGATTTAAAAATGAGTTTTGGAGATAAAAATGTATTAAAAGGTATAGATTTGGAGGTATATAAAGGGCAAATAATAGGATATATAGGACCTAACGGAGCGGGAAAGAGTACCACAGTAAAAATTATGTTAGGGCTTATTGAAGGATATACTGGGGATATTAATATATTTGGAAAATCTATAAAAGATGGAGAAATAGAATATAAAAGAAGGATAGGGTATGTTCCAGAAACTGCAGATATATATGATAATCTTACTGCTAAGGAATATTTAATTTTTATAGGAGAATTGTATGGATTGGATTATAATGATGTAGATAATAAGGCGAAAAATCTTATGAGGATGTTTGGAATAGAACAAGTCTATGATTCTAAAATTTCTTCTTATTCAAAAGGAATGAAACAAAAGATTTTAATAATATCAAGTTTGATACATGATCCAGACATATTATTTTTAGATGAACCTTTAAGTGGATTAGATGCAAATAGTGTAATGGTAGTGAAAGAAATTTTAGCCGAATTAGCAAGTCAGGGTAAAACTATATTTTATTCATCTCATATAATGGATGTTGTAGAGAAAATAAGTAATAGAATTGTTTTGCTAAGTGATGGAAAAATAGTAGCAGATGGGAGCTTTGATGATTTAAAATATCAATGTAAAGAGGGTTCATTAGAGCAGATATTTAACCAATTGACAGGATTTAATAAATATAAAGATGTAGCAGAAGAATTTGTATCTATAGTGCAAGGTAGGAAATTAATATGAAAGAGTTTAAAGTATTAAGAATTATAGATAAATTTAAATGGATTTTTGAGAAATTTGGTGTAGATTATAAAATAATGAGAAAAATTCTTCAGCTTAAACTTACTATGGATGGAAGAAGAGTTCCAACTATAATGAATAATTCACAAAAAAAGAAGGAAAATGATGATAATAAATTTTTTAAATCTTTGTGGATGTATGTATTGTTTGGACTAATTTTAGTGACTTTAGTAATATCAAATAATAATATAATGTTTCAAATGAGCATATTTTTTGGAATATTAATGTTTATGCTTATTACAACTTTTATTTCTGATTTTTCATCTGTATTATTAGACATTAGAGATAGAAATATTATGTTTACTAAACCTGTAAATAGCAAAACCGTTAATGCAGCTAAATTTACTCATATATTAATTTATATGTTTTATATAACTATTTCATTAACGGGAATTGCACTTATAGTATCAACTAGACATGGAATTAAGTTTTTTATAGTTTTATTATGTGAAATAATTTTAGTAGATATGTTTATGGTAGCACTTACAGCTTTGTTATATGCTATAATATTAAAATTTTTTGATGGAGAAAAATTAAAGGATATAATAAACTATGTTCAGATAACTTTAACATTAACTATAACTATAGGATATCAGTTCATAGGAAGATTATTTAATATTATTGATGTAAATGCAATTTTTACGCCTAAGTGGTGGCAATATTTAATATGGCCTATATGGTTTGCTGCACCTTTAGAGATGGTGTTAAATAATAATTTTAGCAACTATATTATAGCATTATCAGTATTTGCTATTATTATTCCTTGTGTAGCTATATTAATTTATATAAAGCTTGTTCCAAGCTTTGAAAGAAACTTACAAAAATTAAATGACAGCTCAGCTGCAAATAAAAAGAGAAATTTTGGAGAAATACTAAGTAAAGTTGTTTGCTTCACTAATGAAGAAAGAACATTTTTTAAATTTGCTTACAATATGATAAAAAATGAAAGACAATTTAAATTAAAAGTATATCCATCATTGGGCTTTGCTATTGTTTTTCCATTTATATTTATGTTTAATACTCTTTCAAAGACTCAATCTTTTAGTGAATGGTTAAATTATATGCCTTCAACAAAGTATTATTTTAATATATATTTTTCTGTTTTAAGTTTACCTACTGTGGTTATGATGATGAAATATTCAGAAAGATATAAGGGGGCATGGATTTATAGAGTAATGCCTCTTAAAAACTTAGCACCAGTTTTTAAAGGAGTATTAAAAGCTTTATTATTTAAATTAATAATTCCAATATATTCATTTATATCACTTGTATTCTTATTCATATTTGGAATTAAGATTTTTCCACATTTAATTATAGGATTCTTAAACATGATGATATTTACAATTATGTGTTTTAGACTTATGAACAAAGAGCTTCCATTTTCTCAGAGTTTCCAAGTTACGCAAAGCAGTGAAGGATTATTAATCATACCTCTGATGTTTGTATTGGCGGCTTTAGGAGGAATACATTTTGCTATTACATCAGTTAATTTTAATATTGGCATATATGTATATATGATAGTTATGTTAATAGCTGCTGTGATATATTGGATAAAGGCACTTGATATTCCGTATAACAAAATTATGAAATAGTATATATAATAAATACAGTTGTTATAAGTTTATCCTTAATTATAACAACTGTATTTATTATAGTAACTCATTGACGTACATATAAAACTTAGTTTTAAAGTACTGAAATATATGAGAAATAATATTTATATTTTAAAATTTTGTATTAACTCGTTTAATTTTTGTGCAAGTTCTGCTTGATTTTGTGCTGTAATGGATATTTGTTCCATACGTTGTACTGCTTCATTAATACTATTTAGTATTTCAGAAGAATTTCTTGCTGTATTTTGTGAATTAGTTGCCATATTGTCTATTGCTTTATTAACTTCAAAAATTGTAGAAGCTAATTCTTCAGACATGAAGGCAATATCTTTAGACATTTTATTAATAAAATCAGCATCATCATTATATTGTTTTCCTGTATGAACTAAAAGTTTATAGTCTTCTAATACTTTTTCATTTACAAATGTTAAAATTCCATTAGAATTTTCGGACAAATAGCTAAATGCTGAATTAACTCTGCCAATAGTTTTTTGAATTTTTGATACAGTATTTGAAGATTGTTCCGCAAGCTTACGAACTTCTTCAGCTACTACTGCAAAACCCTTACCATTTTCACCAGCTCTGGCTGCTTCAATGGCCGCATTTAAAGCAAGTAAATTAGTTTGAGAAGCAATATTTGAGATGGCATCTGCCATAGATATTATTTCATCTACAATCTTACCTTCCTCTATAGCCTGTAATATATTTTTCTCTTTTTCTCTATATAGATTTTCTGTTTCTTCACTAGAGGCCTTTGCTTTATCACTTATTTCTATAGCTCTTTTACTTATTTTGCTAGATTGATTATTTCCGTCATTAGCTTTGTTGGAAAGATTGGTTATATTAGAGTTAACTTCCTCAACAGAAGAAGCTATTTCTTTAGAGGTAGCGCTAGATTGTTGAGAAATATTTGATATTTGCTCAGTAGATGTACTTATAGTTTCTATTTTTGAAGTCATTTCTTCAACAGTTGCAGAGAGTTCTTCACTTGCAGCGCTCATGTCTTGGGAATTGTCCATAATGGTTTTTATAATGTTTTTCAAATTCTCTATCATTTTATTTAAATATGATGCCATTTCCCCTAATTCATCATGAGAGTTTACTTCTATATTTTGAGTTAAATCTCCTTTAGATATGGCTAAAGCTAATCTATTAACTTTGTTAATATTTATGGTTAAATATTTTGCAAAGTATAACACAAATAATATGGACAGTATTATTGTAAATAATACAACTAATAATGTTTTTAGTAAAAGAGCTTTAGTAGCAGCATATAGTTCAGATTGTGGAACAATAAGTGCTAAGGTCCAATTTACATCTGGTATTTTTGAATAATATACATTATTTATACCATTTTCATTTTTAAAGGATGCTTCGCCTTTTTCTTTTCCTAGGATAGTATTTCCTAGAGAAACTAAAGCACTATTTTCCTCTTGGATTATTTTTTTAGTTAATATTTTAGATGCATCTTTATCAGCAATATATGTTCCATTACTATCTATTAAGAATGCCCTACCTTTGGTTCCAATTTTTATATTTTGTATGATATTTTGTATAGTGCTTAAACTTATATCTCCTGTTGTAACTCCAATAAATTTATTGCTGCCATCATACAATGGACTTGTTGATGTAACCATACTAATTTTAGTAACGCTATCAATATAGGGAGCAGACCAAACAACTCCTTTAGTGCTGTTTACACCTATTTTATACCAATCATTTTCATTATAATTGCTATTATCTGCACTATATTCGTCTGTATATTTTATAGAACCATTATCTTTATATGCATAAGGTGCAAAAAATTTAATTTTCTTATCTAATTTATAAGGTTCAAACCATACTCCACAACCTAATGTATCAGCATTAGTGTCAATAACTCTTTTTAGTAGAGAAGCATAAGTATCTTTTTTTAGTATTTTATAACAGGATTCAACTGTTTTAGAAAGAGACTGAGTGATTTGAGCATGTTTTAGTAATTTTTTCTGTATTTCTTCTATATTTGCAGCTAGTTGATTGTTCATTTTATTTTGTATTTCATTATTAATAATTTTTTTTGAACTAAAATAGCTTATAAAAGTTAAAGATAGTGTAGAAATGATAATAATGGGAAGTACTGAGGCTATAATTTTTGATTTTATACTTTTAAATTTCATAATAATCCCCCTTTTGATAACTTTTGTTAATAAGTATTTCGTTTTTAATTACTTAATATTTAGTATTGTTTTATGTAAGTTTTTATAAGAATATGAATTTAATTCTATGAAGCAGAATGTCTAAAAGTATTATTTGACATCATTAGTAAAATGTATTAATATTAAATTTGCAAATGCCAATAATCATTTTAGGAGGAAAAGAAAATGAAAATAGCATTACCAACAATAGAAAATAAAATAAGTGGACATTTTGGACATTGTCCTTTATTTACAATTTATGAAATAAATGAAGATAAAATAGTAGATAAAAATATTATAGAAAACCCAGGTCATGAAAAAGTAAAGGTTCCAGTATATTTAAAAGAACTAAACATAGATGTAGTAATAGCAGGCAATATGGGAGAAGGTGCACAAAATCTTCTTAAAGAAAATAATATAAAAGTTATACTTGGTGCAAATGGATTATGTGATGATATAGTAGATAAGTATTTAAAAGGAGAGCTAAAATCCGTAGAAAGTACTTGTCATGGTCATGAAGAACATCAGGGAGAACATGGACATAAGTGTAAATGTAGTTGCCATAATCATCATTAATATTTATTAAATAAGCTTTTAAAATCAGTATATTAGTCAGCTTAGTATAATACTTTAAAATAGTATTATACTAAGCTTTTATTTTTATATAAAAGGTACTAGTACTATTTTTGTTATCCTCTAGTAAAATAGATATAAGCATTGATAAATGTACGTAGAAAAGTTTTGAAATAATAATAAATTACGGTTATAATAGATATTATAAAAGCTAATAAATAATTATTAATTAATAATTTATATTGATAAGGAGAGGTATATGTTAAGTATAACAAAGTTATTATGGAATTCGCATAATTTTGGAGATAGTTTAAGATATGAAAAAGGTGCAGGAGAATGTAAACATGGAGTTAATTTTGGAAGAGGTCCTGTAGTAGTTTGGAATTGCACTAAGAAGTGTAATTTAAAATGTGTACATTGTTATGCAAATGCAGAAAATAAGAAGTGCAATGAAGAGTTAAATTTGGATGAATCTAAAGATTTTATTGAAGATTTAAAGAACTTTAATGTGCCTGTAATACTATTTTCAGGTGGAGAACCTATGCTAAGGGAAGATTTTTTTGAAATATTGAATTTTACATCTAAGCTTGGAATAAGAAGTACTATATCTACTAATGGTACTTTACTTAATGAAGATGTCTGTAAAGAGTTAAAGAATATGAAGGTTGGATATGTAGGAGTAAGTTTAGATGGTACTGGCACAAAGCATGACGAGTTTAGAGGGGTTAAAGGATCTTTTGATAAAGCATTACAGGGAATAAGAAATTGTGTAGAGGTAGGGCAGAAGGTAGGACTTAGGTTTACCATAAATAAACATAATCTAGAGAGTATTGAGGATATATTTACATTAATAAAAGAAGAACAAATACCAAGAGTATGTTTTTATCATCTTGTTTATTCTGGAAGAGGAAACAAACTTATGGATGAAGATATATCAAAAGAGGAAAGAAGAGAAGTTTTGGATTTAATTATGAGTAAATCTTTAGAGCTTGGAGAAAATGTAGAAATATTAACTGTAGATAATCATGCAGATGCAGTATATTTATATCTTAGAGCTTTAGAAAGGTTTCCAGATAAAGCTGATAATATATTAAATCTTATAAAAACTAATGGTGGAAATAGATCTGGAATGGCTTTTGGATGTGTAGATTATAGGGGAAATGTTCATCCAGATCAGTTTACATGGCAGCACAGTTTTGGAAATGTTAAGGAAGAAAAGTTTAGCTTTATATGGAAAAATTCAAAGCATCCTATTTTAAATGGACTAAGAGATAGGAAATCCTTACTTAAAGGAAGATGTAGAAAGTGTAAATGGCTCTCTATATGTAATGGAAATTTTAGAACTCGTGCAGAAGCGGTTACAGGGGACTTCTGGCAGTCAGATCCTACTTGTTATCTTACAGATAATCAAATAGGGCTATAAGGGGGCAAATTATGATAGTATCGTGGAATACAACAAATAAATGTAATTTATATTGTAGTCACTGTTATAGAGAAGCTGGTGAAAAGCTTAAGGAAGAACTTACAACACAGCAAGCTAAAGAACTTATACAAGAAATACACAAAGCAGGATTTAAAATAATGATTTTCTCAGGAGGGGAACCTCTTATGAGAGAAGATATATTTGAGCTTATAAAATATGCTTCTAAAATAGGTTTAAGGCCAGTACTCGGAACAAATGGTACTTTAATTACTAAAGATATAGCTGAAAAACTTAAACAGGCTGGAGCCAGGGGGGTAGGAATAAGCTTAGATAGCTTAAATGCTAAAAAACATAATCAGTTTAGAGGAGATAAAAATGCATTTAGGGATACTCTTTTAGGAATGAAGAACTGTAGAGATATAGGGCTAAGATTTCAAATACATACAACAGTTATGGAGTGGAATAAAGAAGAAATAATTCCTATGGCAGACTTTGCAGTAGCTATGGGAGCATCAGCCTATCATATTTTCTTTTTAGTCCCTACAGGAAGAGGAGAAAATATAGAAAAAGAAGTTTTAGAAAAGAATGAATATGAGATACTACTTAAGGAAATAATGAAGAAGCAGCAAGAAGTTAAAATTGAAATAAAACCTACTTGTGCGCCTCAATTTATTAGAGTAGCTGAAAGTATGAAAATGAAACTTAGATTTACTAGAGGATGTCTTGCAGGTATAAGCTATTGTATCATTAGTCCTAAAGGAGATGTTCAGCCCTGTGCTTACTTAAATAAAGTGGTTGGAAATGTTAAGCATACTCCATTTAATTATATATGGGAAAATAGTAGTATATTTAATGAACTTAGGACACAAAATTATAAAGGAAGCTGTGGAGTATGTAAATTTAAGCATAATTGTGGGGGCTGTAGAGCAAGAGCTGCTTATTATAATAATGGAGATTATATGCAGGAAGAAAATCTTTGTGTTTATTCTCATAAGTAATTAGGAGGGCTATATGGATAATATAGATAAGACTATTTTGACATGTATACAAGAAGGACTGGACATAGAGAAAAGACCTTTTTTAGCATTAGCACAAAGAATTAATATAACAGAGGATGAAGTAATAGATAGGATTAAAAAGTTAAAGGAAGAAGGATATATAAGAAGATTAGGTGGAATATTTAATTCTAAAAAACTTGGTTATGTCAGTACTTTATGTGCAATAATTGTACCAGAAGATAAAATAGAATATGTAGCCACAATCATAAATAAGTATGATGAAATAACCCATAATTATATGAGAAATAATAGATACAATATGTGGTTTACTATAATAGCACCATCTAAGGAGAGAATAGACCAAATAATAAGAGAGATAAAGAAAGAAGCTGATATATTAAATCTAATAAGTCTGCCATCTAATAGATTATTTAAAGTAAAAGTTACTTTAAACTTAGGAGGAACAAAAGATGCTCGGTGCTCTTGATAAGGAAATAATAAAAAGACTTCAAGAAGATATAATTATAGAAAAAGAACCTTTTAAAACTATAGCAAAGGAACTAAATGTAGAAGAAGAGAAAATACTTGAAAGGATAAAATATTTAAAAAATATAGGCATACTTAAAAGAATAGGGGCAGTTCTTCATCATAGAGAAGCAGGTTTTAAGGCTAATGCTATGGTGGTATGGTGTGTTCCAAATGAAAAAGTTGAATGTATAGGAAGTTATTTAGCTAAGTTATCAAAGGTAACTCATTGTTATGAAAGAATTACTTGTAAGGAATGGAAGTACAATCTTTTTACAATGATTCATGGAAAGACAAAAGGGGAATGTGAAAAGTTAATAGAACATATAGCTAAAGAAATTAATATAAAAGATTATGATATACTTTATAGTACAAGAGAATTAAAAAAAAGCAGTATGAAGTATTCATTTTAAGCAAATTTTATCTAAATCTAAGAATCAATTGATAATAATTTAAGAGGTAATAAAGTATATGATTTTATTACCTCTTAAATTTCAAATTATAGCCAATATATTTTTATTTAGCAAAATAATTAATAGCTTTATTAGTTACCAAATATCCTAGTATAGAACCTATAAGTAAAAAGGAATACATAGCTAGCAAGCTTCCATCACTATAACCAACTCCAAGTACTGCGGAACACAATAAGCCCAAGCAAATTGCAACTCCAAATTTTAATATATACTCAAAAGGTTTAAATAGTACTAAATAGCCATTCATCTCGAATTGATTTTTATTATAACAGTATATAGATAATAAATATGTGATTCCAATTAAAAATAGTAATACTACTATTTTTAAACCATAATTATAATATATATAATAATGTTGTTGAATATGATTATCACCTATTACCAATTCATCAAATTTAAATGTAGGTTTACTTGAGGTATAAAGCAATATGTTTTGTGAAATAGTATTTATTTCTTTTATTATTAGGCTATATGTTAGAGGATTTTGTATATGAGTTATTATAAATTCATTTATAATAGAAAGACATCCAGAAGGAGCAGTTAATATTAAACTACCCACTATAGCTGCAGATATATTTTGTCCCATTATAGTTTCTATAAAGAATATAAAAGAAAATATAGCAATACAGGTAAATATATTTATAAATAACCAATTTAAAATTAAAGAAAAGGGTTGCTCTATCATCCATTTTAAATTAATAAAATAAAATACGCTTATAACAACAAAGGTTATTATAAAAGGTAAAGTTATAGCAAGCATTCCTGTAAGCCATTTAGTTTTTATAACTTCTGATCTTTTAAAAGGCATAGAAGCTATAAGAGAATAAGTAGAACCATTTCGTTCACTTTGAAATAATATTATTGCTAAAACTATAGTTAAAATTATTACTCCAAAAATCCATGGTTCAAATTCGTTTAATGAATTATTAAACCAATATTTTTTATACAGATTATAATTCATAATACTATAATTAGAATGTTCAGCAGCACGTTCTAGAATAGATTGCTTATAAGATTTTAAGTTATTTAAACTTGAGGTAACATTTATGATTTTAAATATTATAAGATCTAAAAGAATGAGTAATGAAATCCATTTAGCATTTCTCCACTCCTTATAAAATAATGGATTATGCCAAAGATTTTTCATGTCTTTCACCGTCCTCTGCAGAATAAATAAATATATCTTCAAGGCTTAGATTTAATTCATCAACAAATAGTGCGCCTTTATTTAATAATTTGGTAACTAATTCTTTAGAATATTTTTTAGTAATTATATAATTTACCCTTCCTATGCTTTCTATAGTTAAAATTTCAGACCAATATTGTATATCTTCTGGCAAGGTATCTTTAAATACTACTTGAAGCTTTTTTATACTACTTTTCATATCATCTATATTATTAATATAATTTATTTTTCCACTGCTTATAAAAGCTACTGTGTCACATATTCTCTCTAAATCAGATAGATGGTGAGAAGATATAAATACGGTAGTTCCTCTTTGGGCTACATCTTCTAAAATTATATTAATAACCTTTTTCTTTATAATTGGGTCAAGACCTGAAGTAGGTTCATCTAATACCAATATTTCCGGCATAATACTTAAATTTAGCATTAAGGATACTCTCATTTTCATACCTTTAGATAAATCTTTTATTATTTTATTCAATGGTATGTTAAAAATATCATTTAGTTCTTTAAATCTATCCATAGAAAATTTACAATAAGTTAGACTGTATAATTTAATTAATTCACTAATCTTAAAAGTAAGAAAAAATTGATTTTCATCAGCCACGTATCCTATTTTTTCTTTTATAGTATTATTTTCGAATACATCTTCATTAAGTATTTTTATAGTTCCTTTATCAATTTTGTAAACACCTAGTATACATTTGATTAAAGTAGTTTTACCAGCACCATTTTCTCCAATAAGACCAAATATGCTTCCTTTATTTACAGTTAAGTTTACATCTTTAAGTATTTGTTTGTCCCCTAAGGATTTATAGACATTATTTATTTGAAGCATTATTTCACATCCTTTCAAAATTGTTATATAATTGGTCTAAAATATTTTTAAACTCCTTCTTATCTATGCCCATATAGTAAGCTTCTACTATAAGCTTTTTTAGGTCATTTTTTATAAACTCTAGCTTATCCTCATCTATTTTAGGGTTATAGTTAGAGGATACATAAGTTCCTTTACCTCTAATAGTTTCTATAGTTTTTTGTCTTTCTAGCTCTCGGTAGGCTTTGCTAACAGTATTTGGATTTATAGTAAGCATAGAAGATAATTCTCTAACGGAGGGTAGTTTATCACCTGGGTTTAATATTCCTTTTAAAATATTTTCTTTTATTTGATCAACTATTTGTTCATAAATGGATTTACTGCTTCTGCTATTTATATTTATCAAAACATCACCTCTTTTCTATGAGTGTGTATTGTGTATTAGTTGATGTAGTACACTATATGCATTTATGATATTACTTTCCATAAATTTTGTCAACAGTTTAATGAGATAATTTATCATCTGATATTATAACAGAAATATATTGTATAAATAGGATTAAATATTATGTACTAGAATTTAATAAGTATTTTATTACATAGTACAAAGGGCAACTCAGTTGAGTTGCCCTTTGTATAATTATTATTTTATTTCTACATTTTCAGTTGTTTCAATTGCATTTTCCATTGTTGATTGTAAAAATTTAAAATAGTCTATAGAGTTTGATTCAGTTAATGCTGGCATATTAACAGTTATGCTACTATCATTTAACTTAGTTAAAGATGTATTAAAATTAATAGTCATACCAACTGTACCTTTAACATTTGGGGCACCCATTTTTGCTAAATCAAATTTGAAGTCCATTACGCCTTCTTCATAAACAGTTCTACCTTTGTCATCTAAGTAATATTTAATTTGGATACCATCTTTTCCCAATAACTCCATAGATGAGAAGCCTTCTACGAACTTGCTATAAGCCAATTTGTTAGCTGGCATATTATCTAAGAATTCATTAAATCCTTTATCAAATTCTTTTTGGAATTCAGTCTTATCTATTGTTTTATCAGAAGAATTTACTGAATCTACGCAAACATTCATGTAAGCTTTGATAAAGTCCATTACTTCTTTTTGTTCAACAAAGTTTAAAACATTGTTTCCTGTATAAGCTAAAAATGCTTTTAAAGTTTCATTATTTAAAGTTATTTGATAACCAGTAGCAGTTCTGCCATCAGGAGTAGTTTTAGTACCTAATTTTGTTACTATATTAAAATTAGGTTTGTAAGCAGCAGCATATTTTAATCCTAATTTTTCAAAAGTGTTCTTGTTCTTTTCTATAAAGCTTGTAATTTTAGCATAATCCATTTTAGGAGTAGTAACATCTTTTGAGTTATCATCTAATTTGTCCATATCTGACATATTAAGAATCATATATTCTTTTCCTTTTAGCTCAGCCATGCTTGGATCAGCTACTGCAAGATCAGTTAATTCTTTAGGTAAACCGTATATTAATTTAAATGATGGATCAGCAGTCTTTGAAGCATCCATATCTATCCACATAGGGAATTTAATAGGCTTTGCAGCCATAAAACCACCTAATTTTATTGTACTAGATACTTCTTCCTTCATTTTTGTATCAGATTCATTTTGAAGTTTTCCAGTCATGTCTATAGTTATAGTATCTCCTACAGTGGATAACATTTGATTAAATCCATTTTGAACTTCAGCAGGAAGATCTTTTGCTGTAAATTTGATATCATAATTTCCAGCCATTTCACAAGATTTAACTTCTTCAGCTGTAAAAAGTTTAGTTAAAAATTCTTGTCCATCAGCTGTTTTGGAAACAGTATTATTTAATGTATTTTCTATAGATTTACTAACAGACCCTTCAAGACCTAATATATAGTGATTTACATATTCTGTTGAATTTAAATAAGAGCTTTGTTCTGAAAAATCTTTTCCGTTAGTTAAGATCATTGGAGCATTTAACTTAGCAGCTAGCACACTACCAGTAAGAGCATCTCCAAAGCTTTCACCAGAAGCTACTACCGTATTAGAAGATTTTAAATCAAAGGATTTATTTATTAATAAGTTTGTCTCATATCTATCTTTACCAGCGATTCTAATGATATCAGAATCTGTTAGATTTGAATTAATTGATTTTAATTCATTTACAATATTATTAGATACTAAAGCTTGGGAACTTATTATATATACTTTCGAAGGTTGTATTTTATTTAACTGAGCTTTTAATTCTGTTGGAAGTTTATCCTTACCAGTCATAATTAATGGGTAACCTTTTGTAGCAGAAATACTGGAAACACTTAAAGAGTCTCCAAAACCTGCAGCACTTGCTATAAATACAGGAGTTCCTTTTTCTATCTTTATCTTATCAAGTATTTTACTGCTTGTGTCAAATCTGTTTTTACCTGAAATTCTTTCAGCTTTAAAACCTAATTTTTTTATTTCAGCTTCTACATCTTTTCCTATTGCTCCTTCACCACCTAAGATGTATACAGTACCAGATTTACTTAAATGTTTTTTAATATAATTGAAAGTTTCTTTACATTCGTTCTTATCTTTATCTGCAAGAAGGATAGGAGCATTAATGTTTTTAGCAAATAAGCTAGCTGATAGAGCATCATAAGGAGCTTTTCCACTAGCTAGCACTATGTTGTCTACAGTACCGCTGTAAATACGGTTAGCAATTGCTTCAGCTGTAGCATAACGATTGTTACCCCCTAATCTAGTGTCTACTTTCGCATTAACACTAGCTGTATTAGTAGCTGTAAGAATAGCTGCTAGTGTAGCGGAAGCTACGATTGATCTGATTTTTTTCATATAAATCTCTCCTCTATTAACAATTTATAACGCCTATAAATTATATTGGTATAATTTTATTATAATGTAGAGATTAGGGGTGAAGTCAATAGTTTTATGGTAAATTTAAGGTATATATATCTTTAAACGAGTTATTCTTTTGTATTCTACTTCCTCTATTTTAAAAACTATGCCATTATATTCTAAGGTTTTTTCATCTGTATTATTAGGTATACTACCTAATAGATTTATGGCAAAACCACCTATAGTATCTGCATGGTTAGAAGGTAAATTTAAATGAAGAAGGTCATTTATATCATCAATTGAAAGAAGACCATCTACTAAGTATGTATGAGCGTCTATTTTTCTTATAAGTTCACTATTTTCATCATATTCATCAAAGATATTTCCTACAATTTCTTCTAATAAATCTTCCATGGTTACAATTCCTGAGAATCCTCCATATTCATCTATAAGCATTGCTATATAATTTTTACTCTTTTGAAGGTCTTTAAATAAAGTATCTATAGTTTTTGTTTCTGGAACAAAGTATGCAGGTCTTAATAATTTTTTTATAGAATCTTCATCTAATGAATTATGTCTAATATTAAAAAACAGATCTTTGATGTATAAAATTCCAATTATATTATCAATATCTTCTTCATAAACAGGTATTCTAGAGTATTTTTCTTCTAAAATTTGATCAATAAGTTCATTTAATGGAGAATTTATATCTACTGCAAAAACATTAGTCCTAGGAGTCATAATTTCTTTGGCTAAAGTATCGTCAAAGTCAAATATACCATTTATCATTTCTTTTTCTGTTTGTTTTATCACTCCTGTTTCTTCACCTACGTCTATCATCATTTTTATTTCTTCTTCTGATACATCTTCCTCTATATTATCTGTACTTACTCCAAATATTCTTACTAAAAGGTTAGTTGACCAAGTTAATACTTTTACAAAGGGGAGTGTAATTTTTGAAAATAATATTATAGGTTTAATTACAAACATAGCTATATTTTCTGAATGTTGTAGTGCTAGACGTTTAGGAACTAATTCACCAAAAACTAAAGTAATATATGATAGTAATATTGTTACTAAAATTAAGGAAAGTTGACTGCTAGCAGGCACATTCATTTTTTTTAGCCAATTTGACAATGGAGTAGAAATATTTGTAGCTGCAGAAGCGCTAGCTAAAAATCCAGCTAAAGTAATTCCTACTTGTATTGTAGCTAAAAATTTACTAGTTTCCTTTGACAAATTTAAAATGAGATTTGCTTTAACGTTTTTATCTTCTTCTGCCATATGAGATAACTTTGTTTTATTTAAAGATACTATGGCCATTTCAGAAGCAGAAAAAAAAGCATTAATGCAAACTAGTAATAATATGATTAATATATTTAATGTAATATTAGGTGAGTGAATATCCATAGCAGAACCGCCTTCCTACAAATAAATAATATATAATTATATTTTTACTAAGAATGACTATATTATTCTTTATATAAAAATATTGTATGGCAACTTTTTAGAATATAGAGAAAAGATTACAGTGTATAGATGTAGAATAAATTTAATCTTTGAGGTAAAATTGTTTATAGAAAAGATTATAGGGTTTGAGGATGGTGGTTATAAAATGGTTGATATAAATGTGTGTGTGGGAAGTGCTTGTCATCTAAAAGGATCATATGTGGTTATTGAAGCATTACAAAAACTTATTATAGAGAATAGATTAGAAGATAAGATAGAGCTTAAGGGAGCTTTTTGTTTAGGGCATTGCACAGAAGGGGTATCTGTAAAAATAGGGGAAGATATATTTTCAGTAAATAAAAGTAATGTAAATGATTTTTTTAAAGAACAGGTTATGGAGAGGATAATAAAATGAGCCATATGAATTTTTCAAGAGCTAATTGTAAAAATTGTTATAAATGCCTTAGATCTTGCCCTGTAAAAGCTATAAGGTTTAAAAATGAACAAGCTGAAATAGTAGAGGAAAGATGTATAAGTTGTGGTCATTGCCTAGCTATATGCCCTCAAAATGCAAGAAATATAGTAAGTGATTTGGAAAAGGTTAAAAATGCCATACAAAATGGGGAAAAGGTTATAGTGAGTATAGCTCCTTCTTTTGCTGGTTTTTTTAAAGGAAGAGAAGGAAAAATAATTCATGCTCTTAAGAAAATTGGGTTTCATGATGTAAATGAAACTGCATTTGGAGCAGAAGTAGTGACAGAATTATATAAAGACTATATAAATAAAAATTGTAGAGAAAATTATATAACTACTTGTTGTCCATCAGCTAATTATCTTATAGAAAAGTATTTTCCAAAATTGATTTCTTATATGATACCAATAGTTACTCCTATGACAGCTCATGGTAAAATACTGAAAAGTATATATAAGAATAGTTTTATAGTTTTTATAGGACCTTGTGGAGCTAAGAAAGTTGAGTCAGATAGTTATAATGAAGAGGAAAGACCTATAGATGCAGTATTAACTTATGAAGAGATAGAAAAATGGATTGTGGATGAAGGCATAGGTATAGATAAATTAAAAGAAGAAAAAATTAATGGAATGGCTTTTGATATAGGAAGAGGATATCCAATACATGGAGGAATAATTAAAGCTGTTGGAAATCTGGAGAAAATAAAACATTATCATAAACTATCTGTAAGTGGAATAGAGGATTGTATAGAACTTTTTACTAGTATAGAAAAAGGAGAATTAAAAAATTTATTAGTTGAAGTAAGTGCTTGTAAAGGAAGTTGCATAGGTGGTCCCAATAGAATTAGAGATAGAAAGGATTATTTTGAAAGGCTGAATGCTGTAGAGGATTATATAAAAAAAAGAGAAACAAATTCTAAAGAAAATATTGATATAGTGTCAACACCAGAAAATATGGATTTTACCACAGAATTTATTGATAAGAGTTTTTATAATCATAATCCTTCAATGGAAGAAATAGAAAATATAATGAAAAGTATGGGAAAATATAGTGCAGAAGATGAATTAAATTGTGGAGTATGTGGATATGATACTTGTAGAGAAAAAGCAAAAGCAGTATATAATGGTATGGCTGAAACTACTATGTGTTTACATTATATGAGGAGTAAAGCTGAGAATATAACAAATGTTATATTTGAGAATACAGTTACATGTATAATTTTATTAGATGGAAATTTAAGAATTAAAGAAATAAATCCAGCAGGAGAGAAAATATTTTCAGTAGATGCAAACAATATAAAAGATAAACCTATTACTAGTTTAATGGCAGATGAAGATTTTAGATATGTAAGAAAAACGGGAAAAAGTATTATAGGTAAAAAAATAGCTCTTCCTCAATATAATGTAGTATTTATTGAAAATATTGCATATTTGCCTAAGCAAGATATAATAATGGCTTCTATGGTAAATATAATGGAAGAAGAAAAAAATAAAAAGGAGCTTATAAAAGTAAAAGAAAATACTTTAAATGCTGCCCAAGAAGTTATTGAAAAGCAAATGAGAGTAGCACAAGAAATAGCAAGCCTTTTAGGGGAAACAACAGCTGAAACAAAAATGATTTTAACTAAACTAAAAAAGGTAGTGGAAGGAGAAGAGGGGGAAATAAGATGAGCTTATTTGTAGATGTATCCTTTCATAGCTTAATAAAATATGGAGAAGAATTATGTGGAGATAGTGTTGAAACGGTGAAGCTTGCAGACAGTACTATAGTAGTTATGGCTGATGGATTGGGAAGTGGAGTAAAGGCTAATATATTATCTACTTTAACTACTAAAATATCTGCTACCATGTTAAAGGATGGAGCAGATATATACGAAACTGTTGATACTATAGTAAATACTTTACCTGTGTGTAAAGTAAGAAAGGTAGCTTATTCAACTTTTACCCTTATAAAAATATATGATGATGGAAGAGTTTATTTAGCAGAATACGATAATCCGCCAACATTTATAATTAGAGATGGCAATTTGTTAAATATACATAAAAAAGAGATTATAATAAATGATAGAAAAGTTTATGAAAGCAAATTTTATGTAAAACATGGAGATGCATTAATTGTAGTTAGTGATGGGGTTATTCATGCTGGGCTTGGAAATATAATGAATTTAGGATGGAAATGGGAAAATGTCAGTGATTATCTTCAAAGAAGCTCAAGGAATAGAAAAGATGCTAGAAGTATAACAAAGGATTTATGTGATGTATGCTCAGATCTTTATGGAGGTAAACCAGGAGACGATGCTACCGTAGTTACTATGAAGATAAAAGCACCAGAATATATTAATTTATTTACAGGACCTCCTAAAGATAAGACTAAAGATGGACAAGTTATAAAACATTTCATTAATAGCTTTGGAAAGAAAATAATATGTGGAGGAACAGCAGCAAATATTGCTCAAAGAGAACTTAATAAACCATTAAAAGTTAATTTAGATTTTATATCAAAGGATATACCGCCTACAGCTGATATGGAAGGAATAGATTTAATAACAGAGGGAGTTATTACTTTAAGTAAAGTTGTAGACATGCTAAAGGAATATAAAAGGAATATTTTATCATCAGCATACAATATAAATAATATTACTAGACAAGATGGAGCATCAAAACTTATGAGAATTCTTTTAGAGGAATGTACGCATCTTACTATTTGGATTGGAAAAGCAGTGAATCCAGCTCATCAAAATCCAAACTTACCTATGGATTTAAGTATAAAATTAAAACTTGTTAATGAGTTGGCTGAACTTTTAAAAGATTTGGGAAAGAAAGTGCAAATTAAGGAGATTTAGAAAAAATTAAAAAGGCATAATCCAATATTGGATTATGCCTTTTTAATTTTTTACTATTACATATATAAAAAGACATTTATCTTTTTATATATGTAGTATGAAGTAATTCATGAGCTTTTTCACCATAAGGCTCGCCTAAAAATTCTTTATAAAGTTTTATAATAAATGGGTTTTCATGAGATTTTCTAAGTGTCTTATTTGAATCTTCTTTGTATAAAGCTTCCATTCGCTTTTCTAAAATATTTATATTTTCATGCATATATGGTTGACCTCCACCATCTATACAACCACCAGGGCAAGCCATTATTTCTATCATATGATAGTAAGCTTTACCTTCTCTTATATTTTGTAATAGTTTGCGAGCATTACCAAGGCCACTAGCTATAGCTACTTTTACATCCATATCTTTTATTTTTATAGTAGCTTCCTTTATACCTTTCATTCCACGAACTGCAATAAAGTTTACATCTTTTAAATCCTCTTTAGTTATTACTTCATAAGCAGTACGTAAAGCTGCTTCCATAACTCCACCAGTTACACCAAAGATTGCAGCGGCTCCAGTGGATTCACCTAATGGATTATCGAAGGAATCATCTTCTAAAGAATTAAAGTCTATACCTGCTTCCTTTATCATTTTAGCTAATTCTCTTGTACTTATAACTATATCTACATCAGGAATTCCATCTCTAGACATTTCTGGTCTTGCAGCTTCATATTTTTTAGCAAGACAAGGCATTACAGATACAACTACTAAATTTTTAGGGTTAATTCCCATTTTTTCAGCTAAATATGTTTTAGCAATAGCCCCAAACATCTGTTGAGGTGATTTACAAGTAGATGGTATGTCTAATAAATCACTAAATTGATGTTCGAAGAATTTTATCCAACCAGGACAACAGCTTGTAAGCATAGGAAGTCTTCCACCATGTTCAAGTCTGTGGATAAGTTCGTTGGCTTCTTCTAATATAGTTAAGTCTGCTGCAAAATCTGTATCAAAAACTTTATGGAAACCAAGAGCATGAAGAGCAGATACCATTTTACCTGTTACTACAGTTCCTGGTTCTAAACCAAATTCTTCTCCTAAGGCTGCTCTAATTGCTGGAGCTGTCTGAATTATAACTACTTTATCTGTATCATCTAAAGCATCCCAAACCTTTGAAGTATTATTTACTTCTGTTAAAGCACCTGTAGGGCATACAGCAACACATTGTCCACAGAATGTACAATTAGTGTCTAACATATCAGCAGAAAAAGCTGGCGATATAACAGTATTAAATCCTCTATCTACAGCAGAAAGCACGCCAACAGTTTGCACATCATTACACATAGTAACACATCTTCTACAAAGGATACATTTATCTAAATCTCTTACTATAGAGAAAGAAGATGTATCTTTTGGGAATCTTGATATTTCACCAGTGTATCTTATAGATTTTATACCCATATCTGCTGCTAAACTTTGGAGTTCACATTCTGTATTTTTTTCACATAGTAAGCAATCCTGTGGATGATCTGATAATAAGAGTTCTACCATAGTTCTACGAGCTTGTATAGCTTTAATAGAATTAGTTTTAAC
The DNA here is from genome assembly GCF_017873215.1 of Clostridium tetanomorphum. Classification (GTDB taxonomy): domain Bacteria; phylum Bacillota; class Clostridia; order Clostridiales; family Clostridiaceae; genus Clostridium_AO; species Clostridium_AO tetanomorphum. The sequence goes on from NZ_JAGGKA010000001.1 coordinate 251,815, forward strand.
TACCATTCCTTCAGTGACAGGAGTACAACAAGCAGGTGCTAGATTCTTTTTACCTTCCACTTCTACTACACATACTCTACAGGAACCAGGGTGGTTTTCTGTCTTATTATCATGAATTTTTAAGTGACAAAGGGTAGGAATGTTTATATTTAATTTTTTAGCGGCATTTAGTATAGTTGTTCCTTCTTCAACTTCAATTTTTTTATTGTTTATGGTAAGAGTTACTAAACTCAAAGTTCACACCTCTTTCTGAAATATTATTTTCTTACTATAGCTCCTACAGGGCAAGCACTATAACATGTGCCGCATTTAATACATTTATCTTGGATAATTTCATGTTTCTCTTTTACCTTACCAGTAATACAGGAAGTAGGACATACTCTAGCGCATTTTGTACAACCTATACATTTATCTGTAACATAGTAATGTAAAAGATTTTTACAGACTCCTGCAGGACAACGTTTTTCTTTAACATGAGCTTCATATTCATTCATAAAATATTTCATAGTACTCAATATAGGGTTAGGGGCTGTTTGACCAAGACCACAAAGTGAAGTATCTTTAATGGTTTGAGATAGTTCTTTTAATTTAACTAAATCCTCTTCTGTTCCATTTCCTTCTGTTATTCTTGTTAATATTTCTAATAAACGTTTGTTTCCTATTCTACAAGGAGTACATTTTCCACAAGATTCATCAACAGTAAATTCAAGATAGAATTTAGCTATATCCACCATACAGTTATCTTCATCCATTACAATCATTCCGCCAGAACCCATCATTGAACCAATTGCTGTTAATGATTCATAGTCAATAGCAGTGTCTAAATGGCTACTAGGAATACATCCACCAGAAGGTCCTCCTGTTTGAACAGCTTTAAACTTACGACCATTTTTTATTCCACCGCCAATATCATATATTATTTCTCTAAGGGTTGTTCCCATAGGTACTTCTACAAGACCTACATTATTAACTTTTCCAGCTAAGGCAAAAACTTTTGTTCCTTTTGAGGTTTCTGTTCCAATAGATTTAAACCAGTCTACTCCTTTGTTTATAATATCAGGCACTATAGCTAATGTCTCTACGTTATTAACACAGGTAGGTTTATTCCAAAGCCCACTTTCTGCAGGGAATGGAGGTTTATTTGTAGGCTCACCACGATTACCTTCTATTGAGTGAATTAGAGCTGTTTCTTCTCCACATACAAAGGCACCTGCACCATATTTAATATGAATATCGAAGCTAAAGTTTGTCCCTAGTATATTATCACCTAATAAACCGTACTGATGAGCTTCATCAATTGCTTTATAAAGTCTTTCTACTGCAAGAGGATATTCTGCTCTAATATATATGTTTCCTTCATTTGCACCAATAGCATAACCAGCAATAGCCATAGCTTCTAGAATACTATGAGGATCTCCTTCAAGTATAGAACGATCCATAAATGCACCAGGATCTCCTTCATCTGCATTACAGATTATATATTTTTTATTACTATCATATTTTTTAGCGAAACCCCACTTTTTACCTGTAGGGAATCCACCACCACCTCTTCCACGAAGTCCTGAATCTGTTATTATATTAATTACATCATCTTGACTCATTTGGGTTAAGGCTTTTGCTAAGGCCATATAACCATTTTCTGCAATAGATTCTCTTATATCTTCAGGATTTATAAGACCACAATTTCTAAGAGCAATTCTCATTTGTTTTTTATAAAAAGACATTTCATCTTGTCTTTTAACTTTCTTTTGAAGAGTAGGTTCTATATAGAGAAGTCTTTCTACTACTTCTCCTTTCAATAGATGCTTTTCAATAATTTCTTCTACATCTTCAGGTTTTACACTTACATAGAAAGCATTATCTGGAGTTATATGAACAATAGGTCCTTTTTCACAAAAACCAAAGCATCCAGTTATTGATACTTGAACTTCTTGAGAAAGGCCAACTTTTTCTATACCTTCATTAAAATTTTTTAATATATCATAACTTGCTGAAGATTTACAGCCAGTACCTCCGCATATGGATATATAACGATGACATCTTTTTCCTTCAGCTTTTAATTCTTCTTCATGAGAAAATTTTTTAAGTCTAATTAGTTCTTCAAATTCTGTCTTAAGCTTTTGAAGTTCTTCAAAGGATTTTATTTTAACCAACGGTTATTCCTCCCTTACTCACTATACTCTTCTAATAATTTGTCCACTTTATCTTTAGTAAAGTGTCCATAAACTTTATCATTTACAGTTACTACAGGAGCTAATCCACAGGCACCTACACATCTTAAAACTTCCAAAGTGAATTTTCCGTCAGTTGTGGTTTCTCCAATTTTTATATTTAATTTCTTTTGTAGTTCATCAACTACGTCTCCAGCACCTCTAACGAAGCAAGCAGTACCCATACATACGTTTATTACATATTTACCTTTTGGTTCTGTGTTAAAATAAGAATAGAAAGTTACCACGCCATAAACTCTAGATACAGGTATGTCTAATTGTTTAGCGATAAACATCTGAACTTCTTTAGGAAGATATCCAAATATATTTTGAGCTTTATGCAAGACAGCTATTAACGAACCTTCTTTATTTTCAAGAGTGTTAATAAATTCACTTAATTGATTAAATTTACCTTCCATTACCTCATTTTTGCAGCACACCATAAAAACCTCCTTTACTATGTTTTAAATTTAACATAAATTGATTATATCAAAAAAGAATTAAAAAAATAAGTCTATTTTAAAGCAAAAAAAGACAAAAAAAGACAAAAAAAGACAAAAAACAACTGGATTATCAAAAATAATTTTCTAAATATAATATAATATTCCTAAAAATAATTAAAAATTATTTTTTTAAGAATAGTATGACATATAAAATTGTTAAAATATTTTTATTTAAAATTCTCATTTTTCCCCCTTATATACTATTTTATCATAATTTCTGAAATTTGGAATAATATAGTTAGAATTTTAGCTAATTATTTATGTTAAAAATTTATCGTTCTCAAAATTTAGTTTAAAATTGAGATAATATTAATAAATTGGCTAAAATACGCAATATAGAGTAAAATAATAATTATAAAAAATAAGGAGGAGATACATTGAATCCAATAGCATTTAGTATTTTTGGTATAGATATAAGATGGTATGGAATATTTATTGCAACAGGAGTGTTATTAAGTTTATGGTTAGCTAAATATACTTCTAAATTGAAAAATGTAGATTTTGATATGCTATTTAATACTTTTTTTATAGCTTTTCCAATAGCCGTAATTGGAGCAAGATTATATTATGTAATCTTTAATTTTCAGTATTACAAAGATAACCTATTGAGTGCTTTAAATATAAGAGAAGGGGGCCTTGCCATTCATGGAGGAATAATATTCGGGTTAGTTACTGCTTATATATATATTAAAAATAAGAAAGAAAACTTTTTGAAATTTGCTGATATAGCAGCACCATCTTTAATTTTAGCTCAGGGCATAGGAAGATGGGGGAATTTTTTTAACAGTGAAGCTCATGGAGGGCCTGTAAGCTACGAATTTATAAAACATTTTCCTAAGTTTATTCAAAAGGGAATGTTTATAGATGGGGTATACTATCATCCAACTTTTTTATATGAATCATTATGGAATATTTTTGTATGCATAGTATTAATAATAATTCTAAAAAAGACTTTAATAGAAGGAATTACCGTATTTACTTATATAGGTTTATATTCATTGGGCAGGTTTTTCATTGAAGGTTTAAGAACAGATAGTTTAATGTTTGGGAATATGAGAGTGGCACAGATGGTAAGTATTCTTGGAATATTATGTTGGGTATTTTTCTTAATATATATTAGAACAAAGGAAAGGAGGCAAAATTAAAAATTGATATACAATTTTTAGGGATTATGAGTAATTATAGAAGAGAAGTTTGGAATGGAAAATATGTACTGATTTCAGAAAAAAGAGGAGATAGGCCCTATGATTTTAATAATAGTAATGAAAAAAATAATATTTCTTTTAAAGCAGATTGTCCATTTTGCGTTGGAAACGAAAAAGAAAGTGATAATGCTATATATGAAGTAGGAACTCCTTGGATTGTAAGAGTTATACCAAATAAATATCCATGTATAGAATACAACATTAATAATGATGAAATATGTGGTTATCATTATGTAGTGGTAGAAAGTAGAGAACATAATAAAAAACTTCATGAATTTACAAGTGAACATATATATTATATTATAAAATCGTATATTACAGTATGTAGAGACATATATAAAGACAATAATATTAAATATATACAAATATTTAAAAACTACAAGAAAGAGGCAGGAGCATCATTATCACACCCCCATTCTCAAATAATTGCATTAAATATAATACCTGAAAAAATAAAAAGAACTATAAAATATAATCATAATTTATATGTAAAGCAAAGAAAGTGCTTATACTGTAATATTATAAAAGAAGAGAAAAGATTTAAAGAAAGAATAATTTATGAAAATTCTAAGTTTATATGTTTTTGCTCTATAGCTCCTATTTTTTCTTATGAAGTTACAATAATGAAAAAGGATCATGTAGGATTTTTAAATTTTTCTACAGAGGATATTGAATCACTAAGTTACTGTATTTATAAAATACAGAATAAAATTTTTTTGGAACTAGGAGATATTCCTTTAAATATAGGTTTTTATTTTTCTAAGAAAGACAATAATTATTCTCATTTTTATTTAAACATTTATCCTAGAATATCTAGACATGCAGGTTTTGAAATAACAACTGGAATAATACAAAATTCTGTATCACCAGAAAGGGCTGCTAAAAAGCTTAAAATAAATGATGAAAAATAAATTTATAGAAAAATTTTTTCTATAAATTTATTTTTTATTAAAGTCCAAGAATTTCTTTTAATTTTTTAACATTATTTCTACTTATAGGAACTTCGGAATTTTCTTTATCATTCATTACTAATTTATAGGTTCCATTAAACCAAGAATAAAGTTCTTTTATATTGTTTAAATTTACTAAATAACTTCTATGAGCTCTAAAAAAGTGAGATTTATGCTGAATTTTATGCATAGTATAGTTTGTAAAATATTTATTATTAAAAGTTTTTACAAAGACTTTTTCATTTTCAGTATAGCAATAAAAAATATCTTTTAGTGAAACTAATATTATTTTTCCATAGTTTTCACAAGGGATTTTTTGAACAGTTTGTTCTTGTATAGTTAGCTGATGCATTATTTCATCTATAACTTTAGGAAGCTCTATATTATTCTGTTTTTCTGTAAACTTATTAAAGAGTCGACGTATTGTAGTATCTATTCTTTTTTCATCAAAAGGTTTTAGTATATAGTCCAATGCTTCAATTTCAAAGGCTTCTAAAGCATGTTCTTCATAAGCTGTAACAAATATAATTTGTATATCGTTATTAAAATCTTTTATTTCTTTTGCTAAATCCATTCCATTTTTTACAGGTATATTTATATCTAGAAATATAGCTTGAGGATTATGTTTTTTTATAATGTTCATAGCAGTAAGGCCATCAGAACATATAGCTAAAATATTTAAAAAATCATATTTATTTAATAAAAATTTTAATTCCTCTGCAGCAGGAATTTCATCTTCAACTATTATACAATTTATTTGTTTCATTTATTCATCTCCTTTAGGAATTGTAAAACTTACACAAGTGCCTTCATTAAGTGAACTGTTAATTTTTAATTTATAATTATCTCCGTATAATAGTTTTAGTCGTTCATTTACATTTCTTAATCCAATACCAGAAGGATTAAGAAATAAGTTGGACAATTTATTATCATCCATTCCGATTCCATTATCTTCCACTGTGAAAATTAATTCATCATTTACTAAATTTACATTAATATTTACAATTCCACCAGAAGGCCTAGGTAATATACCATGTTTTATGGAGTTTTCAACAATTGGCTGAAGTATAAATACTGGTATTTTACGTTGTAGTAAATTACCTGGTATATTTATATTTACCTTAAGTCTATCACCAAATCTTGCATGTTCTATAGATAAATATGAATTTAAGAAATCACATTCATCTTTAATTGTAACGAAATCTTCTTCTCTTTTCAATGTTTGTCTAAAATAGTTGGAAAGATTTATAATAAGTTCACGTGCTTTATTAGGATTTATTCTACAAAAAGAAGCTATTGTATTTAATGCATTAAATAAAAAATGGGGATGAATTTGAGTACGTAAAGCTTTATATTCTGCAATGCAAGCTTCATGAGCTATTTGGTTTAATTTATATATTTGTAATTGATTAGATAAAAGACTACTTAATTGTTTGGCAAATTGTATAAAGTATTCATCCACATAATTTTTAGATTTTAGTTTTAAGCCTATGACAGCTTCTAATTTATCTTTATTAAATATTGGAATAAAGAAAAAGATTAATTCATTCCTCATATTCCCATTGGATATAGGCACTATTTTATATTCAGGATTAAGAAAATAGGAATTAAGGGACTCATTTAAATATTCTAAGGGGATTTTTTTTCCACAATAATATAATAATTCTTTATTATTTGCAACAAATACACCTTTGAAATTATTAACATCATATATTATTTTAGCTACATTTTCAGCAGTTTCATTATTGAAGCCTTTTTTCAAATATTTTAATGTTTGCTCTGCAATTATCAATGTTTTTTGTGCCTGAATAGCTCCTATTCTGTTATATTGTTCAGCAGCATCGTTAATAATATTTATAAATATTACAACTCCAAAAGAGTTTATAAGTATCATAGGTATAGCTATTATTTTTTCTAATTCTAAAGCTTCATTAAAAGGTTTGGAAAATACTAAAATAATTATCATCTGAAGAGATTCTGCTATTACAGCAGCTATTAAACCAATTTTAGGGTCTAAGTGATCTTTTTTTAAGTATTGTCTTGCAAATCCACCACATAGTCCTTCCACAATAGTAGATATACCACAAGCTAGAGCAGTAAAACCACCCATACTATATCTTTGAAAACCAGCAAGAGTTCCAACCATAAAACCAATTGCTGGTCCACCTATATATCCAGCAGCAATAGCGCCAATAGGCCTAGTGTTAGCTATAGCGTATGGATTAATCATAGTCATTGTGCTATTAGATGATTTAGGATCTACATTTATTCCAGTATAAGTACCAATTATAGAAAGCACAGTAAAAAATAGTATTATTGTTAGTTCGTTTGAAAAAGGATCTTTATTTTTAGCAAAAAATCTTTTTGATATTGTAATTTGACCATATATATATGCAGCTAATGCTATTAGAGACATGCTTTCTAATAATTGAATATATATCATAAATTTATACCACCTTAAATTTAATAAATTTGATACTACAATTATACACAAAAAAAACAATGTTTAAATGATTTTCACAACTATAATTAGGCTGTTTACCCCCTATATTTTGCACTTCACTGTGAACATTATTCCGTTTACCATAAAAGTATATATAAGAAATCAGAATTTTAATATAATTTATTTGAAATATTAAAGAGATTTTAAAAGCTAGTGAAAAGGTTTTTTATTATGATTTAAGGAGGTTTTATTGATGGTATCATTTATCATTTCTCTTATTGCACTAGTAGTGGGATACTTTATTTATGGAAAAGTAGTTGAAAGGTTTTTCGGAGCAGATGAAAATATAGAGACTCCAGCTATACGTTTGGAAGATGGTGTAGACTATGTACCTATGCCAGAATGGAAGATATTTTTAATACAATTTTTAAATATTGCAGGATTGGGACCAATATTTGGAGCTATTTTAGGCGCAATGTTTGGACCAGCAGCTTTTTTATGGATTGTATTTGGCTGTATATTTGCAGGAGGAGTACATGATTATTTTTCAGGAATGCTTTCAGTTAGACATGATGGAGCTAGTGTTCCCGAAGTAGTAGGTAAATATCTTGGAGGCGGATTTAAGCAATTTATGAGAGTATTTTCAGTTATACTCTTAGTGTTAGTAGGAGTAGTTTTTGTAACAGGACCAGCTGGATTACTTGCAAGTTTGACTCCTAATTCTTTAGACAAGAATTTTTGGTTATATGTTATATTTGCATATTATATTTTAGCTACATTGCTTCCCGTGGACAAACTCATAGGGAAAATATATCCTATATTTGGTATATGTTTACTTGTTATGGCTGTAGGTGTAGGGGCAAAATTAATTTTAGATGGTTATCCTATACCAGAAGCTATTCCATCAAACTTATATAATATGCATAGTAACCCAGGGACAACACCTTTATTCCCGGTATTATTTGTAACTATCGCTTGTGGAGCTATATCAGGATTTCATTCTACACAATCACCATTAATGGCAAGATGTATAACTAATGAAAAACAAGGTAGAAGAATATTTTATGGATCTATGATAGCAGAAGGTATAGTAGCTTTAATTTGGGCAGCAGCATCAATGAGCTATTTTGCAGGTCCTAATGGAGTAGATGGAGTAACAAAATTAAATGTAGCTATGACAGCTAATGGTAATAATGCAGCTTGGGCAGTAAATGTAATATGTAATTCACTACTTGGAAAAGTTGGAGGAGCTCTTGCTATACTTGGAGTTGTAGCGTGTCCTATAACTTCAGGAGATACTGCTTTTAGAAGTGCAAGACTTACTATAGCAGATTCAATTAATTATAAACAAGAAAAAATCAAAGGAAGATTAGCAATTAGTATACCATTATTTGTAATAGGGTTTGTTTTAACTCAAATAGATTTCAATGTTATTTGGAGATATTTTGGATGGTCAAATCAGGCTTTAGCTACAGTGGTTTTATGGGCTTCAGCCATGTATTTAGTTCATAATGAAAAAATGCATTGGATAGCAAGTATACCAGCAGTATTTATGACAGCAGTAAGTATAACTTACATTATAGTTGCTCCAGAAGGATTTAAAATGTCTACAGCAATAGGATATCCTGTTGGAGTAATTGGAGCAATAATTGTATTAGCAATCTTTTTGGTAGCAGCCAAAAAAAGATTATCACAACTTCATGCAAGTTCAAAAACAATTTAATATAAAAGTTACCTTTCCATATTTTAAAAAACGCCCTTTAAGTTAGGGTGTTTTTTATTATATTAATGTATCCATACATTTGATAGATTATAAAAATATCTTATAATAATATTCAAGAGTATGAAATAATTAAAAGTAGGTGATTTTATGGAAAATAAATTGTGGACTGGAAATAAAACAGCTGAAATAGTTCAAATTAGCTTGATTGCGGCAATTACTTGTTTGGTTACTATGACTATAAGAGTTCCTACTCTTATAGGATATACTCATTTAGGAGATAGCATGGTATTTTTATCAGCTATACTTTTAGGTAAGAAAAATGGAACAATAGGAGCGGCATTAGGAATGTTTTTAGCGGATATGCTAGGAGCATACTTTATTTGGGCACCATTTACCCTAGTTATAAAAGGGGGAATGGCTTATATTGCGGCTACAATAGCATATAGAAAAGATTTTAATGGGCTTGATACTAGAAATAATATTTTGGCTTTTTTATGTGCTGGTACATGGATGGTTTTAGCTTATTATATAGCAAATGCTGTAATTACAAGATTTATATATGTAAAAACTGCAAGCATTAATGAGAGTTTAATAATAGCTTTAGGAGAAGTTCCAGGAAATATTATAGAGGTATTGGTAGGTATAATTCTTGCTGTTCCTTTAATTAAGGGAATTAGAAAATATTTTTACAAAAAATAGAAAAATACCAATAAAATTTTATTTAAAATATATTGCAATTAAAAAAAATAGATGATATAATCTTATATAATTTAATAAGTGGTTCGGATGAAGGTAATAGGAGAGAGGCTTTATGCCCACCGAAGATGTTAATCTTTCAGGTACCATTATTTATGGGGAGGACTGTTATTGGACGAAACTCTGGAGAGACTCTTAAATGAGCACCGAAGGAGCAAGTTGAAATATTTCAATGAAACTCTCAGGTAAAAGGACAGAGAATAGAACTGTAATCCAGAGGTCTATCATTTTTTGAAAAGACCTCTATTTTATTTGCGTTGTCTCTATTCATCCTCTGTCCAAATCAAAAATAATAGGAGGATGGGAAATGGAAAAATTAATTCAAATCTTTACTAAAATCGATTCAATAGTATGGGGAGCACCTTTACTAATTCTACTTGTAGGAACAGGTATATACCTAACTCTACGACTTGGTGTAATTCAAATTAGAAAATTACCAATAGCATTTAAGTATCTTTTTTCAAAACAAGATGAAGATAGCAAAGGAGAAGGAGATGTTACAAGTTTCCAAGCTTTATGTACTGCATTAGCAGCTACTATTGGTACAGGAAATATTGTAGGTGTGGCTACGGCAATTAAAGCAGGAGGACCTGGAGCATTATTTTGGATGTGGATGGCAGCCTTCTTTGGAATGGCTACTAAATATGCAGAAGGTTTACTTGCAGTAAAATATAGAGTAGTTGATAAAAATGGACAAATGTCTGGCGGTCCTATGTATTATATTGAAAGAGGATTAGGAAGTAAATGGTTGGCAAAAATGTTTGCAGTGTTTGGAATAGGAGTTGCTTTTTTTGGAATAGGAACTTTTGCTCAAATAAATGCAATATCTGATTCTTTAAAAGATTCTTATGGTGTACCAGTTATAGTATCAGGAATTATAATTACATTGTTAGTAGCTATGGTAACTTTAGGAGGAATAAAAAGTATTGCTAAAGTAGCTGAAAAGATAGTTCCATTTATGGCTATATTATATATTTTAGCATCATTGATTATATTAATATTAAATATAAAATTAGTACCAGGAGCTGTGGCTTTAATTTTAGAAAGTGCTTTTAAACCTAGCGCAGCTGTGGGAGGATTTTTAGGTGCTACAGTTAAACAGGCTATACAAAATGGTGTAGCAAGAGGGGTGTTTTCTAATGAATCTGGACTTGGAAGTGCTCCAATTGCAGCAGCTGCTGCCAAAACCAAATCTTGTGTACGTCAAGGTCTTATATCAATGACAGGAACATTCATAGATACTATAGTTATATGTACTATGACAGGAATAACTTTAATACTTACAGGAGCTTGGAAATCTGATTTAGCTGGAGCAGCTATGACAAATTCTGCTTTTTTAAATGGTATACCATTGCCAATAGTAGGTAAACTTATAATAACTATTGGATTAATGTTCTTTGCATTTACTACAATTCTTGGATGGAATTACTATGGTGAAAGATGTACAGAATACTTATTTGGAGTAAAGGGAATAAAACCATATAGGTATACATTTATTGCTATAGTTGCTGTAGGAGGACTTGCTATATTAAAGCTAGATTTAATATGGATAATTGCAGATATAGTTAATGGACTTATGGCTATCCCCAATTTAATAGGTTTAATAGGACTTAGCGGAATAGTTGTAAGTGAAACTAAAAAATATTTTAATAATTTAAATAAAAATGAAGATGAAATAGTAGAAGAAGTTAGAAAGGTTGCAGCAAGATAGTAATAAAAAAGGCTTTGCTAAATTAGTAAAGCCTTTTTTATTTTATAAATTATTTTTACGAACATTATCAAAATTAAAATGCATAAAATAGCTATATATACGAACGATGATAAAAAAAAGCTCAAAAACATATTGACTTATTTAAAGTATAATGTTAATATTTTATTGTAATAATAATATAAATGTTCGTAATCCAAAAAGTATAAATTAGGAGGTTTATGATATGGAACAACCAAAAGAAAAAGAAGATGCAGTAAATAAAACTTCTTTTATAGACTCATTTTTCAAATTATCTCAAAATAAAACAAATGTAAAAACTGAAATTATTGCAGGTATAACTACATTTATTACCATGGCATATATAATATTCGTAAATCCAGGTATATTAATGCAATCTGGAATGAACTCACAAGGATTATTGGGAGAAGCAGCAGTTAAGGCAGGAATAAGCGCATTAAATGATAGCATGGTAGCAGCAGTATTTGGAGCAACTTGTATCTCAGCAGCTATAGGAACTTTTGTAATGGGACTTTATGCTAATGTACCTTTTGCTCAGGCTCCAGGAATGGGTCTTAATGCATTTTTTACTTTTAGTGTTTGTTTAACTTTAGGATATACATGGCAGCAAGCTTTAGCAGCAGTATTTATATCAGGAATATTTTTTATAATAATTACTCTTACATCTATAAGAGAAAAAATAGTTGATGCTATACCTCAAAATTTAAAATTTGCTATCTCAGCTGGAATAGGTTTATTTATAGCTTTAATTGGATTAAAGGGTGGAAGTATTATAGTATCAAATCCAGCTACTTTAGTTGGATTTGGAGATTTTACAAATCCACATGTGGTATTAACTTTGATAGGTATTACAGTTACTGCTATATTGATGTCAAGAAATGTTAAGGGATCTATATTGATAGGAATTTTAATTACTACTATTGCAGGAATTCCTTTAGGAATAACAAAATTAATTCCTTTAACTTCTCTTGTAAGTACTCCACCATCAATTGCACCTACTTTTATGCAGTTAGATTTAAAAGGGTTATTAAATTTTGGGGGTAATGGATTAGTAGGAGCTATATTGAATATTTTAATGGTAGTAATATCCTTTAGTTTAGTTGATATGTTTGATACTATTGGAACACTTGTTGGTACAGCTCAGAAGGCCAATATGTTAGATGAAAATGGAAGAATGAAGAATATGAATAAAGCACTTATGGCAGACGCTATAGCAACTACTTCAGGTGCATTACTTGGTACAAGTAGTGTAACAACATATGTAGAATCTACTGCCGGAATTTCAGAAGGTGGAAGAACTGGTTTAGCATCTGTGGTAACAGGAATATTATTTTTATTAGCAATGTTTTTTACTGGATTGGTTGGAATAGTACCAGTAGAGGCTACATCACCGGCTCTTATAATAGTAGGAGTTTTAATGATGGGATCAGTTAAGAAAATAGATTTTGATGATTTTACAGAAGCGTTACCAGCATTCTTCACTATAGCAATTATGCCTTTTAGTTATAGTATAGCTAATGGAATAGCTTCAGGTATAATATTTTATCCAATTGTTAAATTAGTTACAAGAAGAGGAAAAGAAGTTCATCCTATAGTTTATATTTTGGCAGCATTATTTATAATCAGGTTTACTATACTTCCTAAATAATAAATACCCCAAACTAAAAAATAAGGTCTTCAATTGAAGATCTTATTTTTTTATATAGTTAAACGGTTTTCATTATTGGAAATAGATATTTCATCCCAAATTGTGCTATTATAAAATTTAAAATAAGTACCACATTCTTTTTTTGCATTGTACATTGCTATATCTGCATGTTTTAAAAGAGAATTTACATTGTTACCGTCATTTGGATAAATACTTATGCCTATACTTGATGTAATAGTAAGTTGTAAACTTTTATATATAAAAGGTATCTGAAGTCCTTTAATAATTCTTTTAGCTATTTGAACTACATCTTGTAACCCATTACTTATTTTTAGAAATATCACAAACTCATCTCCACCTAGTCTAAAAACAGAGTCATTTCTTCTTATATTGTTTTTAAGTCTAAAAGAAAATTCCTTTAATACGTAATCTCCAACTTCATGACCTAAATTATCATTTATATTTTTGAAGTTATCTATATCTATAAACATTATGGCAAATATATAATTACACTTTTTAGCTAAATTAAGCTCTTCATTAAGTTTCTCTACTAAAAATCTTCTATTAGGCAAAGCGGTCAGCGGATCATGATAGGCCATGAACTTCCAATTTTTCTTTTTTTTGCTTTTTATATTAGTAATTAAGTTTATATTTTTATTATCTTGAATATATGGGGAAAGAAAAATTCCAAGTTCTCCATACCTAGGGCGAAAGGCATTAACTTTAAAAAATTTTTTAGATTTTGAAGAATATATTTTAAAACTTATAGTTTCCCCTTGTAATGCTACTTGTGTAAAAATACCAAGCCAAGGATCTAAAGGGTCAAATAAAAAATTTTTTAAACTTTTACCAATAACGTCAGTATTTTTTATACACATGATATTTTCAAAGCTTTTATTTACCATGGTAATAATAGCATCACAAGGAGAGTTATTTTCATCGAAAATTATTTTATTTAATACAAATCCTTCTATAAGTAGATTTAGTATAGTATCTAATAATTTAAAGTCTATATTTAAATTATTGTCTTTTTCCACTAATGCATCAATTATCGTATTACAAGAACTAGAGTCAGTAATAAACTTTAACATAGATTTATCCCCCCATAAACCATAAATACACAAGTGTAGTTAATGAAAATACATGCATTATGTACATATTTTACCATTAAATAGGGCTTATTTAAAGATTTTTTATTATAATTTAACATAAAATTTTAATAATTTTCTAAAAACAGTAAAAATTATGTATATCTACTATATATATGATTTTAAAATAAAAAGATACCATCTAGTATAATTTTAGATAGCATCTTTTATTTGTAAAATTTTAATCTACTAAATCAATAGCATCCACAGGACATTATTGACAAGCTCATTCTTTCAATTAATTTATTTTAAAATAGTTTTTAAGTCATTTTCTGGGTTCGATATAGGGGTTATATTAAATTTATCAACTAATATTTGAAGTACATTTGGTGATATAAAAGCTGGTAGTGATGGCCCTAAATGAATGTCCTTAATCCCTAAGGATAACAGTGATAATAAAATACATACAGCTTTTTGTTCATACCAAGATAGTATTAAAGATAATGGCAAATCATTGACTCCACAATTGAAAGCTTCAGAAAGGGCTAAAGCTATTTTAATAGCTGAATAAGCATCATTACATTGACCTACATCTAATAGTCTAGGAAGTCCATTAATAGTTCCAAAATCTTTTTTGTTAAATCTAAATTTACCACAAGCGAGAGTAAGAATAATAGTATCCTTTGGAGCTAAATCAGCAAATTCAGTATAATAGTTTCTACCAGGTTTAGCACCATCACAACCACCAATCAAGAAAAAATGTTTAATAGATCCATTTTTAACTGCTTCTATAATTTTATCTGCATGACTTAATGTAGCATGGTGACCAAAACCTACTAAAATTTTCTTTTCATCTTCATCTGTATTCCAACCACCAAGTTCTAAAGCCTTATTTATAATAGGAGTGAAATCTTTTAGTCCATTTTTTTCTTCTATATATTGTATATCAGGCCAACCAACCATTCCACTTGTAAATATTCTATCTTTATATGAGTCTAATGGTTTTTGTATGCAATTTGTAGTCATAAGAATACATCCCGGTATTTGAGAAAATTCTTTTTGTTGATCTTGCCAAGCGCCTCCATAGTTCCCCATTAAATGTTTATATTTCTTTAATTCTGGATAACCATGAGATGGAAGCATTTCACCATGAGTATAAACATTTATTCCTTTTCCTTCTGTTTGCTCTAATAGTTGTTTTATATCCTTTAAATCATGACCAGATACTATAATAAATGGTCCTTTTTTCTTTGTTATTAATACTTCTGTAGGTTCAGGGTTTCCATAAGATAAGGTGTTAGCCTTATCAAGTAATTCCATACATTTTAAATTAACTTGTCCTAATTCTATATTAATTCCTATTAAATCTTCAGATGTTAAATTATTATTTATTATAGAAGCTAAGGCTTTATAGAAAAAGTTATTAACATTATCATCACTATAACCTAGTACATAAGCATGGTGAGCATAAGCCCCCATTCCTTTTAATCCATATATTATCATTTCTCTTAATGAGCGAATGTCTTCATTTAAAGATTTGTCCCATAAAATACTAGCCTCTTCTGCATCCTTTAACATATGTTCTTTTTTTTCTGGCAGGATATATAATGCCTCTTTTGTAATTGGGACTTCAATTGCACCTGCTAAGTTTTTTAACTCATTTTTAATTTCTTGGGATTTTCTTAAATAACATAGGAATCTTTCTGAATCAAAATTTACATTTGTAAGAGTTGAAAAAATGGCATCCATTACAAAACTATGAATTCTATTTTCTATTTTAAGACCTTTTTTTAGTAATTCATTTCCGTAAAATCCAATACCTTTTAATTGATATACTAACAAGTCTTGTAGGGCGGCAACATCAGCATCTTTACCACAGACACCAGCTTTTGTACAGCCTTTTCCACCTAAGGTTTGTTCACATTGATAACAGAACATACTAGTACAGGTTGTCATTTCCATTCCCCCTATGATTAAAAAATTATTCAGATAAAAATTATCCATATATGATAAATTTATCTGAATTTTTAAAATATTGCTATAATATATTATACTACATTTTAATACAAATTTAAATAATTATTTTGTTAAATAATGTTACCGTCTGTTGATATAATAACTTCTTTGTAAGGAATAATAGTTTGAGATTTTAGCATAGCATGTTTTACAGCATTAACTATTCCACCACAACAAGGCACTTCCATTCTTATTACTGTAATGCTTTTAATATTATTTAATTTAAGTATTTCAGCAAGTTTTTCTTCATAATAGTTATTATCATCTAGCTTTGGACACCCTATTACAGTTATATGATCTTTTATAAAATCTCTATGAAAATTAGCATAAGCATATGCAGTACAATCAGCTGCGACAAGTAAATTAGCTTCTTTTAAATAAGGAGCTTTAGTATTAATTAAATTTAACTGAACAGGCCATTGTCTTAATTCTGATTCATTATTTGTACAACAGGTGGATTCATTTTTAGATACAACTGCTTTTTTTAATGGTGTTCTTTGAATTAATTTAGCTGCAGTTCCAGGACATCCACAAGGTAAAGGCTGATCATTAGATTTTATTTCCATCATTTTCTTTTGTACTAATTCTTCATTGTAATCTTTAGCTTCTCTTTCTATCATTTTAATGGCACCTGTTGGACATTCAGGAAGACAATCACCTAAACCGTCACAATATTCGTCACTTAGAAGTTTGGCTTTACCATTTATCATTTCTATAGCACCTTCATGGCAAGCCTTAGCACATAGTCCACATCCGTTACATTTTTCTTCATCTATATGAATTATTTTTCTTATCATAATTTATAACCTCCTAAACTAGTATACATTGATTTTATAAATTTATTATATTAGAATTACATATATAAGTCGGTAACAAAGGTTACAAGTCTATATTATTAAATTTAGGAGGATTTATATGGAAGATATATCATATAAAATATTGGATTCTTTAAAAAAGTCATCCATATTTAAAGGCATAGA
Source organism: Clostridium tetanomorphum (assembly GCF_017873215.1). Classification (GTDB taxonomy): domain Bacteria; phylum Bacillota; class Clostridia; order Clostridiales; family Clostridiaceae; genus Clostridium_AO; species Clostridium_AO tetanomorphum. Next base: position 269,066 of record NZ_JAGGKA010000001.1, read on the forward strand.
GAAAAAAGAAATAATATCATCAATTAAGAATACTGTATATAGATTAGTCTATTACGGGAAAGGTGAAACTGTAGCTATAGAAGAGGACTTATGTAATAGTATTGGAATAGTAGTAGAAGGAAAAGTAGAAGTTCAAAAAATTTTTGCTTCAGGAAAGACTGTAACAATAAATAGGTTAGAATCAGGAGATACGTTTGGAGAGGTAATTATATTTTCAGATGCCAAAAAGTACCCAGCTACAATTATTGCCGCAAGTAAAGCTACAATAATATTTATATCAAAGGAAGATATGCTTAAGCTATGTAGTTTAAATACCAGTGTTTTAAACAATTTTATGGGACTTTTATCAAATAAAATACTTATGTTAAATAAAAAAGTTAAAACTTTATCTTATCAAAATATAAGACAAAAACTTTGTAATTATCTTTTAGAAGAAAGTAAAAAACAAAATAGTTTTATATTAAAGATGAGTGTGTCAAGAAAAGAAATGGCAGAGCAATTAGGAATACCACGACCTTCTCTTTCTAGAGAAATGATAAATATGAAAGAAGAAGGACTTATAGAATTTGAAAAAAATATAATAAGAATATTGGATGAAGAAGCTTTAGAAACAGAATTATTATAATTAGCATATTATAAATAATGTAAGAAAGTAGGTAGGAGTATGAAAAAAATTTTTAAAATGATAGTAATTATATTTTTATCAGGAGCAATTATAACTTTAATATTAGGAACTAGCATTTATAAATTTGGAAAAAACTCTAAAGCAGAAAAATCAGATTGTGTAATAATATTAGGATGTAGTGTATACGGAGAAACACCTAGTCCCTTTTTACAATGGAGAGTTGAGGAAGGGTATAGACTATTTAAGGAAGGATATGCAAATTATATAATAGTATCAGGTGGTAAGGGACCAGGAGAAGATATTTCTGAAGGAGAGGCTATGAAGAGATATCTTTTAAAGAAAGGAGTTAAAGAAGAGTATATAATAAAGGAAGATGAATCTAAAAACACAATGGAGAATTTAAAAAATTCTAAAATGATAATGGACAAGAAGGGATTTAAAAAAGCAATTGTAGTATCTAATAGCTATCATTTAAAAAGAGCTTCATTAATGGCTAAAAAATTAGGAATAGATTCAAGTTTTTCAGGTGTTTATGTAAATACTTATAAATCCCATGAAAGGATTGGTTTTATAAGGGAAATTCCTGCATTATTTAAATTTTATATTTTAGGCAAATAATTTTAATTTATACGAATTTTATAATTATTAGAAGGAAAAATTCAGAAAATATAGAATAATAATTAAATAGACTAATTTAATTGGAGGGATAAATCATGGGGAAACTTTATTACTGCAGTGAATGCAAAAGAGTTTTAAAAGATAATGAGAAATGTGAATATTGTAATGCAGAAAGTATAAAAGAATTAAATTACGGTACACCTGTAAATGTAATAGGAAGTAAATTAAAAGGAAAAGTACTTAAAATAAAGGATAATATGGTTAGACTTATAATAAGAGATGAAAACAATAGTAAATTTATAAAGGAATATGAATTAGAAAAGTTAAGAAAAATTTTATAAAATATAAGTAAGAAGGAAGGCATAATGGGGAAGCCTTCCTTGCTACTCTCTTAAAATTATTATTTATAATCTTTAGCTTTAAAAGGAATTAACTGTTTAAGTACTTGAAAGGAGGTTAAATTGAATTTTATAGTTTTAGTTTCATTATTTTCAGTGTATTCTAAAACTGTTCTTGCCATATTTTCATCTTCATAATATGAATTAATGCAATCTAAATTAATTTTATAAGGGCCTAAATAAACAAAAAGTTTATCAAGCAAGTAAAGCTTATCATCTTGTATCCAAGCAAAGAATTCTCTGTATTCAGGAAGTTTTCCTTTATTTAATAGCTTTTTATATTTTTCAGCAGATTTTTGAAAACCTTTAAGATAATTATTTACAAAAAATTTTCCTTTCTCTTTTAAAAATTTTAATAGGCCGTCATTATAATAAAGGTTTTGGCCTTGCTTTATGTTATTTAAAGCATAAAAAAAAGATTTTCTTACTTTCGGCTGCTCATTAAGACAATTAATTAAAGAAATTTTTTTATAATTAAATAAATATGGTAGGTCAAAATTTTCTAACTCTTTTTTTATAGACTGATCTAAATATTCATTTCCATTTATGTACCATATAAATTTAGCATCACTAGGAAGAAAACATTCTTCCATTTCTTCTGAGAATTTATCTATAAGTTGTGAAATTTCTTTTATGGTATTGTCATCTACTTTTTTGTTTAATAAAAACATAAAATCACTCCTAAATATAATTTGCCAATATTCACTTAAAATTATTATATACAATTTTAACATAAAGAATTTAATCAGTGAACAAATAGTTTTAATGGAGGAAATATACGAATAATATTTAAAAGTTTTAGCATATATTTAGTTACAAATACGAACGATTATATAATTATTTTCAATAATATATTGATTTATTCAGATTGTTATGTTACCATGAAGGTGTAAACAATATTAAATATATTTTGGAGGTATTATTTTATGAAGGTGGCAATAATTTTTGGTAGTAAATCTGATAGTGAAATTATGAAAGGAGCCGCCAAAGCTTTAAAAGAATTCAACATAGAGTACAAGGCTTTTATCCTTTCAGCTCATAGAGTACCTGAAGAGTTAGAGAAAACTATAGAAAAACTTGAAAAGGAAGATTTTCAATGCATAATAGCAGGAGCTGGGCTTGCTGCACATTTACCAGGAGTAATAGCTTCAAAAACAATTCTTCCAGTTATTGGGGTGCCTATAAATGCGGCTTTAAATGGATTAGATTCGCTTTTATCCATTGTTCAGATGCCAAAATCAATTCCAGTAGCTACGGTAGGAATAAATAATAGTTATAATGCAGGAATGTTAGCTATAGAAATGCTTTCTATAAAGTATCCTAATATAAGAGAAAAATTGATTGAATATAGAAAAACTATGAAGAAAAATTTTATTGAAGAAAATGAAAAAGGAGTGGATTTATAATGGAAAAAAGAGAAATGATTTATGAAGGAAAAGCAAAGAAAGTTTATTCAACAGAGGATAAGGACAGAGTAGTTATATATTACAAAGATGATGCTACAGCATTTAACGGAGTTAAAAAAGGACAAATAGAAGATAAAGGTGCATTAAATAATGCAATTACTTCTAGTTTATTTACATTACTTGAGCAAAATGGAATAAAAACTCACTTTGAAAAAAAATTAAGTGAAAGAGAACAGCTATGTAAGAAAGTGGAAATAATTCCATTAGAAGTTATAGTAAGAAATATTGCAGCAGGAAGCATGAGTAAAAGATTGGGAATTGAGGAAGGATATGAATTAAAAACTACTGTATTTGAAACATCATATAAAAATGATGATTTAGGAGATCCACTTATTAACGATTATCATGCAGTAGCTATAGGATTAACTACTTTTGAAGAATTAAAGGAAATGTATTCTATTGCTGCCAAAATAAATGATATATTAAAAGAATTTTTTATGAAACAAAATATAAAATTAATAGATTTTAAATTAGAGTTTGGAAGATTTAATGGTGAAGTATTACTTGCAGATGAAATATCTCCAGATACTTGTAGATTTTGGGATGCTAAAACTAACGAAAAGTTAGATAAAGATAGATTCAGAAGAGATTTAGGAAATGTAAAAGAAGCCTATATTGAAATATTAAATAGAATAAATGAAGGAAAGTAATTATGAGAAAAGAGATATTTGATATTGAAGCAGACAAATTTAAAGAAGAATGCGGAGTTTTTGGAATCTTTTCTGGAGAAAAATCACAGGTAGGAGCTATTACTTATTATGGATTATATGCATTACAGCATAGAGGACAGGAAAGTGCAGGTATAGTAGCATCTAATGGAAAAGAACTTATTTGTCATAAAGATATGGGACTCGTAAGTGATGTTTTTAATACTGAAGTACTAAATAATCTTGAAGGTGTAGGGGCTATAGGCCATGTTAGATATTCTACTACAGGAAGTAGCCAGAAGAATAATGCTCAGCCAATTGTAGGAAAATATAAATTAGGATCTATAGCTATTGCGCATAATGGAAATTTGATAAATGCTGATGTGATAAGAGAACTATTAGAAGACGGTGGAACTATATTTCAAACTTCTATTGATACGGAAGTTATATTAAATCTTATTTCTAGAGGAGCCAAAAAGGGAATAGAAAATGCAGTGGTAGACGCAATACAAGCTATAAAAGGTTCCTATGCCATAGTTATTCTTACAGAAGACAAACTTATAGGAGTAAGAGATCCTAATGGAATAAGACCATTATGTATAGGAAAATTAGGAGATAGCTATATTTTATGCTCAGAAAGTTGTGCTTTAGATACTGTTGGTGGAGAGTTCATAAGAGATGTGGAGCCTGGAGAAATAGTTATTGTAGATAAAGAAGGAATAAGAAGCATAAACTTTGCGGAAAGAACTAAAACTCAAACTTGTTCTTTTGAATATATATACTTTGCAAGGCCAGACAGTACTATAGATAAAATAAATGTTTATCAATCTAGAGTTAGAGCAGGGGAAGAATTATATAAGGAACATCCTGTAGAAGGAGATATTGTCATTGGAGTACCAGATTCAGGAATACCCGCTGCAATAGGATATTCTAAAGCTTCAGGAATTCCTTATGGAACAGGTTTTATTAAAAATAAATATGTTGGAAGAACATTTATTTCCCCAACACAAGAAATGAGAGAAAAAGCTCTTTGGGTAAAACTAAATCCATTAAAGGCCAACATAGAAGGTAAAAGAGTAATAATTATAGATGATTCTATTGTAAGGGGAACTACTAGTAAAAGACTTGTTGAGATTTTACGAAAAGCAGGAGCTAAAGAAATTCATTTTAGAATAGCTTCCCCTATAGTAAAATTCCCTTGTTATTTTGGTATAGATACTCCGTATAGAAATGAACTACTTGGATCTAATATGACAGTGGAAGAAATGAAAGATATGATAGGGGCAGATAGTTTAGGATATATAAGCATAGACGGATTATTGAAAGCTTTAGATAAAGATAGAGGATTTTGTTTAGGATGTTTTTGTGGAGAATATCCTATATCTGCACCAATAGAAGCTCCAAAAGAAAGATTAGAAAAATAGTTTGAAAGGAGTCTATTATGATTAGTTACAAGGATTCGGGAGTTAATATAGAAGAAGGTTACAAGTCTGTGAAATTAATGAAGGAATATACAAATAAAACATTAACACCTTCAGTATTAAATGGAATAGGAAGTTTTGCAGGGATGTACGAATTAGGACATTATGACAATCCTATATTAGTATCAGGTACTGATGGAGTAGGAACAAAACTTAAAATTGCTTTTAAAATGAATAAGTATGATACTATTGGAATTGACTGTGTTGCTATGTGTGTAAATGATATTTTATGTCATGGAGCTAAGCCATTATTTTTCCTTGATTATATAGCCTGTGGAAAACTTAATGGTGAAACAGCAGCGGAAATAGTAAAGGGAGTAAGTGAAGGCTGCATTCAAGCAGGTTGTTCTTTAATAGGGGGAGAAACAGCAGAAATGCCAGGTTTTTATAGTGAAGGGGAATATGATATAGCAGGCTTTGCTGTAGGAGTAGTAGAGAAGGATAAAATAGTTGATGGAAGTAGCATTAAAAATGGAGACAGTTTAATTGGTATTGCTTCATCAGGTATTCATAGTAATGGATACTCTCTAGTTAGAAAATTAATACAAGATTTAAGTATAGATCTTAATGGCAAAAATATGGGGGAAGTGCTACTTACTCCAACAAAAATATATGTAAAACCAGTATTGGAGTTGTTGAAAAAGTTTAACATTAAGGGTATGGCTCATATAACTGGAGGAGGTTTTTATGAAAATATACCTAGAATGTTTAGAGATAATTTAAATGCAGTAATAGATAAAAATAGTTTTCCTATGCCAGATATCTTTAGATATATGCAAGATCAGGGATTGGATGAAAAGGAAATGTTTAATACCTTTAATATGGGTATAGGATTTGTATTGTGTGTAAATAAAGAAGATGAAGAAGAAGTTATAAAAGCATTAATAGAAATAGGAGAAAGAGCTTATAAAATAGGGCATATAGAAGATGGTGCAGGTAAGGTAGTTATTCAATAGATAGTATAGGGGGGCACATTTAATGAAAGATATATTTAAAATTGCAGTATTAGTGTCTGGTGGCGGTACCAATCTTCAATCCATTATAGATAGTATTAATTCCGGTTATTTGAATTGCTCTATAGAAATGGTGATAAGTGATAGAAAAGATGTTTATGCTTTAAAAAGAGCAAAAGATAATAATATAAAAACTTATGTTTTAGAAAGAAACATTTATAAGGAAAGTATATCAGATGAAATCCTTAAAATAATAGAAGGAAAGGTGGATATAATAGTACTTGCGGGGTGGCTTTCTCATTTAAAGGGAAACATAATAGATACATTTCAAAATAGAATTATTAATATTCACCCTTCCTTAATCCCCTCGTTTTCTGGAAAGGGTATGTATGGTATAAAAGTACATGAAAAAGCTGTAGAATATGGAGTTAAAATATCTGGCTGTACTGTACATATTGTGGATAGCGGTATGGATACAGGGCCTATAATACTACAAAGAGCTGTACCGGTTTTACCAGAGGATACGGCAGAATCTCTACAAAAAAGAGTTTTACTAGAAGAACATGTGGCTTTACCTGAAGCTATAAAGTACTTTATAGAAAATAAAATAGAGATAATTAATAGAAAAGTTATTATTAATTCCTAAAGAAAAGGAGTTGTTTGTCATGATAAAAAGAGCTTTAATAAGCGTTTATAATAAAGAAGGAATTTTAGATATAAGTAAGTTTCTACAAGATAGAGGTGTAGAGATAATATCTACAGGAGGAACTTATAAGCATTTAAAAGATAATGGAATTAAAGTTAAAGAAATTTCCGAAGTAACAGGTTTTGAAGAAATTTTGGATGGAAGAGTAAAAACACTCCATCCATTTATTCATGGTGGAATTTTAGCTATTAGAGATAATAAAGAACATATGGACACTATAACTAGTAAAGGTATAGAACCTATAGATATGGTTATTGTAAATCTTTATCCTTTCTTTGAAAAGGTTAAGGAAGATTTATCCTTTGATGAAAAAGTAGAGTTTATTGATATTGGTGGACCAACTATGATAAGAGCTGCAGCTAAAAACTTTAAGGATGTTGTAGTTCTAACAGATGTTAATGATTACCATGACATAAAAGCACAATTGAAAGATAATAATGAAGTAGATTATAAAACTAGAAAGAAATTAGCAGGTAAGGTATTTAATCTTATGTCTTCCTATGATGCTGCTATAAGCAACTTTTTATTGGAAGAAGATTATCCAGAATACCTGACTTTATCATATAAAAAAATGATGGATTTAAGATATGGTGAAAATCCACATCAAAGTGCAGCTTATTATGTTTCTAATACTGATAGGGCAGCAATGAAGGATTTTACTCAATTAAACGGTAAGGAGTTATCCTACAATAATATAAAGGATATGGATATAGCTTGGAAGGTAGTTAATGAGTTTGATGAAATAGCTTGTTGTGGATTAAAGCATAATACTCCTTGCGGTGTAGCTATTGGAAATTCAGTTTTAGATTCTTATGTAAAAGCTTATGAATGTGATCCAGTGTCCATATTTGGTGGTATTGTAGCTTTTAATAAAATAGTGAATAAGAAAACAGCAGAAGAATTGGTGAAAATATTTTTAGAAATAGTAATTGCACCAGGATTTGAAGAGGAAGCGTTAGAAGTATTAAAGTCTAAAAAGAACTTGAGAGTTATTAAATGTGATGTGAAATCTGAGAATAAATTTGAAATGGCAAAAGTAGATGGTGGAATATTGCTTCAGAGTTCAGATGATAAATTAATAGATGAGATAAAAGTTGTAACAGAAAATAAGCCAAGTGAAGAAGAAATGAAAGATTTGATGTTTGGTATGAAAGTAGTAAAATATGTAAAGTCTAATGCCATTGTAGTAGTTAAGAATGGAAAAGCAGTTGGTATTGGTGGAGGCCAGGTAAATAGAATATGGGCAGCGTCACAAGCTTTAGATAGAGGAAAAGAAGGAGTAGTGTTAGCTTCAGATGCATTCTTCCCATTTAAAGACGTAGTAGAAGAAGCTGCAAAATATAAAATAAAAGCAATAATACAACCAGGTGGCTCTGTTAGAGATGAGGAATCCATTGAAGAATGCAATAAACAAGGAATTTCTATGGTGTTTACAGGAATTAGACACTTTAAACACTAGTTTTTGGAGTGAAGAGTAAAAGAGAATTTTTCTCAGCTACTGCTGTGGAAAATTTTCAATACACTCTCAACTCTTCATTCTCAATTTTTAATTTAAATTGTGGTAAAGGGGTGTTATTTTGAAAATATTAATCGTTGGTAATGGTGGTAGAGAACATGCCATAGCTTGGAAAGTAGCACAGAATCCTAAAGTAGAAAAGATATACTGTGCCCCAGGAAATGGTGGTACAGCGTTAATGGATAAATGTGAAAATATAGATATAGAAGGAATAGATTCTTTAGCAGATTTTGCACAAGAAAATATAGTGAATTTAACAATTGTAGGACCAGAAGTACCTTTAGTAAATGGTATAGTAGACCATTTCAAAGAAAGAGGTTTAAAAATTTTTGGACCAAGTAAAAAGGCAGCAGCTTTAGAAGGAAGCAAGTCTTTTTCAAAAGATTTTATGAAAAAGTATGGAGTAAAAACTGCTGCTTATGAAGTATTCTATGAAAGAGATAAGGCTTTACAATATTTAGAGGTATGCAACTATCCAATAGTAATCAAAGCAGATGGTTTAGCAGCAGGTAAGGGAGTAGTTATATGTGAGAACTATTCTCAAGCAGAAGACACAATAATAAAATTTATGGTAGAAGATATGTTTGGCGATGCAGGTAAAAAGGTAGTAATAGAGGAGTTTTTAGTAGGAGTGGAAGCATCTATATTATCTATAACTGATGGAAAGGTTATATTACCATTTATATCCTCAAAGGATCACAAGCAAATTTATGACGAAGATAAGGGACCCAATACAGGTGGTATGGGTGCAATTGCCCCAAATCCATATGTTACTGAAGAAGTTATGGAAGACTTTAATGAAAACATATTAAAGCCAACATTAAAAGGAATAAATGAAGAAAATTTTGATTTTAGAGGAATAATATTCTTTGGTGTAATGATAACTAAAAAGGGAGCTTATCTTTTAGAATATAACGTTAGAATGGGAGATCCAGAAACTCAAGCAGTATTACCTTTAATGGACAGCGATTTAGTAGAACTCATTGAAGCTTCTTTAAATAATGAGCTTTCATCTTTTGATTTAAAATGGAAGAAAGGTAATTCTTGCTGTGTAGTAGCAGTGTCAGAAGGATACCCAGGAAAGTATGAAAAAGGTTTTAAAATAAATATGCCTAAGGAAGTTAACTCATTTGTAGCTGCAGGAATATTTAAAGGAGGAAATCTTTTAACTAATGGTGGAAGAGTTCTATGTACTTATGCTGTAGAAAACAATTTAGAAGATAGTATAAATAAAGCCTATAAAGAGATGGGCAAAATAGATTTTCATGGAATATATTTTAGAAAAGACATTGGAAAACTTAGATATTAGGATTAAAGTGTCAGGATTGTGGAAAAGTAATAGATTAATTCTTAGAAAATGTTCTTAGAAGTTTTTTATAAATGTTTTTTAAAAGTGGTAGTTGAAATCGTAAAACTACCACTTTTTAGCATTAGTTCTTAAAAAGTTTAGTTAGATATTAAATTGATTTTCTTAGAAATATTTTTTATAATAGAGTCATTATCTGCACAACCCCAATACTTAACAAGGATTACTCCTTTTCCTTTTAAAGCAAATATTTTTTTGAAATTATTTCCTCCTTGAAGAACAATTAATTGGTCAAAATCTTTATTATTTATTTCTGTAAAAGAGCCTCCTTTGTATTTTACACTACGTTTTTTTATTAAGTCAGAAATTAAGCCCTTTCCCATAGATGGGAATTTCAATTTATAAGCCCAGGTATTAATATTGGAAGAATATACTTCAATGCGATATTTTTACATTTTACTAGGGATAATACCATGTTTATTAGAATAATATTGTACAGGTGCAAAGAAGCTCCAATTATAGATATATATATATTGTCATAATCAACATTGTTTGAATTGCAATTATAAGAAGAATTTCTTGCTAATGTAGGATTTTGTTCAATATCTAATAGTCTTATAATAGGTAAATTTGTGATGTTATATGGTAAAGGCGATGTTTTACTTATTGCAAATTGAATAAAAGGAGGAAGTATAATTCCAAAAATAAAGATACTATTAATTATAAAACTTATTTTTCTATGGTTTTTTCATGGAGAATTGTGATTAATGAACCTTCCTTCAAAAAGAGTTTTTTGTAAGGTACGTAATATGCAAACCAACTTTCGGGCTCATCAATACGCCAATAATCAGTAGGTCTGAGTTTTCTAATTGCTTCATTCATTTTCATCACCTTCCTTTAAAATCATTCCATCTCTTACTAAGGCTAATAACCTATTATATTCAGCATGAAGAGCCTCCTTACCATGGGCTGTAATTATGTTTTTCTTCTACCATCATTCTCTGATAGACAGATTAAACAATCTTTTTGCATACGGGAAAGCGCTCCATACAGCGTTCCAGGTCCCATACATTAGAGACTTCTTTAATTGAGTTCATCAGTTGATATCCTTGATTTGGATGCATAAATGCTAATAATACATAGTACATAGATTCTGTCATAGGGCCACCAGTATATGGCACTACTAACACCTCCATTTATTATGCAACATATATAAGGAATCTTAATTTTATTTTACTTTAAGCATAAGATTTAAAATGAATTTATTTTTTTCTTCTATAATGTCTAAAATGCCATTATATTTTTTTACTATCATTTCTATATTAGAGATTCCTATGCCATGATTGACTTTATCATTTTTTTTAGTTACAATTCCATCTTCATTATACTGAAGTTTATCTGCTGCACTGTTGGAAATCTCAATAATTAGATATAAGTCTCTAAGATAAGAGCTAATAAAAATTTTTTTATGAATATTTTCGTCCTGAATTCTCATACAAGCTTCCAATGCATTGTCTAAAGCATTGCCCAAAATAATACATAAATCTACAGAATTTAGTATAAGCACTTTAGGTATTAGAAAATCACAGATGAATTCGATGCCTTCCAGTTTGGCAATATTATATTTTTCGTTTATAACTGCATCCGAAACAGTATTACCTGTTTTAATCTTACAATCTAATTTACTTACGGTTTGTCCAAGAGTATCTAGATATTTAGTTATTTCTTCAATATTTTTATTTTCAGCTAGATTTCTTAAACAAATAAGGTGATTGTTCATATCATGCATGATCCTACGAATGCCACTATAAACACTTTCAACATTTTTACTATGATCAATTTGCAACTTAAATTGTTGTTCCATTAATAAGTTTTTTTGCCTAATTTCTTCTCCTTGAAGCATTTTTTTAAAAGTATAGGCTGTAATAAGTATAGAAACTAATAAGGAAATGCTTACTAGTGGCACAACAGAATAAATTTCAGGAAAAATAGAGAATAGATAATAGTTTTTATTATCAACATGAATAGCTTGAATAAAATAGAAAACTAATATCAAACTATAAGTTGCCAAGCAGGGAATAAGCAAATACAGACTTTGATATGTATTCACAGTTTTTCCTTTAAAGCTTAAAAATTTGCAAATATTTTTTAAAGCGAAAAAAAATAAAGCTAAATTTATAAGTTCACGTGTAAGGTTCATTAGGCAAAGGAGAATAAGATCTTTTCTCATATCCATATTTAAACTATTTACATAGGAAGAAATATGAAAATCAAAGCTTAAAAAAGTGATATAAATAAGCAATAAAATAGCACTTGGAACAATAGCAGCATAAAGCTTTATGAGAAAATTTCCATAACACAAATAACATAAAAGTATAAACCAAAGCAAATCATTTACTATAATTCTTAGGGGATACTGCATTTTTAAAGTTAAAAAATTTAAAATAATAAGAAGAACTACAAAAGAAGTAAACTTCCATATTTTATCCTTAAAACCTAAAAATTTATTTAAAAAATAATATTGAATTGCATAGTGAAAAGGAAGAGCAAGGGTGGAAGATAAGAGGCCGATTTTATCAATTACTTGAATATTATTCATATTATAATCCCTCACTTTTTAAATAATACATAAAGGTTTTTGAAAAATCAGAAATCTTGTATTTAGAAATATATATCTTTTCACCATTTTTTAAGGTTATAAATGTCGAATCATAGCTTCTTATGTATTTTAAATTCACAATATAACTTTTATGACATCTAAAAAAATTACAATCTTTTAATTCGCTTTCAATATCAGATAATTTATAATAATATTCAATGATGTCATAAGTTGTATGAACTTTTATTTTTCGTAGATGCGACTCTATATAAAATATATCCTTGACAAAAATCTTAAAAGACTCACTAATGGTTTTTCCAAGAATAAATTTATCTGTTTCTTGAAATTGTAATAAAGCAGAATATAGAACCTCTCTTAACTTTTTTTCTGTAATTGGCTTTAAAATGTAGTGAAAAGCTCTTACATCAAAAGCCTGAAATACATATTCTTTAAGAGCAGTTATAAATATAATTACTGCCTCTTTATTTATTTCTCTAATTTTCTTTGCTGTTTCTATTCCACTAAGTTTATCCATGCGTATATCTAAAAAGTATAAATTCATTTCTAATTTTGAATGTAGTAATTCTTCACCACTGTCATATTGATATATGAAACATTTTATATTTTTAAGTTGCAAGGCTTTTTCTATCATATTTATAAGTGAAGTTCTTTGATGAATTTCATCGTCGCAAATTGCTATTTTTAGCATAAAATCACCTCGGCAATAATTATATCATACATCACCTCCTTCCATTAAAGATAACAACTTGCCTTATTTATAGAGAAGTAAATGTGCATTTAGGATAATGCATTTTCAGACAACTTTTATATCGAAATCTATTTTTTAAAATTAAACAGATTGTAATAATAGGATTTGAGAATGTAATAAATAGATTAAATACAATATGAAGTTAATAAAAGTTTTTAAAATATTTTTTGTTTTTTGGATCATTTTTATATTTTTCAGAGTAGATATTGATAATCGTTATCAATTATAATTAATTAAAGAAAGTCATGAATGAAATTTTAGTTAATGAATTTGTTACATATGGTAGCGCTATATAAGTAATTTTTTATCCGATAGCTACATCCGCAATATTTCCTACCTATACAGGTGGAAGATAGCGGCTGCTACGCTCCTAAATAAATTCTTCTAATGTTCAGATGGAGAGAGTAGTTCTCTTAAGCAAATCCACCTGAACTTAAGAATCATTTGATATAGATTAAAGGAAAGGTGGAGATATCCATGAGTAAAAATAGAGAAGAATTAATTAAAACAGAACCTAAAAAGTTGATGTTTAAATTGTGCATTCCAGCAATTGTAGGAATGGTAGTAATAGGCCTGTATTCATTTATGGATGGAGTTTTTGCTGGACAACTAATAGGGAAAAATGCTATGGGTGCTGTAGCAGTTGCATATCCAATTACATTTTTAAATAATGCTATAGCTACGTTGATAGGAATAGGGTCATCTTCTATTTTATCTAGAGCAATAGGTAAGAATGATCAAGAAACAGTAAATAAAATTATGGGAAATTTATTATCTTTAGTATTGATATTTTCTACTATAATTATGATAGTAGGAATCACATTTGCAAGAGATATTTTGATTTTAACTGGTGCTAAAGGAGAAATTTTAGAGTTAGGGGTAAGGTATCTTCGAATTATTTTTATGGGTTCAATATTTGTTAATTTTGCACAAAGTGCTAATATGGTAATGCGTGGAGAAGGACTTATGAAAAAGGCCATGACTATTATGATGATAGGAGCTATTTTGAATATAATATTAGACCCTATTTTAATAATAGCTTTTGGAGAACATGGCATTGAGGGTGCAGCAGTAGCTACTATAATAGCTCAAGTTATACAAGCTGTTATTACAATGTTTTATTTTGTGAGAAAAAGTAAAAATGTTAGATTTCATAAAATACAAATTGAGAAAACACTTCTTTCAGAGATATTTTCAGTGGGAACATTTGCTATGATGATGCAATTGATGAGTATGGTGCAACAAACATTAATGTATAGGATGGCATCAAAATATGGGGGAAGTAATCAATTAATATTAATGGGAGCAACATTAAGAATACAAGCACTTTCTTTTATTCCTCTTTGGGGAATGAGCCAAGGATTACAACCAGTAGTTGGAACAAATTATGGAGCAAAATTATTTCCTAGAGTAAAAAAATGTACAAATACTTTTATATTAGGAGCTACTTGTCTTGCTTGTGTATTTTGGATGCCTATTGAGTTATTCCCTGAAAAAGTATTATCACTACTAATAACAGATTCTACAATAGTTAATGAAGGAGTTAATAATTTTAGAATGATGTATAGCTTATTTCCACTAATGGGCATATTCATTATGGGGGTAACATTCTTTCAATCAATAGGTAATGGTAAAAATGCAGGTATAGTTGTTTTATTAAGACAAATAATTTTATTTGTACCAGCAATTATATTGATTCCCTATGCGGTAGGAATTACAGGAGTATGGTTTGTTAATCCACTATTAGATGGGATAATATTTGTTATAGTAGTATATTTAATGCGTAAAGAGTATAAAAAAATAAATACAATAAAGTGATTCTTAGTTGTTTAGGCAATTGGTATAACTATATGTTCTTTTAACAAAATAGTAGCTAATCCATTTATAGAGAGGCTACTATTTTTTATTTAAATATTATACCTTGTTAAATGGACTTCTTCTATATGATATTGATTTTTCTAAATAAAAGCAAAGCTAGTTTATCAAGTGCAACTTTTTACAATTCCTCTCGTAAAAGAAGTGAAAATTATTTGGGAGGAAATCATAATGAAAATTCAAATTGAAAATTTATCTAAATCCTATAAAAGGGTGAAGGCATTAAATAATGTTAATTTTTCTATTGAAAGTCCATGCCTTATTGGACTTGTAGGTCCTAATGGAGCTGGTAAGTCTACACTTATGAAGCTTTTAGTAGGTCAGCTTATGCCAACGGAAGGAAGTATTTGTATTGATGGCATGGAATTAAGTAAGAATGAAAATTATTTAAAAGAAAGACTTGGGTATGTACCACAGGATTTTGGGTTATATGATAATCTTACAGTATATGAATTTTTAGACTATATAGCCGCTGTTAAAGGAATTAAATCAAATGTTAAAGGTAAAATTAATCAGTGCATTAAAAAAACAAATTTAAATGATAAAAAAGATAAAAAAATTAAAACATTGTCTGGTGGACAAAAACAAAGAGTTGGAATTGCTCAAGCATTTTTAAATGATCCCGAACTTTTAATTGTTGATGAGCCAACAGTAGGGCTTGATCCAGAAGAAAGAATTAAATTTCGTAATTTATTTTCGGAAAATGCAAGTGATAAGCTTGTAATTTTATCTACACATATAATTGAGGATGTTGAGGCTATATGTAATCTTTTAATAGTTATGGACAAGGGAAAAATATTATATTTTGGATCTCCATCAGAGTTGATTAAAAGAGCAGAAGGACATGTATCAACAATTCATATAAAGAATGAAAAAGAAAATGAAATTAGAGGGGATTTTAAAATTACTTCAAGGATTATTACTAGTGATGGAGTAAAGTATAAAATAGTTGGAGACAAGCTGCCTTCAAGTGCAGTAAGTACAACTCCTACATTGGAGGATGCATATGTTTATTGTATGTTAAAGGAAGGTGAGTCCTTTGAATAATGCTATTAGAGTATTAAAAAAGGAAATAAAGACAATATATAAAGATAAGCTTGTAATACCTTCAATAATAATATTATTAATATTTACTGCTTATGGACTTTTAGATACTACAAGTGCCAATGAAATGAGTTTAACAAATTTAAATAGAACTTCATTAACTATATCTCTAATATGTGCTAATGTAGCAGCAATACCAGCTGCAGTTTTATTTGCAATAATAACCTGTTTTACTTTAAGTAGAGACAAGCGTAAGAGAAGTGAATTTATGATACAAAGTACTATGGATTACAATAAGTTAAATTTAATACGTGTTATGTCAGTAATATTTTATGCTTTTATTACTGTTGTATTGATTACTATTGTTTCATTTATAGTTCAAAGTGGATTTTTAAATATAAAATTTGAGGCATTCACTAATATATTTACTTATACTTTTATAATATTTTTTTCTATGATATTTGCAATACTTTTGTGTAGTGGAGTATACTTTATAATCCAAAGTATGGATGTTACTTTTTTAACTTTTGGAGTATGCTTTTTTATTGGAGTTGGGTCCTCAAATTATTTATTTAATTGGATTAATTATTCCTATTCTATATATTCAGATTTTGCAGGAATACAACCTATTGCAAAGTATATTATATACAGTAGATTATTTCAGTTAATTGGATTTTTATGTATATTTATTATAGGCATTTTATTTAGGAATAGATATAAGCTTTCATTATTTAAATCTTTTTCTATAAATATAAAATCAATAAAAGTTACTGCGATATGTATAGTTGTTTTAGTAGGAGCAGTATTAATGTATATAAAGGAGCCTTATACAGATAAAGTAGATGCAGCAGTAAGGCATATGAAAAATGATGAGATAAATAAAAGTATAATTCTTAAAGAAGTATATCCTACTTCAGTAATTAATACTAAAAATGAAACAATTTCATGTGATGTAAAATATGTTTTTAAAAAAGATTATAAAGAGGAGTACATTGATTTCAAAGGAAACATAGGACTTAATATTAAAAATATATTAGTAAATAAAAAAGAAACATCATTTTTAAATATAGATAAAGACGATAATGTTACAATACCAGTTCCTAAAGGGGAAGAAGTGGAAATTACTATTAAATATGATGGGAAAATAAAAAATCCAGCTCCAGCAGGTTTTGCAGGATATATAAGTGATGATAGTATTTATCTTTTGGAAAACAGTAACTGGTTATTAAGGCCAATGACTAAAGAGGGGGAAAAAATAAAAATAAAAGGCTCTATTAAAGCACCTAAAAATTTAACTGTAGTTACTGTTGGAAAACTTGAAAATGTTAGTGAGGATAATGAAGATACGGTTTGGAATTATGAAGGAGAGTTATCAGAGCTTAATGTTGGAATATTTGCATCAAATTATAAAATAAAAAAATTTAAATCTGGAACTGTGGATGTGGAATTTTATTATAGTCCAAAGCATGAAAACTATATAAAAAATGTAGAAATAGAAAAACAGATAAATAATATTTTAAACTATTATGAGAATACCTTTGGAGAATATGCCTTTAAGAAATATCCATTTAAAATAGTTGAAACATCTCAGTATAAAACAGGAGGGCACTCTACAGCTAATGTGGTAACTATTGCAGAATATATGTTTAATAGGGAAAAGAGTGCATTAAAAGAGGTAAAGGGAAATCATAATATGTTTATATATTATCATGATATGGAAATATTATCCCATGAAATAGCACATCAGTGGTGGGGTGGAGGAGTAAACATTAGTGGAGATAAATCATGGATTACAGAAGGACTTGCTAATTATTCAGCTTACAAATATTTAGATAGTGAATTTGGTAAGGAGGCATGGTTAAGTTCAGTACAAAATTGGCAAAGGAAAGTTAATAATCCTAATAAAAAATATTTTGAAGAAAAAAATCTTAAGGATAGAATACCTAAGGAAACTCAAATGAAGTTAGGACTTTACGATAAAAAAACAAATGCATACATGAAAGTTCCTTTAGAGCTTATAAGAATTGAAGATGAAGGTAAGTGTGATGTTAAAAAAAATCTAGCGGATTTATATAGAAAATATAAAATGAAACCCCTAACCTATGATGAATTCTTAAAAGAAATGAAAATAGCAAAGGGGGAGTTAAACATTGACTAAATTAATTAAATATGAGCTAAAAAGTATTATATTATCAAAAAAATATTTTTATATAAATTTATTATTAATTATAAGTGTATTAAAGGACTTAAATACATTATTAGGTTCTTGGAATTTACATGCAGCAGTTTCTCCGTGGACTTATGCTGATTTTATAGTAAGGCAAAATAGCCTTCTTATTACATTTATAGTTCTTTTAGGGTTAAATGTTTTTTCTAATAATGAAAATAGAGTGAAAAATATAATGTTTTCAACTACATTTTCAGAAAAAGGCTATTATTTTTTAAAACAAATAAGTATATTCATATCAATATGTATTTCAATAATTATATTAATAGCTTTAAGTTTTATATGGTATGCATATTATTTAAGATTTTATGATTTTAATAAATTTTTATATCCTACTGTCATATTGGTATTTCCAGCATTACTTTTAATTTTAGGGTTATCTATGAATATTGGAAGGGCAAGTGAAAAACTTCTTAATTTATTTATTCCTATTGTATTTTTAGGGACATCATTAAATTTAAATCTGCCTCAATGGTTAGATATAGCAGGAAATAATACTATTAGATATTTATTGTTTGCAAGTAATGAAGATTTTATTTTACCTTGGGACTTTTTATTTAGTAGAATATTTATGACAGTATTAGGAATGGTTCTTATTATATTTGCATGTAGAAAGAGTAAGGCGTGATAATTTGTATGAATGATGAAGAATTAATAATTCGTGTGAGAGAAGGAGACAACCTTGCCTTTGAAGCATTAGTAGGTAAATATAGAAATAGTGCTGTGTTGTTTGCCTATGGATATCTTTCAGATTTCCATATTGCAGAGGAAGTTGTGCAGGATGCTTTTGTAAAGTTATATCTTTCCATTGATAAATATGATTCTAAAAAGGCATCTTTAAAGACATATCTCTTTACAATAGTTAAAAGGCTTTGTATTGATAGCATTAGAAAAAAAAGAGTAGATATTGTTCCATTAGAAGATAATATTAATTTATCCAATGAAAATATTCCCGAGGAAATAATAATTTGTAAAGAAGAGTATGAAATTTTATTAAAGAACATAGAAAAACTTAATGACAATTACAAGAAAGCTATTATTTTAAGGGATTATGATAATATGAGCTATGAAGAAATAGCTCATATTATGGATAAAAGCTTATCTAGTGTAAAATCTTATATACATCGTGGTAGAAAGAAACTTTTTAATTTTTTTAGAAAGGAGTGTGGAAAATGAAGTGTAAAGAAGCCATAGAGAAACTTGATATGTATACCATTGAGGAGATAAATAGCGGAAATATAGATGATGATATTAAAAAACACATTGATAAGTGCAGTCACTGCAAAGGGTATATAGAGTTACTTAATAAGACAAGAACGGTAATTGGTGATTTGAAAGAAAGCCAGCTTAAACAGTATGAAACAATTAAAATGGATAATAGAGAGTTTAATAATGAAATATGGCAAAAGATAAGACAAGCTAACAATAAGAAAAAACATTTTACATTTGTATGGATAGAGGTTGTGATAGCTGTTTTACTTACTATAATATCATTAATAAAACCACAGCTTGTTTCTAGTGAAATTATAAAATTTTTTACAGTAATCCTTATGATATTTGGAATGATTTATACAAATTATAAAGAGGTTGAATTTGATGAGTAATTTTAAGAAAGAATTTAAAAATATATTAAAAAAACCTTTATATTGGTTGTTTATATGTGTAATAGTTCTTGTTTATACTACAGAGGTTATACCTGCAATAAAGATATATGGACCAGAGGGAAAAAATATGGATTTTTCTACTGCCTGTGAAAAGACAACTATGGATATGGCATACCAAAATACTAAATGGATATATAAAAATCAATGTATTATTTTTGATAAACGATTATTGGGATTTAATATAGATTATAAAAAGGTTGACATAGATAAGGGTACAAAAGAAAAATTAAAGAACATGTTAGATCAATTTGATAAAGGACAAATCACATATACAAAATATAGAAGTGATATTGATGATATATGCAAAAAGCTACAAAAACCTAAAGAAGGAATTTTTTCATATACGTATAGTTATTTATATTGTGAAAAACCTTTAAATACCCAGGAAAATTATATAAAGTTTAGAAAAGAAATAGATGATGTAATGAAAAATATGAGTTTTTCTAAATATACTGCCACATTTTTTGCAGATATTTTAGGGATTACCATTTCAGTATTTCCTATTTTTCTTATAGGATTTTTGTATAAAAAAAGAAGAACTAATTTAGTGTCCTACTATTTTGCAATGTGTTTTAATTTAGTTTTATTCTCAATTATTTTGGCAGGGGTTACTTATGGTGTTTCAGTAAATATTGCAAACTTATATGGATGGTCAGTAAATATAACAGATTTTTTAAATCCTGTATTTATATGGATTATTCCTACAATACTTTATTCAATAGCGGAAATGATGCTTTTAAGTCTCTTTGTGAAAAATGGATATATAGCTGTTGCAATTCAATTTGTTTATGTTATTACAGCAATGTCTTTTGATATTAACCTATCTTCATTTGTAATAAGGTGGAATTATTATTTATACAGTGGATATGTAAATGAGTTAAATAACTATAGTTCAATTATATATTATAACAGGCTATTATATATGTTAATTGCCAGTGTGTTTGTATATATAATTCATAAAATGAATTGTAGTAGAAGTTTGAAATAACAAAAAGGTGCTGTATTTCTTAGTTTTTAAATCTTTTTTTAATCTCATTCCGATGAAGTTTTAATTGAAGAAGTATTAAAAGGGAACCAAGTGATTCTAAGACTCAGGTGGAGTTTGATTCTCTCCATCTGAGTCTTAGAAGAACTTATCCAGGGGCGTGTCAGCCGTTATATCCCACCTAAAGAGGATGGGAGTGTTGCGGATGGTAGCTGTCGGATAAATCTGCTATAAACCTTTTAAGTAAAAGATATTATAAAATTATTTTTGCTTATGTGTACAGAAATATAGGAGAAAAACAAAGTTCTTAAGTATGTATGTACGATTAAAATGAAATTAGCAAAAATATCTGTATCATATCGAATAATAGTATTGATTTAAACAATAAAGTTGGTATATAATGAAAAGTGTAGATTATATGGAAATTTTTATCTAATAACTACCCGCTCTAATACTCCCATCTTCTTCAAAGTGGGAGTAAAGAGCGGATACGTTCCTGGATAACGATTTCCCCTAAAGGATAACGACTTCTAAGGAGTAAAACTCCTAAGAAGTCTGTTAATAAGTTTCGGAGGGAGTAAAAACTCCCTCTAAAGCCAAGGATTCTGTTTATTAGATAAGGAGTGAAGAAAATGAAGCTTGTTTATAAAGGTAAAACAAAGGATGTATTTCAATTAGAGGACGGAAATTATTTGCTTAAATTTAAGGATGATGTAACAGGAGAAAATGGAGTTTTTGATCCAGGTGCTAATACTGTTGAATTAACTATAGAGGGAGTAGGTAAAGCAGGACTTAGATTAACTAAGCTGTTTTTTGAAAGGTTAAAAGGAGAAAAAGTACCTACGCATTATATAGACGCAAATATAGAAGAAGGTACAATGAAGGTAAAACCAGCTGTATTATTTGGAAATGGTCTTGAGGTAATTTGCCGTTATAGAGCAGTGGGAAGCTTTATGCGTCGTTATGGCATGTATGCAAAAGAAGGACAGGAATTAGATGCTTTTGTGGAAGTTACGCTTAAAGATGATGCTCGTCAGGACCCACCAATTACTAAAGATGCTCTTGAGATGTTAGGAATACTTTCATCAGATGAATATAAAGTATTAAAGAATCTTACTAAAAAAATATGTGGTATAGTAAAAGATGAATTAATGAAAAAAGGTATAGAATTATATGACATAAAACTTGAGTTTGGAAGAGTAGGAGAGGATAACCATATTGCTTTAATAGATGAAATCTCAGGGGGAAATATGAGAGCATATAAGAATGGAGAATATATAGAACCATTGAAGTTAGAGAAATTAATGCTTGAATAGTAAAATAGCACCCATATGGGTGCTATTTTACTATTCTTCCCAGTTCCACAGTTGTACATCACCTACATTAATCCCTTTAATCCATTGTTCTTGCTTTAGTTTTAATATTTCTTTCGATGGTCCGGTTATCACCATTCCATATATTTTGACTCCATTTGAGTGTATATAATCTATTCGTTTTTGTAAATCTAATTTAGAAATTGAAGATACTTTACTAGTAATTTTATTATGCTGATTCAAGAAATCTAAAGTTTTTATAAAGTTTTCATTACGCAATTTACCACTGCCATAAGCATCAACACTAGGTGAAGATTTGCTTTTAAATACGATTTTACTAAATAATATACCTTTTTTTTCTGTTTTAGTGGTTAAAGTCATATCATCACTATGCCAAATAGGATTATATGGGAAACCTATAGGCTCATCTATAAAATCTTTATATTCAAAGCCTGTGTCTACAGCAAACCAGACAGGTGATACTTGTTTGTGTTCAAATTTTTTTAATATCTCATCAGTTTCATAAAATTTATCAAAGGAAATAGAAGCTTCTGCTACAGTACCTTCAGGAAGTTTCTCGAGTTTTTTCCAATCTTTAACCATCGCATCATTATTTGATGACTTAGGATAGGAAAAAAACAATCCATTATTTTGAGTATTCAACCAATTTTTTTTCGGATAGCCTATTTTTCCAAGAAAAAAATTTATATTTATCTCTCCAGTTCTAATATAATCTGATCCTATATGTTTCTCTAATTCTCCAGTTATTTTGGCTGTAAAAAATGAACCTATACTTGTACCACTTGATCCAAATTTTACATTAGGTTCTGTTATAGCAATAGTAGATGTAACCACATCTCTGTATATTTCCATACGATTTGGTTCTCCACTGCCATAAAATATTGAGGTAATAATTCCGGAAATAATAGTAAATATAATAAATATACCTATAACAGTAAAAGCATTTTGCATCCTTGCCTTCCACTTGCTAATTTTTATTATTTTAGCTCCATTTTTGTGTTCAAAACATGTTTCTTTACTGTTATTTTTATCATCCATATTTAGTTGTTCATCTAAGAACTCTTGATAGTCCTCAAGTTTTTGAAGTTCTATCTCAATTGATTTTTTTTCATCATCAGATAGATTACCTTCTGTATAATCTTTAAGCTTTTGTTTAAAATCTTTATTCAAAAATATCATTCCTTTCTACTTTATTTCTTATATTTTGTCTTGCTCTAAATAGCAAAACTTTAAAATAAGATAAGCTTATGTTCATAATTTCTGATGCTTCTTTATAGGACAATCCGTTAAAATCACAAAGTAGTATAGCCTGCTTCTGATTTTCAGGCAGTCTGTCTATAAAATAGTTAATCTCCTTAAGCTTTTCTTGCATTAACACTTTATTTTCTGTAGTTTTATTATCAGCAATGTTATTAAAAAATTCATTATCTTGAGAAAAACTACGTCTATCTTTTCTTATAAAATCCATGTATGCATTATATGCAACCCTAAAAAGCCATGGTCTTATTCCATTAGCAGGACAATCTTCAAAATACAAATAAGCCCTAAGGAATGTTTCCTGCATTATATCTTCTGCAATATATTCATTATGGCATAGAGATAGGAGATAGCGCGGTATACGTCTACCATAAATGATTGATATATATCATCTAGTGTATTTTTTTCACTTACCATACCTCCTTCAATGTAATAACGTATGTAACTGGAAAATGTTACAGAAAAATAATAAATTTTATTAATAATAAAAATTGCTTTCTACATCAAATTATTTAATCATTACATCGGGTATAATTAAAAAACGTTCAATAGAAAAACATTTTTTAGCTGTTTTTTTTATTACTTGAACAATTTTAGAATATAAATGATTTGCATTTTGAACTGATATTTATAGGCTAATAAATAGTTTTTTGTTATTTTAATGGGGGTAAAAATGAAAAAATTATAGTATTATTAAAAAATAAATTAAACTAAAGGATGAAGGGGAAAAGAAAATTTACGATAAATCTATGGTGAAAATTAATCCAATATTAGAATTACATGATTAGGGAGGAAAAATAGTGTTAAAGAAAATTTTATCAAGTATTTCAATTTGTGTGGCAATGTGTTTATTATTAACTTCTTGTGGTTCAGCTGATAAATCAAAAGCTGTGAGTTCACAAGAAGATACAAAAAAATATAATAATTATGTTACACTAAGCAATTATATGACTGGATGGCTAGATACTGCCTTGGCTACTTATTTTAATAAGTTTGGAATTGAAAATGAAATTATAATAAAAAAAGGTTTTGATGGATTTAATGGAGTACCTATTTTAGATGCGCATAAAAATGATTTAGATAAGGCTTTAGAATATGCTTCAAAAAAGCCTTCATATGGAGAAACTGATGCTAAGATAAAAGTATTACATCCAAAAATGAAAGAACTAATGAATACTTTAGGGGAAATACAAAGTTACTACAAATCAAAAGGTTTTATAGATGATAAATTTGCTAAAGGTAAAGAATTACATAAAAAAGTATGTGCTCAGTATAAAGAATACGATGCTTTAGCAGAAAAGTTTTTTACTAGTTTTGATACTATAACTGAACAAAAGAAAAAGGAAGATTTAGATAAGCTAAAGAAAAATGATATGATGATAAGATACTATGCAATGAGTATTTTAAATAGGGCACAGGATATAGAAATGTCTTTTTATAAGGCAAAAATTAATGATAACAATATTTTAAATTATGATGTTAATAAATATAAAGAAAAATATGATTTGTTAACAGAAGATATAAATAAGTTTATTGAATATTCCAAGGATGATGAGAGAAGAAAAAAAGAGAAGATTGCTATTATACCAACCTTTAGTAGTGATGTAAAAAGAGTAAAAGTTACTGCTACAGACATTATGGAAGTTTTAAAAACAAAAGATACCACTATAAACAGTACCACAAAAGGAAAGGTTACAACAGGTGGAAAAAATGCTCTTTTACATGAATTTAGCAGAATAGTATCTAACATGGTTGATTCTTATAATAATATGATTAACACGAAAGTAGTAGATTAAGGTGATATTATGTTTAGAAAAATTGCATTAGCTATATTAATGTGTATGGGTGTATCTTTTATTACTACTTCTTGTGAATATAAAGAAAAAAAATTAACTATAAAAAATAAAGTAATTTCAGAAAAAACAGATGAAAAGTATAATGAGAAGTATAAAGCTTATGCAACCTTAGATACATTTATTACTGGAAAATTACAGGAGTCTTTAGAATATTATTTTTTAAAGTTTGGAGATACAGAAGAATTTAAGAGAGACAAAAATGATAATCTTTATAATGGTATTCTTTTAGAATTTAACAAGAAGGAATTAGAAGAGGCTTTTAGTTATTATTCAACAGAACCGCGTTTTGATAAAGTTGATAATTCTCTAAAGGAGCTTCATCCTAAATTTAAAGAGTTAATACAATATTTAAGTGATGCAGATACATATTATAAATTAAAATCTTATGTAGATGATGATTTTGTTAAGGGAAAAGAACTGCATAAAAAAATATACTATCAATATATTAAAGTTAAACCTTTGAACGAAAAATTTAGTTGTGATTTTGGAGAATTTTTTAAAAATGATAGTAATAAGAAGTTAGAAGAATTTAAAAAAAATGATTTTATGATAAAATACTACGCCTTAAATACTTTATTAAAAGCTAAGGAGTTGGAAAGTGAGCTTCAAAGACAAAAGGTTAATAAGAATAATATGGGAAGTTTAGACATTAGTAAATATAAAGAAAAATATAACTTGTTGGTTGCAGATATGAATAAATTTCTACAGTATTCCAAGGATTCCAATAGAATAAGAAAGGAAAATATTGACCCAGCTTTTCCATATATAATAATGGATGTTAAAGCTTCAGCTACTGATATTTTAACAAAAGCCAAAGGAAAGAATAATAATTCATATGGAAGTTCAAGTTATAGAAGAAATCAGGAAGGAACTACAGAATATTTTTCAAATAAAATCAAAGAAGCTATTTTACAATATGCTAAAATGAAATAAAAACACAATACAATTTAATGGAACAACAATAATAATGTTGCTCAATTATATTAGCATGTTTGATTTATCTATTGGTAAATTAGACATGCTTTACTATTCATAAAAAAAATTCTATGTTATAATATTAAGCTAAAGGGATATAATTCATTAGAAAATATTTGAAATTGGTATTAAATTAAGTTAAAATATTAATAATTTATCATACTAAAGCAACGGAGGGATATATATGAGTAAGGATATTGTAAAACCATCAATATTACCAGGTTTTATGGAATTACTTCCATCAGACCAATTAGTTTTTAATAAAATGATGGATACTATAAGACATAATTATGAAAAGTTTGGATTTATACCATTAGATACTCCAGCTATAGAAAAATCAGAAATACTTTTAGCAAAGGGCGGCGGAGAAACTGAGAAGCAAATATATAGATTTATGAAAGGAGACACAGATCTTTCTTTAAGATTTGATTTAACAGTGCCTCTAGCAAGATATGTATCTCAACATTTCTCAGATTTAACTTTCCCTTTTAGAAGATATCATATTGCTAAGGTTTATAGAGGGGAAAGAAATCAAAAGGGACGTTTTAGAGAATTTTATCAATGTGATATAGATATTATAGGAAATGGAAAGCTAAGCATTATAAATGATGCTGAAATTCCAACAGTTATATATAATACTTTTAAAGATCTTGGATTTGAATCTTTTACAATTCATATAAATAACAGAAAAGTTTTAAATGGATTCTTTGAATCTTTAAATGTTACAAATAAAGTGGATATTTTAAGAACCATAGATAAATTAGATAAAATAGGTAGAGGAGCTGTAATTGAAGAGCTTAAGAATTTAGGACTTGAAGACTTAGTAGTAGAAAGAATAATGGAGTTCATTAGCATAAAGGGTAAAAATGATGAAATATTAGCTTCTTTAAAGAATTTAGGAATAGAAAATGAAATATTTAAAGAAGGATTAGAAGAACTTACTCAGGTTGTTAATTATATAAGATGTTTCAATGTTCCAGAAAAGAACTTTAATATAGATTTAACTATAGCAAGAGGATTAGATTATTATACAGGAACAGTATATGAAACTATTTTAGATGATTATCCCAAAATAGGAAGTGTATGTTCTGGTGGAAGATATGATAATCTTGCAGAATATTATACTGAACAAAAGTTACCAGGAGTAGGTATATCTATTGGATTAACTAGATTGTTTTACCAATTAAGAGAAGCAAAAATCATAGGAGAAAATGCATCATCAACTCTTTCACAGGTATTGATAATTCCTATGGATAACCTTATAGAAGAGTCAATTAAGGTTGCTAGTAAGCTTAGAGAAAATGGAATAATTGCAGAAATGTACTCAGAGGATGCTAAAGTAGGTAAGAAATTTGGATATGCAGATAAATTAAACATACCTTTTGTAATATTAATAGGACCTGATGAAGTAAAAGAAAATAAAGTAACTCTTAAAAATATGAAAACTGGAAATCAGGAAACTTTACCTTTAGAAGAAGTAATAACATTGATAAATAATAAGTAGTTAAATAATTTTTGATATACAAAAATCATTATATGGGGCTGCCGCACTAAGAATAAAGGTCACAACATATTGTATTTGTTATTAATTTACAAAGCAATATATTGTATGTAAATTTCTTAATGTCACAGTCCCATAATTCTTAATTTTTAGATTGTGTTTTCCATCATATTTAATAGTTCATCAAATCTTTTAATAGTATCTTCTATTGGCTTAGAGGTTGTCATGTCTACTCCAGCTTTTTTAAGTATGTTAATAGGATAATCGCTACCACCACTTTTTAGAAATCCTAGATATTTTTCTAAAGCTTTGTCTTCACCATTTAATATTTTATTGGCAAAGGAATTAGCGGCAGCGTAACCTGTAGCATATTGATAAACATAAAAATCAGAATAGAAATGAGGAATTCTAGCCCATTCTATATCTATTTCTTTATCTATAACTATGTCTTTTCCAAAATATTTTACATTTAGTTCATGCCATATATTACATAAATCTTCACTAGTTAGAGGAATCCCATTTTCTAGTTTTTCATGAGTTGATTTTTCAAATTCTGCAAACATAACTTGCCTAAAAACTGTAGTTCGTATTTGTTCTAACTGTTGATTTATAAAGTATAATTTTTTGTTTTTATCTTTCTCTATATTTATTAAATGATTTATCAAAAGGCATTCATTTGTAGTAGAAGCTACTTCTGCACAAAATAAAGTATAATTTGAATATATATAAGGTTGATATTTTTTGGAATAATAACTGTGGATAGAGTGACCCATTTCGTGAGCTAATGTGGATACATCATTTAATTTGTAATTGTAGTTTAAGAGTATATAAGGCATTGTATCGTAGGAACCAGATGAATAGGCTCCCCCTCGTTTACCTCTATTTTCAAAAATATCTATCCAGCCATTTTCAATTCCTTCTCTAAAAATACTTAAGTATTCAGGGCCTAAAGGGTTAAGTACATTTTCAACAATTTTTATAGCTTCATTAAATTCTATATGAACATTAGGTGTTGATACAATAGGAACATATAAATCATACATGTGCATTTCATCAAGTTTTAATAATTTCTTCTTTAAATTTACGTATCTGTGAAGAGAAGATAAGTTATTATTTATGGTTTCTATAGTTTTATTATAAACTTCTATAGGAATATTATTAGGTTTTAAAGAACTTTCTAAGGAAGAATTAAATTTTCTAATTTTTGAGTTAAATATAAAGTTTTTTATAGAAGAGGTAAGAGAAATTGCAAAGGTGTTTTTATATTTATTATAGGTATTAAATAAGGCTTTAAAGGCAATTTCTCTAACTCTTCTATCTTTAGAAGAAATATAAACAGAATAATTTTTATCTGTAAGTTCTATTTCTTCATCATTCTCATCTTTTATTTTAGGGAAAGTAATATCTGCATTAGATAACATACTATATATATTTCCAGGAGATTCAAGACATTCTGAAACAGAAGCCATTATATTTTCTTCTTCCTTACTCAAAGTATGAGGCTTTAAATTTAAAATGTCTTCTATTAAGAAAGTATATATTTTTAATTCCTCTACTTTTTGTATTTCTTCTAAAAGTTCATTTTTAGGTATAGAAAGTATTTCAGGTATAAAGAAAGATGTATTTGCTAATATTACAGGGAAAAAGGTATCTATTTTAGATTTTAAGCTTTGAAAAGTTGTATTTGTTGTATCTTCATCAGATCTACAATGAGCAAATACAGCAAGTTTTTCTCCAAGTCTTAAGATTTCTTCATATAATTTATAATAGGATAATAAATTCTGACCAATATGCAATTTGCCTTCATATTTAGTAATGTTGGGAACTATTTCCTTTAGTTTATTAAAGTCATTTTCCCAATCTGCAATACTAGCATAGATTTTTTCTATTTGCCATTTATACATGGAATCCATTTCTTCTCTAGATTTTAAATTGTTTTTTTCCATAAATACGCCTCCTAAAAAATTTTAATTGTAAATATTTAAATTATTCTCATATTATTTATAAATTATAACATAGTTTTCTATGAGAGAAATTTTGTAATTTCTTTGTAATGAATATTTTAAGCTTTAGTGATAGAATATAATCGAATCATATTGTTGACAAACAATTATATTATAGGGTGGGATTCATATGAATAAGATATTATTAGTTGAAGATGAAATGAGTATAAGAAGCTTTTTAAAAATAAATTTTGAAAGAAATGAGTTTAGGGTTATAGAAGCAGAGTCGGGAGAAGAAGGTGTAAGAAAGGCAAAATTAGAAAAGCCTGATATAGCTATATTAGATGTTATGTTACCTGGTATAGACGGTTTTAAAGTTTGTGAAATTTTAAGAAAAGAATTTTCTAATATGGGTATAATAATGCTTACAGCTAGGTCTCAGGATATGGATAAGATAATGGGACTAGAATTTGGAGCTGATGATTATGTAATAAAACCATTTAATCCATCAGAATTAATTCTTAGAGTAAAGGCACTTCTTCGTAGGATGGAATTACCACAAAATGAAAAAGAAGATACCTTATATAGTCAACCATTTAAAATAGATACTTATTCTCAAAAGGTATATAAAAATGATGAAGAAATAGATGTAACACCTAAGGAATACTTATTGATGAAAATATTTGTTGAAAATGAAGGAAAGGCTTTTAGTAGAGATGAGCTTTTAGATATAGTTTGGGGATATAACTTCATAGGTGATTCTAAAATAGTGGATGTAAATGTTCGTAGGTTAAGAGCTAAGATAGAAGATAATCCATCTCATCCAATTTATATAGAAACTGTATGGGGAAGAGGATATAGATGGAGAAAATCTTAAAATTAGATAGGAGCAACTATGAAAAGTATAAAGAAAAGATTGTTAACAAATTTCATGCTTATTATAGTAACTAGTGTAATGGCTTTTGAGATTATATTGATAAATTTTATTAAGAGATATTATTATAATAACGCTGAAGAGATTTTATCAAATCAAATAATGATTTCATCAGATTTTTATTATAGATATTTTTCTAATAACTCTTTAGAAGAAAATGTAATGGATAATGTAGATGTATTTTGGAAACAAACTCAGGCTCAAGTACAAATTATAAATAAAGATGGAAAAGTATTAATGGATTCTATTGGAATAAAACCAAAGGAGGCTATTAATACAAATGATTTTAAAAAGGCTTTAAATGGAGAGAAAGGAAAATGGATTGGAAATGTAGATTATGATGATGCTAGGGTTATGGCTATAGCATATCCATTGAAATCGGATGGAAACATTGTAGGAGTGCTAAGATATATAAGTTCACTTAAAGAAGTAGATAGAGCAGTGAGAAAAGTTTCTTTGTTATTTTTAACAATAGGAACTATAGTAATAATTATAGTAGGCATATTTAGTATTTTTTTAGCAAATAGCATAATAGGACCTATAAAACAGTTAACTAACACTGCAGAGAAGATGGCTAATGGAGATTTAAAGGTAAGAAACAACAAAGTAGTTGATGATGAAATAGGAAAACTTTCAGATACATTAAATTATATGGCAGAAGAAATACTAAAAAAAGATCAGTTGAAAAATGAATTTATATCATCAGTATCTCATGAGTTAAGAACCCCACTTACAGCAATTAAAGGATGGGCAATTACGTTAAACACAGATAATTTAGATGATGAAAATTTAATAAGAGATGGACTTAAAATAATAGAAAATGAAAGTGATAGACTTTCATCAATGGTAGAGGAGCTGTTAGATTTTTCTAAACTAATTTCAGGAAAGGTTACTATAAAAAAAGAAAAGGTAGATTTAAAATGTATTATTGATTATATAGAAAAATATTTAGGTCCTCGTGCCAAGAGAGAAAAAATAGATTTTATAGTAGAGTATAATTATGATATATCCCAAATATTTATAGATAGTAATAGAATAAAGCAGGTATTAATAAATATTTTGGATAATGCTTTTAAATTTTTAAAAGATGATGGAGAAAGAAAAGTTTTATTAAAAGTCCAAAGAGAAGATAATTATTTAGTTATTTTAATTAAAGATAATGGAACAGGAATTAGCAAAGAAGATTTACCGAAGGTAAAAGAGAAATTCTATAAAGGAAAAAGTAGTAAATCACAAAATGGTATAGGATTATCTATATGTGATGAAATAATTAAAATGCACAATGGTTTTTTTAATATAGAAAGTGAATTAAATGTGGGAACAACAGTTTATATTAAATTACCTAATTCATAGAAATTATTAGGAGATAGGATATGAAAAAAAGAGGAGTAGTTATTATTTTATCTTTTATTATGATATTTATTATTCCACTAACAATTTTCCAAGGATGTTCTTTACAAAATTTTAGTGTAACAGATAAAATAGTATCACCAAAAAACAAACTTATACCAATAAATGGTGTATGGGAAATAGAAAAATATAAAATAATCAATTCAGGAAGTAATAAATATTATGATGAAGAGAATAAACCGGAAAATGCTTTAGGTAAAAAGGCTGCTTTTAATAGAAGATATGCAGTATTTAATGAAGAGGTGTGCCAAAATCCTCAATATAAGATAAGAGAAGTAGATGCTAAATATTATTTTTTTTATACTTATAAAGTAAATTTGAAGGAGTTGGATATAGATACTGAAAAGTTAGAAGTGGTATCTATTACTTCAGAAGGAAAGTTATTTTATGATTTTATAAAATTAAATGAGGAAGAACTATTAGTATATTCAGATAAGGTGTTTTATTATCTAAAAAAGGTTTCTGATAAAACTGAAGATGTATTAAATAAAAAGAATATAAACAAATTAGAAGAAACAAAAAAAATGAATTTATCAAAACATGACACTACCTTAAGATCAGGAGTCTTAATTGGATTGAGATCAGTAGCCCCTTTAAATTATAAGAATTCTTTAGGGGAAATTTATGAAAATAGAACTATATTTTATAGAACTTTATGGATTGCATCTAAAAACAGGGAGCTTCATCCAGTATTAGAAACTCCGGATTTATTTGTGCCTAGAATGAGTGGTTTTTGGTGGCTAGGTATAGATAGGCAAAATGATAATTCAAAATATGCAATAGATAATATCTTCGCATTTCCTATTGGTAATGAAAAAATAGACATTAGAATGTATACTAATGATAAAGTGTCTAGGAGAATACTATTTGTAGGAAACGACTATGTAGCAACAGAATATAAAATATCCTCCAATTTTTCAGATAATGAGGGAAAAAGTTTCTTACAAGTGTTGCCAATGGATAATGTAGTAGAAGGAAAAGGAATAAAAATATCTGATGTAGCTGGAGAAAATGGTAAAAATGCTTTAAAAAATTCTGCTTATGCTTTTTTATCTTCACAAAATAAGGATTTAGTTAAAAGATTAGAAAAAGAGCCAAAAGAGGAAAGTTTCACATTAGTTAGGAAAAACGGCCATTGGATTATGAAAGGAAGATTAAATAGTAATAGTAATGAGGATTTGGCTTATGGAGACTTTAACATAAATATTGTACCACCCTCAAAAATATTAAATTACGATAGTTTTTCTTTATCTTGGAATGATGTAAAAGGGAGGGTGCCAGATGCTAAGGACGCATATACTTCTCCTAATAAAGATATTGCTATAATTATAAGTGCAAATTTCATATATGTGTATGAAATTAGAAATGGACAGTTAGGAAGTAAACAGATAAAGAAGATACCATTGCATGAAGGTGAAAGTGTGGTTATGTCAGAATGGGCTACAGGAGATTATGTAGAAAGATGGGAAAAGACCTTAAAAAGTAATAAAGTATTAATAGTAGATAAATAGTGGTTGTTGCATTAAGAAATTTACATACAATATATTGCTTTGTAAATCAATAACAAATACAATATGTTATGAGCTTTATTCTTAGTGCGACAGCCCTTTAAAATATTGGTCAAATTTTAAGCACATTGTTCCTTAGTAATTTTATTATTGTTATTTAAACGTCTAATGTCTTTTACTAAGAAAAAGCCTGTAATTAAGGCTGATAAGCCATCAGAAATAGGACCTGCTAGCCAAATTCCAATAAGGCCTAAATACTTAGGTAAAATTAAAAGTAAAGGTATTAATAAAATAACTTGTCTTAATAAACTTAAGAATGCAGAAATTTTGGCTTTACCAATAGCTTCAAAATAGTTTGAGCTTATTATTTGAAATCCTACCACTGGAAGCATAGCTAGGAAAATTCTTATTCCTTTAGAACCAACTTCTATTAGAGCAGAATCTTTATTAAACATATTTATAATAGCTTCAGGAAAAGCTTGTACTGCAATGAAACCTAATAAAGAAATTACTGATGCTGCAAATATAGCATATTTAACAGTATCTTTTACTCTTGTATATTTTTTAGCACCATAATTATATCCAATTAAAGGCTGTGAACCTTGATTAATACCAAATATAGGCATCAAAAATACTAAACATGTACTATTTATAACTGTCATAGCTCCTATAGCTAAATCTCCTCCATAAGTTTTTAAAGCATTGTTAGATATTACATTAACTACACTAGCTGCAAGCTGCATACAAAATGGAGACATACCAATAGAAACTATACCTATGAATATTTTTTTATTTAGTTTAAAGTTTACTAGTTTTAATTTTAAGCTACTTTTATTTCCTGTAAAATAACGTAATACCCATATTGTATTAGCTGTCTGAGATATAACTGTAGCAAGAGCAGCACCTTTTATTCCCATATTTAATGTAAAAATAAAAAAAGGATCTAATAAGGTATTAAGTATGGCACCTAAAAGCATTGTACACATTGCCATTTTAGGGTTTCCTTCTGATCTTATAATATTATTTAATCCAAATCCTAGAGAATTGGTTATTGCACCTATAAGTATTATGGTTATATATTCTTTAGCGTATATAAAAGTATCACTACTAGCACCAAAAGATTTTAAAAGAGGGTTTATCAGTATAAGACCAATAATACTTATAGTTATAGTAACAATACAAAGAAGAACAAAGGCATTTCCTAGGATTTTTTCTGCTTCATCTTTTCTTTGTTGTCCAAGTCTAATAGAAATTAAAGCACCAGAACCAATTCCTATAAGCATTCCAAAGGCCATTATAATAGTCATTATTGGTAAAGTAAGACCTACACCAGTAATTGCTAAAGAACCTACTTTAGGAATATGTCCTATAAATATTCTATCAACAATATTATAAAAAGCATTTACCATCATTCCAATTATAGCAGGTATTGAAAATTTAAATAAAAGAGATTTTATATTATCTGTACCTAATTGTTTTTGCCTATCCATATTATCATTCTCCAATCTTTTTAAAATCCTGTTGTTATAAGTATAGATATATATTTACACTCAGAATTCATTGTCCTTTTTATAAATTATTAATTAACTAAATTGCATTATATAGGCAAAGAACATTATACATAAAGTTAGTCTATATATCAACTAATTTTTATACAATGTTACCCAGCTTTACCATCACCAATGCTTTACCTTCTTAATTTTCAGATAGGTAATGCTAATAGTGTATTAAACTAAAACTCCATGCAATGCATGGAGTTTTAGTTTAATACACTATTCTGTTGCGTAGTTATCAAAATATCCTTGTATAAGGACTATAGGAGTTCCTTTATCCCCACTTCCACTAGTTAAATCACAAAGACTACCTAAAAGATCTGTTAATTGTCTTGGAGTGGTTCCTTGAGTTTCCATAGTACCTACTAGATTAGAATTTTTATTTTTGATTTTTTCTTTCATAGCTTCAATAGCATTAATTCCATTTAAGTCTTTTAAATCATTATCAGCTAAATACTTAAGTTTAAGCTCATTAGGTGTTCCTCTAAGACCAGCAGTAAATCCAGGAGAAACTACAGGATCTGCTAATTCCCATATCTTACCTACAGGGTCTTTAAAAGCTCCATCTCCATAAATCATAACTTCTATATTTTTGTTTGTTAATTTTTTTAATTTATCTTGGATTTGTTCTACTACTGTTTGACAATCTCTAGGGAAAAGTTTGATTTTTTCTTCAGTAGATTTATTTGAACCTAATAGACCATAATTAGGATTATATCCACTACCATTTATAGGGGATGTACAAATCTCATCTAATCCATAAACAGTTTCAGCACCAGCATTTTTTAATAGTCTTTTAGTTCTTTTTCTAGTATGAATATCTGCAGTTAACACTTCTTTTGTATATTTAAGTATTGTTCTAGGATCATTAGCAAGATAAACTGAAATATTATCATTATAAGCTAAGTCTTTATACATTTTTATATAATCTATGCCTGTAAACTTATGTTTTACAGTCTCACCAAATAGCTTTCTGTAATCCTCTTCTGTCAATACATCTTTGTAAGGATCTATATTTAGTTCATCCATTTTATCTATATCCATAAGATGATTTCCCACTTCATCAGAAGGATAGCTTAATAGCAGGTGAATCTTTCTTTCAGTTTTTGCAATAGCTTTTAATATTATAGAAAATCTATTTCTACTTAGAATAGGAAATACCACACCAATGTCCTCTTTAAATTTATTCTTAAGCTCAAAAGCAATTTGATCTATTGTTACATAATTTCCCTGTGCTCTAGCTACTAGTGATTCTGTAACCCCAATAACATCTCCATCTTTTAGTGAATATCCTTCCTCTTTTGAGGAGTTAATTACAGAATCAACCACAATTTGGATTAAATCATCACCTTCTTTTACTATTGGTGCTCTTATACCTTTAACTTCTGTTCCAATAGTTCTAGCCATTTCTATTACCCCCAATATATAAGTAAATTTAAATACCTTACTATTTTACTACAACTTAAGAAAATTTTCATTAAACATTTAGTAAATAATATTTAATCTGTAAAATATGAATGGAAAAGGTATGTAAATTAATGTACTCTTGTGGAATTAGTGCATAACAATATATAATATTACTAATAGTAAAAGTATAAGCTGAAAATTTGGAGGAATACTTATGAAAAATATTATATTAAGTACCTTAGCTGCAATGGGAGTAGCAGCTATATGGGGATATTTTACAGATTTAAGTAAAGGAAATGTGTCTGGATTTATAGCAAGAATATTTTTTGTAGCAGCATTTATTTTTGCTCTTCAACTTTCTATGTATAGAGGAAGAAAAAAGAATAAAGAAAAAAATAATAGCAATAAAGTAGGAAATAATGGTGGCAAAAATAAAAAAAAGGGTAAAAATAAATAAAATATCTTATAATTAAAGAGATCAATTAATTTAGATCTCTTTTTTAATATGTGAATTTAAGGATATTTACGTTTATATATGGGGGGAAGAATTATGGTAAATAAAAAAATTCTTATAATTGAGGATGAAATAGCTATATCAGATTTTATGTCTTATTCTTTAAGCAAAGAAGGATATATAGTTAAGTGTTATGATAATGGAGAAGAAGGAATTAAAGCCTTAGAAGATTTCAAACCTAATTTAATTATTTTAGATCTTATGCTACCAGATATTAATGGATTTGATATATGTAAAAAAGTTACAAATACTTTTAACATACCTATAATAATAATAACTGCAAAGTGCGATATAACAGATAAAATACTTGGAATGGAATTAGGAGCCGATGACTATATAACTAAGCCTTTTGATATGAGAGAAGTAATAGTTAGGATAAAGTCTATTTTTAGAAGAATTGAACTTACTAAAGAAACTGTTGAGAATAAAAGTGAAGATGTAATTACTATTCAAAAATATATACACATATATAAAGATGAGAGGAAAGTATTAAAGAATGGTGAGGCTGTAGATTTAACACCTAAAGAATTTGATCTAATATTATTTCTATCGGAGAACAAAGGAAAAGTTTTTTCAAGAGCACAATTACTAGATAGTGTATGGGGATTTGAATATATAGGAGACACTAGAACTGTAGATATACATGTGCAAAGATTAAGAAAGAAGTTAGATAGAACTAAAAATTATTCCATTATAGAGACAGTTTTTGGTGTAGGATATAAACTAAATTTTAGCTGATAAAGCACAAATAATAAAGTATATAGTAAAGGATAAATTTTTTAATGGGGTGTACTAATGAAATTATCAATAAGATATAAAATACTTGTAAGTTTTTCCTTTGTATTTTTAATAGGAATTACTTTACTTATTTATTCAACAGAGAAAATAATTAATAAAAACAATGAATTTATTATAAAAAATGAAATGATTCAAGGAAGAAAAGATATAGATATGTATTTGAAACAATATTTTGTTTTAAACAATATTGAGCCTAGTAAATCTGTATTTAAAATAGATGGAAAAAATATTGTAGAAGAATTAAGTTATAAGGTAGGAGATGAAGTTATTCTTTATTCAGATAAGGGGGAACTTTTATGGAAGACCTATGATAATAATGAAATAAAAAGTGATAATAAAGAGTTAAAATTAGCTTTAGAGGGCAAAACATCTTATTCCATTAATAAAATAAAAGATAAAGTAGTGGTTAATTTATGTTATCCTGTATATTTTAAAAGTGAAAGATTAGGACTTATTGGATATTGTAAAGAATATACAGAACTATATGGAAAAAGCAATCATATAGTAAACACTATTAAAATTATAGGTATTATTTTATTTTTAGTAATACTTATTCTTTCATTTATAATTTCAAAACGCATTACAAAACCTATTACAGAATTAACAGAAGCTTCTAAAGAAGTTAGTAGAGGAAATTTTAACGTGAAATTTAAAAAAAATTCAGGAGATGAGATAGGAGAATTGGCTTTAAATTTTAAATATATGGTAGATAAAATCAAAAATCAAATATTAACTATAGAAAAAGATAGGGATACATTAAGAAATCTTGAAATGAGCAGAAAAGCATTTTTTGATAATGTGACACATGAATTAAAAACTCCTATAACTACTATATTAGGATATGCAGAAATTATAGAAAAAAATGGATTTGAAGATGAAAATTTTTTTAAAAAAGGTGTAAGTCATATAATAAGTGAAAGCAAAAGATTAAATAGAATGGTAATAGAGCTTTTAGAGCTTTCTAAAAATACTACCGGAGATTTTAATTATAATTTTACTAAAGTACATATCTCAAAGTTATTAAAGATTACTTGTGAAGAAATGAGCATTAGAGGGAAAAGATATAATATACAAATAGTTAATAATATAGAAGAAGATTTATGGGTGAATGGTGATGAGGACAAGCTGAAGGAAATATTCATAAATTTAATTGATAACAGTATAAAGTATGGTTATGTAAATTCCATAATAGAAGTAGAAGGAGTAAAAAAGCATAGTAAAATAGTTATAAATATAAAAGATAGAGGGGATGGAATACCTAAAGAAGAGTTGGAAAATATATTCCAACCTTTTTATAGAATAAATAAAAAGGTGTCTAGAAAAAAAGGTGGGAATGGATTAGGGCTTCCTATAGTTAAGGCTATAGTAGAAAAACATGGTGGAAATATATATATAGAAAGTAAGATTGAACAGGAAACAAAAGTTAGTATAGAAATTCCATGTATTTAATTTTTACAATTTAGATACAATTAATACAACTTCTGAAACATTGATAGTTTAAAATTAGATATATAAACAACAGGAGGAAATTAGTGAAGATATTAATAAGAAATATTTTAATTACTGTGAGTTTGATTACGTTGTTTTTTATTATATTTACCTTTAGATATGAGAAAACAGGATTTGATAAGATAGTGGTATTAGACGATATAAATTTTAATGAAGACATATTAAGTAGTGACAGAGAAGAGAAGATGACATTAGAAAAAGTAGATAAAGTTCCTTTTAATGAAGAATGTGATTCTTGTGATTTTATAGATGATGAAAATATAGTTTATGCATCTAGAAATAGTAAGGACACCTTTTTAGATGTAAATGATGAAAAATTAAATTATTTTCAATTAAATAAATTTAATTTGAAATCTTTAAAAGAAGAAAAAATAAAACCTGTTCATAATAAAAGTCAAAGATTTATAATTTCTTCGCCAGATAAAAAAAGAATTTTTTATAGTGAAGGAGATGAAATATTACAAAGAGAGATTAAAATAGTAGAAAAAAATAAAAGTTTTATATATAACGTTAAAGATAAGGAAAATATAAATATTTCTTATAAAACTTTTGTAAAATGGATGCCAGATAGTAGTGGATATATTGGAATGAAAAGTACTCTCTTTTTTCAAGATTTAAATAATAATACTACAAAGGAAATATTAGAAGCTAAACAGTTGAAGAATATAGGCAACATTCATGAAATATCTGTAGCAAAGGATTGTAAGAACATATTTATTCAAAGCTTTAAATCAGATGAAGAATTTAATAGCTATATTTATCATTTAAACTTAGATAAGCCATATAAATTAAATTTAATATTTAAAGGAAATATAAATAAAATAGAAGGAATAGATGGAGATAATTTCATATTTTCCGGTAAGTTTTGGGGAGATAAAGCATTATATTTATATAATATAAAAACTAAAGATATAAAAACTATTTTAAATGAAGAAGTTATATTGTTTAAACTCTCTAATGATAGGAAAAATATAGCTTATGTAGTTAAAGATAAAGAGGGAAATAATACTCTCTATGCAGCCAAAATATATAAAAATAGTATAAGCCATAGTGTAATGTTATATAAAAATTTAAATATAAAAAATTCTACTTTAAATTGGAGTGAAGATAATAATAAGCTTATAGCAGCTTTTTACGAAAATAAAGAAGAAAAAAGTAAGATGTACATATTTTATTTTAAATAAAGGAAGTGGTGATTTGTTAAAAAGGGTCAGCAGAAAAAATAAAAGAAAAAGTTCTGGAAAGCTAATAAGTATTTTTTTAATATATGAGATTATATTTGTATTGATTACAGCGCCAATATTAGTGTTTTATGGACCTTTTCAAAATGTAAAAAAGACTTTAGTTGGAACTGCTATGTATACATTTAAGCACCAATATATAGCAACTTTATTTTTGTCTAAAGAGGATATAGATAAAATATTACATAAAGATAAGAAAAAAGAAAAAGATATAAAGCAAAATTTTGATAATATAAAGATTAAAGATACTAATGATAATAGTATTGAAAGATATGATATTCATCAAGACAGATTTGATGGATACCTATTGGAAATAAAAAATCCTAAAAAAGTAAAAGTTGCATATACAAATAAAATGAAAGTACAAGGTCAAAGAGTTAGTGAAATGGCAGAAGAAAAGGGTGCATTAGCTGCTATTAATGGAGGTGGATTCTATGACCAAAATAAAAGTGGAAAAGAGTGGGTTGGAACTGGTGCATATCCAGAAGGCATAGTAATATCAGGTGGAGAGAAAAAATGGTGTAATCTAAAGGATAATAAAGAAGTAGATGTCATGGCTTTTGATGAAAAAGGAAAACTAATTGTTGGACAGAGAAGTTTAAAAGAACTTGAAGAACTTAATGTAAAGGAAGCTTTATCCTTTAATAAAACTTTAATAATGAATGGAGAGCCTTTAATAGATGATGATGGTGGACAAGGTGTGCAGCCTAGAACTGCTATAGGACAGAAAGAAGATGGTACTGTAGTATTTCTTGTTATAGATGGCAGAAGGCTTTTTAAAGAAGGTGCAACATTGAGAGATGTTCAAGATATTTTGCTTAAACAAGGAGTATGCAATGCAGGAAGTTTAGATGGAGGATCTTCTTCTACAATTTATTATAAAGGGGAAGTAATAAATAATCCATGTAATAGAGATGGAGAAAGAACAGTAGCTACAAGTTTTTATGTAGAACCCTGAGGAGAGTGCTTAATATGAAGTTGGGTAAAAGAATTATTATTTGGAGTATATTGCCTTTATCTATAGAATTAATGGGGCTTTTGTATGTAGATAAAATATACTTAAGACGCAATGGAAATTATAAAATAGAAAAAGTTGTAGAAAAGGAAGAAAAAAAAATAGATAATTTAGAAATTCCTATGGATGAGAATATTAATAAAATTCAATTATCTCATGACGGAAAGTATGTTTCATATATAAAGAATGGAAATATAGAAATAATAAATACTTTAAATGGGGAGAAAACAAGTGTAGAGTCATCTTTAGGAGAGTTAAACTATTATACTTGGTTACCAGATAGAGCTAGAATGTATATCTTTGAAAAACATATAAAAGAAAATGGACAAAGTTATATGAAGTTATATTCTTATGATAAAGATAAAAACCATAAAGAGGAGGTTTTAGATAATCACTATAATAAAATTAATATTCCTTTAGCTAATTCTAAATATAATATTCAAGATATAGTTATGTCTACGTTAACTGGGGTGTCATATGTTAAAGTAGAAACTAATAATGAAAGATCTAATATATATAGGTTAAACATTATGTCACAAACAGAAAAATATAAAGGATATTTAAAGATTGGAAATATAAATATTCTAAATAGAGATGATACAATGATTTATGAAGATTTAAGATATGGAAAAATTAGAGTAGCAGATAAACAAAATTCAATAAGCATACCTGATACAAAAAGACTTTGCTTATTAGGAGTAGATAATCAAGATGTAATATATTTAGGAAGTATAAATGAGGAAGAAAAAATAGAGAGTATATACTATGATAATATAGATGATGAAGATAAAAAATGGAATAGGATAAATATAGATAATCCTTGTAAAAGTGAGGATATTAAAATATTAAAAAGCGGAAAAGTATATATAAATGATAAAGCTAAAAGTGCTATAATAGGAGTTTCTTTAGGAAAAGAAATTAAATATAAAGGGAAAATTGTAGCATACTATGATAAGGGTTTTGGAGTATTATACAATGGGAAATTTACAAAAATAAAATATTGATATTTATCTTACATACATTACCTCTATATACATACCGAAAATAGATTTATATAAAAATAGGCTGTCACATTAAGAAATTTACATACAACATATTGCTTTGAAAATCAATGACAAACACAATATGTTGTACGATTTATTCTTAATGGGATAGCCTATTTCTAAGCTTTTTTAAAAAAATATAACTTACCATCTTCAATAGAAGAGTCTACTAAATCTTTATTATAAAGATAACTTATAAATGCAGATACAGCAGAAAGATTTAAATGGTATTGTGTAAAATTCATGGGTAAATCATTTAATATAACAATGTTTTGAAGAAGATCTTCTTTTGTTAAAGGCTGATCTAATAATTCTAAAATTTGATCTATATAATTTTCAATGTTTTTTAAGTTTTTATGGACTAAAGCGGGAATCTCTGATTTATCTAACAAGTTATTACTATGACCTACTAAAAAAAAGTCTGCATCTATTTCTTTTATACTTTTTAAAGTTTTTATACTTTCTTCTATATCATATAGATATGGTAAGGAGTATTTTTCTATAATTTCATGGCTAAAAATGGAATCTCCTAAAAAACAAACTTTTTCAGGGGTTATAAAGCCTATTTGTTCATCCGTGTGGCCTTTTAAAGGTAGTACTTGAAATTTTTCATCATTTATTTTATTAATACCATAATCTAAAACAAAATCTACAGTAAAAGATTTATTCACTCTATACAAGCCTTTTATAGGAAGAGAACCATATAACATTTGGGGACAGAGCTCAATATTTTCCATAAATAATTTTTCCTTAGCAGAAGTATATACTAAACATCCTGGATAATTATTTTGGAAATAATGATTTCCACCACAATGATCTATATGATTATGAGTATTTACAATATATTTTGGATGAAGTCCATTTTCAATTAATACTTCATCAATTTTCTTTGCATGTGATGTATTTATACCTGTATCTATTAAAATACAATTTTTATTCTTAAATATGTAAACACCTATATTAGTAGGGGCATTTATGTAGTAGGTATTTCCTTTTATTTTTATTAGTTCCAAAAAATCACGTCCTTATAGAAATAAAATTAATA
The DNA here is from genome assembly GCF_017873215.1 of Clostridium tetanomorphum. Taxonomy (GTDB): domain Bacteria; phylum Bacillota; class Clostridia; order Clostridiales; family Clostridiaceae; genus Clostridium_AO; species Clostridium_AO tetanomorphum. The sequence continues at coordinate 312,788 of NZ_JAGGKA010000001.1, forward strand.
TTTATTCCATTAGTATAAATTTTATTCTATAACTACCATTCATAACTAATTTAGGCGGTTTTAGAATTATTTAATGGAATTACTAAATTAAAATATATCATTAAAAAAATATAATATCAACAGTGCCTTATATTCAGAAAATTTCTAAAATATATTGATTTTGCCATTTTTTCATAATATAATAATATTAAACATAAAATATTTTTGTGTTTACTGCTCTGTTTATTTAGATGCCAAAAGCATTATCGTAAGCAAAGCCCAGTAAATGATGAAAGTCATTTATTGGGCTTTTAAATTTGACAAATTTAGAATTAATTAGTAACTTAATAGTAAATACTAATTTTGAGGAGTGATATTATGCTAGATAAAAAAATACTTGAAATGAAAGAAGAGATTATAAAAAGTGTACAAGAATCAGTAAAAATTAAGAGTGTAGAAGAAGAAGCAAAGGAAGGTATGCCTTTTGGAGAGGGAGTACATAAGGCTTTACAGAATTGCTTAAACCTTTCTAAAAGCTTGGGATTTAAAACTGTAAACGTTGATAATATGATAGGATATGCAGAGTATGGTGAAGGAGATGAGATGGTAGCAGTACTTGGACATCTAGATGTAGTTCCAGAAGGTGATGGATGGACTTATCCTCCTTATGCAGCAGAAATTCATGAAGGAAAAATATATGGAAGAGGAACCACTGATGATAAAGGGCCGACTATAGGAGCACTTTATGCATTAAAAGCAATAAAAGATTTAAATCTTCCTCTAAAAAGAAGAGTTAGAGTTATATTTGGATTAAATGAAGAAACAGGTAGTAATTGTGTGAAACATTATGTAGAAAAAGGTGAAGAGATTCCAGTAGCTGGCTTTACTCCAGATTCAGAATATCCAATAATAAATGCAGAAAAAGGAATTGTAACTTGTAAATATAAAAGAAGTTTAAACACAGAAGGAGATATAATTTTAAAATCCATAAGGGGAGGCATTGCTCCTAATGTAGTACCAGATTATTCAGAAGCAGTAGTCTATGTAGATAATAATAAATTAGAACATATATTAGAATTAGCAAAAGATATAAATGGAATTAAAATAGAAAGAAAAGAAGATTCTATTTTAATAAAATCTTTTGGTATCTCTGCTCATGGAAGTACACCACAAAAAGGGAAAAATGCTATTTCACATCTTCTATTATTTTTAGGCAAACTAGATTTTAAAGGGGATATAAAAGAGTTTATAGACTTTATGAATGAGTATATTGGATTTGATTTAGAAGGAAGGAAATTAGGAATCTATTTAGAAGATGATATATCAGGTAAATTCATTTTTAATTTAGGAACTATATGGGGAAATGAAGAGGAAATAAGTATAGAAATAAATATGAGATATCCTGTTACTAAAAAATATGAAGATTTTATAGATAATTTTAAAGAAAAGATAGATTTAGGAAAAATGAAAGAAGTATATATGAGACATAAAAAAAGTCTTTATGTGCCTGCAGATACAGAGTTTATAAAAAAACTTCAAAAAGTATATGAAGAAAAAATGGGAGAAAAGGCTGAGCTTATAGCAATAGGTGGGGGAACTTATGCTAAAGCTATGGAAAACATTGTAGCTTTTGGACCAGTATTTAGAGGACAACCTAAAGTAGAACATCAACCAGATGAATATATAGAAATAGATTCCTTAATAAAAAATGTACAGATAATGGGGGCAGCTATTTACGAATTAGCTAAATAAGTAGCAACTTAGATATGGGGGAATAAATTATTAATAAATAAGACTAAAAAGTAATCAAAAATAAAAGGGGGAAATTCATGATTACAAAAAGTTTTACTTATGTGGCATTTTTAATTTTTTTTGCTAGTATGTTAGTATTAGTAGAAAAAAAATCTAAATCAAAATTTTTTAACTATGTACCAGCCATTGTGTTACTTTATTTTACTGCTATGCTTTTATCTACTTTTGGAGTTTGGCAAAATAATAAAGAGATAACTGCAGTTTATAAGGGACTTAAAAACAACTTATTGCCTGCTATGATTTTTTTAATGTTATTAAGATGTGATATGAGAAAGATATTAAAACTTGGGCCTAAAATGCTTATTGGATTTTTTTCAGCTTCAGTAAGTATAGCTATTGGATTCATAATAACTTATGCTATCTTTAAGGGTTTTTATGAAGCGGATACATGGAAAGCTTTTGCTGCCCTTTGTGGAAGTTGGATGGGGGGAACAGGTAATATGGTAGCTGTTCAGACAGCTCTAAAGGTTCCCGATGCGAAGCTCGGATATACACTTCTTATGGATTCTATAAACTATTCCATATGGGTAATGTTTTTATTATGGTTAGTATCCTTTTCTGCTAAATTTAATAAATGGACAAAAACTGATACAAAACTTATTGATGAAATAGGAGAAAAGTTAAGTAAAGATAAAGAAAATATAAGAAAGGAAATCCAGTTTTCTGATCTTATGATTTTGCTAGGAACAAGCTTATTAGTATCAGCTATTTCAACATACTTAGGAGGGAAATTGCCACAAACTCAATTTTTCCAAGGGAGTACTTGGACAGTTCTTATAGCTACATTGCTAGGAATAATTTTTGCAATGACATCTTTAGCAAAAGTTCCAGGAGCGTCAGAGTTATCAAATATAATGTTATATACAATAGTGGCTTTGATTGCTTCAAGAGCAAATTTTGCAGAGCTTACAAAGGCACCTATATATATAATATCAGGTTTTGTAATATTAGGAATTCATGCAATTGTTCTTATGATATCTGCTAAATTATTTAAATTAGACTTATTTACTTGTGGAGTTGCAAGTCTTGCTAATATAGGGGGAGTGGCTTCGGCACCAATTTTAGCTGCTGCTTATAGTGAGGCATTAGTGCCTATTGGAGTATTAATGGCTTTAATGGGATATATAGTTGGTACTGGTGGAGGACTATTGGTAGGGAAAATACTATCGATAATATAAATATAGATTTGAATATATAGTATGGGGGGAAGTGAAACAATATGAAAAAAATAAAAATTAGAAGTATTTTATCTATTATATTTTCTTTTATGATGACTACTACGGTTTTTGCTGGAATAAATGATTTTAGTAGTAATATGCCTAAGGTGAAAGAGGAAATGATGGGAGCAGATTTTTGGATAAACAATACACTAGATGTAAATAAAACTATTATGGATAAAAGAGAAATTGAACAGCTTAATATGAAAATAGAAAAGGAAATAGATGAAGTAGTAGATTTGGAAAAATATAAAACTTCATTTACTAAGGATGAACTAACAAAAAAGATTTTAAATTTAAGCAAGCCATCTAAATATCCAAGATATGATAAGAATGGAAAGCTAATAACAGATGCATATTATAGTAATTTAAAAGAGAATTTGAATTTAAATGGGTTGCAGCCTGTAAATAATGTTAAGTATGGTATTACAGTTAGAAGAACTTTAATGAAGACATATCCTACTTATGACATGCTTTTTAAAGAAGGAGATAATTATGAATTTGACAGATTAATGGAAACAGCAGTTTATCCTATAGAGCCTTTAGTTATATTAAGTGAAAGTAAAGATAAACAGTGGTATTTTGCTCAAATGTATAATTATCTAGCTTGGATTCCAGCTAAAGATGTTGCTTTAACAACTAAAGAAAACTTATTTAGCTATGTAAACAATAAAAGTTTTTTAGTAACTACTGGCAAAAGAGTGTTTACTGTATATAATCCATTAGCTCCAGAGATATCAGAAGTAAAATTTGATATGGGAGTTAGAATACCTTTAGCATCAAAATATGAAATTAAAGATGAGTTATATGGACAAAGTACTGTAGGAAACTATGTAATAAAAATTCCGGTAAGAGGTAAGTCGGGAAATATGGCATTGAAATTGGCTATGATTTCTAGGTCAGAAGATGTTAATGAGGGATATTTAATATATAGGAAAAGATCAATTTTAAATCAGTGCTTTAAATTCTTAGGAGAGAGATATGGTTGGGGTGGAATGTTCAATGGAAGAGATTGTTCTGCCTTTGTAATGGATGTTTATAGAACAATAGGAATAAAACTTCCAAGAAATACATCAGAGCAAGAAAATAATAATGTAGGAAAAGTATATGAAATGAATAGATATATGCATATTCAGGAAAGAGAAGATATTCTTGATGATTTGAATCCTGGGGGAGTATTATATATGCCTGGGCATACTATGATTTATTTAGGAAAATATAATGGGGAATATTATATGATACACGATTTCTCAGGATACTATAATAAACAAGATGATGGAAAGTATAAATATTATAAAGCAGGTCAAGTTATGGTTACTCCTGTAAAATTGGGGCTTAATGAAGATGGTACAACTTATTTAGACGAAATAACTACTGCTAAAGAATTTATAAATTTATAATATTTCGAGGTGGTATTAATGTATGGGGAAAGTACCATATATGTAGTAGGTAATTCAAAAACTAACTCAGACAATGCTATTACCAATCAATTTAATTCCTTTTTTATTGGTTTTGTAGTAGATGTAGAAAGCGATACTATAGTAGATTTAAGTTGCTCTTCTACTATTAGGACTACTGATGAATTTGTTAGGAGTTTATTTATAGAAAAAAAACTTTTAGGACAAAATTCTATTACAGAAGAAGAAATAAAAAAAAGATACCATGGTTCTTCTCAAAGAGCTATTGTAGTTGCATATAAAGATGCAGTAAAAAAGTATATTGAAATAAAAAATAAGTATTTTTAAATTACTGCTTTATTTAATGAGATGTAAATTTTAAATTACATTAAAGTAAATGAAATCCAGTAAAAGTATAGATATGTTATGCTTTTACTGGATTTTTTAATATTATTTTCAGGAGGTAATGAAAATGAAAATTACAGATATTAAAATAGGGGAAATTTCAGTACCACTTAGAAAGCCTTTTAAAACTGCATTAAGAACTGTAAATAGTGTAGAAGACATAATAGTAGAAGTCCATACAGATACAGGAAATATTGGTTTTGGAGAAGCACCTCCTACTGGGGTTATTACTGGTGATACTAAAGGAGCTATAGTTGGAGCCATAGAAGAACATATAGAGAAGAATATAATAGGAATGGATATAGAAAATTTTCAACAATTAATGATTAAACTAGACAAATCTTTAATAAAAAATACAAGTGCAAAGGCAGCTATTGATATAGCTTTATTTGATCTTTATGGACAGTTATACAATGCACCACTGTATAAATTATTAGGAGGGTATAGAAATGAGATAATTACAGATATAACCATAAGTGTTAATGATCCAGAGGAAATGGCAAGAGATAGTGTAGATGCAGTCAAAAGAGGATATGGTACATTAAAAATTAAAGTAGGAAAAGACTCTAAAATGGATCTAAAGAGAATGAAAGCAATAAGAGAGGCTGTAGGATATGATGTTAAACTTAGGATTGATGCAAATCAAGGATGGAACCCAAAGGAAGCAGTAAAAGCACTAAGAAAAATGGAGGATGAGGCTTTAGATATAGAATTTGTAGAACAACCTGTTCTAGCTCATGATATAGAAGGATTAAAATTTGTTACAGATAATATATCTATGCCAGTATTAGCAGATGAAAGTGTGTTTTCACCAGAAGATGCATTAAATATATTACAGAGAAGAGCAGCGGATATTATAAATATAAAACTTATGAAAACAGGAGGAATTTATAACGCTCTTAAGATATGTTCTTTAGCAGAAATTTATGGAGTAGAGTGCATGATAGGATGTATGCTAGAAGCAAAAGTAAGTGTAAATGCTGCAGTACATTTAGCAGCAGCTAAGAGTGTAATAACAAAAATCGATTTGGATGGGCCTGTTCTTTGTAGCGAAGATCCTATAGAAGGAGGGGCAACTTTTAATGAGTACAAAATCACGTTAAATGAAGAAGCAGGACTTGGGATAAAAAAAGTAAATGGTATAAGATACTTTGATAAAAAATAGAATATACTAATACTATTTTTCAAATTTATATTCATGGGGAGATGTTATATTAAAGCCAAAAACATGAAAAGGGGGTATTTCATATGTTATTTGGTATGTCACCACTAGTTGCTTTATTACCTTTAATACTTTATATTATATTCGCTTTTAAGGATATAAATCCTATTCTTAACGTTCTTGTATGTGTTATTATTACAGCAATTTTAACTAATAAGCCTTTACTAGGAATGGGTTCGGTAATAGCCGAATCATTAGGATCTTTTTTATCTTTAGTAGGATTTATTATAATGCTTGGATCTGCACTAGGTGCTATTCTTAAGAAAACTGGAGTTGCTGAGAATATTGTTAGAACTGTTATGAAGAAAATAGGAATAAATACTGAGAAAAAAGCAGTACTAGCTGCTATGGCAACTTCTATGATTTTAACTGCATTGCTTGGAACTCTTGCAGGAGCAAATGCCATAATAGCACCTATAGTAATACCTTTAGTTGCTGCAATTGGCATAACACCATCTTGTTTATCCGCAATTTTTATGGGGGCAGGTCTTACAGGACTTTTTATAGGTCCTTTTTCACCACAAGTAGTAACTATAATGGGATTAACAGGATTAAGTTATGGACAATATCTTGTGGCAGCAGGATTGCCTGTAACCGCAGTGTGTCTAATCATAACTTATATAATGTCTAATAAGATTCAAAAGGATACTAAGGGAGTTTATGCATATGAAAATGTTGAAAGTATTGATGTAGATAAACAAGTTACTAATGAAGTAAAAAAAGCTACCTACGCTTTTTTAATAACCTTAACTCTTTTAATTATCTATGGTATTTATGTGAAGAGTGGTGCTTCTTATGCTGTAGTAGTTATGTTTGTAGCTGCTATTGTTACAGGAATATCAGCTAAACTAAAGTTAAATGACATTTTTGAAACTTTAGTAGAAGGTGCATCCCGTATGATGTGGCTATTTATAATGTTTGTTTTATTTAATCCCTTCATAACCTTTATAGAAGAATCAGGTGCATTTAAAGCTTTAGTAGATTTATTAAAACCATTATTAGCTTCAGGAAATAAAATAGTATTTTCATTAGTATCTACACTAACAGGTATATTTGGAATTGGAGGAGCAGCAGTAGCTCAGTCAGTAGTAATGGATAAAATGTTTAAAGGATTTGTAGAAAGTTTAGGAATATCTACAGGACTTTGGGCCATGATTATCCTTGTTGGCTCTCAAATAACTTCTTTTGCTTATCCAGAGGCGGATATGCTTGGGCAAATGGGTCTTGCTAGATCTAAGGACTTGAAGAATATGGTCAAATTTGGAGTAACTGTAGTTATAGCTAATGTACTACTTATATTTGTAAGAGCATTTTTTGGTTAAGGGGGTAAATTTATGGAATTGGAAAATTTAATTGAAGATATAATTAATAATTCAAAAGGAGATATAGCAGTAGCTATAAAAAATCTAGAAAGTAATTCTACTATTATGATAAATGAAAAAGAAGTATTTCCTTCAGCTAGTACAATTAAATTGCTTATTATGGTTACAGCAATGCAGGAAGTTAAAGAAGGAAAAAGAAATTTAAAAGATAAAATAATTATATCTACTGAAGAAAAGTGTGGGGGGGACGGAATATTAAAAGAGTTAAATAAGGATCATAACTTTACCTTAATAGAAATTATAACTCTTATGATTATAATAAGTGATAATACAGCTACAAATATATTAATAGATATGTTAGGAATGGATAATATAAATAAAATAGCTAATGAATTAAAGTTAAATAATACAAGACTTCAGAGAAAAATGATGGATTCTGAAGCAGTAAAAATGGGTAAAGAAAATTTAACTACAGCTTTAGATATGTGTACTATTTTAGAAATGCTATATAAAGGAGAGATAGTAGATAAAGAATATAGCAATATAATGATAGAGATATTAAAAAAGCAGCAAGTTAATGGAAGACTAACATTATATTTACCAGATGACTTAGTTGTAGCTCATAAAACTGGAGATTTAGATAAATTAGAACATGATGTAGGTATAGTATATTATCCATATTGTAATTATATTATTTGTGTATTAACAAAAAACTTATATACAAATAAAGAAGGAAGAGAAATAATAGGTAAAATTTCTTATGAGGTTTATAAAAGTTTTAAAAAATTTCATAGGAATAATGTATCAAATATAATAAATTAAGTATAATATAGTAATATGAATAAATTTACAGAGCTAGTAAGATAAAACTTACTTGCTCTTTTTACTATAATGCTTGTTAAAATATTACAGTAAATTCAAAAACTATATTCTAATTCTTACTGATACTGTGCTATAATATAATTAATAATTCTATCCTATAAATAAAATCAGGTGTTTTATGATATAATTAAAGGGAAAAATATAGTGCAAAATTAGTATATAATAAATTCTTTATATAACAGTTATAGCATCAATGGGTAGACTGCAATATTTTTACTGGAGGTAGAGAAATGGAATTAAATAGAAAAATTAATGAGTTAAAAGAGGACTTAATAGAATCCACCCAAGAAATTATGAAAATAAAAAGTGTAGAAGAAGAAGGAAAAGAAGGTATGCCTTTTGGAGAAGGAGTATCTAAAGCATTAGAATGTGCTTTGAAGATTTCACGAAGATTAGGTTTTAAAACTAAAAATTTAGATGGATATGTAGGATACGCAGAATATGGTGAAGGAGAAGAATATGTAGGAGTATTAGGACATTTAGATGTAGTACCAGAAGGGGAAGGATGGAAATATCCACCTTATAGTGCAGAAATACATGAAGGAAAAATATATGGTAGGGGAGCATTAGATGATAAAGGTCCTATAATGGCAGCTTTATATGGATTAAAAGCTGTAAAGGATTTAAAATTACCATTATCCAAAAAAATTAGAATTATATTTGGAACTAATGAGGAGACTGGAAGTAAAGAGATGGAATATTATTTAAAAAGAGAAAAACCTCCAGTTTCAGGTTTTACACCAGATGCAGAATATCCTCTTATTTATGCAGAAAAAGGAATAACATCTTTTAATTTAGTTAAAGATCTAAAAACATCAGGTACAGAAGAAATATGTATAAAATATATAAAGGGTGGACAAAGAGTTAATATGGTTCCTGATTACTGTGAAGCAGGAATATGGGCTAAGGAAAAAGATCTTGTGATAAAAGCTTTAGAAAAATTTAAGTTAAGTAGTGAGTTTAACTTAACAGCTCATATAAAAAGTGATATGGTAGTTATAAAATCTGTAGGTGTTTCAGCTCATGGAAGTTTGCCAAAATTGGGTATAAATGCCATAATGCAGATGTTTAAATTCCTAGAATCTTTACCAATTGAAGACACAGATATATATGAACTTATTAGTTTTTTTAATAAATATGTAGGATTTGAATGTCATGGAGAGTCTTTTGGAGTAGCATTAGAAGATGAAGAGTCAGGGAAGTTATCTTTTAATGTAGGAACTGTTGAAATGGATTCTGAAAAAATTTCTCTAGGATTAAATTTAAGATATCCTGTAACATATACATTTGATGATTTAATGAAGCCTTTTGAAAAGACTTTGGAAGGAACAGGAATAAGAATAGAAGATATGGCTCATCAAAAGCCATTGTATTTTCCAAAAGACCATGAATTAATTAAGACTTTACTTAATGTATACACAGATCAAACTGGTGAAAGAAAAGAGCCATTGGCTATTGGTGGAGGAACCTATGCTAAAGAAATGCCTAATATAGTTGCATTTGGTCCAATTTTTCCAGGGAAGCCTGATTTAGATCATCAAGTAAATGAATATATAGAAATTGAAGATTTAATAATGAATGCTAAAATTTATGCACATGCTATATATGAGCTAGCTAAGTAGCTTTTAAAATGAAGATTATTCTTTAAGAATGATCTTCATTTTTATTTAATCAAAAAATTTCTTTTCTATATTAAAAATTACAATATCATGTTATAATGGAATTGTTAGAAAATATAATATATTTTTAATTTACATAGTTAGAGTATCATTATAAGGGGGACTTGAAATGTTAAGTACCATGCCAGTAGTCTACAAAATAGTATTTTTATGTGCAGCAGGATTTTTATCAGCATTTATAGATGCAATCGCCGGTGGCGGAGGATTAATAAGTTTACCGGCTTATTTTCTTGTAGGTTTTCCTCCTCATTATACTTTAGGGACAAATAAGTTTTCAGCAACTTGCGGTTCCATTGTAAGTACGGCAAAGTTTGCTCAATGTGGAAAAATAGACAAGAATATATTAAAGGTATTATTACCATTTACTTTCATTGGAGCTTGTACTGGTGTTACTACAGTTTTACTTATTGATTCTAGTGTATTAAAACCTCTAGTTTTATTTTTGTTACTAGGTGTAGGCGTTTACAGCTTTTTTTCAAAAGAAGTGGGAATGGAAGATAATTTTGAAGGTACAAATAAAAAGACATTAATAATAGGAAGTGCTTTTGCCTTTGCAATGGGTTTTTACGATGGATTTTTTGGTCCAGGAGTAGGTTCATTTTTAATATTTGGACTTATAAAAATATATGGTTTTGATTTTGTACGAGCTAGTGGTAATGCAAAAGCTATGAATCTAATGAGTAATTTCACTTCATTAGTGCTATTTGCGATAAAAGGGAAAATATACTATATAATGGGTATTCCCATGGCAATATTTATGATTTTAGGTGCTAGGGTTGGAACAAAACTTGCCTTAAAACAAGGAGCTAAGTTTATAAAACCAATATTTGTTACTATGTCTCTTTTAGTAGCAGGGAAGATGATATATGAAATGGTTATATAATTTTATTAAATAAGATTGTACTGAAAATGTACAATCTTATTTAATTATTTCATAATATTATTCATTTTTTTCTACATTAAATTTTTTTATTAAGTTATGTTTCAGTATTAAATCAGAGTATTCCAATTGATTTATAGAAGATTCCTTTAAATTTTTAAGAACATCATTTTCTTTTAATTTTTCTCCAGATTTTATATTATAGTAACTATCTTGTGGAGAAAGATAAAATACCTTTCCATCTGTAAAGGAACTATTTCTAAATATAACTTTTCCTTCTTTAGAATTAAACAAGTCTTTTCCCATCATATTAGAAGCAGGAAGATTAAATATATTAGCTAGAGTAGGATAAAGATCTATTTGACCACCATACACACTATAAGTACCTTTATATCTATCTTCAGGAAAATGAATAAACATAGGAACTTTTTGTAATTCCATCCATTCTAAATCAGTGAAACCTGATTTGTTTAAAAATTTAGCCAAATCTTTTTCATTGTCCCTAGGAATAGCATAATGATCTCCATATAATGCTATAATGGAATTTTTAGTTATTCCTTCTTTTTCTAATTCATTTAAGAATATACCTAGTTGTTCATCAGTGTAATGTATAGATTTTAAATAATTACCTACTAAAGTTCCTTCTAAATCACCTACATTAAAATTTCCATATTTTTTTACGTCTTCATAAGGAAAATGACTAGTCAAAGTAACCATAAAGGAGTAATAAGGTTGTTGTAAAGTCTTTATTTTTTCTATACTTTGATTAAAAAAGGATTTATCGCTTAAGCCTAAGCCTATTTCTTCATCTATATCAAAACTTTTTTCTCCATAAAAGGTTTCAAAACCATATTTAGGATACATTATATTTCTATTCCAAAAACTTTCTCTAAATCCGTGAAAAGCCACTGTAGTATATCCTTTATTTAAAAATGCCTTTGGCATAGCATTAAATTCATTTCTTGTATATAGATAAGTTACAGAACCAGAAGCTGTTGGATAAAGAGAATTATTTGATAAAAACTCAGCATCAGAAGTTCCACCAGCAGCAGTCTGATAAAAATAGTTATTAAAATAAGCACTTTTCTTTAACCATTTATTTAAATTAGGAGTTATTTCAACACCATTAATCTTTTGATTTATAGGAAAGGACTGAAGAGCCTCTACTTGTATTACTAATAAATTTTTATCTTCTCCAACTCCTTTTAAATTTTCAGTAGGTTTTTCAGAATTACTTTGTAAAAAAGTTTTTACTTTTTCTTGAGTTTTTTGGGAAACAGGAGTTCTTTTACTTATTGAATTACTTATAGAATTAACAGCATCTAAATAATGATAGTTTAAATCACCTAGTCGTTTAGATATATAAACTTTATTGTACATAGTACTTATCAATCTAGGTTGTTCTTTTGATAAATTTATAAAATACATAGCATTCATAATTGCACCTGTGAAAAATACACATGAAAATGGTATTAATCTAAGGGGAAATGGAATAGTATTTTTTTTCTCATATTTAGATTTACTATAAAAGTAGAAAAATAAAGTTAAATCTAAAGCATAAAATAAATCTTGAACTTTAAATAGGTTTCCAACACTAGATTTAACCGCCCCTAATTGAAAACCATTTAAAATTATAGGTATAGAAATTACATCTTTAAAATATCTAAAATAATTTAAATCAGCTATTATAAAAATACTTATAATAAAATTGCAAAATAAAAGAAATCTAATTCTATTTTTTTTATTAAATAAAAATGAAAAAGAAGCTAAAAGCAAAACGGATGCTAGAATTGGAGGTAATATGACTTTGTAGGAAAAATATCCTGTTTCCAGTTCCTTACCACACAAACTAAGCTTTATTGTAATAAGTAAAATAAAGCTTAGTACATCTAAATGATTAAGTATTTTACCTGTAACTTTGTTCATTTATAAATTAAACCTCCCTAAAATAATATATCCAAAATTTATTGAATATATTAACCCTAATATTAAAGATTATAAGATAAATTTATGTATTTCATTAAAACAATATGTAAATAAAATGGAAACAAAACAATAGAAAGTTTTATATCCATGCCTTGCATATATATGAAGGAATTTTTGCACAAGATATATTCTAGTACTTTAAATTATATTAGTCAACGTATTTACATTATTAAAATACTATTGCATAATAATACTTATATAATTAAAATGTTAAAGAAGAGAATAACTCTTTTAACAAAAATGTTCAATGGAAAGATTGGAGGAAATAATTATGTCAGAAGAAAAACATGAAATAGAAATGGATAAAAAAAATGAAATTGTAACAGAAGAAGAAATAAAAGAAGAAGTAGTAAAAGATAAAGAAGAGAAAAATGATGAAAATATCATGAAAGAAGAATGTGCAAAGGAGCATGAAGATAACATTAAAATTTCTTTTAATGATACATTCATGGGTAGCTTAATTGACACTATTGTAATGGCTGGTATTTCTTTGGTAGGTTTTTTTATTTTTGACAATTTAATATTAAGACTTTTAGGATTTAGATTTATAAAAGAATATAGAGGAACTGGATTGCTTATAATTTTTATATTAGTAGCAATATTGTACCCAGCTATAATGGAAAGCAAAAAGGGAAATACTATTGGAAAGAAATCTTCTAAAATATCTTTATACAAAGCAGAAAAATAATATAAAGGCGAGGGAAGTATAACTTATGAAAAAAGGCAAAGAATATGAATTTAATATAGAGAGTATGGAGTTTCCCTCAATGGGAATTGCAAATAGTGAAGGATTAAAAGTATATATAAAAAATGCCTTACCAGGACAAAAAGTATTAGCTAGGATTTCAAAGAAGAAAAAAGATTATGCTGAAGGAAAGCTATTAAAAGTAATTGAAGATATAGACTATAAAAGAGAAGTTAAGTGTTCAGCATTTGGACAATGCGGAGGATGTGTTCATCAAGATGTACCTTATGAAAAGCAGTTGGAATTGAAAAAAGAACAGGTATTAAAACTTTTTAAAGAAGCGGAACTCGAAGGATTTGAATTTTTAGGAATTGAAGGAAGTCCAGAAGAATTTGAATATAGAAACAAAATGGAATTTACCTTTGGGGATATGGAAAAGGGTGGAGAGCTTACTCTAGGTATGCATGCTAAGGGTAAAAGCTTTGGAATAATAACAGTAGATTGCTGTCAAATAGTTGATAAAGACTATAGGATTATTTTAAGCACAGTACTAAATTATTTTAGAAATAAAAATCTTCCTCATTATAGGGTAATGAGTCATGAAGGGTATTTGAGAAATCTAGTTATCAGAAAAGCTTCAAATACAGGAGAAATATTAATAAATTTTGTAACTACATCTCAAATAGAATTTAATTTTGAAGAAATTACAGAAGAACTTAGAAATTTAGATTATGTAGGAAATTTAGTTGGTATAATACATACAATAAATGATTCTTTATCTGATGTAGTTCAAGCAGATAAAATAGAATTACTATATGGCAGAGACTATATAATAGAAGAACTATTAGGATTAAAATTTAAAATAACACCATTTTCATTTTTCCAAACTAATTCTAAAGGAGCAGAAAAACTATATAGCATAGTTAGACAGTTTATCGGTGAAGCTAAATCCAAAACTGTATTTGACCTTTACTGTGGTACAGGAACTATAGGTCAAATTGTAGCTCCAGAAGCAAAGAAAGTTATAGGAATAGAGCTTATTGAAGAGGCTGTTAAATCCGCTAATGAAAATGCAAAACTTAATGGTTTAGATAACTGCACTTTTATAGCAGGGGATGTAGCTAAAATTATAGGAACTATTAATGAAAAACCAGACCTTATAATACTAGATCCACCAAGACCAGGAGTGCATCCAGTAGCTTTAGATTATGTTATAAAATTCAACGCACCAGATATAATCTATGTATCCTGTAATCCGAAGACTTTAGTTACAGACTTAAAGGTACTTGTGGAGAATGGATATACAATAGAAAAAGTGAAGGTAAAAGATATGTTCCCTCATACACCACACGTTGAGTGCGTGACATTGATGTCAAGGGTTGAGAAATAGGAGAGCTCAAAATACTGATAAATAAAGGGTTTTCAAGGTTGGATGATTTTCTGCCTGATGTCTGGCAGTGCCTTTTAACCTTGGAAATCCTTATTTTTGTTTATGAGGAAATAGGTCAACTGTAAAAAATGTGTGTAGGGTTGAGTTGACAGATTAGATTTTTTATAGAGGTTGAGTAGACAGGATAGATAATTAGAATGTCACTTACTATTTATGGAAGAAAGATAGTGAAGCAGAAATGATAATATTATCCATGGTACCACAATTTTACAGAGAACACGATTGTAGGAAATTATCCTAATAATGTAGGAAAAATGATTTACTTTGTGGGAATTGAGTGGTATAATTATTATTTGTGATAGAATGCTGGTTAAGTTAGGGAGTGAAGAAATGCAAGTAAGTTATAAAAAGTTATGGAAACTATTAATTGATCGCGATATGCGAAAGCAAGATTTGAAAGAGAAAGCAGGTATAAGCAAAGGAACAATAACAAAGCTTGGAAAAAATCAAAATGTTTCTACGGAGACACTTGCAAAAATCTGCGCAGCATTAGAATGCAATATTGAGGATATTGTAGAATTTTCGACAGAAGAACAGAGGGACAATAATGTATAGAGAGTTAGAGCAAAAATTCAAAGTTATATATCCAGAAAGTGAAAATGCAACATATTCTAGTTTGTTAAACTATTCTGATGATTTAAATAGGCCTAGACAAAGATGGTATAGGTATAAAGAAGGTTTTTCACTGGAGCTAGTAAGGAAATTGATAAATGAATATAACAAAAATAAAAATGGTACAATAATGGATCCATTTCTCGGCAGCGGAAGTACAATTATAGCTGCTAATCAATTAGGACTTAATGGCATTGGATTTGAAGTGAATCCATTTTCATATTTTCTTTCAAAATGTAAACTACGTAATTACAGTGCCGAGATTGCTTTGGAGTTTAAAAATGCATCACAAGAAGTATTAAGTGTTAAGTATGAGCGAGAATATAAGTTACCGGCATTATCCATAAGTCAAAACGTATTTAATTCTGATGTAGAAAATTATTTAATGAATGTTAAAGCAAACATATTAGAGGGGAAATATAGCGATGAAGTTAAAAACTTGCTGATTTTGGGATGGATTTCAAGTATTGAACCATTATCAAACTATCGAAAAGGCGGAAATGGATTAAAGAAACGAAAGTATGTAAAGCCACGTATCATTACTGTAAGTGATGCGAGGAGTGAACTACTTACTTTCTATACTAATATATTCGATGATATTACTTCTAATGATATAACATTTAAGGCACAAATTTTTAACGACTCATGCTTGAATTCGAGGGAATATGTAGAAGATGGGTCAGTTAGTGGAATTATTTTTTCACCACCTTATGCAAATTGTTTTGATTATACAGAAATATATAAATTAGAGCTATGGTTTGGAGGATTTGTTAATTCATATGAGGATCTAAGAAAACTGAGAAAAAAATCACTACGGTCTCATTTAAATGGTGAATTGAGTTTAGAAAATGTTGATACAACAAAGATATCTAAATCAACTCAAGAGTTACTTGATTCTTTAGCAACAAAAAAATTATGGGATAAGAGAATTCCTTTGATGCTTCAATTGTACTACCTCGATATGTTTAAGGTAATAGATCAGAGTTATGCTGCACTTGAAGATAATGGGTTTTGTGCCATTGTTGTAGGTAATTCTTCTTATGGTGGAGTTGTATTTCCGACAGATTTAATCTTAGCAGAATATGCTCAAAAAATTGGGTTTAAAGTAGATAAGATTGAAGTTGATAGATACATTATCACCAGTTCCCAACAGTACGAATCTACTAAAGAATATGGTAAATATTTAAGGGAGAGTGTTGTATGTCTAAAAAAATAAATAATCACATCATTGTTGAAAGTCTACCAAAGGATATAGAGTTTGGAGGGTCATACATAATTGCTCAATCTAATCCAAACACATATACACATTCATTCTTTAAATATCCATGCCGCTTTATTCCAGAGATTCCAAGATGGGCTATTCAAAAATATTTAACTGGAGTTCAAAATGGTTCTGTTTTTGACCCGTTTGCAGGTAGCGGTACTACGCTATTAGAAAGTGTTATTAATGATTTTGAGGCTTATGGAACTGAGATTGATAATATTGCAAAATTGATCATTAAAGTAAAAACTACTCCTTTTACTAAAGATAAGTTAGATGAAATAGCTAATGAATTTAATAGGATTATTACAAACATAGATACAAGCCAAAAACCTCAAAGACTTCCTGGCATTAATAATTTAAACCATTGGTTCACGGAAGATGCAATTGTAAAATTATCCGGAATTAAAATGAACATCGATAGCATTGATGACAAAGATATCCGTGACTTTTTCAAAGTATGTTTTGTTTCAATAATTAAAAGAGTATCAAATGCTGATGATGTTTCTCCCAAACCATATGTGTCCAATAAAGTTATAAAGAACCCGCCAGAGACTATCAAAGAGTTTTCGTCTACATTTACTAAATACTTTGAAGGAATAAAAGAACTTAGTAATCTTGGACTGACAAAAAAGGCTCGCATTATAAACGGGGATGCTTTGAATTTTGAGTTTGATGGTTTATATGATTTGGCAGTTACGTCGCCACCATATATAAATGCATTTGATTATGCCCGGACAATGAGATTGGAAAACCTTTGGTTGGATACTATGACTGAAAACGAGTTGAGGGAGAAAAAGAAAGATTATGTAGGTACCGAATCAATTAAGGTTGCAGAAGAGGAAAAAAACCTCGAAATTTTGGAGAAAAGTATAATTCTTAAATCATATTACAATCAAATTTTTGAAAAGGACAAAAAAAGAGCGCTGATTGTTAAAAAGTTCTTTGAAGATATGGAAGGTAACCTCAAGAATACTTATAAATACCTAAAGCCGGGTGGTCATTATATGATAGTAATTGGGAACAGCTCAATACGTAAGGTGGAAGTTGAAAGCTGGAAGGTTATCCAACAACTCTCGGAACTTGTTGGGTTTAAAACCGAAACCTATTTTAATTATTTAATCCAAAACCCTTATATAAGAATACCGAGAAAAAATAAGGGAGGAAAAATTAATGTAGATCATGTATTAGTTCTTAAAAAGGAGGGATAAGCTTGAACCTATCTGGATGGAAATATGAAGGCAGAATTATCAGTGATAATTTACAACATCAGATTATGGAAATAATCAAAATATTGAATGACCCTGAGAAGGTTCAGAATAGAACATGGGGTGGGAGTTTACAGAAATTTATTGGTAACCAAATAGGAATCTCTGATGGACAAGTTCGGACCATAAAAAGAATGATGGAAGAGTTTGATATATTAAAACCTGGTGCATTAAATCGACGGACAGTACCAGATAAATCAAATATTTATTCTGAAAATGGGGAGGTTCTTATAAGGTTATTTGAAAGCGAAGAACTTTTGAAACAAAAGCCTTCCAAGGATTCTTATGAACAGATAGAGAGAATTAAAGAAATATATAAATTATTCTATTTGAAAATTTTAGTAAAATACACTATAAGAGATAAGGATGGTAATGAGTTTCATCCTGCAGTTATTCTATTAAAAGCTTTGAAAAAGTATGAATATTTAACTTACTGGGAGTGGTATCTACTTAATACAATAATTACTTCAGATAACAATCCTGAGGAAGAACAGGAGTTTGATAAATATATTACCGACATTAGGAATGGGGCATTAAAAGCTTCTGACTTAAAGATTACGGAAAATGTATTATCACATTCTTATATTTTGGGAAACTTCGCATATGTGGGATTAATCAAAGTTGAAGGTAAAAAAGAAAATATGAAGATCACAATTAACGAAAAAAACAAACATATAATTGATGAGATTCTAAGAGAATGGGGGTCAGATGATGAGTAATAATTTTGATGAATCAATTGATAGTAAGATTGACGAAAATATTAAGGCTATTATGGAAAAACGTAATATTAAATCTTCAGATAACGAGCCGCCAGGAAATACCGACTTTCACGGGAGAAATATATTACTTTACGGCGTTCCTGGTAGTGGAAAAAGTTTTACAATAAAAAAAGAGTATTGTGATGATGAGAATAGACTAGAACGTTTAGTTTTTCATCCTGATTATACATACTCAGATTTTGTAGGACAAATACTACCTGATGTTTCAGATGGAATCGTAAACTATAAATTTAAACCAGGTCCTTTTACAAGACTGCTAAAAAGAGCATACGAAAACCCTACTACTGAATTTTTTCTTATAATTGAAGAAATTAATAGGGGTAATGCACCTGCTATATTCGGAGAAATCTTTCAATTACTTGACAGGGATGAAACAGGTGCAAGTGAATATGGTATTTCAAATACTGATATAGCTAAAGTTGTATATGGTGATGAGACGCGAAAAGTGCGTATCCCATCAAATCTAAACATAATAGGTACTATGAATACTTCTGATCAAAATGTTTTCACGCTAGATACCGCGTTTCAACGTAGATGGGAAATGCGTATGATAGAGAATAATTTTGATAAAGCGGATGCGGAATTTGCAAATCATCCAATTTTGGACACAACTGTAACATGGAAAACTTTTTGCACAGAAATTAACAAAATAATACTTGATAAAAATGTAAGAATGACATCATCTGAGGATAAACGATTAGGGGTATACTTTGTCCATTTGAGTGATCTGATTTATGATGAAAATGCTGATAACCCTAATCTTAGTGAAAAAGAGCGTATTAAAGCTAAACAAAACAACAGTCGTTTCCCAGAAAAAGTATTAAAATATCTTTGGGACGATGCTTTTAAATTTTCCCGTGAAGATATTTTTGAGGTGAGCCAGTATAACAGTTTAGAAGCTGTAGTCGCAAAATTTTCAAGCGAGAAAAAAAATGACCGATTTAAAGTTTTTAAAGAAAATGTATATGATGCATTTGTTTCTCCTAATGCTGATGGACAAAATGATTAAAGGTGGTGACTCAACATGGTAATAGACTCTGAAATACGTAAACGCTGCCGTGTAAATACAAATGAAGAGGGAGATCGCTTTGTCGGTATTAAGGCTGATTCTGATGATGTAGTAGTCTATTTCCCTGTTGGTTATCATCTTCCAGAGAATGAAATAGATGTTAAACGTGATATACTTCATTTGTTTCAAGTGTTGGCTGAGTTTACTGATAGCTCTGACCGAGTGCTTGCTATGAATAAGTTTGAGGCCCCACAATCAGTCGACTTTCCTATTAATGCTTATCTAGAGGTTATATATTATTTTATGGAGAAGAACGGTTACTATATGGAAACTGAACCTGTATATAAAACAAGAGACCGTGGAAATATTGACTGGGCAAAAACTATACAAAGGCAAAAGGCATTGATACAGTCTAACTTTTCACCAGTGTATACACAATATACTGTTCGAGAATCAACTCCGAATGAGAATAAGTTAATAACCCATATACACAGACATTGTGTATATGAAAGTTTTTCAAAACTAGGATGGCTATTTACTCCATATATGCCTGAACCACCACAAATACCCCTTGACATTAAGCGCTTTATAATTGCATTAAATGACAAGTTGGCAACTACATATAACGATAAGGATAAAAAATTATTTAGATCTATGAAGGCAATGCTAGAATATATGGATGAAAAACCATCAGTAAAACAGTTCTATTTTGGAACTGATTATTTTGAGAATGTTTGGGAAAAGCTGATAGATCGTGTGTTTGGAATCAAAAACAAGAAGGATTATTTTCCTAGAACAAGATGGCGTTTGCGAAAAGGTAAACACAAAGAAAAATACCCTCTAGAACCGGATAGTATAATGCTACATAACGATAAGATATATGTGTTAGATGCAAAGTACTATAGATACGGCGTTTCAGGCAATCCAGATCATTTACCGGATTCATCATCGATTAACAAGCAGATAACATACGGCGAGTATATACAAAGACAGTTAAACTTACCGAATGAGTCTTTATATAATGCTTTTATTATGCCATATAATGCTGCGAAAAATTACTTCGGTTTTACTACTCCATTTGGTAATATTGGTGAGGCGGTTGGTGATTGGAAGGGAGATACCTATTATTACGAAAGAATTCAAGGAATTGTTGTAGATACTCGGTATCTAATGTATCATTACACGGGAAATTCAAAAAAAAGCATAATAGCATTAGCAGAATCTATAGAAAAAGCTTTAGTTGAGAATAATGGTTTTCTTCCTCAGCCAAGTTCAGAATAAATTGTAATACCTCTGTCATAGCATCATATCTATGAACAGAGGTATTTTCTATTGTTGGCTTTCCTTTTTACGTTTTCGGTAATTTCTTTGAGCAGTGGCGTTTCCACATTCCGGGCAACAATATTTATTCCTTGTGGATGTCGTCTTTACTAAGAAATATTGATTGCAGTTTGGGTTTGCACATAGTCTATATAATTCTAATCCGGGTTTCATATAAAAAATTGAAAAGTAGATTGCTCCCATAAGCGAATCTACACGCCATGATGGTGACATAGTTGCGACATTGTACTGTGGATGAATACCATTTAAGTTTTCATTGATTTCTTCACCAATAATTAATCGAGCAATATCAATAAGAGCATTTTTCATGTGGTCATTGAACTTTGTCTTGTCTGGTTGCGAGTAATATTGAATACCGTTTTCATAATCAAAGGATTTAATAATCCCTACCTCATATTGATAATGAAATAAAAAATCTGTAATTAGTCGAATAGAATGGTCAGCATTTGGCTTATTACAGTAGAGATTAACCACTGCCTTAAATCGTTTGCTATCAGAACCAGGTTTAGATGTCATATAGCCACCCATGATATCATTATAGTCATTTATGTCCAGTTCATATGTCGGTTGATAAATGGTGTCTGTGATTGTATATGTATCCTTATCAAAAGCCTCCTGCCCTCTGTCTACTATTTGTAGATAGGGGGCATTTTCTATTTCATCATAAAATGGATGTCTGCAAGTAGTGTAAGGTTCTCTCAGACTCATCACATTAATTGAAACAGGATCTGAAAGTAGTAGATATAAAGTTAAATGCAATATATCTTGATAGTTTTTTCTAGGTTCTTCAATTGCGCTCATTAATCTAACTGTTGCTTTAATTCGATAGACTAATTCTAACATTGTATGAGCATCTACAGATTCATATTCACAATCACTGATGGGAAATAAAAAGCCATTCTTTTTGAAAAAGTCAAAAAGCACATCAATATTCCCATTTGGTAAAGAAATCAATGACGATAGAATATTTTTCTCTTCTATAGATCCTGTGCTTGCCAATCTTAAGAGACCTTCCTTTGCAGCGAAAGCAAAGCGAATCCTTTTTGTTGGCAGGCTTTGTAATTTAAGCGTCGTTATCGGTTCGACTCCAGGAGCAATATGTTCTATATCTTTTACACAGTCACAAGAATAGCTTTCATATCTAAATAAATTATTTTCAAAAAAATCTTCCCTATTTGTCTCCATAACTTAAACCTCATTTATATGAAATGTAATTATAAAAATAATATTTAGTAAAATTATCCAGAAGTAATAACTAAAAATATAATATAAAAAAATTATATCATTAAAAAGTAACTTTAACAATAATGTCAAGCTGAAATTTTTGGTAAAGTAATACGAATTTTATCAAATTTACTTACTATTTAAAGGGCAATACAATAATTACAGACGGCGGACAAGTTCTTCGTAAGTAGCAAAATTCGATTGCTTCCCGTCTACAAAAAAATATCGAATGCCTGATTTGCAATAAGGGCAGAGGATACATATTGTTTCGCTCCAATCCGTAAGGATTGTTGCGGTGCAATAGAAGTACCTTACCTTATTGCGCTCATTTTCAGGATAAAAAGGTCTGTGTACTTCTGGTACAGGCCTATTTTTGTATCCTTTGCCGCCAATGCAATCCGGCGGAAAGGATGCAAAATGAAAATTAGAATTCAGCACGAAAACAAATCTATCTATCTGGAGGTACCAGACGAGGACTTCACCTTAATGATTGAGGCGGATTATGAGGACAGGCTATCTTCTGCAGAGGACAAAGAAACCGTGACCCGGCGCTCTCCACAGGAGATAATGGACGAACGTTTCAACAAGCCGGAATACAATAACTGGCACAAATTTGACAGACACAGAGGTATGCCAAAGAAACCATTCCGCAAGGATGACCAAGAGGTTGATGAAACCGACCATATGGACTACTTCCCTGACTACTCAGTTGAAATGACTAGAGAGAAAAAAGAAGAGTATGAGCATATCTGTGAAATTATTCGCAAGGCTCTCAAGGAAAAACAAGCGGAGCTACTGATTGCTATAGTCTTGGATGGTGTTTCGGTAACAGAGTATGCAGAACGTGAGGGGGTAAGTGTAAGTGCCATTTCCCACCGTTTAGATACAGCTAAAAAGAATTTCAAAAAAATATATCCCAAATCCTCAACTTTCCCCTCTTGCCATGGCTAATAGTTAGAGGGCAGCACATAGACGCTCTCGGAAAGAGGTGAATACATGAAGCACAACTTGAAAATCAGTGTTTCAAAAAAACCACAGTCTGGCGGGATTGTTTCCTGTCGAAACGTCACCATTAGGGAGCGTTTCCTTCGTTTCTTACTTGGTGATAAGCAGAAACTGATCATCCTTGTTCCGGGTGACACCGTACAGGAACTCGCCATCAGTGAGATTAAGGAAGGAGGAATAAGCCATGAGCAAGATCAAGCTACTCCTTGATGTGGTTTCCGATATGCGCTCTTTGGCAGACAGCATACAAGCGGTTGCTGATGTAATGGTGGGCAATGAACCTGTCGAAACAAAAGAACCGACTACAACTGTAAAAGAGCCTGAACCAAATAAAAAGGAAATCACTCTGGAGGAAGTCAGAGCAAAACTTGCTGAAAAGAGTCAAGCCGGTCTTACTGCTCAAGTAAGAGAAATAATCCAAAAATACGGTGGCTCTAAATTAAGCGAAGTGGACCCAAAACATTATGCAGATATGTTAAAAGATGCGGAGGTACTTGGGAATGAGTGATCATGCAGTTCTTTCCGCATCAGGCGCCCATAGGTGGCTGAATTGCCTTCCGTCTGCACGATTGGAACTGGAGTTTGTAAATAACGAATCCAGTGCAGCCGCTGAAGGCACCGCCGCCCATGCTCTCTGCGAACATAAACTCAAAAAAGCACTTCACATGAGAAGTAAGCGTCCTGTCTCAGTTTATAACTCCGATGCGATGGAAGAACACAGTGATGCCTATGTGGAATTTGTAATGGAAAAGCTTGAGCTGGCAAAGCAGAGCTGCACAGACCCTTTAATACTAATCGAACAGCGTCTTGATTTTTCCTGCTATGTTCCACAGGGATTTGGAACCGGTGACTGCATCATTATTGCAGATAAGAAACTTCACATTATCGATTTCAAGTATGGCATGGGAGTATTGGTGGATGCGGTGGACAATCCACAGATGAAACTGTATGCACTGGGTGCTTTAGAAATTTACGATAGTTTGTACGACATCGAGGAAGTGTCCATGACCATTTTCCAGCCACGCAGAGAGAATGTCAGCACATGGACAATACGGGTAGAGGATTTAAAAGCTTGGGCAGAAAAAGAACTAAAACCAAAGGCAAAAAAAGCTTATGACGGTGAAGGTGAATATCTTCCGGGTGAGTGGTGTACTTTCTGCCGAGCGGCAGTTAAATGCCGTGCTAGGGCTGAGGAAAAACTGAAATTGGCACAATCGGAGTTTAAACTACCTCCACTACTTACGGACTCTGAAATCGAGGAAGTTCTATCTAAACTGTCCGACCTTACGAAATGGGCAAATGAAATCATTGCATATGCCACCGATGCAGCTGTTAATCATGGGAAAGAGTGGCATGGTTTTAAGGTTGTTGAGGGCAGATCTGTCCGCAAATACAAGGATGAAGATGCTGTGGCTGAAGTAGCCAAAGCAAACGGTTATAAAGATATCTTTCGTCAGAGTCTCATCACTCTTACGGAAATGGAAAGGCTGATGGGCAAATCAAAATTTGAGAAGATACTCGGTGATCTTATATACAAGCCACCGGGAAAGCCGACTCTGGTCCCGCTATCGGATAAGCGTCCGGCTATGAACGTATCAAACGCAAAAAACGAATTTAACGAAATAACGGAGGAATGTGAATATGAATAATAAAAACAGAACGAAGGTTATCACTGGTGTAAACACACGTCTCAGCTACTTTCATGGCTGGGAACCGGTATCCATCAATGGTGGGGCAGAAAAGTATAGTGTATCGGTATTGATTCCTAAATCGGATAAGGAAACCATTAATGCCATCAATGCAGCAGTTGATGCAGCTATTGAAGAGGGCATTGCAAAGTTTGGCGGTAAAAAACCAAATAAGGCTGCTATCAAGCTGCCGCTTCGAGATGGTGATGTAGAACGAGATGATGAGGCTTATAAAGGACATTATTTTGTAAATGCCAACAGCACTACTCCTCCTCAGATTGTAGATAAAGCAGTCAAGCCTATTCTGGATCGCAATGAGGTATACAGTGGTTGCTATGCAAGAGTGTCACTTAATTTTTATGCTTTCAATTCTAACGGGAACAAGGGTGTGGCCTGCGGACTTGGTAACATCCAGAAGATTAGAGACGGAGAGCCTTTAGGCAGCAGAACCACAGCGGCTGATGATTTCACCACAATTGAAGATAATGATTTCCTAGCATAACAGGTAAAGTATGAATACAAACGGGGTGGTGGAAGTTGTTCTTCTGTCACCTCGTTTGCATTGGAAAGGGTGTAATACATGAATTCTATATCTATTGATATTGAGACATTTAGTAGTGCCAATCTTCAAAAATGTGGAGTCTACCGTTATGCCGAGAGTGATGATTTTGAAATTCTATTGTTTGGTTATTCGGTTGATGGTGGTGCAGTTCAGGTGGTCGATCTTGCCTGCGGAGAGAAAATCCCAAAAGAAATAATCAATGCTCTTATGGATAATTCCGTTACCAAATGGGCCTTTAATGCTATGTTTGAGCGTGTTTGCCTATCAAAATGGCTTAACCTTACTGATTATCTTGACCCTACATCCTGGAAATGCTCAATGGTATGGTCGGCTTATATGGGACTTCCGCTTTCTCTTGAAGGTGTCGGTGCAGTCTTAGGATTGGAAAAACAAAAATTGACGGAAGGCAAAGACCTCATTAAATACTTCTGTACACCATGCTCCCCTACTAAATCAAATGGAGGACGAGTTCGTAATCTGCCAAAACACGACATAGATAAATGGGAGCGGTTTAAAGCATATAACCTCCGTGATGTGGAAGCCGAGATGTCAATACAGCAGAGACTATCTAAATTCCCGCTTCCAGAGGATATATGGTCAGAATATCATCTTGACCAGAAAATAAATGATCGTGGAATCTCTATTGACATGGCTTTTGTAAAACAAGCCGTCAAGATGGATGAACAGTCGCGGGAAAAGCTAATGGCTTTAATGCAGGATATAACTAATTTGGAGAATCCAAACTCTGTACAACAAATGAAAGAATGGCTTGCTGATAACGGATTGGAAACAGATAGCCTTGGTAAAAAAGCGGTTGCTGAGATGTTAAAGACAGCACCTGAACCACTAGGCACCGTTTTGGAACTTCGTCAGCAGCTTGCAAAATCATCGATAAAAAAATACACGGCAATGGAGAATGTAGTATGTAATGATGGTCGTGCAAGAGGAATGTTTCAGTTTTATGGAGCAAACAGAACTGGTAGGTTTTCGGGCAGGCTTATTCAACTACAAAATCTCCCTCAAAACCATATGCCTGATTTGGAACAGGCTCGTGCTTTAGTTCGTAGCGGAAACTTTGATGCTCTTACCTTACTTTATGATTCTATCCCGGAGGTACTGTCGGAACTTATCCGAACTGCTTTTATACCACAGGAGGGCATGAAGTTTATAGTTGCAGATTTTTCAGCGATTGAAGCTCGCGTTATCGCTTGGCTTGCGGGAGAAAAATGGAGAATAGATGTATTCCAAAATGGCGGTGACATTTACTGTGCAAGTGCATCTCAGATGTTTAATGTACCTGTGGAGAAAAACGGTGTTAATGGACATCTTCGTCAGAAAGGGAAAATTGCCGAACTTGCCCTAGGTTACGGTGGATCTGTTGGAGCACTGAAATCAATGGGTGCTTTGGAGATGGGAATTGAAGAAGAGGAACTTCAACCTCTTGTAACGGCTTGGAGACAATCCAATCCCAATATTACAAAACTATGGTGGGATGTTGACCGTGCTGTAAAAACCTGCGTTAAGCAGAAAACTCCTACAGAAACACACGGTATTAAATTTATATATCAAAGTGGAATGCTCTTTTTTGTCCTTCCTTCCGGCAGGCGGCTTTCCTATGTGAAACCTCGTATGGGAGAGAATGTATTTGGTGGTGAGTCAGTTACTTATGAAGGTATCGGTGGGACGAAAAAGTGGGAAAGAATCGAAAGCTACGGTCCAAAATTTGTAGAGAATATTGTTCAGGCAATTAGTCGTGACATTTTGTGTCATGCGATGCAGACATTAAAGAATTGTTCCATTGTGGCTCATGTACACGATGAAATTATCATCGAGGCGGATAAGGGGATGTCACTTTCTGCTATCTGTAAGCAGATGGCTAGAACGCCAACTTGGGCAAATGGCCTGTTACTTAGTGCTGATGGTTATGAGTGTCAATTTTATCAAAAAGATTAAATTAATTGGGTATTCGGATTATCATGTGGTAGAAGTTAAAAGACCTTCAATTTTTAAACAACGAAAACAGGATAGCACTATTTTATGGTTAGTACGTGCTATCCTGTTTGTTCCACAAATGCGCCCGTTTGCGGAATACTTTAAAGTTCTTTAAATTTATTTTGCACCTGAACAAGCACGTATTTTTTAGTCCACATTTGAGTAGTAACAAGTAATCTTTCTCCGTCTTTTTCAAAGAACAGACCAGCGCCATCTTTCTCTTTAAATTCCCATCCCTTGGAACCAATCATTTGTATAATATTTTCATCGGCTATCGAAATACCTTCATTTTCGGTTTTTGTGATATACCAAATGGAATCATCGTCTGTTGCAATCTCTACTATCTTTTCATCAGAATTTTTTAGTTTTTCAATTGCTTCTTTTGCTGATAGATTATCTATCGGTAAAGAAGGATAGTATGATTTATTTACAAATATAAACACTGCTACAATCACTACTACTATGCCCAAGATAATTCCAACCTGTTTCATGCATTATCCCCCTCGTATTAAATTTTTATAGTTCCTCTTGAACAATCTAGCCCTTTTGTCGATTAAAAGTTAAATAATCCTCGCTCTTTCCATTGGTCAAAATACTTTTGATAGCCCATTTCCTCAGCAGTCATGGTATATTGCGTTTCTTCCATTCTAAAAGTATGAGAACCAGACAAGGCTTCATATGTTGGACTTCCTTTTACATCCTCAAAAAGATCTTCGAATGTCTTAACATCCACTTCTGTTGTTCCATTCTCGTTAGTTTCAAGAAGAATAAAAACTACATCTTCTTGATCTATACTCCGTTTAAACATTAACCCTGCTTTATTCAATGACGAATATAACTGATTCATTTTTACACTCTCTTCTTGCTAACAAGTTCAGTCCGTTTGTTGAAGTGAAAAACTACTGAATCAATCTTTAAATCCATATTAACATACACAAATTCCGCAGGATAATCATAATTCCAAATTATTTTTTGAAAATCCTCAACAATCATTACCTCCTGTGGCTATTAGGTAGAGGAACTTTCCTCTGACTATATTGCAGGAGGTAATTCGTATGGACGAATTAGTAAAAATCAATTATGAAAGTCAACGACCAACCGTACTCGGTCGTGATCTACATGAAGCCTTGGAAGTAAAGACCGCTTATAAAGACTGGTTTCCAAGAATGTGTGAGTACGGATTTGAGGAAGGGTCAGACTTTAGCTCATTTTTGAGCGAAAGTACTGGAGGCAGACCAAGCATAGACCATCAGTTAACAATTGACATGGCAAAAGAGCTATGCATGATACAGCGTACTCCAAAAGGCAAAGAGTGTCGCCAATACTTTCTTGAAATAGAAAGAAGATGGAATTCACCAGAGGCAATCATGGCAAGGGCACTTCAGATTGCCAATCAACAGCTAACTCAAGTAAGGAAACAAAATAAAGTGCTTGAAGGTACGATTGCTGTTCAGAATCAGCAAATTGCAGAAATGAAACCGAAAGTCTCTTATTACGATGTGGTTTTAAATTGCAAAGACCTCATTTCTACATCAGCAATTGCCAAAGATTACGGCAAGTCAGCTATTTGGATGAACCGCTATCTTAATAAAAAGGGCATCCAATTTAAACAAGGTGGTATCTGGCTTTTATATCAGAAGTATGCAGAAAAAGGCTATACCAGCACCAAGACACATAGCTACATTGGTAGTAACGGTGAACTGCATACAAAAGTCCATACATATTGGACTCAAAAAGGCAGACTCTTCATTTACGAACTGTTGAAGGCAGATGGTATTTTGCCGCAGATAGAAATGGAGGGTGTGTAATGGGAATTGATAAATTCAATCATGAAGGATACCATGACCCAACTCCCCATGAGGCACTGACCAACATAATAAGAAAGAAAAAGGCAGAGAAAAAATCTGCCTTTAAGCCGCTTGTATATATTTGTTCTCCCTATTCCGGTGATGTAGAAGGAAACGTTAAAAAGGCTCGCAACTTTTGTAGATTTGCCTTGGAGAATAATTGCATCCCAATTGCTCCCCACCTTATGTTTCCGCAGTTTATGGATGATGAAGATCCAAAGGAACGGGAACTTGCCATATTTATGGACATCGTGCTTATGGGCAAATGCTCCGAGGTTTGGGTGCTAGGCAATACCATCTCAAGCGGGATGGCAAGGGAGATTGAAGTAGCCAAGAAACGCAGACAAACGGTCAGATATTTTAGTCCGGAGCATGAGGAGGTCGAAAGCTTATGAAAATCGCTGTGGGCAACAGCCGGATGGACAAGAAATGGAAAAACAAAGATATCTCGTGGGAGGATTTTTGTGCCCGTGTAAAGACAACACAACGTACTACGGAAACAGTAGAAGAATATCGGAAATTAAAAAGAGGCCAACAAGATGATATCAAAGATGTGGGTGGTTTTGTCGGAGGGCATTTAAAAGGGGGAAGGCGAAAGAAGGGCAATGTTTTATGCCGTTCTTTGCTTACCCTAGATATGGATTACGGTAGACCAGATATCTGGGAACAAATCAGTATGCTTTTTGATTTCAAATGCTGTGTTTATTCCACCCATAAGCACACACCGGAAAATCCAAGACTTAGGCTAATCGTTCCTCTCGCTCGTGAAATCAGCGAAGAAGAATACGCAGCCGTTGGACGTATGGTGGCAAAAGAAATCGGCATAGATCTTTTCGATGATACGACTTATGAAGCCCATCGCCTTATGTATTGGCCATCCACTTCCTCTAATGGTGAATTCGTCTATCAAGAGCAGGATGGAGAATTGCTTGACCCTGATGTTTATCTTTCAAAATATCAAAACTGGCGGGATACATCAACATGGCCAGTATCAAGCAGGCAGTCTGAAGTTATAAATCGCAGTCTTAAAGAGCAAGCAGACCCGCTTTTAAAGGAAGGTGTGGTAGGAACATTCTGTCGTGCCTACTCCGTTCGTGAAGCAATTGAGAAATTCTTAGGTGCAGTTTATGCACCTTCTGCTATGGAAGGGCGATACGATTATATTCCAGCTGATAGTAGTGCCGGTGTGATTATCTACGATGATAAATTCGCATACAGCCATCATGCTACAGACCCAGCAAGTGGATTACTCCTCAATGCTTTTGATCTCGTTCGTATTCATAAATTCGGTTCTTTAGATGATAAAGCTTCTACCACTACAGCTCCTGGTAAGATGCCATCTTTTGTGGCAATGTGCGAGTTTGCTATAAAAGATGAAAGAGTAAAAGCTGAGTTTTCTAAGGAAAGACAGGCACAGGCTGAAGAGGAGTTTAGTGATGAGGATTGGCAGACAGCTTTGGAATTGGATAAGCAAGGCCGAATAAAAGACACTCTAGACAACATCGTTTTGATTATTCGTCATGACAAGGAATTACAGCATATAGCTTTTAATTGCCACCGTGATGGTATTGATGCCAAAGGTGGCCTGCCTTGGGAACAGATCAAGGCGGGTTGGAATGATTCAGATAATGCACTTCTTAAAGTGTATTTAAGCAGCAAATACGGAGTTTATTCACCTACCAAGACCAAGGATGCTGTGTTAGCTGTAGCGTCAGAACGAGCCTACCATCCTGTTAAGGAGTATCTGGACTCCCTGCCAAAATGGGATGGAATTAGTCGAGTAGATAATCTATTAATTGATTATTTCGGTGCAACAGATAATTCCTATACAAAAGCAGTCATCCGCAAAACGATGGTTGCAGCGGTAGCCCGCATTTATAGACCAGGCACAAAGTTTGATAGTGTCCTTATCTTAAACGGTCCTCAAGGTATCGGTAAGTCAACCTTCTTTGCAAAACTTGCTGGAGATTGGTTTTCAGATAGTTTGACCATTACGGACATGAAAGATAAATCTGGAGCTGAGAAACTTCAGGGATATTGGTTATTGGAACTGGGTGAGCTTGCTGGTATGCGTAAGACGGATGTGGAAATTGTGAAGTCTTTTATTTCGAGGGCAGATGATAAGTACCGGGCAAGTTATGGAGTCAATGTGGAAAGCCATCCCCGTCAGTGTGTGATTGTAGGTTCAACAAATGCAGAAAGCGGGTTTCTTCGAGATATAACTGGCAATCGAAGATTCTGGCCAGTCCGTATTAGCGGTAATGGTAAAAAGAAAGCTTGGCAGATGACTAAAGAGGAAGTACAGCAGATTTGGGCAGAGACACTAGTGCTATATGAGAAAGGCGAAAAACTCTACCTTGAAGGTGATGATGCATCCATGGCAACTAGTGAGCAGGCAGATGCCATGGAAACAGATGAACGAGAAGGATTGGTTCGTACCTATCTGGATACTCTTTTGCCGGATGATTGGGACACTATGTCTTTATACGAACGTAGAAAT
This sequence comes from Clostridium tetanomorphum, assembly GCF_017873215.1. Lineage (GTDB taxonomy): Bacteria > Bacillota > Clostridia > Clostridiales > Clostridiaceae > Clostridium_AO > Clostridium_AO tetanomorphum. The sequence continues at coordinate 344,792 of NZ_JAGGKA010000001.1, forward strand.
TTCCTCGGCGGTAGCGAATTTGGCGGCGGAACCCGTGTTGGAACAGTAAAAAGAACCCTTGTCTGCAATATGGAGATTTGGTGTGAATGTTTTGGAAAAGATGCATCCTCAATGAGAACATCTGATTCTTATGCCATCGGTGCCATTATGAGAAAGATCAGTGGGTGGAACAAGTACACCGGGAACAAGAACGGAACAATCAATTTTCCTATCTATGGAAAGCAACGAGCTTATTCCCGAGTCGAGGAACAAAGCTAGTTGTACCTTACCTTGTTCTCATACTGGTTCTTTCCCCAAAGCTAGTAATCAAAAGGAAAATCTACGGTTCGGAACAAGTGGAACAAGAAGTACCCTATTTATTTATAAATAGTAAAAAAGAGGAAAGTGTAGCCTGTTCATACACGCATACGCGCGCGTATAGGAAAAATGGGTTAAAGTTGTTTTCTTGTTCCGAGCCTTTTTATATGGGAGGCATTTATGCTTGAAAAATATATCGAAAAGAAACTGGTGGCTGAGGTAAAAAAGATGGGAGGCATTGCAGCAAAGTTTGTTAGTCCGGGTTTAGATGGGATGCCAGACCGCCTAGTGCTTTTACCACTTGGAAAGATGGCATTTGTGGAATTAAAGGCTCCCAGAAAGAAACCTCGTCCACTACAGATTAGAAGAATAAAGCAATTACAAAAATTAGGCTTTACCTGCTATGTCATTGACGATGTTGAGCAGATTGGAGGGATACTCGATGAAATACAATCCTCATAAATATCAAACATATGCTACGAATTTCATACTTGAGCATCCCATAGCAGCGGTGTTTTTAGAGATGGGTCTTGGCAAAAGCGTAATCACTTTAACTGCTATATTTGATTTATGTCTTGATAGTTTTGAAATTGGAAAGGTTCTGGTCATTGCCCCTCTAAGGGTAGCAAGGGATACTTGGCCAGCTGAGATAAACAAATGGGAGCATTTAAAAGGACTGGAGTATTCAGTGGCTATTGGAACAGAACAGGAGCGGTTAGCAGCTCTTAGGAAACCAGCAAGTGTCTATCTTATAAACAGAGAAAATGTTGACTGGTTAGTAAACAAAAGTGGCATTCCTTTTGATTATGACATGGTGGTCATTGATGAATTGTCATCTTTTAAGTCCTATGGAGCAAAAAGATTTAAGAGTTTACTAAAAGTCAGACCTAGGGCGAAACGTATCGTGGGTCTTACAGGTACTCCATCCAGTAACGGGTTAATGGATTTGTGGGCAGAGTTTCGTATTCTCGACATGGGTAAAAGACTCGGCAGATACATAACTCACTACCGCAATTCCTTCTTTACTCCAGATAAACGTAATCAGCAGATTGTATTTTCATATAAACCGTTACCTGGGGCAGAAGATGCCATATATCGGCTAATTTCAGATATTACCATTTCAATGAAGTCGGTTGATTTTCTGAAAATGCCAGAATGCGTGATAAATGAAGTGTCGGTGTATCTAAATGATAAAGAACAATCAGTATACGATCACTTTCGTGAAGAGATGGTTCTTGAGCTTGCAAATGAGGAGATTGATGCCATGAATGCAGCAGTCCTTTCTGGCAAACTCCTTCAAATGGCAAACGGTGCTGTCTATGATGATGATAAAAATACTCATATTATCCATGACCGCAAGCTGGATGCTCTTGAAGATTTAATCGAAGGTGCAAACGGCAAACCTGTTCTTATTGCATATTGGTATAATCACGATTTAGAGCGTATTAAAGCAAGATTTAATGTTAGAGAAATTAAAACATCTAAGGATATCAAAGACTGGAACAACGGAGATATTTCTGTGGCGGTTATCCATCCCGCATCAGCAGGACACGGTCTCAATTTACAAAGTGGAGGTTCAACACTTATTTGGTTTGGTCTTACCTGGAGTCTGGAACTCTATCAGCAAACAAATGCAAGACTTTGGAGACAGGGACAAAATGAAACGGTTGTTATCCATCACATTGTTACTAAAGGCACGATTGATGAAGATGTGATGAGAGCCTTGAAACGAAAGGAAAAGACACAGTCCGATCTTATTAACGCTGTCAAAGCAAATCTGGGGAAAGCGAGGGGTGTTGTATGATGGATGCATTTGAAAAGCTGGCAAATGCCATTATTCTACAGGCGGTCAAAGATTATCGTTTTGCTTTGAAAAGACTAGCAAAATACCCTCGCAATGATTCTGCTAGATATACGAAACGTGAGATTGAGCGTTTCTTCCATTCCGGGTATTTCACTACCCTGACATCTCTCGATCCTGAGATGCTAATTAAAAAGCTACATGAGGAGGTGGTGCGATGACGGCAAAGGAATTCTTGAAACAAGCTTATCGCTTAAATGAGCTGATTAATTCCGATCTTGAGGAGTTGCAAAATCTAAGGGAACTCTCAAGAAGTGTTTCATCTCCTGTTCTTGAGGAAAAAGTCAGTAAAACAAAAAGTACTGATCCACCTTTTGAAAAATACGTGATTAGAATAGTAGATTTGGAGAAGCAGATACAACAAGAGGTGGAACGTTTAATAAAGCTTAAGTCAGATATTCGTGAAGCGATTAACCAGATGGAAAACGTGGATGAGAAGCTGCTTCTTCGCTACCGTTACATTAACTTTCTTAACTGGGAAGAAATCTGTGTCAACCTTAATGTTTCTATGAGAACTGTGCATAGACTTCACTCATCAGCCTTGCAGCATTTAAAGGTGCCTAAATAAAAGTTGGCACACTTTGGCACAGGTTGGCATACGATGACACTGTTTGTCCGTAGTGAAAGTTATATAATGGTAGTATGGAATATTAGCAAACAGAAGCCTTCACGGGAGCATTTCTCCTGCGAGGGCTTTTTCTATGGGCAAAAGGAGGTGTAGTATGCCAAGGAAACCTAAGCGACCATGCTCTTACCCTGGTTGTCCAGAGCTGACTGACAGACGTTTTTGTGAAGAACATGCTAAAAAGGAAGCCGCACGGTATGAAAAGTATGACCGTGACCCAGCAACTCGTAAGCGATATGGTCGTGCATGGAAGAGAATACGTGACCGCTACATTGCAACTCATCCTCTTTGCGAGGAGTGTAAACGGCAAGGAAAGCTGACCCCAGCAACCGAGGTACATCACATTCTTCCTCTTGCAAGAGGTGGAACACATGATAGAAGCAATCTGATGTCCCTTTGTACTTCTTGTCACTCTGCCATCACAGCAAAAGATGGAGACCGTTGGGGAACCCGGTAGGGGGAGTCAAATCTCTACAGCTTTTTAGATGTGCAACGGGCGTGGAGTAACGCGTGAAAATTCGCGGTTTCAAACAGGGTAATAGACCCATCAACGAAAAGAGGTGAGTGAATGGCCAAAGATGGAACAAATCGTGGCGGTGCCCGTATAGGCTCTGGTCAAAAAAAGAAACCACTTGCTGATAAAATTGCACAGGGTAATCCAGGTAAGAGAAAGCTAGAAATTATCGACTTCCAAAATACCGCTGATTTAAAGGGGCAGGAAATGCCAAAGCCAAGGGCCATGCTCTCAGCGGTGCAAAAGGACGGGAAAACCCTAGTAGCCAGCGAGATTTATGAAATTACTTGGAAATGGCTTGAGGAGCGAGGCTGTGCCCATTTGGTGCTCCCACAGCTTCTAGAACGATATGCCATGAGTGCGGCCAGATGGATACAGTGTGAGGAGGCGATAACTGAGTTTGGCTTTCTTGCCAAGCATCCAACTACCGGCAATGCTATTCAAAGTCCTTATGTAGCTATGAGTCAGAACTTTATGAGTCAGACAAACAGATTGTGGATGGAGATTTATCAAATCGTTAAAGAGAATTGTGCTACAGAGTATTCTGGTTTAAACCCACAGGACGATGTGATGGAGCGACTGCTATCTGCCCGCAGAGGAAAATAAAGATGAGGAGATATATAATGAGTAAAAGATATTTAACAGCTGAAAGTGTATGTGCTGGACATCCTGATAAACTATGCGACATCATAGCAGATAGCATTTTAGAAGCATGTTTACGTAAAGACAAAGCATCACGTGTCGCTTGTGAGGTAATGGCAACCAAAGGGAAAATTATCGTGGCGGGCGAAATCTCCTGCAGCGAGAAAATAGACATCCGATACATTGTTAGGAATGTCCTTAAAGAGATTGGATACAACCCTCTTAAATTCTTGATTTATGTATTTGTACACAAACAAAGTGTAGATATTGCAACTGGCGTGGATACTGCACTGGAAGTAAGAAATGGAATAAATGAACAGTATGGTTCGATAGGTGCTGGAGACCAAGGAACTGTGTATGGCTATGCTACAAAGGAAACGGGAGAAATGCTTCCCCTACCCCTTGTACTATCTCACAGGATTGTAAAGAGACTGGATGATTGCCGAAAAGGGAAACTGATAAAAGGTATACACCCAGATGGTAAAGCACAGGTGACGGTGGAATATGAAGGGGACACTCCAGTGCGAATAAAGACTATTGTGATATCGGTACAGCATGATAAGGATAAAACACAGGAAGAACTTAGGACAGATATCCTTAACAATGTCCTATGGCAGTGCTTTGAGGACTTCCCATTTGATGATGAAACAGAAATTCTCATTAACCCCTCTGGTAGATTTGTCGAAGGTGGTCCCGCTGCCGATACAGGCTTAACTGGTAGAAAAATTATGGTTGATACCTATGGAGGACTTGCATCCCATGGAGGTGGCGCACTTAGTGGTAAAGACCCCACCAAAGTTGATCGAAGCGGTGCCTATATGGCTCGGTACATTGCAAAGCATATCGTCTGGTGTGGTTATGCAAAGAGATGTGAAGTTAGTATATCCTATGCAATAGGTAAGGCAAATCCTGTAGCCTTTTCTGTAAATACCCTTGGCACAGGTATTGTTTCTGACGAAATATTAACTCTTGCTGCACAGGAGATTTTCAATTTAAGACCTGCGGCAATCATAGAGAAGTTGCGTCTAAGGTATGTGATTTACTCTGATACAGCTGTTTATGGTCACTTTAATAGTTGTCTATTCCCGTGGGAGGATGTAAATAAGTATAGTGAATTTAGAAAGGCGGTGGAAAAGTATGTTGATAGAGAAGATAAAGACTAAACAACTCATCCCCGCTGAATATAACCCAAGAAAGGATTTAAAACCGGGTGATCCGGAATATGAGAAACTAAAACGCTCCCTTGAGGAGTTTGGATATGTAGAACCCGTAATATGGAATAAGACCACAGGCAGAGTCATCGGAGGTCATCAGCGTTTGAAAATCCTGCTGAGTATGGGCATGGATGAGATAGAATGCGTAGTTGTTGAAATGGATGAGCAAAAGGAGAAGGCGCTGAACATTGCACTAAATAAAATAAGTGGTGATTGGGATAAAGACAAATTAGCACTTCTCATCACGGACTTAAATGCTTCAGACTTTGATGTGTCTTTGACAGGTTTTGACCCAGGAGAGTTGGACGATCTTTTCAAGAATTCCCTTAAGGATAATATAAAAGAAGATGATTTCGATGTAGACAGCGAGCTGAAAAAGCCCGCTGTTTCGCATTTAGGGGATGTTTGGCTACTTGGGCAGCATCGATTAGTCTGCGGAGACAGTACAAAGAAAGACACCTTTGATGTCTTGATGGATGGGAAAACTGCTAATTTGGTAGTTACGGACCCTCCATATAACGTTAACTATGAAGGCACCGCTGGAAAAATCAAAAATGACAATATGGCTAACGAAGCGTTCTACGATTTCCTGCTTGCAGCATTTCAGAACACCGAAGCAGCGATGGCAAAGGACGCTTCTATTTATGTATTCCATGCGGATACCGAAGGACTCAATTTTAGAAGAGCATTCTCTGATGCAGGATTTTATCTTTCCGGTACTTGTATATGGAAAAAGCAGTCCCTTGTTCTCGGTCGCTCCCCTTATCAGTGGCAGCATGAGCCTATTCTCTTTGGGTGGAAAAAGAAAGGTAAGCATAACTGGTATTCCGATAGAAAGCAGACCACCATCTGGGAATTTGAGAAACCGAAGAAAAACAGTGATCATCCTACGATGAAGCCAGTTGCACTTGTGGCCTACCCTATTTTGAATTCAAGCCTTTCTAATTGTATCGTGCTTGATCCTTTTGGTGGTTCAGGAAGCACACTGATTGCCTGTGAGCAGACAGATAGAATCTGTTACACCATTGAACTGGATGAAAAGTACTGTGATGTTATTGTGAAAAGGTATATTGAGCAAGTTGGAAACTCAGACGGTGTGTTTCTTTTAAGAGATGGTTCGAAAATAAGATATTGTGACCTGCCAGACGTTACTACCGCCGATTAATGGAACAGTATTTTCTACAGAAAGATGCTCTAAATGACTTGATATTAACAGCCTTTAGAGTGATATATGTATGTACCGAAAATAGAAAGGCGGTATAAAAAATGCAGATAAACTATAATGTCACAGGAGCAAAAAGAAAAGAGCTAGTCAATGCAATCAGCCAAAAACTGAATGCTCCTGCAAGATATCTTGGAGCGCCTACATTTGCATATGAAGTGGCAGACTACAATATTGACAAAAACGGGGTAGTCAGAGGACCAGATAATTCTGAACTGGTTAATAATCTATTAGGCCTTCATGACTTTAAGGCGGTTACAGTAGAATTTGACACACCAATTCCAGCAGCAGAGCCTGTTCTTGAAAATATTCAAGTTCCTAATGAAGCGGCTCTTGGGGGTAGGGTAAGTCCAAATAGTGATTACGAAGAACCTCCCGTATACAGCGAATCAAATGAAACCGAAGAAGCTATTAGTTTGATTATTCAAATGCCGAGGGAGGGTTTTAGCGAAACTGCACTTGGTAACCTAAAAGGATTGGTAGAAAGCAAAGAAACCCTTATAAAGAAAGCACTTGATACTGACTCTATTCCCATTATCATAAATGAGGAATTTATAACCTTCCCTTGGTTCCAGAGTGAGTGCTCCGCAGAGGAGGTGAAGGCTTATACCCACTTTGTAACAGCACTTTGTGAAATGGCAAAGAAGCAGACCCGCGTCAACTCGACCGAGAAATCAGTGGAGAATGAAAAGTACGCTTTCCGTTGTTTCCTTCTAAGACTTGGATTTATCGGGCCAGAATACAAAACAGAACGAAAAATTCTCCTCTCCAAATTGTCGGGTAGCTCTGCCTTCAAAAGCGGAAGTGCCAAGCATGAGGAGGTGAGTGAATAATGAATATCATTCACCCAGAAATGCTAAAGCAACTTAGAAGTTATTACACTCCAGGAACTCGTGTCATGCTACTTAAGATGAATGACCCTTATACCAAGCTTCAGCCAGGAGATAAAGGTACGGTTACTAGTGTTGATGATATGGGAACTATCCACGTCAGTTGGGATTCAGGCAGTTCCCTTGGAGTGGTTTTTGGAGAGGATTTATGCAAGAAAATCGAAGAATAAAAATACACATTTTAAGCCCAATATGGCAGTAAATATGTAGATTTGTATTGCAGAATTGTCTTGCTATATAAGCCTTTTAGAGTGATATATGTACATGCCGAAAGGACAAACACACTTTAAAAGGAGCGAGACACGATGTTAAGTGCAAAATTCGGGATTGAGATTGAATTTACAGGGATTACAAGGGAAAGGGCGGCTAGAGTCGCTGCAGAGTTTTTGCAAGGCATTTACAGTGAAGGCGGGACTTACTACGACACCAAGAAGGTAAAAACTTCAGATGGTCGAGTGTGGAAGTTTATGTACGATGGGAGCATCAACTGCCAAAGAAAAGAAGGTAGAAGAAAAGTAGCTGCAGGTAGAGATTATAGTGTTGAGCTGGTTAGCCCAATACTAACCTATCGGGAGGACATTGAAACTTTGCAAGAGCTAGTAAGAAAGCTTCGCAAAGCTGGAGCCTTTACAAATACATCTTGCGGAATTCACATTCATCTAGACGGTGCTGAACATACCCCACGAAGCATTCGAAACTTTGTAAATATCATTGCAAGTAAAAATGACTTATTTTATAAAGCACTTCAGATTGCACCGCAGAGAATGAATTACTGCAAAAAGATGGACAGCATTTTGGTTGAGAAGATAAACCGTAAAAAGCCTAGAACCATGAGACAAATTGAGGACATTTGGTACGAGGGCTACAGCGAGAGTAGAATCACTCATTATCACAACAGCCGCTACCATTTCCTCAACCTTCACAGCTTTTTTACCGGAAACCATACAGTTGAACTTAGAGGGTTCAATAGCGAACTTCATGCAGGAAAGATAAGAAGCTACATTGTTCTAGCACTTGCCATCAACCACCAAGCCTTAACACAAAAGTGTGCATCAGCAAAGAAACCGCAGGTGGAAAACGAGAAATTTGCCATGAGAACCTATCTAAACCGGATTGGTTTCATTGGGGATGAATTTGCAAACTGCAGAGAACATTTGACAGCAGCACTTTCGGGTTCAGCTGCATGGCGGTTTCGGGCGGCCTGAGCTGCCCCTAACCCACAAAGCTAAGAAGGAGGATTACAATGAAGAATAAATTATATCTTGCCTATGGCTCCAACCTTAATCTAAAGCAAATGGCCGACAGATGCCCCACAGCGAAGGTGGTAGGAGCAAGCCAAATCAATGACCACCGCCTATTATTTCGAGGGGCACACGCGGGCGCTGTGGCGACAATCGAGCCTTTTGAGGGTGGCAATGTACCAGTTTTAGTGTGGGAGATTACACCGACCGATGAAGCGGCACTTGACCGTTACGAGGGCTGGCCGTTCCTTTATCGAAAGGAAACAATAAAAGTGAAGTTGGGTGGCAAAACCGTCAAGGCGATGGTATACATCATGAATGATGGTAGACCGCTTGGACAGCCGAGTTGTTATTATTACAGTACAATTTTAGAAGGCTATAAGAGTGCGGGCTTCGATGTGGAAATCCTGCGCAAAGCTACAACCGATTCAGTAGAATCGGAGGAGGTAGCCAATGAATGAGATAATTAAGCAACAAATCCTTTCCATCCGAGAAAGTGGAGTCACAAATATGTTTGATGTGAACCGAGTCCAGTATGAGGCAAATGAACGAGGATTTTATGAATTGGTAGTCTATTTAATAGACCATAAAGCAGAATATGCCCATTTCATACTGACGGGTGAAGTGGATAAAAAGAAATAACTAAATCTAAATAGGATAGAGAAAAGGGCTTCATCTATAGGATTGAGGCTCTTTTCTTATGTCCTTTTCCATAAAAGGGGCGGTGTTTATGCGGAAACTGAAGAAATATAAGCCGACCGCCTTTATAGCTGAAGGGTCATATTACGATAAGGACGCTGCTGATTACGCTGTGGCTTTTATCGAAGCACTCTCCCATACGAAAGGTTCATGGGCAGGCAAGCCTTTTGAACTTATCGATTGGCAGGAGCAAATTGTCCGTGATTTATTCGGTATCTTAAAACCTAATGGATACCGGCAGTTTAACACGGCTTATATAGAAATACCTAAAAAGATGGGAAAAAGCGAGCTTGCAGCAGCAATCGCACTTCTCCTCACTTGTGGAGATGGTGAAGAACGAGCAGAGGTATACGGTTGTGCCGCAGATCGCCAGCAGGCATCAATTGTATTTGAAGTAGCAGCCGATATGGTGCGGATGTGTCCAGCGCTGAATAAACGAGTGAAGTTGCTGGCTTCAACTAAACGACTGGTGTACCTGCCGACCAACAGCTTTTATCAGGTATTGTCGGCTGAAGCCTATTCAAAACACGGCTTCAATATACATGGTGTTGTTTTTGATGAACTTCATACTCAGCCAAATAGGAAACTATTTGATGTTATGACAAAAGGGTCTGGTGATGCGAGAACCCAACCGCTATATTTTCTTATCACCACTGCAGGGACGGATACCCAGAGTATCTGCTATGAAACACACCAAAAAGCGGTTGATATTATTGAGGGCAGAAAATTCGATCCTACTTTTTATCCCGTAATCTACGGTGCCAAAGAAGAGGATGATTGGACTGATCCTAAAGTATGGAAGAAAGCAAATCCAAGCTTAGGAATTACAGTAAGTATCGATAAAGTTAGAGCAGCTTGTGAAAGTGCAAAGCAAAACCCTGCTGAGGAAAATAGCTTTCGACAACTGCGTCTAAATCAGTGGGTTAAGCAATCTGTCCGTTGGATGCCAATTGCAAAGTGGGATGCCTGTGCGTTTCCAGTAAAACCAGAGAGCCTTGAAGGTCGAGTATGTTATGGAGGACTTGATTTATCCTCTACCACTGACATTACAGCCTTCGTGTTGGTGTTCCCACCGGAGGATGAAACAGATAAATATACCGTTCTCCCATATTTTTGGATGCCGGAGGATAATATTGACCTCCGAGTTCGACGAGACCACGTGCAATACGACCTTTGGGAGAAGCAGGGACACATTTTAACCACCGAGGGGAATGTAGTCCATTATGGATACATTGAAAAATTCATTGAAGAACTGGGGGAAAAGTACAACATTCGAGAGATTGCTTTTGATCGTTGGGGCGCTGTTCAGATGGTGCAGAACCTTGAAGGGTTAGGCTTTACTGTAGTTCCCTTCGGTCAAGGTTTTAAAGATATGTCACCACCTACAAAGGAACTTATGAAACTGACATTAGAAGAAAGAATAGCACACGGTGGGCATCCGGTACTACGGTGGATGATGGACAACATCTATATAAAAACAGATCCGGCTGGAAATATAAAACCGGACAAGGAAAAAAGTACAGAAAAAATAGATGGAGCAGTGGCAACTATTATGGCACTCGACCGCGCCATCCGCTGTGGGCCAGGTAATAGTGGAGACTCGGTGTATGACGAGAGAGGTTTAATAATTCTATAAATTTCAATGATTGTTTGTGGTGTAATTTTTTCAATTTGGAGGTGAGGCCTATGAATTTATTAAAAGGACTGTTTCGTTCAAGGGATAAACCGCAAAACCGTGTGGGTAGCGCATTTTCCTTCCTATTTGGCGGTACATCATCTGGCAAAACAGTAAATGAGCGTACTGCAATGCAAGCAACAGCGGTGTATGCCTGCGTAAGAATACTAGCTGAAGCGATTGCTGGACTGCCACTACATGTATATAGATATCGTTCTGATGGAGGTAAAGAAAAGATTCCATTCCACCCTTTGTATTACCTTCTTCATGATGAACCAAATCCAGAGATGACTTCATTTGTGTTTCGAGAAACACTGATGAGTCATCTTTTACTTTGGGGCAATGCTTATGCACAGATAGTTCGAAATGGTCGTGGCCAGGCAATTGCGCTTTATCCCCTACTTCCTAACAAGATGGAAGTAAGTCGAGCATCAAATGGTGAACTGGTTTATACCTACTACCGGGATACAGACGAAAGTGGCCTGAATCCAAAGGGAGGCTATGTCACACTTCGCAAAGATGATGTACTTCACATACCAGGCTTAGGCTTTGATGGACTCATTGGCTATAGCCCTATTGCTATGGCAAAAAATGCAATCGGTATGTCACTTGCTACTGAAGAGTACGGTGCGGCATTCTTTGCTAATGGAGCCAATCCCGGCGGTGTGCTGGAGCACCCGGGAGTAATTAAAGACATACAGAGAGTGAAGGATAGCTGGAATAGTGCTTACCAAGGCACAGCTAAGGCACATAAAATCGCTGTATTGGAAGAGGGCATGAAGTTTCAAGCCATCGGTATACCTCCAGAACAGGCTCAGTTTTTAGAAACACGGAAATTTCAAATCAATGAGATTGCAAGGATTTTCCGTGTGCCTCCCCATATGGTGGGAGACCTTGAGAAATCTAGTTTCTCCAATATCGAGCAGCAGTCTTTGGAGTTTGTAAAATACACTCTCGATCCGTGGGTGGTGAGATGGGAGCAAAGTCTCCAGCAATCGCTTATTTTGCCTTCTGAGAAAACATCAGTATTCATCAAGTTCAATTTAGATGGTCTGCTGCGCGGCGATTATCAAAGCCGAATGAATGGCTATGCTATTGGGCGGCAAAATGGCTGGATGTCAGCTAATGATATCCGTGAATTGGAGGACATGAACCGTATCCCAGCTGAGGAAGGTGGCGATTTATATCTGGTTAACGGAAATATGACGAAATTGGCTGACGCAGGAGCGTTTGCCAAAACCGAAGGAGGTCAGTAAATGAAGAAGTTCTGGAATTGGGTGCGAGATTCTGATGAAGGGCGCACTCTCTATTTAAATGGAGTGATATCCGAAGAAACGTGGTGGGGTGATGAGGTCACACCTAAGATGTTCAAAGATGAACTGCTGGCTGGCACCGGTGATATTACAGTGTGGATTAACTCTCCTGGCGGGGATGTGTTTGCAGCAGCTCAGATTTACAACATGCTTATGGACTATACAGGAAAGGTCACTGTAAAAATTGACGGGCTTGCGGCAAGTGCAGCTTCCGTTATTGCAATGGCGGGTGGAGATGTATATATGTCGCCGGTATCCATGATCATGATTCATAACCCTTCGACCATTGCCATCGGTGACAGCGAGGAAATGTTGCGAGCTAAAGCTCTATTAGATGAAGTTAAGGAAAGTATTATTAATGCCTATGAGTTAAAGACTGGTCTTTCCCGAACAAAGCTTTCTCATCTGATGGATGCAGAATCATGGATGAATGCAAATAAAGCCATCGAACTTGGTTTTGCAGATAAGATCATGTTTATGGAAAATGAAACACCGGATTTGACGGATAGCCTTATCTTTAGCAGGATGGCGGTTACCAACTCACTTATTAGCAAACTACCTAAAAAACAAAAACAAAAAGCAGGTACACCTATAGAGTCGCTGGATAAGCGGCTTTCTTTAATTTCTCACTAATTTAAAGGAGGAAATACAATGAGTAAAATTCTTGAATTGCGCGAGAAACGCGCTAAGGTTTGGGATGCGGCGAAGGCATTCCTTGATTCAAAACGTGGCGGTGATGGATTGTTATCCGCAGAGGACACACAAACCTATGAAAAGATGGAAGCTGAAGTTGTTGCACTTGGTAAGGAAATAGAACGTTTGGAACGTCAGGCGGTTATTGACTTAGAACTTTCCAAAGCCACTAGTAGCCCTATTACAAACACACCATCCAAACATGCTGAAGATAAGACAGGACGCGCGTCTGCAGAGTACAAGAAAGCATTCTGGAATGCTATGCGTACTCGTGCAGGGGAAGGCCTTGATGTAAACGTAAGAAATGCCCTTCAAATTGGTACAGACTCCGAGGGTGGTTATCTTGTGCCTGACGAGTTTGAACGTACCTTAGTAGAGGCTCTTGAGGAAGAGAACATTTTCCGTTCACTGGCCAATGTTATCAATACATCTTCTGGCGATAGGAAAATTCCTGTTGTAGCTACAAAAGGTACTGCTTCCTGGGTGGATGAAGAAGGCACTATCCCAGATAGCGATGATAGCTTCGGACAGGTTTCTATAGGAGCTTACAAACTCGCTACCATGATTAAAGTTTCCGAGGAACTTCTCAACGATTCTGTGTTCAATCTTGAAGCCTACATCTCTAAGGAGTTTGCAAGACGTATCGGTAACAAAGAGGAAGAGGCGTTCTTTACCGGTGATGGATCTGGAAAACCGACAGGTATACTTGCTTCTACAGGTGGTGCCCAAATTGGTGTGACTACTGCAGGTGCTACGGCAATTACTATGGACGAGGTACTTGATCTGTTCTATTCACTAAAGGCACCTTACCGTAATAAGGCTGTATTCGTTATGAACGACGCCACTGTAAAAGCAATCCGTAAACTAAAGGATGGTCAAGGACAGTATCTATGGCAACCTTCCTTACAGGCAGGTACACCGGATACTATCCTCAATCGACCATTGTATACTTCTGCATATATGCCAACTATTGCTGCAGCTGCAAAGAGTATCGCATTTGGTGATTTTAGTTATTACTGGGTAGCTGATCGTCAGGGTCGTGTATTTAAGAGACTTAATGAACTTTATGCTGTTACTGGCCAAGTAGGCTTTGTTGCTACTCAGCGTGTGGATGGAAAATTAATTCTACCTGAAGCCATAAAAGTACTTCAGCAGAAAGCTTAATGGAGGTGCGTTATGAGCTATAACACAAAGAATTATACCGAACAAGGCGGAGAGAAAACTGTTATAGGCGGAACACTTGAAATCAAGGAAGGAGCCTCGGTAACGGGACTCTCCGCCGATCCGCTTCTCGTGGCAACAGAGGAGACTCTCGGTGGTGTAAAAGCCGCAGCTGCTGATGAGGGTGATACTGTCGAAATCAAAATTGGTGAAGATGGTAAGCTGTATGCTCCAACATATCCTACCGATGCTACGGAGTCAGTCTCTGGGCTGGTAAAAATGGCTGCTAATCAATCCGACAGCATAGCCGAGGATACAGCCACTCTTGTCACGGATTTTAATGCTCTGCTCGCTAAACTAAAAGCGGCTGGGTTAATGGCTGCAGACGAAGAATGACCGGAAGGAGGCGGACGGCATGACAACTGATAATCTTCTCCCTAAAGTAAAAGCAAATCTGATCCTAACGCATGACGCAGACGATGGACTTCTGCTGCATTACATCAAAGCCGCCGTCTCTTATGCGGAAAGTTATCAGCATGTTGCTGAGGGTTATTACACTGAAAACATCATGCCCCCAACAACTGAACAGGCAGTAATCATGCTGTCGAGTCATTTCTACGAAAGCAGAGATGGCTCGACGGCTGGTTTCTTCGCCGATAGCGTACAAGCGGGGCAGCAGGTTTGGAACACAGTGAACCTACTTCTTAGACTAGACCGGGATTGGAAGGTGTAAATTATGAGTTTTGGAAAGATGAACACCTTTATTGATATCATCAGTACAGAGCCTATTAAAGACAAGGATGGTTTCGCTGCTATAGGCGATAACATACTTGCTAGTGTACGTGCCTACAAGGAAGATCGGCATGGCAGTGAGCGGTGGGCAAATAGGGCATCATTTTCTTCTGCAACTTCCCTATTTAGGTTTAGAAAAATTTCTGGCCTTAGGGTGACCAGTGAAATGGTCATCGTTTGTGATGATGGCAGATATCAGATTTTAAGCGTTGATGATGTAAGAAACCGAGGTATGTATGTCGAGGTTTTAGCAGAAAAGATAGAACCAACTGTGAGGTGATGGATATGGCAAAAGTGAATATAAAGATGCCAGAAGAATTCCTTTTAAAGGTATCACGATTAGCTGACCAGACCGATGTAATTCTTCCTAAGGTTCTGGAAGTTGGCGGTGAAGTGGTATTGGATAAAGTTAAGGGAAATCTAAGTAAAGTGATTGGTAAGAATACAAAATATCCATCCAAAAGCACTGGGGAGCTACTATCTTCACTAGGACTTTCAAGTGCAAAGCAAGATAGAAACGGAAACTTCAATGTCAAAGTTGGCTTTGCCGAGCCGCGTTCTGATGGTGAGAGCAATGCTAAAATTGCCACAATCATTGAATATGGTAAACATGGTCAGCCTGCAAAACCCTTCCTAAAGCCTGCGAGAACTGCATCTAGGAAACCTTGTATCAATGCGATGATCGCAAAGCTAGAGGAGGAGATTGATAAAATATGAATATCTTAGAGGAGCTAAATACACTTCTGACAGCAATACCTATCCCCGTAGAAACCGGGGTTTTTTCAGGTTTGGCACCGGATGAGTACGTGGTGATACTCCCACTTTCGGATGTTTTTGAAGTTCATGCGGATAACCGCCCTGGCTTTGATGTGCAGGAAGCACGGATATCACTATTTTCCAAGAGCAATTACTTAGAGAGAAAGAGGCAGATTACAACGGCTTTGTTAAACGATGATTTTACAGTGACTGAGCGTAGGTATATTGGTCACGAGGATGATACTGGATATCATCATTACGCCATCGACGTGGCGAAAAACTATGGAATGGAGGAATAACATATGGCAACTATCGGTTTGGATAAACTGTACTATGCAAAAATAACCGAGGACTCAAATGGCGAGGAAACCTATGGTGTGCCTTCGGTACTCGCAAAAGCCATTACTGCCGAACTTTCGGTAGAATTGGTGGAAGCAATTCTGTATGCCGATGATGGTGCTGCCGAGGTTGTGAAGGACTTTAACAGCGGTACACTCACTCTCGGTGTAGATGACATTGGCCCGACAGTAGCAGCAGATCTAACTGGTGCGTCCACCGACGACAATGGGGTATTAATTTCTGCAAGTGAGAGTGTAGGTACACCTGTTGCAGTGGGGTTTCGTGCGCAAAAGGCCAATGGAACATACCGATATTTTTGGTTGTATCGTGTTAAGTTTGGACTACCAGCGACCAACTTACAGACAAAGGCGGATTCCATTACCTTTTCTACACCTACTATTGAAGGAACAGTTATGCGTAGGAACAAGCTGGATGGGTTGGGCAAGCACCCATGGAAAGCAGAAGTCACAGAAGGTGACCCCGGTGTTTCATCGTCCACCATAACAGGCTGGTTCACTGAAGTTTATGAACCCGTATATACACCTGAACCATAGGAGGAGAAATGATGGATAATGAGAGAAGTGCCACAATCAAAATAGGTGACAAAGAGTATGAACTGGTTTTAACTACACGTGCAACAAAGGCAATTGCTGGTCGTTACGGTGGTCTTGAAAATCTTGGAGAAAAACTGATGAAATCAGAAAACTTTGAGATGGCACTGGACGAGATAGTTTGGCTAATCACATTGCTTGCAAACCAGTCCATTTTAATTCGTAATCTTAAGAATAAGAACGCACCAGAAGAATTGTTGACAGAGGAAGAAGTGGAGCTTCTTACCTCACCGCTTGATTTGGCGGAATATAAAAGTGCAATCACCGAAGCAATGTTCAAAGGTGCAAAGCGCAACGTGGAAAGTGAGGAAGAAACTCCAAAAAACATGGAAGTCGGGTAACGGACGCTGAAGTCTTTACCCGACTTTATTATTATGGAACAGTTCAGATGGGCATGGACGCAGAGGAATTCTGGCTTATGCCAATTGGACTGTTTTTTGATTTATGGGCTTGCCACAAGCAATGGCATGGGATCGAAAAGCCGAAGAAAACTCGAACGATTGACGATATTATCCCACCAGGCATATAGGAGGAGGTGAAGGTATGGCGGACAATTTTGGATTGAAAATAGGCGTCGAGGGCGAGCGTGAGTTTAAGAACGCCCTACGAGATATCAATCAGTCCTTTAAGGTGCTGGGCAGTGAAATGGCACTTGTGACCAGTCAGTTTGATAAAAACGATAAATCTATCCAGTCGGTCACTGCTCGTAATGCGGTTTTGAATAAAGAAATCGACGCACAGAAAGAAAAGATTTCAACCCTTAAGGCCGCTCTTGATAATGCCACCTCCTCTTTCGGTGAAAATGACCGCCGCACTCAAAACTGGCAGATTCAGCTGAACAGAGCTCAGGCAGAACTCAATAATATGGAGCGTGAACTTCAGCAGTCTGTGGTTGAAGCAGATAATCTCGGTGAAGAGTTAGACAACTCAGGCAAAAGTGCGGAAGATTCTGGAGGTAAATTTGAAAAGCTTGGTGGTATACTCAAGGGCATCGGTGTGGCTATGGGCACAGTTGCAGTTGCTGCTGGAGCTGCTGCTATAAAATTGGGTAAAGAGGTAGTTACCCAGTTTGGGGAATTGGAACAAAACCTAGGTGGATCGGAGGCGGTTTTTGGAGCATATGCTGCTTCAATTCAAAAGACCGGTGAAGAAGCCTATAGAAATCTCGGAATTTCCCAAAGTGAGTATTTGGCAACAGCTAATAAAATGGGTGCATTGTTTCAAGGCTCTGGCATTGAACAGCGAAAAAGTCTTGAATTGACAGAAAAAGCGATGCAACGTGCAGCAGATATGGCATCCGTTATGGGTATAGATATGTCTTCTGCCATGGAAGCGGTTACGGGAGCGGCAAAAGGCAACTTTACCATGATGGATAACTTAGGTGTTGCCATGAATGCTACAAACATCGAAGCTTATGCTCTTGCTAAGGGACTAGATTTCACTTGGAATACCGCTACACAAGCGGAAAAAGCGGAAGTCGCAATGCAGATGTTTTTTGAAAACACACAGCAGTATGCCGGAAACTTTGCGAGAGAGTCAACTGAGACCATTTCTGGTTCTATTGGGTTATTACAAGCTGCACTTGGCTCTTTTACAGCAGGACTCGGTAACGCTAATGCAGACATGACAAATTTGACGGAAAATCTTGTGGATGCATTCCGTGCAGTCGTTAAAAATATCGTGCCTGTTTTAGAAAACATCGTAACCGCACTACCGCCTGCGTTCGATGCGATATTAACAGCAATAGGTGACTTGCTTCCGATGTTGTTGGAAACTGTAACGAGCCTGTTCACGCAGGTGTTGGAGACACTCTTGAACTTATTGCCTGAACTGATTCCAGCGGCAGTAGATGCAGTAATGACGATTGTCGGTGCGTTGATTGATAATCTTCCACTGCTCATAAATGCAGCAATAGAACTGGTAACCGCACTTGTGGAGGGTATTGGCATGGCTCTACCACAACTGATACCCGCAGCAGTTTCGGCAGTCACGCAGATTGTTCAAGGATTAATGGATAACCTACCACTTATTTTGGATGCCGCTTTGCAGTTGATAATAGGATTAGCACAGGGATTGGTAGATGCAATACCTCAACTAACATCTGCCTTACCTGTCATCATAAAAGCAATAGTGGATTTTATAGTGGAGTCCATTCCACAGATTATTGATGCAGGTATTCAATTATTGACTTCACTGGTTACAGCACTGCCTACTATCATCACAGCAATCGTGGAAGCAATCCCGCAGATTATCGACAGTATTATCAGTGCAGTTATTGGGTCAATTCCATTGATTATAGATGCGGGCATACGTCTATTAATATCACTCATACAGGCACTCCCACAAATTATCACTACTGTGGTTGGGGCTATTCCGAAAATAATAACATCTTTGGTAAACGCTATTGTAGGTAACGTCGACAAGATCATCTTGGCCGGTGTTCAGCTGTTTGTGGCATTAATTGCGAATCTTCCAAGGATAATCGTAGAGATCGTCAAGGCTGTACCTCAGATTATCTCAGGATTGGTCAATGCTTTTACCAGTTATATAAGCCAGATGGCTAAAGTAGGTGGAAACTTAATCAAAGGTCTGTGGCAAGGTATTTCAGATGCAGGTGCATGGCTATGGAGTAAAATATCTGGATTTTTCGGCAATGTTGTATCAAAGATTAAGAATTTCTTCGGCATCAGTTCACCTTCAAAGCTATTTGCTGGGATTGGTCACAATATGGGTGAAGGGATCGGTGTAGGTTTTGAGGATGCAATGACAGCAGTTTCAAGGGATATGCAAAATGCTGTACCAACTAGTTTTGATTTTAATTACAGAGGTTTATCTGGGCAAGGGAATGCCAATGGTACAAATATCACTCAAAATATCTCTGTTGTGTCACCAAAGCCTCTATCTGAAAAAGAATTAGCCAGAGAATTCAAAAATCTGTCTCGCAAACTGGCACTAGAATATTAAAGGAGGTCTGGCAGTGGAACTTATTTATATTAACTCAAGCGGTGAGAGTATCACCCTAAAACAAAGCCGCCCGTATTTTCTTACCAAGATAGACGGCACAGGCAACATACGCCAGACCGTTAATACATTTAAGGCACCGGATCAAGACGGTGCTTTTTATATTTCCTCCACACTGGATATGCGTAATATCACGCTAGAAGGTACGGTCGTAGCGGATTCTCTTGATGAGGCTTATGTACGGAGACAAAGATTTCTTAGGATATTTACTCCAAAAATGCGGGGAACTCTTTTGTATCGTGGACGGCAAATTGCTTGTGTGGTAGAGGAAGCAGGATTTACTGTTTCTACTAGACAACGCATACCAAACTTCTTTGTAAGTTTACTATGTCCATCCCCTTTCTTCGAAACATTGGATGAGGTGAGAGAGGAACTGGCATCATGGATACCTCTATTTGAGTTTGAACTGGAGATACCAGTAAGTGGTATGGAGTTTGGAATGCGCCAACCGAGTCAAATCATCACAGTAGAAAACATTGGTGATGTATCTTGTGGATGCGAAATCGTATTTCGAGCACTGGGTACGGTTACCAACCCTGAACTACTAAACATAGACACGGGAGAATATATCCGGCTTCTCACTACAATGAGTGCTGGTGATGAACTTCGTGTGTATACCCATTTCGCTGGTAAGCGTGTGGTCCAGGTTGTAGGCTCAACGGTTACAAATGCTTTTTCACTATTGGACACCAATTCAACGTTTTTCCAGCTTGCTGCAGGTACTAACACACTGCGCTATGACGCTTCAGTTAATATGGAACTGTTGGAGGTCAGTATTTACTTTCGTCCACAATTTCTGGGGGTGTGAGTATGGAACTATATATCTTTAATACAAACCGGGAGCTTGTGGGCATCGTGGAATCTTTCGAATATCTTCGATGGACACGGCGTTATTCTCAGTGTGGTTCATTTGAACTAAAAGCCATCGCCACACAAGAGAATGCCGAACTTCTAAAAGAAGGAAATATCATTTGGAAGAACGATGATGAAGAAGCTGGGATTATTGAGCATCTTTCCTTGTCTCAGACGGATCAGGAATTTATTACAGTAAGTGGTCGCTTTGCCACGTCTTTTCTTGCTAGACGCATTGTATGGCAAACGGAGAAATTGTCCGGTGATATTTCTGATTGTGTAGAGCAACTTATAGAAAATAATCTTATCAATCCTTCTGATGTAGCAAGAAAGATTAGCGGTATATCCTTTTCATCTCCAAACCTGGGTATACCCATCAGCACCCAAATTTCGTACCGCAACTTGATGGGCGCAGTGACGGAACTATGTGAAGTTTCGGAGGTTGGTATCAAGACTATTTTTACTCCTGAAACAGGGGTTTTTACAATAATGCTGTATAAGGGGACTGAATCACAGGCAGTGTTCTCTAAGGAGTACGAGAACTTAACTGAGCAGGTTTATACAGTAAGTGCAGCAGATTTTGCTAACACCGCTCTTGTTGGTGGGGAGGGCGAAGGTGCAGAGCGGACATTTGTAGCAATTACAAGTGGATCGGGAGAAACACGACATGAGATTTTTGTGGATGCTAAAGACCTACGGGCAGAAGATTTTGGAGTGGATTATATCAATACGCTGATTTTTCGTGGGCAGAGCAAGCTAAATGAGCAAGTAATACGTTATTCCTTTGATACATCAGTTAACCCACATGGCAACCTAACTTATAAGGTAGACTTTGACCTTGGCCAGGTTGTTAAGGTAATTTCCAAAGCATGGGGTGTATCTATGACAACACGCATCGCTGAAGTGGAGGAGACTTATGACGCGGACGGTCAAAGCATCAGCGTAGTATTCGGAAAGAGCGAGCTAACAATAGCTCAAAAAATTCGCTCTGATATGAGTGAGGTTAAAACGGCATTATCTGCCCCAACTGGCATCTCTGATATTGCAGAAGCATTAGGCAATGTGTCAGAAACACTTGGAGATATTCATGACCTTGACCCCAATATCCAAGGAGATACTGTTACCGATAGTATTAACAATCTGTTTGGGAAACTGCCCTCACTTGAGGTAATTGTTGGAGAAGGAACTATATCGATCGGCCAGTATGCCCTGCATCATATGAGCCCTGGAGATGCTTTTTATTTCACCTCGTGGAGCGGCAACAAATTCAGTGATCAGCCAAGCGATGACGGGCATGTCTTTTTGGTTAAGCATAGCGGGGATAACACGGGAAACGGATATCAGCGGGCAATGGGATTTTTTATATCTCGCAACACAATGACGTTTTATGTGATATCTGTTTTTGTATTTAACAATCCGTCTGGTGAAGCGAACTGGTTGAATATTAATAACGATCCAATAACTACATCACGGATTGCAAATGGAGCGGTCACTGGTGCCAAGATTGCAGAACGAACGATTACTGCAACTAAAATCTCCTCTGCGTTTACTGATTACTCTATGACAGAACAAAACACAGGGCGTCTATGGATAGATGGTAAGGCAATATATCGAAAAGTAGTAAACCTCGGCTCCCTTCCCAACGCTACTCCTGGGAGTGTAGCCCATGGCATAGCAAACCTAAGTACAGTTGTTAGTTTATCTGGCTTTGCAACAAATGGCACCAACTTCTTGCCACTACCGCTTGCACGGTATAACAACTTCGCTTCACAAATCGGTCTTTATGTGGATAAAACAAATGTCGTTGTTGAACCTGGTATTGACCGGACAGATTATACGGGCTACGTGGTTATCGAGTATACGAAAACCATCTAGGAAGGAGGAATTTTTGTATGGAGAAAAGCGGATTTTTCAATTCATCCGATGGAGATAGAGTCTATGATGCCACGGATTTTGCAGCATACTTTGGAAGTCTTGTTTCAAACGGGATATTTTATAAAACAGCTACAAATCTGCAGGTATCACCAGGGATGGGATTGGCAGTAAGCGTGGCGGCTGGAAGTGCGTGGATTAATGGATATAGATATGAGAATACAGATGCGTTAAATATGCCTCTCACTACAGCGCACGGTAGCAATCCACGCATTGACCGGATTGTTGTTCGCTTAAGCCAAATCAGCAGGAATATTCAGCTTGCAGTTGTTACAGGGACTCCAGCTGCTACACCAGTGGCCCCAGACTTAACAAGAACCAGCGATGTATATGAACTCGGTATTGCAGACGTTCTTATACCTGCTGCGGCTACATCAATAGCAGCAAATAACATTACTGATACCAGATTAAACACCAGCCTTTGTGGGTTAGTGAACTCATTGGTATCGGCGGTTTACGAGTGAGGTGAATTTCTATGGCAACCTATCAAGCGATAAATGCTTGTACATGGCGTAATGGCAGTTGGATTGCTGGTGTAACCGATTACGTTCGACAAGGGGTTTATGCCCCAGCCAATAATTATGAAAATGTTGGTGCCATGTTATTTGACCTTACAAGTATTCGAAATACCTATGCAAACTATTATCCTACCTCTGCCAGTATTCGTCTTGTTAGGATAGCTGCAGGTGATTGGGGTTCAGCTAGAACGATAACGCTATATGCTGGAAATGCATATGGTTTGCCATCTCCTAGTTCGGGTACCAGCATATCCGGGAGTAGACCTACGAAAGTTACTTCTGGATATAGCTATACTGTTTCTGCCGGACAGGGTACAAAGGATATCGCAATTTCCACCGCACTCATTGATTCCATCGGTAGTGGAGCTAGTAATTGTTTATTCATGGATGCTGGCTCCAGCACACTAAACTATATGGGATTTCGAGCCAGAGATGATTTAAGCCAGATAGTGTTAACCATTAACTGGGCAATAAGAACCACAGCTTGTAGTGCTCCGACATCCTGTTCATTGAGTGCAACTCTCTCGGAGGACAATGTTACATTATCATGGAGTGGTGCTTCCGGTGGTACAAATAATGCCATCTCCTCCTACGAGATACAGTATAGTGATTCTGCTGACAACTTGAATTGGGGATCGTGGACAGCACTAACTACAGTAACCACCACGGCCACTAGTGGCAGCTTGTCAGTTGCACCACCATCAACACGGGGTAATTATCGTAGGTTTCGGGTGCGAACTCGAGGTACAGCAGGAGCAAGTTATTATTCAGGCTGGAGAGTATCATCGAACTCTGTTCGCAGAAACACAGTTCCTAGTCCACCAACTACAGTAACTGCTACTCCAATCAATTATAGTGATGAAACAATCACGCTTACTTGGAGCGGTGCTTCTGGAAGTACGAGTGCAATCAAGGGATACCAGATTGCCAGTAGAACATCTACGGATAACAGCACATGGAGTTCATGGAATGTTCTAACCATTTTAGCCCTATCGGCCAGTGGAGGTAGTTATAACCCTAACGTGTCACGAGTTCCAGGAACATATACTCAATTTGGTGTATGGACGATAGATAATCTCGATGTCTACTCCTCGGAAAAAATCAGTAATAGCATCTACTGTGATATCACGGCTTGTGGAGCACCGACTGCTTGCTCGGTAAGTTCAACTTTAGCTGAAGGAAATGTTACTCTTTCATGGAGTGGTGCATCCAGTGGAGCAGGCAACACCATCACATCCTATGAAATTCAATATAGTGACTCGGCAGATAACAGCACATGGGGAGCATGGACAGCATTAACAATAGTGGTTACCTCAACAACAATTGGCAGCGTAGTTGTTGTCCCACCGACAACTCGCGGTTATTACCGTAGGTTTAGAGTTAGGACACGTGGCACGGCTGGAGAGAGTTTTTATTCTGACTGGACTATATCTAGTAACACTGTCCGCAGAAATACACTGCCCATTCCGCCTACTTCTTTTACTGCAACTCCTTCAATATATGAGACGAATACAGTAACTCTTATGTGGAGCGGAACAATACCGGGAACCAGTGCTATCAAGCAATATGTTATTCAACAAGCTACATCAGCAGACGGTATAAATTGGTCGGTATACGAAGCATTGACTACTATTATTTCAAGTGCTACTTCAGGTACCCATCAGGTAAATGCTTCCCCGGTACCTGGAATATATACCCGCTATCGAATAAGCGTAACAGATACACTTGATGCAGTTTCAAGCCATGTGGTTAGTAACACGGTAAAGAAAAACAGTCCGCCTGCTGCTCCGATCATCGTCAGTCCTATGACCGGAAAGTCTACTTATAACACCACACCACGCTTTATGATTACTACAGGTACTGAACCAGACGGTCAGACACAGATTGTGGAAGTAAAGATTGATTCAGGTGAGTGGGTTAATAGTGTGGATAATCCTGAGAGATTTTCTACGAGTGGCTATCTGGGAAATGGTGTTAGTACAGTGTACCAAGCGGAACCGCTTGCAGTAGGAAACCATACTGTAACCTTCCGCTGTCTTGATAGTGATATTGAGTCGGCAAGCGCAGAAGTTGTCCGGACATTTACTATATTACAGCCACCTTTTGAAACGATTACTGCAAATGAGACTGTTGTAAAGGCAGCACATATTCAGACGCTTCGAACCGCTTTAAATATAGTGCTAAGTTATTACAACTTATCCCCAATAATTTGGAATGAAGAAATTATTGCGGGAAGAACAACAGTTAAAAAATGGCCATCTCACATTACTGAAATCCGAAAAGCTATTGATAATATCATTACAGTGGTTAATGGTTTTGACTCTTCTACAGCATTTGATATACCACCTGTGACATGGCTCCCTATTGGAACAGGGCGTCCAAAGGCGGATGTGATGCAACAAATCCACGATCTTATACTGATGCTGTAAGGTGTGTGATACGGCAACAGCACTCTTGTATTTTACAGGGGTGCTTTTTTAAATACACAAATTAATGTAATGGAGGTGTTTACAGTGAAAGAGATTTGGAATTGGATACAGTTAGCTTTTGCGGCTGTTGGTGCTTTTCTTGGATGGTTTCTCGGCGGGTTTGACGGATTTCTATATACACTGGTCACTTTTGTAGCTATTGATTATCTGACAGGTGTCCTTTGTGCGATTACAGATAAAAAGCTGTCCAGCGAAATTGGTGCCAAGGGAATTTTCAAAAAGGTGCTCATCTTTGTAATGGTAGGTATCGCTCATATTCTTGATACACAAATTTTGGGGAGTGCAGGATACAATGGCAGCGCTTTGCGAACGGCGGTAATCTTTTTCTATCTAAGTAACGAGGGTGTATCCATTTTGGAGAATGCAGGTCATATTGGGCTACCCATCCCAGAAAAACTAAAGGCGGTTCTTAAGCAACTACATGGTCGTGATGAGGAACCTCCTAAGCCAGGTGATGAAATATGATTGACTTAACAAAAGCGGTAACGGTATTCATTGGTCGACGCGGTGAACACAATTACCGAAATATTGAGTTTGATGTATCAAGCCTACTGGAAAATAACTACCCAAGTGCCTCCTTAAATGCGATTTACAAAAGGCCTGATGGGGTTGCATATCCGGTAGTCACGAACTACGCTGATGGTGTCCTTACATGGCAGCCCAATGCAACGGACACATCATTTGTTGGTGTTGGTCGGCTTGAAATAAGGGTTACTTATGGTGATGTGGTTGGAAAGAGTGCAAGAATACTAACCATAGTCGAGGATGCTCTTGTGGATGGAATTGTTGAACCACCAGAACCTCCTGCACAGGAATGGTTAAATAAAGTGCTTTCAGCTTTAGCTGAACTGGATATTGATGAAATAAATAATCTGCTCAACCTCACTTACAATCTATTAAACAACAACTATGATTTGCTAAATACAACACACAATTTGGTTGAGGATACCCGCGAAAATCTATATAGGCGGACAGGTATTCTACTCAACCATTTGCATCCAATAGAAACAGCTAGTGCACCGGATATGATTAGCCGGAGGGCAGCCATCACATTTAGCAATATAGCAAATGGAAACAATGTAGTAATTGGCACGATAACATATACTTTCGTTACAGCTTTGGGCAGTCCAGCTACAAATAATGTGCAGGTTCTAATTCAAGACACCCTTCGTAATACAGTTAAGACACTTGCTAGAGCTATAAGGGGCATTGATGACGAAATGAATATTGCCTATGGAACTGGGACTGATCCAAACCCAATATGTACAGCTTACTGGACAAGTCAAAGGTTTTCCATAGGTAGTACTACCGTTGAGGCAGGTGAGAGCCTTTTTCTACTTGAAAGAGCAGAAAATGTGACTTCCGCAATACCGCTCTCATCCACAGCAACGGCTATTATTAGTGACTTCACCCGTTCGGCCTATTCAAGATATATTTTGTCGGGTAATGTCACGGGTTCAGGCGGTGCAAACAGTGTCCGTGGTCCTTTGCACACGATATTACCTATTAATAGTGTGGTTATTGGCGGTCAGGGCGGAGAATTGTATACGACGGCTTATGATTGCCATTTGATAACTCTTTGTCGTCAATCGGATACTAGTGAAAAGGAACTGGACTTGTATATTTCCAATGATGAGGAGACGTTCACTAGAATTCAACGGAGTACACCTGTCGGATCGAATACTTCAGCAGAATCCTTACACATTCATATTCAAATGCGGCAGGCCAGAGTTCCAGCCGGTTACGGACTGTATATCTGTATGGGAAGTGATGGAACATCATCAAATGCTTATTGTGATTTAAAGTTTACCTATCACCTGTATCCTGTCCATCTTACACCTGAGCCAAATGATTAAATGTTGAGGTGATTATAATGAAATTATACAAACTAATACTTACGAACAACGCCTGCTACAAAGCAGGCAAAACAATAAAACCGAAGGGTATAATGGTTCATTCAACAGGGGCTAACAACCCATGGTTGAAGAGATATGTTGGTCCAGATGATGGTTTGCTCGGAAAGAACCAATACAACAATCATTGGAATCAGGATAAACCTGGAGGTCGTCAAGTTTGCGTCCATGCTTTTATTGGTAAATTAGCAGATGGCTCCATTGCCACATACCAAACATTGCCTTGGAATCATCGTGGTTGGCATGCTGGAGGGGATGCGAATAATACCCATATAGGATTTGAGATTTGCGAGGACGGTCTAACCGATGCCTCGTATTTTTCTGCTGTTTATAAGGAAGCAGTAGAGCTTTGTGTACATCTTTGCAAACTCTATGGACTAAGTGAGAAGGATATCCTCTGTCATAGTGAAGGCTATAAGCAAGGTATAGCCAGTAACCATGCGGATGTTATGCACTGGTTTCCTAAGCATGGCAAGACCATGGATACCTTTAGAGCAGATGTTAAGAAACTTCTAAGCGAAGAAGAAAAATCAGCAGAACCAGCGAAAAAGAAATACTATCGTGTACAAATAGGTGCATACACTTTCAAAGCAAATGCTGAGGCACAGCTTGCCAAAGCTAAAAAGGCAGGATTTACGGATGCATTTATTAAGTATGATTAATCAAAGGGAGCGAGTAATAAGCAATTATGCTTTAGCTTTACAGAGATTCCCTAAAAATATTAACTATTAGATGTATATAGCCTGTGGGGGGGTTATTCCCTTGCAGGCTCTTTTTTTATGCTCTGATTTTATTTAATTTTTACAAATCCTCAACTTCGACCTGTTCCCGCGGCTATTAGGTAGGAGGTGATTCTAAGTGAATCAGAATGAGGATAAAAAAGTCATGAAGATCTCGGATGAGCTTATAAACAAAAGCATCGAGTTAAAGAAAATGTCACAGGAGCAGCTACAGCGTGAGTTTGATTATATTCAGGCAGAGAAATTACTTAGAAAGATGCTCCAAAAAGGTTTAATAACGGAAGCAGAATTCAACAAGATAGACGCACTCAACCGCCAAACTTTCTCTCCTTTTTTAGCAGAGATAATGCCCTGAAGTCGTTGATATATAAGGGTTTCAGAGGTAATATGTGACCTACCAAGAAGGAGGTGAGGCGATGAAAAAGATAACGAAAATAGAAGGAAATCAAGATTATATTTTTAAGCCAAAAACACGAGTAGTTGCCTACTGTCGAGTTTCTACAGATAGTGATGAACAACTAGTCAGCCTGCAAGCACAAAAGGCTCATTATGAGACCTACATTAAGGCAAATCCAGAATGGGAATATGCAGGCTTATACTATGACGAGGGTATCAGTGGTACGAAAAAGGAGAATCGCTCTGGCTTACTTAGAATGTTATCAGACTGTGAAACCAGAAGCATTGACTTAATTATTACAAAGTCCATCAGTAGGTTTGCTAGAAATACTACAGACTGTTTAGAGATGGTTCGTAAACTGATGGACCTTGGGGTTCATATTTATTTTGAGAAGGAAAACATTAATACAGGGTCAATGGAAAGTGAATTGATGCTCTCCATTTTAAGTGGCCTTGCAGAGAGTGAGTCAATTTCTATTTCAGAAAATACTAAATGGGCAATTCAAAGACGATTTCAAAACGGAACATTTAAAATTTCCTACCCACCCTATGGCTATCAAAACATTGACGGTCGCATGATAGTAAATCCTAAGCAGGCTGAAATTGTGAAGTATATTTTTGCAGAAGTATTATCCGGCAAAGGTACACAGAAAATTGCAGATGATCTTAATCGAAAGGGTATACCTTCAAAAAGAGGTGGTCGTTGGACAGCTACTACCATTCGTGGAATGTTGACCAATGAAAAATATACTGGCGATGTTATTTTGCAAAAGACCTATACTGACAGCCGTTTTAACAGGCACACCAATTACGGTGAGAAAAATATGTACCTAGTAGAAAATCATCATGAGGCAATTATCAGCCATGAAGATTTTGAAGCTGTGGAAGCTACTCTCAATCAGAGGGCAAAGGAAAAAGGAATCGAAAAGCGCAACAGTAAATATCTAAACCGATATTCTTTTTCCGGTAAGATTATTTGCTCGGAATGTGGCAGTACCTTTAAAAGACGGATTCATTCATCTGGAAGAAGAGAGTACATTGCTTGGTGCTGTAGTAAGCATATTAGCCAGATAACGGAATGTTCCATGCAGTTCATACGAGATGAAGATATAAAGACTGCATTTGTTACGATGATGAATAAACTCATTTTTGGTCACAAGTTCATATTAAGGCCACTTTTGAATGGGTTACGCAGCCAGAATAATGCAGAGAGTTTTCGTAGAATCGAAGAGTTGGAAACCAAGATAGAAAACAACATGGAGCAAAGTCAGATGCTGACGGGCTTAATGGCCAAAGGATATCTGGAACCTGCTCTGTTTAATAAAGAAAAGAATTCATTGGAAGCAGAAAGAGAAAGTCTTTTTGCGGAAAAGGAACAACTTACCCATTCTGTCAACGGAAATTTTACAAAAGTAGAGGAAGTTGACCGACTTCTTAAGTTTACGACTAAGTCCAAAATGCTCACAGCCTATGAGGATGAGCTGTTTGAAAATTATGTAGAGAAGATTATTGTCTTTTCACGGGAGGTAGTTGGGTTTGTATTAAAATGTGGAATCACACTGAAAGAAAGGTTGGTGAATTAGATGGGTCACACACCCTTTGGATATAGAATTGAAGATGGAAAGGCTGTTGTAGATGATAAAGCAGCAGAACAAGTAAAAGAGTTATTTTCAGGTTACTTGTCAGGATTATCTTTGAAGAATGCTGCAATAAAAGCTGGGATAGATTGCTACCATGCCACAGTAAGTAGGATGCTACAGAACAAGCAATACCTTGGAGACGAATTCTACCCTTCAATTATTGATGAGGAGATATTTGAAAAAGCAAGGTTAGAAAAACAAAAGCGAGCAGAAAAACTCGGAAGGATATGGGAGCCTAAAGATGTACCGAAAACGGATTATCCTGTAAAGTTCAAAGCAAAACCTCTGGTACAAAAATATGACGATCCATATAAGCAGGCAGAATATGCTTACAGTTTGATAGAAAGTGAGGTGTAACCAGTGGCAGTTAGCAGGAATGTAACAGTAATTCCAGCAATTAAACGAATCGGAAATAATAAAAATAGGGAGAGTAAACCCAAAATACGAGTGGCAGCTTATTGCCGAGTTTCAACGGATAGTGAGGAACAGTCCTCAAGTTACGAAATTCAGATTGAGCATTATACAAACTATATCAAGAGGAACAAGGAATGGGAATTGGCAGGTATTTTTGCGGATGACGGTATCACTGGTACCAATACGAAAAAGCGTGATGAATTTAACCGCATGATTGAGGAGTGTATGGCAGGCAATATTGACATGATCATCACAAAATCAATCAGCCGATTTGCCAGAAACACGTTGGATTGCCTTAAATACATCCGTCAGTTAAAGGATAAAAACATCGCTGTATTCTTCGAGAAAGAGAACATCAACACCATGGATTCTAAGGGTGAGGTGCTACTTACCATTATGGCATCACTTGCCCAGCAGGAAAGCCAGTCCTTAAGCCAGAACGTTAAGTTAGGTATACAATATCGTTATCAGCAAGGTGAGGTTCAGGTCAACCATAAGCGTTTCCTTGGATACACTAAGGATGAAAACAAGCAACTGGTGATTGATCCAGAGGGTGCTGAGATTGTTAAACGGATTTACAGGGAGTATCTTGAGGGTGCTAGCCTTTTACAGATAGCCAGAGGGCTAGAAGCGGACGGTATTCTTACAGCAGCAGGCAAAGCTAAATGGAGACCGGAAACACTGAAAAAGATACTGCAGAATGAAAAGTATATCGGTGATGCCCTTCTACAAAAGACATACACAGTTGATTTCCTTTCTAAAAAGCGAGTAAAGAATAACGGTATCGTTCCACAGTATTATGTAGAAAACAGCCATGAGCCTATTATTCCACGCGAGCTTTTTATGCAGGTTCAAGAAGAGATGGTTCGAAGAGCGAATCTCCGAGGAGGTAAAGGCGGTAAAAAGAGAGTCTATAGTAGTAAGTATGCTTTATCAAGTATTGTTTACTGTGGACAATGTGGCGATATTTACCGACGAGTACACTGGAATAATCGAGGTTACAAGTCTATTGTTTGGAGGTGTGTCAGTCGTTTAGAGGAAAAAGGCTCTGAATGTACGGCTCCTACCATAAACGAGGAAACATTACAGGCAGCAGTGGTTAAGGCTATTAATGAACTTTTAGCTAACAAAGAACCCTTCCTATCAGTGTTACAGAAAAACATAGCTACCGTCCTCAATGAAGAAAATGATAATACCACCGATGATATTGATAGAAAACTGGAAGAGTTACAACAACAGCTCCTTATACAAGCAAAATCAAAAAATGACTATGAAGATGTGGCTGATGAAATATATAGACTTCGGGAGTTAAAGCAAAATGCACTTGTAGAGAATGCAGATCGAGAAGGGAAAAGGCAACGAATCGCTGAAATGAGTGATTTCTTGAATGAGCAATCCTGCGAGTTAGAGGAATATGATGAGCAATTAGTAAGGCGGCTAATAGAAAAAGTTACGATACACGATGACAGGATTGAGGTGGAATTTAAGTCAGGTGTTGAAATAGACATAGAAACATAATATTGATGTCCGATCGTCAATCAGGAAATATACTCTCTTGGTTGGCGGTTTCTCATTTTTTCTTTATATTTTAAAGTTTTTCTAGGAATTTTAAATCCTTTAATCAGTAATACTCGTTAATATAAGTGTAGGACTTTGTACCGAAAGGAGGCGATCTTTATTAAAGATTTTCAATTAATACGACAGATACAAAAGGGTGATAAACAAGCATTTGATATTTTAGTGAGAAAGTACTATCAAAATATTTATAGTTACTGTGTCAGACGAACAGGAAATCAAGTGGTCGCCTCCGACTTAACACAAGAGATCTTTTTAAAACTGGTAAAATCCATTTATGATTATCGCTTTAGTGGGAAGTTTATTAATTTTTTATTTACAATTGCAGTTAATACTTGCAATGACTATTACAGAAAGCCACGTCAAGCCTATGAAAATATTGATGACTTACAGAAAGGTGATGACAAACCAGCTCCCATTGAAAATATCATAAGAAGTGAAGAGGCAATTTTTATTAAGAGTAAAATTGATGAGCTTCCTGATATTCAAAAAGATGCAATTATACTCTATTACTATCATGATATGAAGGCAAAGGATATTGCAAAGATTACGGGTGCAAATTTATCTACAGTAAAGTCACGACTGAAACAAGGTAAGGATAAACTCAAAAAATTATTTAATGAGGAGGATTACTTTGAAAGATAGGGATAATTTTAATGAGATGCTTAATCAATATCAAGTTCCACCAGGTAAAGAAAGTGATATTTCTATGACCATATTGCTGGGGCAGGAAATGATGAGCCGTATGGTACGTTCTAAAACACCATTTAGCATTCTACTCAAAGACCAAGCAAGATATATTTCACCATATCTTTGGGGAACCCAGATTGTTGCTATTATTGCGATAATACTACTTTTTACTAACTTAACCGTGCCACACTTTGAAATACAAAAGATATTATTCAGCGTAACACCTATACTTGCCTTCTTTGCCGTACCAGAATTAGTCAAAAGTGCTGTTTACGGTATGACTGAACTAGAGGGTACATGTAAGAATAGTGTTTCGAAGCTTTTGGCAGCACGACTATTTATCTTAGGAAGCATAAATCTTGTGGTAATAACTATGATCATTGCTTTTGTGTCTATCAATTATAGTATGCCTTTTACTCAAACAGTATTCTATGGATTAGTGCCTTTTAACATTGTAAATGGAATTAATCTGCTTGTGTTTCATTTTGCAAAGATACGTTCTTTTGCAGTATCTAGTGGCATTTCTCTTTGCTTGATTGTTTTAATGAATTTGATAACAGAACTTAGCTTTTTTGTAGCCATAAGCCAAACAATGTGGATTATTTTATTTGTGGTAACAACAGTATTTTTACTAGCTGAACTTTATTATTTTATGCATTCTATTACAAATAAGGAGGTACTTATCCAGTGGAACTAAAAATCAATAAATTAACAAAACAATATGGAAATAAATTAGCAGTGGATCGCTTTTCTGCCACATTCACCGAGGGTATTAATGGATTGCTTGGTGCAAATGGCTCAGGTAAGACCACATTAATGCGTATGATGTGCGACATATTACGTCCTACATCGGGAGAAGTATTATTGGATGGGGTAAGTATATCAACATTGGGTGAAGATTATCGTGAGCTTTTAGGATATTTACCACAAAACTTCGGATATTATCCTGACTTTACAGCTTGGGACTTCATGATGTATTTATCATCCTTAAAAGGTTTGCCGAAGCTGACTGCTAAAAATAGATGTAAAGATTTGCTGGAGATGGTGGGACTTTATGAGGTAAGGAAGAAGAAGATTAAGACTTATTCTGGTGGTATGCGTCAGAGGTTAGGAATTGCCCAATCGTTGATTAATGACCCTAAAATACTTATTTTAGATGAACCCACTGCGGGGCTTGACCCAAAGGAACGAGCAAAATTTCGCAATATCATCAGCGATCATTCTACTGGAAAGATAATCTTGCTTTCTACTCATATTGTCTCCGATATCGAATACATTGCGGACAAGATTATGATTATGAAAAATGGACAACTATTTCAAGAGGCTACCGCAGATCGTATTTGCGATAACATAAAGGATTTCGTTTGGAGTTGCGAAGTCTCTTCAAAAGATGTTGATAGATATAATAATAAGTTTATTATAAGCAATCTAAAACATAACGGTGATAAGGTGGAGCTTCGTATCATATCAGAAGAACGCCCTGCCGAAAATGCGTTAAATGTTTCCCCAAACCTTGAAGACTTGTATCTCTACCATTTCAAGGAGGAAGCGTAGATGGTAGGTGTTGTTCAGTTTGAAATTAAAAAGATGCTGCTACGTCCTCTATCTCTAATAACCATTTTTATTTTACTTGCTGTTAATGGTATTACTATATTTTTAGATAGTGGTGGTAATATTGTTCAGCGCCAAGATATAGAATTGCAGAGAACGGAGCAATCAAAATACGCAGGTGAAATCAATCAAGAGTGGGCCAATTTAATACAGACAAAGCTACAAGAAATCAGGAAGAATCCCGATTATTTGATGTCCCAAGACGAGAAGAAAAAGGTGCAAGAGAATTATCTTCAAAGGGGTTACACAGAAGAATATGTCGATAGCATGGATAATACTGCTTTTTTAAAGCCGGAGTTAATATATAGTTTACCATATAGGGTTCTCCTTAATGCGGAAGCCTCATCCGAATTTTATAATAATGCTCAGAAGTTTTCCATCATGCAGGGAAATGTCTATCGGACAGAGTTTATGGGAAATAAAGGTGAGGTTCTTGCTGCAAAGGCTGAAGAAATGTATAGTTATCTAGCTACAAACTATACTGCGCATTATGATTATAATCTAGGTTGGATTAAGCTAATTTCCATGCAGTACCTAATGCCATTCATAATGGGAATATTTTTAATTATAACATTATCCACTATCTTTTCAGGGGAATATAGTCAGAAGACCGACAGTCTTTTATTATCTTCCAAATACGGTAAAAGTAGACTGATTCACGCGAAATTAATAGCAGCCTTTTTAGTAACTATAGGTTTTTGGTTAATTATACAGATTACAAACCTACTTTTGGTGGCAGGATTGTTTAACTTGCAAGGGGCACATACCTTTGTGCAGGATTGGGTATTTAACAATAGCCCATTTCCCTTTACACAGCTAACAAATTATCTTGCGGTAACATTCATGAGCTTTATAGGTATACTGTTTTTTGCGGCAGCTATTCTTCTTATATCTGCAAAGACAAAAAATCCTTTTATTTCATTATTGGTAAGTGGTGTGGTGTTATTGTTTCCAGTTATGGGAGATGTATCAACTATTGAAGGTTTTCTAGGTGAATTGTCGCCTTTCATGCCTACTCAGATGCTAATAGCTACCAATCATTTTATATTCTTTAAGGCTTATTATGTTTTTGGAAATGCACTTTTAATGCAATACGCAGTACCAATGGTGGCTATTATGTTAACTGGTCTTATGGTGTTAATAGCATATCGAACATTTAAACAACGTCAAGTGGAAAATTAGCGGAGGTGATGACTTTGAAAGAATTAATAAAATTTGAGATAAATAAAAGTATACGTAGACCAATGGTTTTAGGAATTTTTATAGTAATTCTACTTGTTGATATATTAATGATATTCTTTGGAACATTTGGAAGTGAACCAACTCATGGTATGCCATATAGCAAGGAAAAAGTAACCCAACTTCAACAGGAACAATCAAGTTTCGCAGGTTTGATTGATGATGCATGGACACAACATATCATGGATTTGAAAAATGGAATATTGAATAATCCAGCTAACCAGGTTAACGAGGAAGAACGTAAAAGGATAACTGAGGAATTGCTTGCTCAAGGACTTTCGGAAGAAACCATCAATTCTCCTGACAATATTGGAAGATTTATTAGGGAAGATGTTTTTAATAGTCGAGAGCTTCAGAGTTTAGAAGATCCTGAAGTAGCGTCAAACTTTTATGAGTGGGCTGATAAATTTGGAAAGGAAACAGCTGAATATTATCGTGAAACCTATGAAGGTCAAAAGGGTGAGGCTTTGGCTTCAAAAGCGGAGGAAATGTATGGATATTTAAGTAATGAGTATAAGGCCTATTACGATTACGGGTGGGGGTGGTCAAGGCTACATGCTATGCAAACAGTCCTACCTTTTACTATTGGTCTACTCTTAATTGTGGTACTAACACCAATGTTTTCTTATGAATATGGTAAAAAAACAGATTCACTTCTTCTTAGCGCAAAGTATGGAAAGAGCAAATTAATTAAAGCAAAGATGATCGTAGGATTTTCACTTGCAGTTTTGTCATGGTTATTAATACAGCTCATTAATATTGCTATTATATTCTCCTTCTTTGGGATAGAAGGTTCGAAATCTTTTGTGCAGAACTGGGCTGTGAATCCAAGTCCTTACGCATTTACCTATCTAACAAGCTATTTAGCTGTGACAGCTATGAGCTTTGTTGGTCTATTGTTTTTGACTTCTATGATTTTGTTTATTTCATCTAGAAGTAAAACAGCTTTTATATCACTCATTATTAGTGCGATCATTACTCTGCTTCCTACAGCGCACCTCGATATATTTGCTAGTAGGATAGTGCAGAAAATCCTAATGTTTCTACCTACTAATATATTAATAGGTGTAAATCATTTTAAAACTTTTGAAGCATTTTATCTATTTGGTAATGTAATTATGCTACCTTCTACTGCGATGGTTGTTGCCAGTATACTATCGATTCTAATGGTAATGGGGGCATATTTTAGCTTTAAACGACATCAAGTAGAAAATTAAAGAATCACCCTATAATAAAATTAAGACAGCGATTAGGGGATTCTTAAATTGATTAAAAAATGGGACAGGTGATTGGACATAAATGTTTTATATTTGAAGAAAAATGTGTAGGAGAAGATAATTTATAATTCGTAAAGGAGTATACATGAGTAATAATATGAAGATCATTATCGATTTTGTGGTGCTAGCTATATTATATAAAGTTGTCTTTTTTAATAGATGGAGAGCAAAAGGAAAAGCAAAGTTGCTTGTCAATACAATTATGTATATCTATATATCATTAGTATTGTATGTTACATTAATGCCAGTTATTGTTTCTATACCATTTATTTTTAATCATCCGTATATACCGATGAATATGATACCTTTTGATGATTATTTTTCGGGTAGAGGCGATACAGTTCGCCAGATTATTCTTAATGTAATTATGATGATACCGTTAGGATTTTTACTACCAGTAGTGAAAAAGCAGAATATATTATCCATTCTATTCTGGGCGTTTTTATTTAGCTTGGGTATTGAATTGACCCAACCGCTGATTAATGGTTTTCGTGCTGCAGATATAACAGACTTAATCACAAATACAATAGGGGGTCTTTTGGGGTATTTGTTATATATAGTCTTCAAACCGCTAATAAATAAAATCATGCTCCACTTAAAGTAAATTTGCGCAAGCCTAGGTAAGTTAAAGGCCATATTATTCTCATCATAAGAGATGTAGTGGATATGTTCCCGTATACCGATAACCCCAAAAACGCAGTGGATATGTTTCTGAGAACGGACATACTCAAATGACATCAATTCTATCCTCTCGAGCCATGTTGAGTGTGTTGTCTTGATGTCAAGGATTGAGAAATAGAGCACTTTAAAATACTAATAAATAAAGGGTTTCCGAGGTTATAAGATTTTCTGCCTGTTGTTCGGCAGTGTCTTATTACCTTAGAAATCCTTATTTTTGTTTGGTAAGGAAACAAGTCGACCCAGTAATGTGTGAAGGGTTGTAGAGATAGATTAGATAACTTCGAAGGGTTGTGGAGATAGAATAGATGACAGCTAGTGGTTGAAAATAATTATCTCCATTAAATAAAAACAATTGATAACAAACACAAAAATTAAAATATACATTGTAATGTCATATACTCATATCATATAATATAGTTAATATATTCCAGAAGAAGAGGGGGTAATAGTATGGCGACTGTAAATATAACACAGGAAATGAGAAATAGAGCATATGAATTTTCAACTGATATAATTATGCAGAATAACCAATTTGATAGGATGCATCCCGAAAATGTTAGAGATATAAATGAAAGAAATACTATTCGGATTAATCGAACTTATGTGGGAAAGCTTGCTGAATTATGTTTTAATGAATATTTAAATGCTAATAACATATTTGTAGATATTGATGATATGTTTATGATATTTGAGGGACAAGAAAATGTAGATGATTTTGACTTTTGCCTGCCAAATGGTGGAACTATAGATGTAAAAGCTGCAGTATTTAATAATCATCGTAATTTGGTGGTGCCTATAGAGGAAGAAATGCAAAGAAGATTTCAAAATACTATTTGCAAGGCAAAAAAGGGTTCAGGAGGCCAATGATTATGAAGATACGTTATTTCCAAAGATACCATGAGAAAGAGAATGTTGTAACAGCAAATGATTAGACCGTCAATTGAGGGGCACGCCCTTGGTTTGGCGGTTATCTTTTTTAGTTATATATTGACTGTTTCGAGAATGTTGTATACAATGTTGTTATAAATGTTGTTATAATGTTTTATGAGAGGGTGATTATTATGGATGTAAATGAGTTGCTGGAAATTGCAATAAAAGAAACGAATAATTTATTGGATGGAGAGGTTTTTCTTGTAAAAGAGTTGTTTAAAGGTTATGAATGGAATCGGATTGCTGTTAAGGATAGACTTTTACTAGGAACACTATTTTTGAATCATGTTCACAAAAAAGAATCTGGTCTGATGGCGATTGAAAAAACTTCTTCTCATCAGCAAAAGTATAAAAAGACTACCAAACAATAATCAAGGAATAGAAACTGAGAAAACTTATGAGTGAGGTGTTGCTTACATCATAGAAAGTATAATTAAATGAGAAAGGATGACTGCTTTGAATGTAATTGTTTCAAAATTTAAAGAAGTACTGTTCTCGGTCCTCCCGATTACAGTGATGGTATTAATACTTAATTTTACTATATCACCAATGGAAACCCCTTTAATTATTAGATTTTTAATTGGTTCTTTGTTTGTGGTATTGGGTTTGACTATTTTTTTACTTGGAATTGATATTGGGATCACTCCACTTGGAGATCTGACAGGATCATCACTTGCGAAATCAAATAAGTTGTGGATAGTGCTGATAGGCGGACTAATACTTGGTTTCTTTATATCAATTGCAGAGCCAGGGCTAATGGTTCTTGCGAATCAAGTTGATTTAGTTACTTCAGGACAAATACCAGGCATAAGCATACTTGTTATTGTGTCTATTGGTTTAGCGATTTTACTGGCATTAGGTTTTTTAAGAGTTTTCTACAATGTTCCCCTATATAAAATACTAATCATTTTATACCTAATTATATTCGGGTTATCAATATTCACTTCCAGAGAATTTTTAGCAATTTCCTTTGATGCTTCAGGCTCAACAACAGGGATACTAGCAGTGCCATTTATTTTATCCCTTTCTGTTGGTATTTCAAAGCTGAAAAAAAATAGTAAAGCATCTGAAAAGGATAGCTTTGGATTGGTTGCTATTGCATCAACGGGTGCTATTATATCAGTTATGATTTTAGATATATTTACGAAAACGGATAAGTTTTCTGCTGCACTTGATTCGAGTATTTCTGGCTCGGATTCTATAATCAGCCCATTTATTAGAATGATTCCAGATAATTTGAAAGATAGTTTTATGGCTATCCTACCTTTGTTAGTAATACTGTTGGTTCTGCAAAAAGTTACTTTTAAATTATCGAAAAGAGACTTGCGTAAACTACTAACAGGTTTTGGGTTTTCGTTTGTAGGACTGTTCATATTTTTCTTAGGAGTCAATGCTGGTTTTATGGATGTAGGAACGAGTATAGGTAATAATTTAGTTTTATTAGATAATAAGGCGTACATTATTATTATTGGTTTTATATTGGGAGTGGTAACTATTCTAGCAGAACCAGCTGTTTACGTTTTGACACATCAGATTGAAGATATAACGAGTGGCTATGTAAAGAGAAAAGTAGTACTGGTTCCATTGGCAATTGGAGTTGGTTTAGCAGTAGCACTATCGGTTATTCGAGTTTTGGTGGTAGATATACAGTTATGGCATTACTTATTGCCCGGATATATTGTCTGTATATTGCTGATGTTTTTTACACCTAAACTTTTTGTAGGGATAGCTTTTGATGCGGGTGGTGTAGCAACAGGGCCTATGACAGCAACTTTTATTTTAGCCTTTATTCAAGGGGCTGCACATGCTTTTGAAGGGGCAGATTTGATGGTTGATGGTTTTGGTATGATAGCGATGGTTGCCATGACACCAATTATAACCTTAGAAGCTTTAGGTTTGGTATTTGCTTTAAAGTCAAAAACTAAAGGAGTTGAAAAAAAAGGATGATTAATTATGATAGTATACCTATTTTTGAATTGATTTATGTAATTGTAAACTATGGAGCGGGTAGCAGGGTTTTGCATAAGGCTAAAGAATATGGAATTTCTGGGGGAACAGTTTTCCTGGGAAGAGGAACTGTTAATAATTCATTATTAAAGTTCTTTTCCTTATATGATGAAAAGAAGGAAATAGTTTTAATGGGAACAGACAAACATACTGCAGATCATGCTTTAGTTGAACTAAACAAAGATTTTCAGTTTGAAAAACCAAATCATGGAATTGTATTTACTACCAGTATGTGTGAAATAATTGGATCAAGGTGTTGTATATGCGAAGAAAATGAAGAAGAAAGAGGTGTAAATGAACCTATGTATCAGATTATTATAACTATTGTGAATAGAGGAAAGGCTGAGGACGTAATTGAAGCAGCAAAAGCTGCTGGATCAAAGGGTGGAACAATAATCAATGCAAGAGGATCAGGGGTAAATGAAACGAGCAAATTATTCAACATGGACATAGAACCTGAAAAAGAAATGGTTATGATTCTTTCTAAGGAAGATATAACAGAAAACATTGTATCCTCAATACGTGAAAGGTTGGAAATTGATAAGCCAGGTAACGGCATAATTTTTATTCAAAATGTTAATAAGACATATGGGATTTACGAATAAAACTTATTTGTTACTGATAAGTTTGATGGTATAGATACTATATGGGGGTAGGGAACTAAGTTATAGTCATTGATATGTTCCCTCCTACCGATAGTGCCAAAAATGCAGTGGATATGTTTCCGACAACCGACAAATCGAAAGACATTCATTCTATCCTCTCAAGCCATGTTGAGACGGTAGTTAAGATAGTACGCAAATAGGCTGATATCAAAGGCTTTGGAGGATTTTAACTAAATATTGATGTGTGTTTTATGTTCCCCAAGACTTCGGTTTTGGGGATTTTTCGAGTTAGGGGGTTGTACAAATACGCAGAATAGAGGGTTTTGCGTTAAGATATTTAATTTGCGTATTTGTTTGGCTACAGCAAAATGGATTATGCTTCTTGTGGTAGTAGATGGTTATGATATAATTAAGGAGATTAAAAAAGTTTTATAGATGGAAGGGATAATATGTCAGATATTAAGCTGTTTAAAATACATAATGGAGTAGAAGAACTACCAGCTACATGGGCATCGCTAGAACGAGAATTACAGACATTGATTGAAAAAAATATGCCTATACTTTTTGGAGTTACTTTTCTTAAAAGTGAATATGTAACATCTAATGGTGGTCGTATGGATAGTTTAGGCATTGATGAAAATAATTGTCCTGTAATTTTTGAATATAAAAGAGCTAGCAATGAAAATGTAATAAATCAGGGATTATTTTATTTAGATTGGCTGTTAGACCATAAAGCAGATTTTGAACTTCTAGTTATGAAAACATTAGGAAAAGAATACTCTGATAAATTAGATTGGAGCATGCCACGTCTTATTTGCATAGCAGGAGATTTTACGAAATATGATGAATATGCTGTAAAGCAAATTAATAGAAATATAGATCTTATCAGATATAAAAAATTTGGAGAAGAATTGTTGATGTTTGATTTAATTAACTCAAATGTAGCCACACCAATTAATAATGTAGATGAAGAAAAAGTATCAAAACAAAGTACGGATAAGACATTTGATGATCAACTAGAAACTACAAGTGAAAAACTAAGAGAATTGTATGATTCCATTAGGAATTATATTTTAGCACTTGGTGATGATGTAACGGAGAATAAGCTTAAATTGTATAGTGCATTTAAAAAGATAAAGAATATTGTATGTGTAGAAGTTAGGATGAAAAGCATAATGCTATATTTAAGATTGAATCCCGAAGAGATTACTCTTGAAAATGGTTTCACAAGGGATGTAAGTGAAATTGGTCATTGGGGAACTGGTGATTTAGAAGTTACAATAAAGGATACTCAGGATTTTGAAAAAGCTAAGGAATACATTGATAGGGCTTATGAGATGAATTGAGTTTTAACTTTTATAAGGGAAGCGGGAGGTATTATATTGATTAAAACGGAAAAACTAAATGTTAATGGAAATAGAAAACAGATAAGAGAAGAAGTTATAAAAAAATTTTTAAATGAAGATCCAGGCACTGGAACTGGAGAAAAGTGTTCCAAATATAGATATGATGTTGAAGAAATAAGTGATGGCTCTAAGGTATATTTAAGAAGACCTGCGCCATTAAATAAAGGCGTAGACTTTGAGGTACATGTTGAAAATGTGCGATTTAAAGAAAGAGGAAGGGTTCATATGCCTAGCCATTCGGATATTATACAGGATTTAATAGACAAGAAAAA
Organism: Clostridium tetanomorphum; assembly: GCF_017873215.1. Lineage (GTDB taxonomy): Bacteria > Bacillota > Clostridia > Clostridiales > Clostridiaceae > Clostridium_AO > Clostridium_AO tetanomorphum. The sequence continues at coordinate 387,545 of NZ_JAGGKA010000001.1, forward strand.
TTATAATCCTGCTGAATACCAAAAAGTAATAATTATTATTAATAAATTGTATAATTGTGAGTTAGTTAAAGAAGAAGAATATAGAAATATTAACTTTGATATAGGCCATTCAATAGAAGCAATATTAAAATCAATAAAGTGGCTATTTATAGAACAAGATGTTACTTATTGGAATTGGAGTGGACGAGCTATGCTATATTTAAAGTTAAGAGAAGAGAACTTATGTTAAGTTAAGTAGAGTCAATAGGTGCAGTATAAGTATAGTTACTATGCCATAGTTATTTTAATGGTGTAATTATGGCTTAATAAATTTAAAAATAGCAATTATTAGGATGAAAAATGTAAAAAAATAATTTATTGTATAATATCACATATAATCAATAATTAATATAAATGGGTAGTAATATGTAAAATTATAAAATATGTGGGGGACCGTTAAATGATAAAAATTAACAAATAAACTATCTATGCTTAATAAAGTTTAGATAGTTTATTTGTTTTTTCTATTTTATATTTACAATATATTTCATAAATTCCTTTTTAAAATAGAAGGCGTGATTTTTATTTGAAATTTCTTTATTATATATATCAGAATGAATAGGATGATAAGGTTTTGAATCTTTACTACGAATTTGAATATATTTGCCATTTGAAGTATGAATAAAGCCATCGCTACTAGTTTCAATATGTTCATTAAGTTGAGTACAAATAGAATAGTAATCTTTTTCTAATTGTAATTTTAAATCATGGAATTTAGGCTCATCTAAATTTACGTGAACACAAGGTAAGAACATCCAATCACATGGGTCACCAACTTTACTTATTGGCACATAAAGTAGATTATTCATTTTTTTATAAAGTTTACTTTGATAAAAATCATTGCTATTTAACAGTTCATCTATCATTGTTGAAATTTGAGTTATAAACATTGTTTCTAATGGCTTTCCTGTAGTGTCACATTTATTTGTTTTAAGTTCACCATCTTCAAAATCTAAATTGGTGTTAGACAAATTAAGACCTATTGTTATTTCCAAAAGTTGTCCACTTTTTCCTTTATTTTTTATAATATCCCTCATTTGCTCTTCTTTTAAGATATGTCCAAACTTTTTACCTGCTAAATCATCTATTAGCTTTTTAGCTTCATCTAATTTCATAATATCGCTCCTTTTAGTAATGTATTTTTATATAAGTACAACATTAATTATATAATTAATAGCATAATTTGTATATAAAGGATATATATTGCCTAAGATTATATGTATAGAGGTGAATAAAATGGATGAAGCTTTTAAATTAGAAACAAAATCATTATGGAGTTTTAAAGAAAGAGGAGAATGGGCTACTCATAAAGGAGATTATCCAGGTAATTGGAGTCCATTTGTTCCTAAAAATATTATTCTAAGATATTCAAAGCAAAATGATGTAGTGTTAGATCAATTTTTAGGAAGTGGAACTACGCTTATAGAAGCAAAATTGTTAAATAGAAGAGCAATTGGGTGTGATATTAATCCTAAGGCATTAGAGATAGCTAAAGATAGAATTTCAAGAGTTAAAGCAAATACTGCTATACAATTAATGGAATGTAATGCTAGAAATTTGGATTGTATTAAAGATAATTCGATAGATTTGATATGTACTCATCCGCCATATTCAAATATCATAAAATATAGTAAAAATATTCAAGGAGATTTATCATTATTAAATCTTAATGAATTTTATGAAGCAATAAAAGAAGTATCAATAGAATGTTTTAGGGTATTAAAAAAAACAAAATACTGTACAATTATGATGGGCGATATAAGAAAAAATGGTTGTGTAATTCCATTAGGATTTAATGTTATGAATTTATTTTTAAATCAAGGATTTAAATTAAAAGAAATAATTATAAAAGAACAGCATAATTGCAATTCTACAAAATTTTGGAAAGAAATAAGCTTAAAAAAGAATTTTTACCTATTAGCCCATGAATATCTATTTGTTTTCTTCAAATAATAATTGGATTTATTTTTAAATACCTTTATAATATAGATTGGATGATGCTAGATATAAAGGTGGAGATAGTATGCAGTATGTGAAAGATAGCAATTATAAGTTGTTATTAGGAGATTGTATTAAAGAATTGAAGAAAATTGAAAGTAAATCAATAGATATGATATTTGCAGATCCACCATATAAACTTAGTAATGATGGAATAACATGTAAGTCAGGGAAAATGGTAAGTGTAAATAAAGGAAGTTGGGATAAATCTTTAGGACTTGACCTTGATCATAAATTTAATATGAAATGGTTAAAAGCTTGTGATAGAGTTTTAAAAGATGATGGAACTATATGGATATCGGGCACATATCATATTATACATTCAATAGCTTTTGCACTTCAACAAATGGATTACTACATAATAAATGAAATTACATGGGTAAAACCTAATGCTGCACCTAATATGGGATGTAGATGTTTTACTGCAAGTCAAGAAACAATACTTTGGCTGAAGAAGACAAAAAAAGCAAAGCATACTTTTAATTATCAGCTTATGAAAGAACTGAATGGTGGTAAACAAATGAGAAGTGTATGGGAAATACCAACAACTCCAAAACGGGAAAAAATGAATGGTTACCACCCTACTCAAAAACCTAAAAAACTATTATACAGGTGTATAATATCTAGTACTAATGAAGATGAGTTGATATTAGATCCATTTTGCGGCTCTGGAACAACAGGAGTTGTGGCTAGAGAAAACGATAGAAAATTTATTGGAATTGATATTGATAAGGAATATTTAGAAATTACAAACAAAAGATTAAAACAAGTAACGGAACAAACTATTGAAGAAGTAAAAAGATGAATTTAGGAGTGATAATGATGAATTTTAATGTAAAACCATTTCTAAAATGGGCGGGAGGAAAATCACAGCTTTTACACGAAATAATCCAAGAATTACCGATAAATATTAAACAGATAAAAAGATATGTAGAACCCTTTGTTGGTGCTGGTGCCGTATTTATACATTTTTTAGAAAATAATTATTTTGAAGAATATATTATAAATGATATAAATTATAAATTAATAAATTTATATAAAGTTATTAGAGATAGACCAGATGATTTAATTGAAAAACTTGAAAAACTAAAAGCACAATATTTAGAATCTGATTCAGAAGAAAGAGAGCAACTGTTTTATAAAATAAGAACTAATTTTAATAATGCAGAATGTGATATTATACAGTCATCTGCATATTTTATTTTTTTAAATAAAACTTGTTTTAATGGATTATATAGAGAAAATTCAAAAGGTGAATTTAATGTTCCATTTGGTAAATATAAAAATCCAAGTTTTTTTGATGAATTACAATTAAGAGAAATATCAAGATTGTTGAACTTAAAAAATGAAAATGGGGAATTCAAAGTTAAGATACTAAATAAATCTTTTGATGAACTTGAAGAATATGTAGATATTAATACATTTGTTTATTGCGATCCGCCATACAGACCAGTAACATTGGGAGGATTTACATCATATAATAAAAGCAATTTTAATGATAAAGAGCAGATTTTATTAAGAGATTTCTTTGAAACGCTACATAAAAAAGGTGCAAAGGTAATGTTAAGCAATTCCGATCCTAAGAATTTAGATGAAAAAGATAATTTCTTTGATGATTTATATTCAAAATTTAATATAAAAAGAGTTTATGCTAAGAGAGCTATAAATTCAGCAGGTGATAAGAGAGGAAAAATTACAGAACTATTAATAACAAGCTATAAAGAGCAAGCTAATAGTGAAGCAGCAACGACTAAGATAGATGAATGTATAAAAGAATACTTAAGAACTGAATCTAGTGATTTAGTAAAAATATTCACTAAATCTTTATTAGAAACAAATAGAGGGTTTAATTTCTATGTGAATTGGCAAAGACCAGCTACAATTGTAAGTCAATATAATATAGAACTTAATACTTTGAATGCATTAGTTAAAAATAAAAACTATGATGATGATTTTAAAAAAATAGTTAAGAGATTTCCAACAGTGATAAATGTCTTACCAGCTTTATTTGCTTTATCAAAAGATGAAAGAGAAAACTTAAGAAAAGGTAAGGATGTTTTGAAAGTTGTGAATATAGATGCGTTAGAAGATGATTTGCTTGAGTATAGATTTAATATTGGAGAGGAAGAAAATCTAACTGAAGAAGAAATAGAAAAATATTTAGACTTTACTAAAAAGATAGGATTGAAATACTTATTTACAGATTTATTAGAAAAACACTTAATTGATTATCTAATAGGATGTGAAGTAGGATTAGATAGTAACGGAAGAAAAAATAGAGGCGGATTGGCATTTGAGTTAGCATTAGAACCAATAATATATAATATCGCAAAAAAATATAATATAAAAATGTTAACTCAAAAACAATTTAAAGTTTTGAGGAAAATGGGATTTGAAATTTCAGAGGATATAGCTAATAGGAAGGCTGACTTTATATTAATTAAAGATAATAAAATTATGAATATAGAAGCAAATTTTTATGGTGGTTCTGGATCAAAACCAGAAGAAATAATAGACTCATACATAAATAGACAAGAAGATTTAAGAAATAATAATATAGAATTTGCACTTATAACTGATGGCAAAAAATGTTGGGGGAATGACCATAAGCCACAATTGTTAAAAGGATTTAGACATTTAAACTATCTATTGAATTTCAATATGTCTAAGAATGGAATGTTAGAGGAAATAATAAACAACATTTTTTAAATTATTTATAATGTAGCTTCTATTTTATTATGTGTAAGAATTTGAAAAAAAAAAGAATATTTAATAAATAATGGACAGACACTTTTCAATGATTTTAAAATACCCGTAGAGTTAAAGTTAACTCTACGGGTATTTTTTATATGTTGACAGGAAGAATTTGGAGATGTATAATGTTCTCATAAAAGCATACACGCAACAATGAAAGGGGCGATGAAATGGTTAACTTAGACTTTAAACAAAAAAGGAATGGTGTTCCTGTTCTATCAAAAGATGAAATTGATAATTTAGCGGAAATAGTAATTAATGATTATAATTCTAAAATGTTAAAAGAAGCAAGTGCTTTAGATGTTGAGGAATTTTTAGAATTTTATACTGAATTAGAAATGGATTATAAAGATTTAACCCATAATCAATCCATATTAGGTATGACAGTTTTTAATGATTGTAATATACCAGTGTATGATGCTAAGAATAATAAGGCTAAAAGAATACCTGTAAATGAAGGAACGGTTCTTATTGATAATAGCCTTTTAAATGAAGATCAATTAAGAAGAGGACGATTTACTATAACCCATGAAATAAGTCATTGGCTTATACATAGGCAAGTATATCTAGTAGACAAAAACCAATTATCACTATTTGATTTTATGGAAGATCAAAAACAGCCAGTTGTAAAATGTCGTACTAGTGATATCGAAAGTACTAGAAGAAAAAAATTAGTAACTGATGATGATTGGATGGAATGGCAAGCTGATTCAATGGCATCAGCATTGTTAATGCCTAAGTCAATATTTGTAGAGGTTGCAAGAGATAAATTTATATCTGCTGGAATGGAAAAATGCTATTATGAATTAGGTTCTGATCTTGAAAAAGATTTATGGGCAGATTTATTACCTTATGAATTAGCAGATATATTTGATGTATCAGTAACTGCAGCTAAAATAAGACTTAAGAATTTAGGATTCATACGTGAAGAACAAGGAAATCATCAATATTTTCTTGTATAAAATAAACAAAAAGCTTAATTATATAAACTAGCATGTTTTGCTAGTTAAAAGGGAGGTGTAAAGAATGAGTCCAAACAAATTTGGAGAGTTTGTATCAGAGAGAAGAAAAGAAAAAAAGATTAGTTTAAGAAAAATGGCAGAACTTTTGGATCTTTCTCCAGCATATTGGAGTGACATTGAAAAGGGCAGAAGAAATCCACCTAACATTAACAAACTTCAAGAAATAGCTAATATATTAGGTCTGTCTCATGATGAATTGGATGATATGATAGATATAGCTTCAGAGGATAGAGATGAAATTCCTATGGATTTACCAGATTATATAAAAGAAAGTAATTTAGCTAGAACTGCTCTTAGAAAAGCTCGTAAAATGGATGAAGTCGAAGGCAAAAGTGGCGTTACAGAAAAAGCATGGAAGGATTTTATAAAGGCTTTAGAAGAGGAAGAATAAGGAGGCTTGTTTGTGAATGAGATATTTAAAAAGATGATTGAAGATAATTTTTATGGAGATATATTTAATTCTTTGCAAGCAGAAATTACAAACAATTATGATGAATATGATTTGACTCTAAGAGCCAATGTTGTTCAGGAAGTGCTAGAAGCAGAACTTGATAGCATTGATGTTTTAAGAATTTTTGATATTAATCAAGATGAAGAAGATGTAACTTTTAATATGTTAGTTAGTTGTAATATTGAGATTAGTGATTATGCTTATAATGAAAACATCTCAGAGTCAATTTGTCAGTGGTTTAAGCTAAGTTGTAGTGCTGTCTTAGAAAATGCTACATTAAAAGATTTTACTGTAGATGAAATTGAAGCCTATAACAAGTAAAAAGGTGGGGATATGTTAATGAATTTAAGTAAAGATTTAGTGCCAATTATATATAAAAAGGATATGGATAAAGAGGCAACAAAATTTTTGCTAAAGTACTGTCCAGAAGCTTTAGAGAAACCTATGCCTATACCAGTAGAAGATATTGCAGAATTAGAAATGAATCTTGAGATTAATTATGTAAATATTGACAGAAATTATGATATATTAGGCATGATGATATTTTCTGATGGGTTAGTAGAGTTATATGATAAGGAGCAAAACCAGTGCATTAAAAGAAAATATAATAAAGGAACTCTACTTGTAGAAAGTGATCTTTCTGAGCCAAACTCCAGAGGTAGAGAAAGATTTACTATTGCTCATGAGATAGTTCATTGGGACAAGCATCAGCTAAGATTTATTACTCTATCCTATAAAGATAAAAGATTAGCGAAGGCATGTCGTTGCCCAAAAGAGAAACCATATAAACCTAAAACACCAGATGAATGGGTTGAATGGCAGGCAGATAATTTAGCGGCTGCAATTCTGATGCCATCAGACATGTTTAAAAAGAGGATAGAAGAGCTTAAAAAAACTTATAAAGCAGGGAAAAAAATTAATGATTTTATGTGGAAAGGATATAGTCTAGATATGGTCAAAGAGTTTATTATTAATGAATTAGCTTCAACTTTCCAAGTTTCAAAACAGGCGGCAGAAATAAGATTAAATACTTTAGGAATTTTGCTATAAAAGATAATAGCAGATGGTTAGTTTATGTTGTTATCTTTTATATACATTAATATAAGTGCAGTAAAGACGAATATAGTGTAGGTTTTATTTTTTTTATTCCTTATGTTAGCTTATATGCATACATGACACATAACGACAATTTTTTTTAAGTTAAATGTTCGCTTGAAAGCCTACAGGACATAAAAACAGATAAAAAATGGAGGTGCCTATGGTATTAAAAGAAGTAAGAGACAAAGGAAAACACCAAAAGTTATTATTTAAAATTATTATTGAAAAAGATTCTTTCTTTATATCAACTAAATGTAGAGATCATAAAGAACCTATTTTAATTGATATTGGTTCAATTGTTAGTTCATATGTAGATAAAGAAACAATGGAAAAAATGAAAGCAACTTGTAAATTAATTTATAAACAGAAAACTAAAGAATTATCTTAAAAATTATCTTAAAAATTCAATAAATAACAATCCCTTGTGAGCTGCTTGATAGCCGGATTGAAATGTCAATGCAAATTGAGAATTATTTCTCAATGCAGGACATTTCTCCGGCTATTTTTTTTGCCCTTTTTTGGGTCAAGTGATGTGTAAATACAGCATTTTCATCGGTAATACAGTTTTAAATTCCAAAATTCAAGGAGGTAAATAAAATGAAAAGAGTTATTAAAATAGGTAAAGAGTTAGTGGAAGTAAGTGAGGAACTTTATAAAGAGTACTACAAAATGGGAAGACGTGAAAGATATATGCAAAATGATATAAAGGTAGGACGTATTGATGTAGATATGGAGAAACAAAAGGTTACTTTTGTTGATAGTAAAGAGGATTCTGTTGAAAGGTTAATAGATAAAGGATTAGATTTTAAAGATGCCCAAGCTGTAGAAGACATTGTCTGTGATAAGGCAATGCTTTTTATTTTACAGAAGGCTATGGAAGAACTAGATTGTGAGGAGCAAGAACTTATAAAGAGCATTTATTATAAAAACCTTACAGTAAGAGAAGTTGCAAAAGAAAAAAACGTTTCTCATGTAGCTATTGTTAAAAGACATAAAAAAATTTTAGAAAAGCTTAAAAAATATTTTTTATAAATTTGGTTACCAAACATACCTCCTTATTGGCTAACAAGTGAGGGGGGTATCTCCCATCACAATATACGGAGGTTATATAAATGAATGAATTAATTAAAGTAGATTATAGCAAAGAAGAACCAACGGTATCTGGTAGAGAATTACATGAATTTTTAGAGATCAAAACAAAGTATGGGGATTGGTTTAACCGTATGAAAGAGTATGTATTTACCGAAGGAACAGATTATATATTGGTTACTCAAAAAAGAGAAACCAATAATCCTAAAAATCCTACTACGAAATTTATAGATCATGAACTTACAATTCCAATGGCAAAGGAATTGTGTATGATTCAAAGAACGGAAAAAGGGAAAATGGCACGTCAGTATTTTCTTTCTATAGAAAAGGCATGGAATACACCAGAAATGGTTATGTCTAGAGCATTAAAGATGGCAGATATAACAATAAGAAATCTACAGATAGAAAATGAAGAACTATTAGTTGCTAATACTAATATGCAACCCAAGGCTGAATATTTTGATGAATTAGTAGATAGAAATTTACTTACTAATTTTAGAGATACAGCTAAAGAATTAAAGGTTAAGGAAAAAGTATTTATTAGTTTTCTTCTAAATATAAGATATGTCTATCGTGATAAAAAACAAAAACTTAAGCCTTATGCAGATAAAAATGATGGATTGTTTGAAATTAAGGAAGTAAAAAATGAAAGGACAGGATGGGTTGGTACACAGACACTTATTACTCCAAAAGGAAGAGAAACTTTTAGGCTTTTAATAAAAGGATCATCTATATAAAAATTTTCAAACATAGGTTACCCCAAATGTATTTTTAAAGGCTAATAACTGAGGAGTATTACTTAAATTTGAGTAATACTCCAGGAATAAAGCAACTTTTATTATTTAGAAAAGAAAAAACAATAAAATTTTAGAATTTTGGTTACCAAACCATAGATTTCATTGGCTAATAAGTGAAGGGATTAATTTTAATAAGGAAGGGAGTAAAAAGATATGGAGGCAAATGTAAATAAAGAAATGCAAGATGAAATGGTTGGTGTTCTTACAGCAATAAGTATTGTATCTAAGAGATTAGCTACAAGATTAATAGAACAAAGTGAAAAAGAAAATAAGAAAGGAGAAGTAAGGCATGAACAAAACTAAAATAATTCAAGACATTATAGTAAATATAAAGGGTATTACTGGTAGTTTAGAAACTTTAACAAAAGTCTTAAATGAGCCAGTAAATTCAGAAGAAGTAGAAGGAAAAGAAAATGTAGTAAAAGAGTCTAAGGCTAAAACAAATAAAGAAGATTCACAAGAGCAAAAACAGCCAACCATAGAAGAAGTTAGAGCAGCTATGGCTGAGAAAAATCGTGAAGGACATAGAGAAGAAGTTAAGGCAATTATAGTAAAACATGGAGCAAATAAGCTAACTGCACTTGAGCCAAAGTGTTATTCAGAGGTACTTAAGGAAGTTGGTGAAATAAAATGAGTGGTTCTTATAATGAGCATTCTAAATTTTCACCTTCAGCAGCTCATAGAATTTTAGCTTGCACACCTTCAATGCTTTTAGAACAGCAGTTTCCAAATGAGACAAGCACTTATGCAGAAGAAGGAACTGCGGCACATGATCTCGCTGAACATAAATTAAAGAAAGCTTTAAAAATGAGGTCAAGAAAACCAGTTAGCAAGTATGATTCAGATGAAATGGATGAGTATACAGATATTTATGTAGAGTACAGTTTAGGAATTATAGAAAAGGCTAAGGAAAATTGCAAAGACCTTCAGATTTTAATTGAGCAAAAGTTAGATTTTAGTGATTATGTTGAAGGTGGCTTTGGAACTGGAGACCTTGTGATAGTTGGAACAGGTACACTTCATGTTATAGATTTTAAATATGGTAGAGGGGTTATAGTAGCTGCAGAAAAAAATCCACAGATGATGCTTTATGCATTAGGTGCTTTATCCTTATTTGATATGCTTTATGACATCGAAAAAGTTACTATGACTATAGTTCAGCCAAGAGTAGATAATTTTTCTACTTATGAAATAACCGTAGAAGAACTTCTTAAATGGGCAGAAGAGGAACTAAAACCAAAAGCAGAATTAGCATTAAAAGGCGAAGGGGAATTTTGCCCAGGAGAACATTGTAGGTTTTGCAAAGCTAAAAATCAGTGTAGAGCTAGAGCAGTTAAAAATTTAGAACTTTTAAAATATGAATTTAGAGACCCAGCATTACTTTCAGATGATGAAATAGCTGAAATTATGGGAGTTGCAGAAGAACTTTCTAAGTGGGCAAGTGATATTTATACCTATGCTACAGCACTTGCTATTAATGAAGGCAAAAATTGGGGTGGATTTAAACTTGTAGAAGGAAGGACTAGAAGAAAATATACAGATGAAGAAGCTGTAGCTGAAGCTGCAAAAGGTGCTGGATATAGTGATATTTATAAGAAGAACTTAATTTCCATAACTGAGATGGAAAAGTTAATGGGAAAGAAAAAATTTAAGGATATATTAGGCTCTTTTGTAGAAAAGCCAAAGGGTAAATTAACATTAGTTTCAGATACAGATAAAAGAAATGCAGTAGATGTGGTAGCTGCAGAGTTTCAAATTGAAGAATAATATACAGCTTAAAATAGCTGAATTTAAAATATTAGGAGGATTTTGTTATGAGTAAAAATTCAAAAGTAGTAATACCAGGGAGATTAAGTTATACAAATTTATTTGAACCAAAAAGTATTAATGGAAGTGAGCCTAAGTATAGTGTTTCTATAATCATACCTAAAGGTGATAAGAAAACTTTAACTATGATTCAAAAAGCAGTTGAAGATGCTAAAAAAGAAGGTATAGGTAAGTTTGGAGGAAAGATTCCTAAAAACTTAAAAACTCCACTAAGAGATGGGGATATTGATAGACCAGATGATCCAGCATATGAAAACAGCTATTTTATAAATACAAATTCAAAAGATGCACCTCAGATTGTAGATAAAAGAATACAGCCAATTCTTGATAGAAGTGAGGTTTATAGTGGATGTTATGGAAAGGTAAGTGTTAACTTTTATGCTTTCAATGTAAATGGAAATCGTGGAATTGCAGCAGGTCTTGGTAATGTTCAAAAGCTTCGAGATGGGGAATCTTTAGGTGGTCATAGTAGAGCAGAGGATGATTTTGAAATTGAAGAAGATGATGATGACGACTTTATGTCATAGAAATAAAATAACTTTTATGCAGCTAGAGCCTTATTGGCTCTTTGCCTTGCATAAGGAGGTAATGAAAAATTGAAAATATTATCTATAGATATAGAAACTTTTTCTGATGTTGATATTGGTAAATGTGGTGTGTATCGTTATGCTGATAGTCCAAATTTTGATATTTTGTTATTTGGATACAGTATAGATGGTGGACTAGTAGAAGTAATAGATATGGCTAGTGGAGAAAAACTGCCACAGTTTATTATAGATGCAATAATTGATGATAATGTTATAAAAACAGCTTTTAATGCTCAGTTTGAAAGGGTTTGTTTAATGAGATATCTTTCAAGATTACTAAATAAAAATATATACCTTCATCCATTTTCATGGAGTTGTACAGAAGTACAGGCTTCAACACTAGGATTACCACTTAGTTTAGCAGGAGTAGGCAAAGTGTTAAAACTTGATGAGCAGAAAATGGATGAAGGTAAAGCATTAATTAGATATTTTTGCACACCTTGTAGAGCTACTGTAGCTAATGGTAGAAGAACAAGGAATATGCCCAAGGATGTTCCAGAAAAATGGGAGTTGTTTAAAAAATACAATGCTAGAGATGTTCAGGTGGAACTTGCTATTCGTGAAAAGTTAAAGAAGTATCCTATACCAGAAAAAGAGCAAGAATTTTATGTACTAGATCAGAAAATAAACGATCTAGGATTATTAGTAGATAGAAAATTAGTAGAAGAAGCTATTTCTTGTGATAGGCAGTTTACAGTTGCAGCTACAGAAAAAGCATATGAATTAACAGGACTTGAAAATCCAAACTCTGTAGCACAACTGAAAGGTTGGCTAAAAGATAGGGGAGTTGAAGTAGAGAGCCTTTCAAAGAAAGCTGTAATGGATTTAGTAGAAGAAACAGAAGGAGAAGTTGCTGAAGCTTTAAAGTTAAGACTTTTAATGGCTAAAACTAGTGTTAAAAAATATGAAGCTATAGAAAGAGCAGTTTGCTCTGATGGCAGGGTTCATGGATTATTTCAGTTTTATGGTGCAAATAGAACTGGCAGGTGGAGTGGGCGTTTAGTTCAGTTCCAAAACCTACCTCAAAATCATCTTAAGGATTTAACTCTTGCAAGAGATTTAATAAAAGAAGGTAGATTTGAAGATGTAGAACTTTTATTTGGAAATACACCTAGTGTTTTATCTGAACTTATTAGAACTAATTTTATTCCTAAAGAGGGGCATTGTTTTATAGTAGCAGATTTTTCAGCAATAGAAGCAAGAGTAATTTCATGGCTTGCTGGTGAAAAATGGAGACTTGATGTTTTTGCATCCCATGGAAAGATATATGAAGCGGCTGCATCTATGATGTTTCATGTGCCTATTGAAAGCATTACTAAAGGAAGTCCACTAAGGCAGAAAGGGAAAATATCAGAATTGGCTTGTGGATATGGTGGTGGTGTTGGTGCTTTAAAATCTATGGGTGCTTTGGATATGGGAGTTGAGGAATCTGAACTTCAAGGTCTTATTGATAATTGGAGAACTGCAAATCCTCATATTGTGAAGTTCTGGTGGGATGTTGATAAGGTAGCTATTAAAGCAGTAAAGGAAAGAGGCATAGCATCTACACATGGAATTATTTTTACTTATAAAAGTGGAATGTTATTTGTTACTTTGCCATCTGGAAGAAATCTTGTTTATGTAAAACCAAGGATTGGATTAAACAAATTTGGTAGAGAAGGACTTACTTATGAAGGTATTGGAGCAACAAAGAAATGGGAAAGAATAGAAACTTATGGACCTAAAATTGTAGAAAATATTGTGCAAGCAACTTCAAGAGATTTATTGGCAGAAGCCATACTTAGATTAGATAAAGCAGGGTATAAAATAGTTGCCCACGTACATGATGAATCCATATGTGAAGTACCTATAGGAGAAGGTTCTGTAGAAGAAATGTGTGCAATTATGGCAGAATCACCTAAATGGGTAAAAGGGTTACCCTTAAAAGCAGATGGCTATGAATGCAATTTTTATATGAAAGATTAAGTATGTACTTAGCAAAAGGAAAGTACATCATAGAAAAAATAAGGGAAGAAAAGGAGGTAACAGTACCATGAATTTTGTTATTTCAACTGGTAATAGCCGTAAAGATAAATTATGGAAAAAACAATCAGTAACTTGGGAGGAGTTTACAGAAAAACTTTCTCATACAACTGTTACAAGTGAAACCCAAGCAGAGTATAGAAAAATGAAAAAATTTCAGCAGGATAATGTAAAAGATGTAGGTGGTTTTGTAGCAGGAGAACTTAAAGATGGGAGACGTAAGAAGGAAAATGTTTTATCACGCTCCATGTTAACTTTAGATATGGATTATGCAGATGATGCAGAAGTAATAACTTCAGATATTGAAATGCTATATGATTATGCTTGTTGTATTTATTCTACTCATAAGCATACCAAAGATAAGCCAAGGCTTAGAATTATTATTCCTTTATCAAAAACTGTAAATGCAGATGAGTATCAAGCTATATCACGAATGATAGCAAAGCAAATTGGTATTGAGTTATTTGACGATACTACTTATGAACCAAATAGGTTGATGTACTTTCCTAGTACCTCATCTGATGGAGAGTATTTCTTTAAAGTTATTGATGGAGAATTTTTAAATCCGGATGATATTCTTTCTTTATATAAAGATTGGAAGGATACATCTTTATGGCCTGTATCTTCAAGGCAAACAGCTATTATTGAAAAGACTATGAAAAAGCAGGAAGATCCTTTAAAGAAACAAGGTATGGTAGGAGCATTTTGTAGAAGTTACACAATTATAGAATCTATAGAAACTTTTTTATCAGATATTTACGCACCTAGTATTATTCCAGATAGGTATGATTATATTCCTGCTGATTCTGCAGCTGGGGTTATTATTTATGATAATAAATATGCATATTCACATCATGCTACAGATCCAGCCTGCAACAAACTTTTAAATGCATTTGACCTTGTAAGAATTCACATCTATGGAGATATGGATGAAGATGCAGATGAAAAGAAACAGTTACCATCTTATAAAGCAATGGTGGAATTTTGCAAAGAAGATGAAAAGGTGAAAAGGCAACTTTCAAAAGAACGTGAAGAAGAGGCTTTGGAAGAATTTAAAAATGATAATGAGTGGGAGCTTAATTTAGAACTTAATAAAAATGGAACAGTTAAAGATACTCTTATTAACATAACAGAAATATTTCGTCATGACAGTATGTTTCAAGCTATAGCTTATAATGAGTTATCTCATACCATAGATGTTAATGGAGAACTTCCATGGAAACAAGTAAAAAAGGGATGGAATGATTCAGACCTTTCTTATGCCAAAGTGTATTTAGATAAAAAGTATGGTATTTGGTCTCCTGGAAAGTTTAAAGATGCACTACTTGCAGGAGCATCAGAAAGAGCATTTCATCCAATTAAGGATTATTTCAATTCACTACCTAAGTGGGATGAAAAGGAAAGAGTAGATACACTTCTTATTGATTATTTTGATGCTGAAGATAACCCTTATACAAAAGAAGTTATGAGAAAAACTTTAGTTGCAGCAGTAGCTAGAATATATGAACCTGGTACAAAATTTGATTATGTTTTGATTTTAAATGGAGATCAAGGTATTGGAAAATCTACTTTCTTTTCTAAGCTTGCAGGAAAATGGTTTTCTGATAGTTTAACTATATCAGATATGAGAGATAAAGCTGCCGCAGAAAAACTTCAAGGATACTGGATTTTAGAACTTGGAGAACTTGCAGGTCTTAGAAAAATGGATGTTGAAACAGTTAAATCTTTTATAACTAGAACAGATGATAAGTTTAGACAAAGCTATGGAGTAACTGTTGAAAATCACCCAAGACAGTGTATTATAGTTGGAACTACTAATGCAGAAAAAGGCTTTTTAAGAGATGTTACAGGCAACAGAAGATTTTGGCCTGTTCAAGTTAAATTAGGGAAAAAGAGTGTTTGGGATGAACTTACACAAAATGAAGTTAATCAAATTTGGGCAGAGGCAATTGTAAAGTATAAAGCAGGAGAAGAGTTAACTTTAAAAGGAGAATCAGCAGTAATGGCTTATCAGCATCAGCAAGAGGCTATGGAAGAAGATGATCGTGAAGGTCTTGTTAGAGATTATTTAAATACACTTTTACCTCATAATTGGGATGAGATGGACTTATTTCAAAGACGTAATTTCTTAGTTGGTGACAGCGAATTTGGTACTGAAACTTTAGTAGGTACTGAAACTTTAGTAGGTACTGTAAAAAGAGAGAGAGTATGCATTCAAGAGATTTGGTGTGAGTGTTTTGGTAAAAAGAAAGAAGATATAAAAAGAAGTGATTCTTTTGAAATACAAGGTATTTTAGTAAAAATAGGAGGATGGAAGCGTTATATGGGTAATAAATTTGGTAAAATGAGAATTCCTATTTATGGTCCACAGTTAACATATATAAGAGATGAAAACTAAAGCATATTTACAAGAACTAAATAATTGTTTCTAAGATACTTAAGATTAAAACAGGTACATTTTAAAAACTTGTACCAAAGGCAGATAAAACAAAGGCGTATTATATATTAGTTCTTATGTTCTTATCTCTATTATAGAGTATGTATTTATATTATATATAGAGTATATAGGGTACGCACGTATATATACGCACGCGTAAGAGTTTAAAACCCTAAGAAACAGCCTTTAAGAACTAAAGATGGAAGGTAAAAATCATAATCTCAGCTATAGAAAAAAGCATGGGAGGTAAAAAAGTTATGAGAGAAAAAGATATAGAGCAGAAGTTTATTACAGAAGTGAAAACAAGAGGTGGACTAGCATTAAAATTTATTTCTCCTAATGTGAATGGAGTGCCAGATCGTTTGGTGCTCCTACCTAAAGGTAAAATAGCATTTGTAGAATTAAAAGCACCAGGAAAGAAAATGAGACCTCTTCAGATAAAAAGAAAAATACAATTAGAATCATTAGGATTTTTAGTTTATTGCATAGATAGGAAAGAGCAGATAGAAGGTGTTATAGATGAAATTGAAAAAAGTAGATTATAAGCCGCATGGATATCAAGCTTTTTCAACAGAATTTATATTAAAACATAAATCAGCAGGACTTTTCTTGGAATGTGGTCTTGGAAAAAGTGTAATAACTTTAACTGCAATTGTAGAACTTATGTACAATATGTTTGATGTTTCAAAAGTTTTAGTAATTGCACCGCTTAGAGTAGCTGACACTACATGGCAAGATGAAATAGAAAAGTGGGAACATCTAAAATATTTAAAGCTTTCAAAGGTATTAGGAAGTAAGAAAAATAGGATAATGGCACTTTATAAAAAAGCAGATGTATATACCATAAACAGAGAAAATGTTCCATGGCTTGTGGATTTTTATAAAAATGATTGGCCTTTTGATATGGTAATTATTGATGAACTTTCAAGTTTTAAATCTCCATCAGCTAAAAGGTTTAAAGCATTAAAGAAAGTAAGACATAAAATTAAAAGAATTGTAGGTCTTACTGGGACACCTGCACCAAATGGTTTATTAAATATTTGGAGTCAGATTTATCTTTTAGATGGTGGAGAGAGATTGGGAAGAACCTTTACTGGCTACCGCAATAGATATTTTCATCCACAAAAATATATAAATGGAGTTATTCCAGCAGATTATGTTATTAATGAAGATGCAGAAGAAAATATATATGAAAAGATTTCAGATATCTGTATCAGCATGAAGGCTCTTGATTATTTAAAAATGCCAGAGTGTATTTTTAATAAAGTTATGGTGGAGTTATCAGAAAAAGATATGAAACTATATCATAAGCTTGAAAGAGATTTATTATTACCATTTGAGGATAGTGATGTTGATGCAAAAAATGCGGCAGTACTTTCTAATAAACTTCTGCAAATGGCAAGTGGTGCTGTTTATGATGAGTTTGGTGATGTTAAACTTATTCATGATAAAAAGTTAGATGCACTAGAAGATTTGATAGAAGCAGCTAATGGTAAATCAGTTCTTGTGTATTATGGATTCAAACATGATAAAGATAGAATTAAAGAACGTTTTGAGGTAGAAGAAATTAATACTTCAGATGATATTGCAAAGTGGAATGAGGGAAAAATACAAATTGCTATTTGTCATCCAGCATCTACAGGACATGGACTTAATCTTCAAGAAGGTGGATGTACAATTATTTGGTTCTCTATGACTTGGAGTTTAGAACTTTATCAGCAAGCTAATGCAAGATTATATAGACAAGGACAAAAGCATACTGTGGTGATTCACCATATCATAGCAAAAGATACAGTAGATGAAAAAGTTATACAAGCTTTAGAGAATAAAGATACAAGTCAAACTGCTTTAATTGATGCAGTTAAAGCAAGAATTAAAAAGCAGGAAGGGAGAGCCTAATATGAATGCAAAGGAGTATTTATCACAAGCTGTTTGGCTCGATAAAAGAATAGATAGTAAACTTGAGCAACTAGAATCATTAAAGAGTTTAGCCATGAAAGTAAATACAGATATTACACAAGAAAGAGTATCAGGTGGACCTAATAGTAAAAGCCCAATGGAAAATGTAATGGTAAAGGTTATTGATTTAGAGTATGAGATTAATAAAGATATTGATAAACTGGTGGATCTTAAGAAAGAAATTATGGAAACTATAAATAAACTTAGTGATTTGAATTATCAGTTACTTTTAGAGATGAGATATATTAACGGCAAGTGCTGGGATGATATAGCAAGCTCTATGAGATATGATAGAAGTTCAATATTTAGGATTCATGGAAAAGCATTAAAAGAAATAGATAGATTAAAAGTTGAGACTAAATGAGACTAAATAAGACTGAATGCCACCATGTATCTATGCTATAATATAAAGTGTAAAAGCATAGAAAAATTAAGAGCACCATATGCTGTAGTATATGCCGATGCTATATCGATTCGATTCTTAGGAAACGCAGCATTCTTGATAACAACAACCCTTGGAGGTAAAACTCTAGAGGGTTTTTTCTATGCATAAAAATAAAGGATGGTGAAATAAAGTGCCAATGAAACCATTAAAACCTTGTAGGTATCCAGGATGTCCTGAACTTACAAAGAATAAATATTGTGACAAGCATAAGAATTTACATAGAAATAAAAGAGAAAGTGCTGGAAGACGTGGCTACGATAGCAGATGGAATAAGATGAGGAAGATATTTCTAAAAAATAATCCTATATGTGTTGAGTGTAAAAAACAAGGCAGGATAACAAAGGCTACAGTAGTTGATCATATTATTCCTCATAGAGGAGATTATAAATTGTTTTGGGATGAGAGCAACTGGCAATCACTCTGTAAGAGCTGTCATGATAAGAAGACAATGACAGAAGATAGGTATCAAGAATTTAAATATTAAAGAATAATTAGGTGTAAATAAAAATAATTATATAGTATATCAATTATTTTGAGGGTGTTTTCTTGGAATCTAGGAAGCGAGATATTATAGAATTAGTAAACAGGGCAAAAGAAGAAATTGAAAAAATTAAGAAAAGTAGCATAGAAAACAAAGAAACTATTGATGAAATTAATAGTTTAAAAGTAAAATTAAAAGAAATAGAGGATGCATTAAAACCAAATCAACAAAACATAAAACGTAGGATAGCTAGTTTGAATTCAATATTAGAAGAACTATCAGATATAAAGTCCGATATAGTTTTAAGTATGGAAGAAGAGATGTTTAATGTTATTGGAAAAAATTTATTAGATGGTATGGTACTTGAAAAAGTTGTAAACACTGAAAATTTAAAATCAATTATTTTTAAAGATGAAGAAGTTGGAAACATAGAGATCTTGGAAGATTGTAGACCTGATATTAAAATTAGAGTTAAGGTATATAATAACGTTGACGAGTTTACAGTACAGGACCCATTTAAAATGTATAGTATAATTTCATTTATAAATACTAAGTTTAATTATAAACAAGAATAATAAATATTAAGGTGAATGAGATTTTTTTATGGGTAGGGGGGTTCAAACCTCTAAAGAGGACATGCCAAGGACCGCCGCCCCCTCTCGTGTGAATTTTCGCAGAATTAAACAAGGGGGATAGGTAAAAATCGCATAATATAAAGTTTAAATTAAGTAGCTACAGGTGTTGTGGTTACTTTTTTTATTGCGTAAAAGTTGAAGGAAAGGAGCAACTCATATGACAAGTGATGAAAAAGAAAAAATAAGAGAACTAAGATTAAAAGGCATGGGATATAAAAAAATTGCTAACTTTTTAAATCTAACTAGAGATAGTGTTAGAGGATTTTGTAAGCGTAATGGGTTAGAAGGAAATTCATGTGTTGTTGCTCTAAATTTTCAAGAAAAGATGAAAAAAAATTTACTTTGCGCCTATTGTGATAAACCTTTAAAGCAAAATGGTAAAGGCAGAACTAGAAGATTTTGCTCTGATGAGTGTAGAAGAAAATGGTGGAATGAAAATCAAGATAAAAGAAATAGAAAAGAGACAGCATTTTATAAATATATCTGCGCTTACTGTGGAAAAGAATTTAGTGCTTATGGAAATAAAAATAGAAAATACTGTAGCCATAACTGCTACATTAAAGATAGATTTTGGAGGGAAGAGGAAAATGGAATTTAAGAAATTAAAAATTTCAGATTTAGTTCCTGCTGCATATAATCCTAGAAAAAAGTTAAAACCGGGGGATAAAGAATTTGAGAAAATTAAAAGCAGCATAAATGAATTTGGATATGTTGAGCCTATTATTGTAAATTCTGATAAGACAATTATAGGAGGACATCAAAGAGTTTCCGTTTTAAAAACATTAGGTTATGAAGATATAGATTGCATTGTAATAGATATTGATAAAACTAAAGAAAAGGCATTAAATATTGCTCTTAATAAAATTACTGGTGAATGGAACAAAGAATTACTTGCTGATTTAATAAAGGATCTACAGGAAATTGATTATGATGTAGAATTTACAGGCTTTGAACCACCAGAAATTGATGAGCTTTTTAATGAACTTCATCCTAAAGGTGTGAAAGAGGATGGCTTTGATGAAGCACCACCAGAAGTTCCAATTACAAAGAAAGGTGATGTTTGGTTACTTGGAAGGCATCGTTTGATATGCGGTGACAGCACAAAACTTGAGACATATGAAAAACTTATGGGAGGAAAAAAAGCAAATTTAGTTGTAACAGACCCTCCGTACAATGTTTCCTATGAAGGAACAGCAGGAAACATTCAAAATGATAATATGGAAGATAAAAAGTTTTATGAATTTCTTTTTAATGCATATAAAGGTATGTATGAAAATCTTGCAGATGGTGGTTCTATCTATGTGTTCCATGCTGATAGAGAAACCGTTAATTTTAGAGCAGCTTTTAAAGAGGCAGGATTCTTTTGTCATCAAACTTGTATATGGATAAAGAATTCCCCAGTACTAGGACGTTGTGATTATCAATATAATCATGAGCCTGTACTTGTAGGATGGAAACCTACTGCAGGACATAAATTTTATGGAGATAGGAAGCAAAGGACCACTTGGAATTTTGATAGACCTACAAAATCAAAATATCATCCAACAATGAAGCCAATAGCTTTAGTTGCTTACCCAATTACAAATTCAAGTTTAACAAATTCTATTGTTCTAGATCCTTTCGGTGGAAGTGGTTCAACTCTTATAGCTTGTGAGCAGACAGATAGAATTTGCTATACTATAGAACTTGATGAAAAATATGCTGATGTTATTGTTAAAAGATATATAGAACAAGTAGATAGTGATGAAGCCGTATTTCTTTTAAGAAACGGTAAAAAAATTTCTTATAAAGATATTGAAAAAAGTGAATAAAACCCTTGCTATATGTGTGCTTTAGAGTGATATATGTA
Source organism: Clostridium tetanomorphum (assembly GCF_017873215.1). Taxonomy (GTDB): domain Bacteria; phylum Bacillota; class Clostridia; order Clostridiales; family Clostridiaceae; genus Clostridium_AO; species Clostridium_AO tetanomorphum. The sequence continues at coordinate 409,035 of NZ_JAGGKA010000001.1, forward strand.
TGTAACGAAAACACACATGGAGGTTTAAAAATGAAAGCATTATTTGGAAGAAAGGTTTTAAATTTAAAAGAGCTTAAATACCTTACAAAGGAAGCTAAAAAGGATGGCATGAAAGGAGAACTTTACGAAGTTACAAAAGAAATAAAATTAAGTGATGAGGAATTCAAAGAATTTGCAAAAGACTTTTGCAAGGATCAACCTTGGATAACAAAAGAAGACGGGGGATGCAATTCAAAAGGAGAATTAAGATGCATAAGAGTTAAAAATACAAAAACAAATAAAAGCATCTTAGTAGATTCAGAAGGTTATGATTATCCAAGATACACAGCAATAGAAAAGTAGAATTTAAGCCACCTAAAGGGTGGTTTTTCTTATGCCATAATTATAGAAATTAATCCATTAAAAATCTATATTTTATTTGATAGAATCTTGTATATATAACTGGATATACACACCTTTCAGAGGTAATATGTACACTACCAAAAGGTAATAAGCACACTTTGAAAGGAGTAGAGAAGAATTGAAAAACCAAACAGTTGGTGTAGAAATTGAAATGACAGGAATTACAAGAGAAAAAGCTGCCGAGGTTACTTCAAAATTTCTAAATGGAGAAATCAAACGAAGTCATGATAGTTATGATACCTATAAGGTAACGGCATTAGACAAAAGGGTTTGGAAAATAATGAGTGATGCAAGCATCCAAACAATGAAAAAAGAAAAAGGTACACTTATTTCAGCAGATAAAAGTTACAGTGTAGAACTTGTAACGCCTATTCTAAAATATGAAGATATTGAAACCTTACAAGAACTTATAAGACAACTTAGACATGCAGGAGCAGTTAGTCAAAGTAAGTTGAAATGTGGAATACATATTCACATAGGAGCAAAAGAACATGCTCCAAATACATTAAAGAACTTAGTTAATCTTATAGCGGCAAAGGAAGATTTAATTTATAAAAGTCTTGAGATTGATCCAGCTAGGGTTAAGTATTGCAAAAAGGTTAATGAGAATTTGATAGAAACTATAAACAAGAAAAAACCTAAAAGTTTAAAGGAACTTGCGGATATTTGGTACAGTGATTATGGTGTTGAGAATAGAAGTAGGCACTACCATACAAGCAGATACCACGGACTAAATTTACACAGTACTTTTACAAAAGGAACTATTGAATTTAGAATTTTTAATGGGACTATGCACGCAGGAAAAATTAGAAGTTACATAGTTTTTTGCCTTGCTATTAGTCATCAAGCATTAAAGCAGAAAAGTGCAAGTGCAAAACGTACCCATACTGATAATGAAAAATATACCTTTAGGTGATGGCTTCTTAGACTTGGGCTTATAGGAGATGAATTTAAAAATTGCAGAAAACATCTTATGAAAGCACTTGATGGAGATTGTGCCTTTAGAACACCAAGAGTGGCTTGAAGCTAAGTGTATAGATAAAGAGGGAAACTCAAATGGATAATAAATCAGATGTAAATATTACAAATGAGGTGCTTTCTTCTGCATCTAAAATAAAAGAACAGCTTCTTTCTGATATGCTTTCAGAGCAATCGCTACTTTTATCCTCATCACAATTGAGGGCAGCAGAAACTGCTATTCTTCCAAGGATAGCATGGTATAAGGCACTGAAAAACAGTGGTGTGTCTGAGGACGAGGCACTCGCATTTGTTTGGGACAGCCTTATCCAAACCTCAAAGGCAAAAAAGCGTTTTGCATCATTTTGTGGGTATATTCCTGGGGGATTTTTTGTATTCCGCAAAATCTTCTATAAGGCACTGCAGGCTGACCTGTGGGACAATAAGTTTACGCAAAACGATGCTAATGGATTATGCTTTAATACCACACGTTGCCTATATAAGGATCTTGCTGTTTTTTACAACTGTTTGGAAATAGTTTCGTTGTTTTGCAAAATAGACCATGTGCTATTTGACGGGCTTAAACATATCCAATTTAATCGCACTCAAACACTTGGTAACGGGGGAACTATGTGTGACTTTCATTATTTTGCCCGCTGACACAAGCAACGAGGAGAATATAATTATTTACCTAACTTCTCAATAGTTTCAATGAATATAGCAACAAACGGAAAGCATTAAAACCAAAAGAGGAGCAAGATTAATTAATTTTCTTGTTCCTCTTTGCAAAGATTTTGCACGGTAGTATTTTGTTAAATTTTACTATAGAAAAGCAAGTCTTTCAAGCTACTAAATATGAACAACCATAAAGGAGCATGTCCGTATGAAAAGTCAAATCCGTTCACTGTCCTTATGCAAGTATTGACTGGACTATATTGGGTATGTAGTAGGCGAGAGTAGTTGCATTTTCAAAAATGCAACTACATAATCCAACTCATTTAAATGTTGATAATAGTTCTGCGTAATATTTAGCATTGCCTGTCATGTGGTATTGGTACCAAGATTTGATTGTGTCAGATGAATAGACATCTAAGTATTCAATAATTTGTTTTGCCTACAACAGTCCACCAGCTGAACTTGTTGTATAATATTTCCATAAGCTACAGAAAGCCTATCTGTGTAAAATGACTTTCCAGAATAATTTTTAGAAAAGTAAGTAAGATATTCAAGCAAATTACTCGTATGAAAGTGATTATTTAGAATTCCTAATTCGGCTAAAGCTAAAATTGCTAAGAAAAAAGATCCAAATATTATTCCACACAACCTGTAGTCAAATACCTAAACAAACGTATGCTAACTCTGAAATTAAGCTTTCTTATATTAATGGTCATTATTATTATGCACTTAAAGCAACTACTCTTGTTAATGGGCTTGGAATCTTGCGTCATATTGATTTTAACGATACTCAATTAATGGATTTTGAAGTTCATGATACTGGTGAACAAGCTAAAGACCACTATGACTCAAAAACTTTAATTCCTATGATGAGACGTTATTTCAATATACATCCATATTTCAAATATAACTACTTTATTGGTGATGCTGCTTATGATTGTGATGATAATTATAAATATCTAATTAAAGATTGTAGCATAGTACCTATAGTTCCCATTAATCATCGTAATACTTCTGACTTACCACAGTCTAGCGGCTTTACTAATGACGGAATTTCTTTATGTCCAAAGGATTCTTCTCTTCCAATGAAATTTGATGGAATTACAAGAGAAAAAGGTGGTTCTACGAGAGTTAAATGGCTTTGCCCTAAATCTAAAAAAGTTAGACGTAAAGGCAGTCAGTAAACTAGTTCAAAGCTTTTAATCCGCTACGGCGTAATACATAAAAAAGAGGGAAAGGTTTAGCATAAGCAGATTAGTGTGTAGTTATAGAAATAAATAAAATAATAATCCCCTCCTTTTTAGGTAAGGAACCAAAAAAGAAATAATTTAAGGAGCGGATAAGATTATAGGGAAGAAGACTTGAAATAAGATAATGGATAATTAATAGAAGAAAAAGAAGTTTTGTATGAACACTTCTTTCTATCCTAATATAAGAAAAATGTAATTTACTTGAATTATAACTTGTGCTTATTTTGCGAATATACTTTGTTTATTTAATTCCAGTTTAGTTGATGTAAGTTGAATAATCAATTCCTCCATTGCTGATATGCTTGCTACAACACAAATTATATGCATTAATACATTTGTGTTAATATATGGAATAAATATAGGAAACAGAAACAAAACTATGCCAGTAATTTTATTTCCGCAAGTATGAATACTTGCAAAAGTTTTATATTTTTTCATGGCCACAAACATGGATGATAATCTAATAATACTAATTATAACAATCCAAATAACAATTTTTGTTGTAAGATTTAAAATTGGGTAAATCAAAAATAACAATGCAGCTGTCATTATCATATCGCCAATGGAATCAAGTTTTGCACCAAAACTACTTGTTGTACCTATCTTCCTGGCAATAAACCCATCTATAATGTCACTAAATCCACAAATAATATATATTACATAAAAGTCTAAGCTTAATGGTTTTGTATAAATTAAAATCAAAGAAAAAATTATTCTACTAAAGGATATACAATTTGGTAGCGACTTCATATCATTACCTCGCCTAAAATAAGTCTTTATTACACTTAATTTTACTATTATGAAGTAATTATAACATATTACTAAAGAAAAGCATGGAAAAGTGATACATTGATTATTATGGTAAAGAACCAAACACAGGATACCGCCCATGAGGACAAAGGGGCGGTATTTTTATATTCGGATGGTTCTCACTTCGAGACATGTTAGCCCGAAGTTGCAGGGGTTGGGGAGGTTCCTTAACAAGCGATTTTTTGTAGGTTCATTCTAAAAAAATACGCAACTGTGGTCACAGTTGCCCTGCTTGCCGTTTTGTGACCGCTTGCTTTTACAAAGAATGCCCGTTGGACTTCTACTGAATAAAAGCATAGGTATGTTCCAGGTATCTCGTATTTGTTTTGTTAATAGAACGTACTTCTGCCTGTGGTAATACTTGTTATTATTCGGACAACCGTATATAATAAATAAGAATGAATGTGAAAAGGATGATTAGCGTATGGACTATATTTCTGCCCCGGACGCCGCCGTAAAGTGGGGGATTTCAGAACGGCGAGTGCAAAAACTATGTGAAGAAAATCGTATACCCGGCGTGATACGATTTAGCCGTATGTGGTTGATACCAAAAGACGCAGAAAAACCCACGGATAGAAGATATACAAAAGTAAGGAGTGTATGCGATGAGTGACAAAATATTAATTGTCGATGATGAGCAGGAAATTACTGATCTCATTTCTTTGTATTTGGAAAATGAGAGTTTTACAGTTTTTAAATCCTATTCTGCGTCTGATGCTTTGAAATATATAAACGAAGAAAAGCTGGATATGGCAATCTTAGATATAATGCTCCCGGATATGAACGGTTTGGAGATATGCAAAAAAATCCGCGAAAGGTATCACTATCCTATTATTATGTTGACTGCTAAAGGGGAGGAAATTGATAAAATTACTGGATTGACTTTCGGTGCAGATGATTATATTACAAAACCGTTTCTTCCGCTGGAATTAGTGGCTCGTGTGAAGGCACAGCTACGCCGCTACAAACGATACAATATTGTCACAGAGCGGGAAGAAGATATTATTGTTCATGCGGGGCTGGTCTTAAATATTAACACCCATGAATGTACTCTGAATGAAAAACCCATTTCCCTGACCCCCACAGAGTTTTCGATTCTGCAAATTCTTTGTAAGAGAATTGGAAACGTTGTTAGTTCAGAGGAATTATTTCATCAAGTTTGGAGAGACGAATATTTTAGTAAAAGCAACAATACAATCACCGTTCATATCCGGCATCTGCGTGAAAAAATGGGAGACTCTTTTGAAGAACCAAAGTACATTAAAACCGTTTGGGGGTGTGGGTACAAAATTGAAAAATGAATGGGAGAAAGATCGGGTACGGTTCAATAAGGTCTATCGCCAACTTTTACTTCGAGTGCTTTCTGTTGTCATAATTTATACCACATTAGGTATAGCTGCTTATCTCTTGACTGCCAACTTGCTTAGACAATTCGCAGGGCAAAATGAGCTATTGTTACAAATCTTCGCATGGATTGAATTGCATAGGGGACTTGGTGCACTGGTATATATCGTGGTTGGGTATGGAGCAATTTTGCTTTATTATTGGAACAAGCCTTTCCAGTATCTCCATGAGGTTTTAAATGCTGCAGAAAATATTTTTCAGCATACAAACGAATTAATTGAACTGTCGGCCCCGCTAAAAGATGCAGAAATCTATCTGAACCAACTAAAAATATCTGTACAAAACAATGAGCGTGTGGCGCAAGAAGCAGAACAGCGAAAAAACGATTTGATTGAGTATCTTGCGCATGATTTGAAAACGCCTTTAACTTCTGTCATTGGTTATCTTAGCCTATTGGATGAAGCTCTGGATATGCCTGTGGAGCAAAAAGCAAAATATGTTCATATTACACTGGATAAGGCTAAACGCTTAGAAAAACTTATCAATGAATTCTTTGAAATTACCCGCTATGATCTCCAGAATACATCCTTAGAAAAGGAAACTATTGATCTTTACTATATGTTGGTTCAAATGACAGACGAGTTCTATCCTGTTTTATCAGCACATGGAAATACTATAAAATTAGATGCAAATGAGGATTTAACCGTCTACGGGGATTCTGTAAAATTGGCAAGGGTATTTAACAATATCCTAAAAAATGCAATTTCGTACAGTTACCCTGACACTGAAATTATTGTAGGGGCAAAAGCTATTGATGCATCTGTCCAGATCACTTTCTGCAATCATGGAAAAACGATTCCGGCCTCAAAGTTGGATGCCATATTTGATAAGTTCTTTAGGCTTGATGAAACCCGTGCAACAAATACAGGCGGTGCAGGTTTGGGATTAGCGATTGCAAAAGAAATCATTACTTTGCATGGAGGAAGCATAATCGCAGAAAGTGAAAATGAAATTACTACTTTTTTTATGACCTTGCCAATTTCTTGTTAGGAAAACATCAATGTTTTCTTAGGATTTTCTTAGGAATTAAACAAGTTAATATTAAAAAACAAATAGCTCCTGTTAGATAAAATGGTAATTAACAGGAACTATTTTATTATTGGATTTGTCAGAAAGGAGAATATCAGGCATGAATGATTTGCTGTTAAAAGGCTATGAATGTCTAACTGTCATACTACCTTTCTTAATTACATTTGCGATACTAAGCTTCATTTACAAGCATAAGAAAATTCCCCAGACAAAAGGGAGAACCTTGATGCTTGTCGTTTTTATCATGTACATTTTTGCTGTTTTTTATTTTACAGGTGTAGGCACTATATTTGATTTGCAGCGGTACGGTATTCAGCTTAATGCTGGTCAAATCAATCTATTGCCATTTTCAAAAGATATTGATATTGCCGCATATTTTCTTAATGTTTTATTGTTCGTACCATTTGGGTTCTTTTTGCCGTTTATTTGGCCCAACATAGACAAACTAAAGTATACTGTTCTTTCAGGCTTTTCTTTTTCATTATTGATTGAGATTAGCCAATTGTTTAACAATAGACGTACAGATATTGATGATTTAATATTGAATACCCTTGGAACGTTAATAGGTTATCTGTTGTTCAAAGTATTCATTCGCATAACAAAAAGAACGGTTCACCCTATAACCCATTTCAAGTATGAACCGGCTATTTACATTCTAACCGTCTTTTTAGGTCACTTTTTGATGTTTAATGAGTTTGGACTGGCAAAAATTCTCTATGGTTTCTGAAGCATACATTAATCTGCCCTTTGTGAGAAAGAAAAAAACCGCTGTTGTAGTAGTTATTTTCCTATGCTCTTTTCTCTATTAACTCGACTGCGGTTTTGAAAACAAAAATTCAAAGTCGCAGTTTTGCTGTATAAAAGCATATTGCGTAATAAGGAACGTTTAATTTGGCGGTTTTGGGATAGGAGGTTTTCCATGTATCCAAAGCCGCTTTTTTATTCTCGGGAGGAGCTGCCACCTTACCGTGACGGCTTGGCATAGCTGACATCCTAATTCTTCGCAATTGAAAAAATAATAAAAAGATTATGGGCATGATTTGCTACCGTTGTTGCATCAAAGAAATATATACTTGTTGACAATGGAAATAATTTAATAATGAAAAAAAGAACCTCTTTTGGTTAAATAGATTTTGATGAGGAATCTACAAAAGCCGGTTCTTTATATTTGACTATGAAATAACATTGGGAACTGAATATAGTAAAAATAAAACTCAAAATACTTATAGAGAAATACTTACCTTTGATTAAAATGAAGAAGAATTTAGAGTTTTAACAAATATATTTGATATCACACCTGAAGATATACTTTTATTGTACCGAGTTAGATGGAAGATAGAACCATTCTTAAAATGGATAAAACAAAACCTAAAGATTAAGAAATGTATAGGTTACAATGAGAATACCAAGAAGGTTCTTTACGCCTACTCAAGAGTATGACTAAAGAAAAGTAGGGAACTTATTGCTCTTTACAAAAGAGATATGGACAGGAGGGGAAGACTGCTTTGGAAATAGAATGTCCTTCCTTTGCTAATGAAATTGATATAAAAATTGTTATTACTAATGTTATATTTTCAATTATCCTAGCATATTCTACTGATATTCAAAAGGCAATATGATGATGTAATAATGCTTTTAATGATTGATGCTATAGGCTTGTAGGAATTATGGGTGACAAATTGATTTTGCTACCCATCTGCCACTCAATACAGAAAATAATATTTGATAAAGTCTAGTAGTACAAGTTCTGTTTTGGTCTTTGGTTTCCTATTAGATATTATATATCAGTATTTTGTGCATTATAAAAGAATATGATATAATAAAAAATAATATTTTAGTTAAACAAACGCCTCATGTGGAGACGGTGGTGAGGCTTAAAAAGAAACTCGTATAGATAAAAGTTAGTAATATCAATGATTTAAAGCCCTTGGGTGTATGTACACACATTCGAGGGTTTTAGTGTGTGGGAACATATAAATAGAACAAAGTGTTCTGGGTAATATATGCCAAAAGGCAACACATGGAGTACGTTTGCCTTTAGAATAATATGGGAAAAATCACAGCAAGAAGATTTGGATTGAATCTTTAGGAAGATTAATTAGAGGAGGATACATTATGAAAATTTCAAAGAAAGATGCGTTGATATGGTTTGAATTTTTTGCGATATTGCCAGAGGATGAGGAAGTTATGACAAAACAACAAGAAATCATTTACGCTACCTTTGCGCAAATTGAGGAAGCAATCGATTATAGAAATAATATATTAATGTCAGAAATTAGAGGTTTAAAAACTTTGGATAATAGAACTTTTTTCGTGGGAAATGAAAGCAAATTCTCAAAAGGATGTCGCTTTTGTCTGTTGGGAACCGGTTTGAGTGCAATTAGGAAAACGAATAAATGTAACATAGAGTGTAAGTTTTGTTATAATTATGGAGATCTAAAAAATATTCCTCCGATTGGCGAAGGTATGTGGGAAATTGGTGGCACAAAATTTTATGAGAAGGATATTGATTTACTTCTTTCCATACACAAAAAACCCACTGGCATTTCATATGTTTATTTAGAGCCATTTATGGAAATTGAAAAATATTATTCGGTTATAAAGAAATTTAGTGATGCTAAAATTCATCAACATCTATATACAAATGGTATTTTAGCTAGGTCAGAGACATTGAAAGCATTAGGTGAAGCCGGTCTTGACGAGATACGTTTCAACCTGGGTGCTTCTAATTGTTCAGACAAAGTTATTGAAAATATTGGAATAGCGAAAAAATATATTAAAAATGTAGGTATTGAAACTCCAATGACTCCTGAGTTTTTCGAAGCATTTTTTAAGAAAAAGCAAGAAATTTTAGAGACAAAACTTGATTTTATTAATTGTGCAGAATTACATTTAAATGAGAATAACATAGACAATTATTATGGGGAAAACATGTATATTTCCAGACATGGCTATATATTTCCAATTTGGAGTAGGGAATTAACTCTGAAATTCATGAAAATAGCCGATGAAGAAAACTGGGATTTAGCAATTCATGATTGTTCAAATCATACAAAATTTGCTAGAGATTTGAATTTAAGTAGCAAAGAAGGTAAATGGTTTGGAGCCAGTAATTATGCCTGTGAGTTTTCTAGGACTCCATATGAAGCATTTTTACCAATACTACGTGATGACAATTTCAAATTTTTAAGCGAAGAAGAATTGCCTGACGACTATAAACCAGGAGAGTTGATCTATTAGAGAGTCTTTAACTATGCACTTTTGCAGAAAAGAATGCATGTATATACTTGAGAGCTTTTATATGTGGGAACATATAAATGGTGAAAAGTATTCTGAGTAATATATCCTAAAAGGTAATACATCGAGTGCATGGTAAAGCTTAAAAGTAAACACAGTTAGAAGCCTTGATGTGACTGGCGTTATAATATAGTATATGTTTCTTGATACAGGGTCAGGAGACAGGAAAATAAAAGAAAATATAATTAGGTAGAGCTCTTGAGTGTAGATGGTGCGCTTTAGGGCTTTTATCATTTGCTATGGAAAGCTATAATAGACAATTAAGAAATGTTCCTAAAATTAGAAGTATTTTTCTATGTGATGATGCTTTGCTTAAAATGCTATATTTAGCAATGATCGATATAAGTAAAAAATGGACTCAATCAATACGCGGATGGGCTCAGATACTAGCACAATAAACATATTAATTTTAAAATTTTTATAGATATTTACACAAAATTCTTGAGAATCTTAATCAAAATACTTAATAAAATGAATTTCCTCTTTCTTTAAAGAAGCATGAAAATTCAAAAATATATTCTAAATGTGTGTAGTGAAAAATATTTAGAAAAAATCGATGATATAGTTAAAGATATTGTAGAAAATAGGGATAAAAGTTTTAGAAACAAATTTGAAGGCTAGGGTAAGAATGATTTAAAAAAATACTTTTTTGTATTAGAATAATATGATATAATTATTCAATATAACAAAAAATACTATTTAATTACATATATTGTTAGATTTGAATTTATAGGTCTTTTAAGGAAGGCAATATTTTAGAGAAAGGAGGTATAAAATGGAAAGATATAAACAAAAATTAAAAGAAATAGTTGAAATATTGTTAAATAAGGAAGATAACTATGGAGAAATAAAAAGAGCTCAGCAAAAATTTTTGAATGAACAAATACATATTTTATATGCTGGGACAGGCCCTTTTGCTGCATTAATGATTCCTTTGACCACTGTTTTTACAAGTCTGGGAGTAAAGTTTACTTGAAATAAATCCCAATAGTATAGAGAATTTAAAGCAGGTAATTAAGGTATTTGAAGCAGAGGAATATGTAGAGGATATTATTCAATGTGATGCTACAAAATATAAAGCCAAAAAAGGAAGACCTATTCATATGGTGGTTACAGAAACAATGAAAAATGCACTTAAAAATGAGCCGAAGGTTTCAATCAGCCTTAATTTAGTACCTCAAATGGAGAAGGATGGAATTTTAATTCCTCAAAATAGATCTGTTGAGGCGGTTTTATTAGTTCCAAAAAGAGATACTGAGAGAATGATGGGGGTAAAAGGTGCTGGAAAAGATTTTTATTATCCATTAAAAACGGTATTTCAATTAAATAAAGAAAGTTCAGATTATTATAAAAAGTATAAAGAGTGTTGTTTTTCGGAGAAGGAAATTGAACTGTAATGAATGTTCTTTAACTATGCCATATAAAATAATGGATATAGATTGGAAAAAGAATGATATAAAGAAGCTAAGTTTCCAGTATGTAATAAATGAAAAGTCAGGTTTTGTGTGTAAGAAATATTAATTTTAAATAAGGCTTTAGTAGCGTTAAATGTAGCATCGAAGATGAGGCTTTAAAGGAGATAAAAAATGGAAGGATGTATAAAAGAAAATCAAAACTCAATTTTTAATATTTCATTAGGGTCAGTAGATAAAGTGAATGAAAGTGTTCTATTGAAAATATTTAAAGAATGTCATCCAGAGTTAGAATGGATCAGCAACATACCGGAGGAACAAAAGGAAGCGGTTATAGCACAGCAATTTGCAATAGAAAAGCAGCAATTGATGATGATTTATCCAGAAGCAGAATTAAATATAATATTTTCTGATGGAAAGGCAATAGGTCGTATTTATATATATTATGGAAAAAATACAGATCGAATTTTGGAAATTGGGCTGTTAAAAGAATATAGAAGACAAGGTATTGGACAAAGCGTTATTAGAGAAGTAATAGAAAAAGCTGTAGATAGAGAAAAAACAGTGTCACTGCAGGTTACTTGGTTCAATAGAGATGCCTGTAGGTTGTATCAAAAACTTGGATTTCAAATAGTTGAAAATAAAGGTGTTGTTTGTGAAATGAGATATGTTAAACCTTAGTAATTAATTTGCAGAGAGTGCAGCAGTAATGTTTGGTATATTGCTATAAATAATAAAAAGTAATATCAAAAATATATAATCTAGTGTAGAAATACTACACTGTTGATTATAAATAATAAAAAGTAGGAGGAATTTAAAATGGAAGCTTTTTTAGGAACAATTTTAGCATGGCCTATGAGTTGGGCACCAGCTGGCTGGGCTATATGTGATGGGAGACAGATACCAATTCAACAAAATCAAGCCTTATTTTCTTTACTTGGATATACTTATGGAGGAACCCTAAATGTAAGTTTTGCTTTGCCTGATTTGCGTGGACGTTTTCCTTTAGGAATGTCAATTGGAGTTAGTGGAATATTTAACCATCCATTAGGAGCTACAGGTGGAGCAGAAAATATAACCCTTCAACCTGCTCAAGTACCTTTGCTACAACATAAGCATAATATTAAAAGTACTGTAAGTAGTGATGGTGATGAAAGCACTGTGCCTGTAAGTGTGGATGTTAAAATTCCAGTTAATACAGATACTTATGATGTAGCAAAAGCTACCAATACACCTGGTGCCACTTGTACTCTTGGACAAGGTAAAGCAGGTTCTTTTGCTACAAATATTTATACAACAAGTAACCCAACATCAGGAGCAAATTTGAAACCTTTTACAGCACAAGGGAATATTACTGTTCCAACACCGGCAATAACAGTTACTTCAGAGTGTGATTTTACTCCTGCTACACCACAACCTGCAGCAGCATCAGTTAATATCATGCCACCTTATCAAACGGTGAACTATATAATAGCACTTACAGGAATATATCCTGTAAGAGATTAAAATTAAGTGGTGATAAAAGATGCTAGATAATTTTGTTATAGATACCTTTCAAATTGGTGACCTGTTTAAGGTGTTTTATGGAGAAGGTCAGTATGTAGAAATTACTCTTGCAAAGGCAACTCGTGGAAAATATAGAAATCCAGCTTTAAAGAGAGAGCCATTTTTGTGGGTTTTTAAAAGCAGTAAAGAAATATGGATAGAGTCTGGAACTTATAAGATGCAGCAGGAGAAGGTTGGGAATTTCGGAATGTTTATTACACCTACTCAGCCATTAAATGAAGAAGGTAAATTTAATTATTATGAGGCTGTTTTTTCATAACTAGAAATGATATAAATGTACCTTCTCCTTTAAAGGTTTTATTAATGTTTGTATTATGCAGGAAAATTAAAAAGAATTGCCGGAATTTAAGTTTAAACATATATAGTGATTTAAAGTAAGATAAATAGTTAAGATTTATAAAAAATAAATGGAGAGGGATGAGGTGTGAATTTATTGAAAAAAAGTCAAATAACATAATATTATTAACTGTTAAAAGAAATTTAGTTTTCATATTAGCATTTATGGTAGCTATAGTAAATATGCCAATCTTGACGGTAAAGGCACTAGGCGCAATTTTCGATTATGAAGCAAATGTGTCAGGATTTGAAACACACACTGTAACTCAAACTGTAAATGGAGAAACTCTAATGGCAGTTTCTACTAGTTATAATCTCATGAGCAATAACTATCTTAGCGGTGGTATGGCAAATGTAGGAAATGAATCTTTAGCTATAGATTATGGAACAGATACAGAAGCTTCTGTAACATTTTCGTTAGCTGATGGAAAAGCTTTTGATTTAGTTTCCATCAACTTTGGTGATTATTCAGATACCAATGAAAACATTAGAATTACTTCTTCAAAAGGTTCAATAACTACAGGAGCAATTTCCGGTTATAGTAATACCTTTGATATCTCAGCTCAATCTAACGCATCATTTTTTATAGGTATAACTAGCTTTACACTTACAGCTGTAGATGGAGCTATGAATGCGATGGCATTTGATAATATTACCTTGAATAATATTATGCCTATGCTATCACAAGTAACGAATGTAGCACTTTCTTCAACAGGCGTAGCTAGCTGGAATGATGTAAACAATGAAACTGGTTATGAAGTACAGTTATATAAAGATGGAAATCCTCAAGGAACAGCAGTACAAAAAGCAGCAAGCGTACTAAATCATGATTTTATTGCAGATATGAGAGCTGCAGGACCAGGAGTTTATACTGTTAAAGTAACTGCAAAAGGAGATGGGACAAATTACTCTGATGGACCTCAGTCTTTAGCTTCAGGAAGCCAAACTATAGCAAAGCTTACAACAGTAAATGCAGGGCTTAATTGGAGTGGAGATATTGCTCACTGGAACATATTACCTAATGCAGTAAGCTATGATGTGCAGCTTTATAAGGATGGAAATCCAATAAATGCACCAGTAAACATATTGGCAGCTAATGCAGCTTCTGGTGCAGATTTTGCTTCAGCTATTGCGGTAGAAGGCGGCGGAACCTATACTTATAAGGTTACGGCAAAGGCAGATCCAAGTTCTCTGTTTTTAGATGCAGATCAATCATCTGCTTCAAATAATAACATTAAAACAATTCAATTGCTACAGGTAACAAATGTAGTATTTTCTTCAATAGGAGTAGCAACCTGGGATAATGTAGCTAATGAATCTGGTTATGAGGTGAAGTTATATAAAAATGGAAGTTTTTCAGGTATGACTGGGACTCCAGGGGTAGATACTACTAATTATAATTTGCTTAGCTTTATGAGAGCTATGGGTGTAGGAGAATATACTGTAACAGTTAAAGCAAAAGGTAATGGAAGCACTTATTCTGATGGACCTCAATCTGCAGTTTCAAACAGTCAATCTATAGTAAAACTTGCAACTGTAACAGATGGACTTATCTGGAGTGGAAATACAGCACATTGGACAACAGTAGCTAATGCTGCAAGTTATGATGTACAGCTTTATAAGGATGGAAATCCATTAAGTGCATCAGTAAATGTGTTAGCAGGTGATGCGGTTTCTGGAGCAGACTTCTCATCAGCTATTGCATTAGGGGGCGGCGGTAACTATACTTACAAGGTTATAGCAAAAGGAGATGGAGTACTGTTATTAGACGCAGATCAATCAGCCTCTTCTAATGGAAACTCAATTGCTACTCCATTATCACAAGTAACAGGTGTAGCACTTTCTTCAACAGGCGTAGCTAGCTGGAATGATGTAAACAATGAAACTGGTTATGAAGTACAGTTATATAAAGATGGAAATCCTCAAGGAACAGCAGTACAAAAAGCAGCAAGCGTACTAAATCATGATTTTATTGCAGATATGAGAGCTGCAGGATCAGGAGTTTATACTGTTAAAGTAACTGCAAAGGGAGATGGGACAAATTACTCTGATGGACCTCAATCTGAAATTTCAAACAGCCAAACTATAGTAAAGCTTTTAGCAGTAACAGATGGACTTAATTGGAATGAAGATGTAGCTTACTGGACAGCAGTAGCAAATGCAGTAAGTTATGATGTGCAGCTTTATAAAGATGGAAATCAATTAAATATCCCAGTAAATGTATTAGCAGCAAATGTAGCTTCCGGTGTAGATTTTTCTCCAAATATTGCAGCAGGAGGAAGCGGAATTTACACTTACAAGGTTACAGCAAAAGGAAATGGAGTTTTGATGTTAGATGCAATTCAATCTATAGTATCTAACGAAAATATTAAAACATCATCAAATGATTCAGCTCTAAGCGGTTTGAGCATAAGTAGCGGAGCTTTTAATGAAAGCTTTGCACCAGAAATTACATCTTATACTGCAACTGTAGCAAATGGAGTGACTAGCATAACAGTAACACCTATAGTGAATGAAAGCCATGCAATGGTAAAAGTAGCAGGAAAGGCAGTAGTTAATGGACATCCATCAGATGATATACCACTAAACGTAGGAATAAATCCAATATCAGTGGTAGTAATAGCAAAAGACGGAACAACAAAAACTTATGTAATAACTGTGACAAGATTAGCAATGCCATCAACACCAATTAGTAATTTAAAGGCAACAGCTGGAGATGGAAAAGTAACCTTAAATTTTGATGCACCAACAGGAGCCACTAATGTAGTAATGGAACAATCAATAGATGGAGTAAATTATACAGCAGCAAAAACAAGCGTAATAACTGTAGCAACAACAAGTGCAGAGGTAATGAACTTAAAAAATGGTCAGAAATATAGTTTTAGACTATTGGTAACAGGAGGCTTACGTGCAGGAATGTCAAATGTAGCAACAGCAACACCAATAGCTGCAAATTCAGGAAAATCATCAAATGGTGGTTCAAATACGGCAGATAAAGTAAATGATATAATTAGAGATATTGTAAAAATAGAAGTAAACGGAAAAATCACAAATACTAATGAAATAAATCAAGAAAAAATAGTGGAAGAGGTTAAAAGCATCATAAAACAATCTTTAGAAGATATAGAAGTAAAGGCACTAGAAAAAGATTTGAATTCATCAGAAGGAGCAGTACAGATTAAAGTAAATAGAATGTTGACGGATATTGAAACAGAAATCAATAATATTGTAAACAAAAACCTAGGAAATGAAGTTGTTTCTAAAAATAGTATATTAAAATATGAAGTCAAAATGAGTGTTATTGAAGAAGCAACAAATAAGAAGGTATATGAGAAATTAGGTCTAAAGGTAGCGGAAGAAGAGATAAAAGTTGAAGATCTTAAAGATTTTACATCATACATTGTAAAATTTGACATTGTTGTTGATGGAAAGGTTGTAGGAACAAGGGAAACAAAAATTACAACTTTAGATAGAACTCCGCCCGTAGTACACGATTTAGAAATTAATAATGGTATATTAAAAGTAAATGCAACAGACAATTTCAAGCTAAATGATAAACCATACATGTTAATAGTATCAGAATAATAAAAATGGGAGGAGAACAATTGTGAAAAAACTTAAATATATTCTTTTGGCCATAACTACAGTATGCTTTATTTCTGTGCAAAGTGTTCTTGCTTTTGCAGCTTCATCAGATTGGACAGATAAACCGGAATTTAATAATTATAGGATAGGACAAAGGTTGATTCTGAAAGTAAGAGATGCATTTCTTAATTCAACAGAACAGGAAATATTCCAATTTAAATATGAAGGAAAACAGTATGAGAATATAAATGGAAGAAATCCTGTACTTGTTTCTAATAAGGAAGCTATGAGTAAGAAACAAATCTTAATAGAAGCTATGAAAAAGCATAATGAATTAGAAGCTCACATAGCTGAAATAGAGGGGAGAAATCCCCTCCTAAAGGATTTAAATAGTATAAAAGAAGAAAATTATATAATTGCAGTATCTAATAGTGAAATTGCAAGCTTTGATGAAAATGAAATATTAAAGATAAAAGGAAAAGGTACAATATATATAACAATTCAAGAAAAAGAAACAAATAAAGTATATATATTTTTTATGGAAACAGCAGAAGGTGTAAAGAGAATAGCAGGCATGAACAGAGTAGATACTGCACTTAAAATAGCTGAAACTACATTTAAAGGTAAGGTGAGAAATGTAGTTTTGACAACAGGAGAAAATTATCCAGATGCATTAGCAGGAAGTGTATTAGCATATAAATTGGAAGCACCAATTCTTTTAATTGGAAGTTCAAATGTAGATACTGAAAAAGTATTATTCTATATAAAAGAAAAAATGGAATCAAGCGGTAATGTGTACATTTTAGGAGGAAAAGGAGTAGTAAGTGAAGAAATAGAGCAGAAAGTAAAAGATACTGGTATTAAAAATGTAAAAAGATTGTCTGGAGCAACCAGATATGAAACTGCAGCACAAATTGTTGCTAACCTTGGTGTACAGGAAGGAACACCAGTAGTTATTGCTTGTGGGGAAAACTTTGCAGATGCATTATCTGTAAGCATCACAGCGGCAGTAAACCAATATCCTATACTTTTAGCAGAGAAAAATGGGATTTCGGATACAGTAAAGAAAGAACTTTCAAAGATAAAGCCAAAGAAAGTATTTATAATAGGATTGCAAGGTGCTATTAGCGAAGAAGTAGAAAATCAAATTTCAAAGGAATTAACTATTAATAAATCAAATATAGTTAGGATTGGCGGCTCTAATAGATATGACACATCACTTGAGGTGGCAAAGTATTTTAATTTAAATGGAAAAAGCGTATGTATAGCATCTGGGAATAATTACCCAGACGCATTAGTAGGTAGTGCATATGCTGCAAAATTCAATGCACCACTTATACTTTGTGGTAATAAATTAACAGAAAATATGAAAGAATATATGAAAAATAGAAACTTTGTAGATATCACTATTTTTGGTGGAGAAGGAGCTGTTAATAAAATAGTGGAGGATGAACTTAAGTATTAAAAAGGAGGGATGTTCCTAGCAAACTTATGATGAAAATTCTTTGAAAAGGCTTGTTAGAGAAAGTAATTGAATACTCTAAGGAATATCTTGATTTGCCTACTCTTACCATGTGCAAATATTTTTACTTGAATGTTATATTGCAAGTACTTCTTATGTACACAATATTGATGAGATATCAGGTAATATTTAGGTAATAAATATGATTTTATAGCTCACAGGCGTTACCTGTGGGCTTTTTATTGTCTATAAATAAAACCACCTGCTATGCAGGTGTGTTCAGAAAAGCTTAAGCGTTGAAAAAAAAACACCTCACTTTGATAGAATAGATATGGTTTCGTCAGCCAATCTAAAAACAAAGGAGGTATTGCCCAAAATGGACAATAATAGTTTAG
>NZ_JAGGKA010000002.1 GCF_017873215.1 Clostridium tetanomorphum
CACATAATTCTTAAAGAACCGCCGTGTACCAGACCGGTACGCACGGTGGTGTGAGAGGTCGGGAAAATTTAATTAATTTTCCCTCCTACTCGATTATTAAGTAAGTATGTATATGATTTTGTATAGAATATAGTTCTGCTATATAATGTAATAGTAAACTTATAAATGATGGAAGGGAAGAGAAATATGCTTAAAATTGCAGTTTGCGATGATGAAATACTTCAAGGAATAGATGTTGTAAAGAAAATTAAAAGTATTTTAGAAAACAATTATTGTAATTATGACTATGACATTGAAGAATTTAGTAGTGGTGAGCAAATGATTTCTTCTGGTAATTATTTTGATATTGTGTTCTTAGATATAAAAATGGGCAAGCTTTCTGGTATAGATATAGCTAAGAGTATAAGGGAAAATAATAATGACACAAAAATTGTTTTTATAACAGCCTTCAAAGAATATGTTTTTGAAGCTTTTGATGTATCTGCATTCCATTATCTTATAAAACCAGTATCTAAAGAAAAGATATCGGAAATTATAGATAGAATTTTTAAGGTAATTAGCCATAAAGAAAATAGTCAACAATGTATTGTAATTAACAAAGGGAAAAGCTCAATAAAAGTGCTATTAGATAGTATACATTTCTTTGAGGTGCAAAATAGAATTATAAATATACATACTGAAAGGCAAGTAATACAGTATTATGACAAGCTTACAAATATAGAGTCAAAAGTCCCTAAAGATATCTTTTTTAGATGTCATAGGAGCTATATAGTAAATCTAAAATATGTAATGAAATTTAATAAAACAGATATAATACTTGATGACGGTACAAGAATAATGTTATCAAAAAGTAAATACGATGAATTTTCTAGAGCATTTCTAAAATATATAAAACGAGGTGAAGTATAGAAAGTGATTACTTTTAATGTAATTGAGAAAATACTATTTTTTGTTTCAAATATGCTAGGATTTTTAATACTATATATAACATTAAAAGGCTTTTTAGGATTTAAAACAAAGCTCCAATATATGTTTGTAGTAATGCTTATAACAGCTAATATTCCTTCCTTAATTGTAAAGAAATTTAATATAGAAAGTATTTATCAGTGGATACCTACAGCTATATATGTTTTTATTATATGCTTAATATTTTGTAAGGGCACATGTTTTAAGAAGATTATAGTTGCCATAATTTATATTTGTTTTAATGAACTGTTACAGTATATAACAGTGCCTTTTATTTACATGCCAAATTATATTGATATATTAAACTTAACTTATCACACAGAACAGATAAGCAGCATAGTAAGCCAGCTGTTTTTTATTATTACTCAATTAATTTACATTTTAATATTTAATTTTGTATTAAAAAACTATTGCATTAATAATAATTTTAAAGATGTAAAATATATGATGTTTTTTGTAATTCCTAATGTGTTTATAGTAGCTTTATTATGTGAATATTTTAAGCTTTATTACAAAAATAATAATGTTGTGGATATTTCTTTGTTTAATAACTTAAAAATGATGGGATTTGCATTTATGGCTTTAATTTGTGCGGTGCTTATGGTAATAATTTTAGACAGGCTTATGAAGGAAAATACCCTGCGTCAGAAGGAAGCATTATTAGCACATCAATTTAACATACAAGCCAGACATTATAAAGATTTGCAGATACAATTTAAAAATACTAGGGTATTTAAGCATGATATAAATAATCATTTGATTTGCATTAAAAATTTAATTGCTAATGATGATATAAAAAGTACAGAACAATACATAAAAAAGGTAACTGAAACATTAGAAAGTCTTAATTTAAAAGTAAATACTGGAAATGTATTTGCAGATGCTGTTATAAGTGAAAAATATAATATAAGCATAGATAAAAATATAGATTTTAAGTGTAATATAAAAATACCTAATGGAATAAAAATGGATCCTTTTGATTTATGTGTAGTACTTGGTAATGCCTTAGATAATGCAATAGAGGCTTGTGAAAAAATTACAGACGAAAGTATAAAAAAATATATACATATAACAAGCACATTCAATAAGTCATTTATAGTATTTGAAATAAAGAACAGCATGATGGGATATATACATAAAAATCATATGAGTACAGATAAGGGTGATGATATAAATCATGGATTAGGGCTTTTAAATATTCAAAGTATTGCTGATAAGTATTTTGGAACTACCTATATTGAAAATAGTGAAAATATGTTTGTACTAAATGTAATGCTTCAAGTTTTATAGTATCTTATTCACTACACATAAAAGCTTATTCACAACAATAATATTAGCTTTATTCTATATTTTCCGAAGATGTTAATAAATACACATTTGTATTCATTAACAAAAAAGGAGGCACATATATGAGAATAGGTGCAACATCAAATACAATTTTTAATACTATGGGAATGGGACTAAAGGCAAATATTCATTCAAAAAAATCTATGAGTCCCTTAGAAAAACAAAAGCTTCAATTACGGGAACAAGTGAAAAAGCTTCAAGAAAGTAAGTATTCTGAAGAAAGTAAGAAAAGTTCAATCAAAGGACTGGAAAAAAAAATTGAGGAAGTTGAGGACCAATTAGCTAAGGAAAAGTTTACGAAAAAAACTAAGGAATTGGAAATAATAAAGCCTAAAGATGAAAAAGTTGAACATCAAAAAGTAACAGAGGAAAGTTCTCAGGTAATAAATAAAGATGTTATGATTGGAATTTCTTCAGCTACAGCTCATGCAAAGATTGGAAAAGTTGCATATTCAGTATATAGACAGGCTGAAGCAAGAGGGGATACGGCCACAGCGGAAAGGGCATTAAACTATACTGGATCTGAGCTTAAAAAATCAGCAGAAGGTAGAAGATTAATCGAAAGAGGCTTGAAGGAATATAAGAAGCAAGCGGAAAGCATTAAAAGAGCTGATAATAAAGAAGATACAACTAATAATAAAAAAGTTACAATTAATAAGGATAGTAAAGAAACTGATGTTGTTAGTAAAGGAGAGAGAACAATTACAAATGAGGTGCAGGATGCAAATACCTCAAGGATGTCGCCAATAGATACAGTGAAGCCGAATCTAGTGCAGAACCAGCAACATCATATAAATATCGTTCAAAGAACCAATATTACTCCGATTGATACAAAGGCATAGATTATATATTTACATCTGCCAATAGTAGTTTAAATAATTACTAAAAGGCGGGTGTATTTTTTATGCTAGCGTATCAAATTAAAAATAAAGATAATTAATTTAAATTCATAAATTTTTTTACTTTAGATATTTGTTAAAAATTATTGATTTTATTTAAAACCTGTTAATGATAAAAGTATTGTTAATATTCAACCAATAACAGGAAAAATTTCATAATTTTAAGTTAAGATTATAGTAATTAATATCGATATTTATAATAAATATTTAAGCTAGGTTTAATTTTAACTTAAAAGAGGTGCAAAAAATGGAAAATAATTGGAGATTTAGTTTAAAAAAGATACATATGGTTAACTATGTAACTATAGTTGCAATATGTTTGCTTATGAGTATAACTAGTATGCAAATGAATAACTTCCAAGTAAATATGGATGAGCTATTACCATTTATAATAGTAACTATAGTTTCAACAGTAATATATTTTTTACCATTAAAAGATATAATAAAGGCAATAACTTTTAGTTCAGTTATAATACTTTCAAACTTTGGATATTTTTTATTAGGAAGCTTTAATGAACAAACTATTGCTTCTGATGTATTGGTATTTATTGCTGGAATTATATGTGGAACATTATATTTTAGGAAAAAAATATTAGTTATAAATGCAGTACTTTTAGATACATGTGTTGTAAGCTTGTTTTTGATTAATCCTAGTAGTATATTAAGTGAAAAATTTTCATATGCAAATATGTTAAATCTTTTTGTAATATTAAATGGTGTTATGATTTTAATTTATTGCCTTACTAATTGGGGAAGTAGACTAATTGAATCAGAAAATAATAAATCTTTAGAAAGAGAAGCGTTGGTTGATAAGTTAGATTCACTTTTATTAAATATTAAGGAGAGTACTAATAATTTAGATAGAAATATAGAGATTTTTTCTGAAGATCTTACACTTGTTAATGCTACTAGTGATAATATAAATAATACTATGTGTCAAATAAGTATTGGGGTTCAGGAAATAGTAGAGAGTATTCTAGGTATAAATTTAAAAATAAATGAATCCAATTCTTCATTAGATAAAGTTAGTAATATATCTAATAAAATATCTATAATGTCAAATGAAATGAAAGAGAATGTTATTGATGGATCTGAAAAAATCAATTCTATGGATAGCACTATGAAGACAATAAAAGAAGCTGTAGAAGTATCTTTAGATACAGTAAATAAACTAAAAAATAGCATTGATAAAATAAATGGCGAGATTAATAGTATTTATGAAATTTCATCTCAAACTAATTTATTATCATTGAATGCAAGTATTGAAGCAGCTAGAGCAGGAGAACATGGTAAGGGGTTTTCAGTAGTTGCAGAAGAAGTTAAAAAATTAGCTGAACAAACCACTGAAATAGTAAAAAATATTTATGAAATTATTACTGAAATTAATACTATTACTAATGATGCAGTTATTAAGGTGTCTGATGGTAATATGGCTGCAGAAGAAGGAACTAAAGTTGTTAATAACGTTTGTACTTCTTTTAATAAGATTGAAGGATATTTTGAAACAATGAATGAATATTTAAGAGAAGAACATATAGTTATTGAAAATGTAGTAGAGAACTTTACTCCTGTAAAAATGGAACTTGAGGCGATAGGAAGTATTACTGAAGAACATTCAGCCTCTACAGAAGAAATTGAGGAGAAAATTAAGGAACAAAGTAGAAAAATTAATTCAATACATTTATCTATAGAGGAAATTAAAAAGTTAAGTAAAAATCTAAAGGAACTCTTTTTAAATAGATAAACAATAAGCTCTATGCATAAATATATTCATAGAGCTTTTACCTTTTTAGCTGATTATTATAAAGTTTAATGAACATAATTTATGTGATATCATTTTATATAATAGTATAATTAAATTGGGGAGAAATCAGCATGAAGTACAAAATATATATTGTAGAAGACGATTTATCAATAAGTAATATATTAAAAGAGTATATTACTAAGTATGGGTTTCAGGTAAGAACGTCAGAAAATTTTGAGGATATAATGGAAGAGTTTGATAAATATAGTCCAGACTTAGTATTATTGGATGTTAATTTACCTAAATTTGATGGATTTTATTGGTGCAGAAGAATAAGACAACAATCAAAAGTTCCTATAATATTTATATCAGCAAGAGACAGCGGAATGGATCAGGTAATGGCTTTAGAGAGTGGGGCAGATGATTATATAACAAAGCCTTTTTATTATGAAGTTGTTATTGCAAAGATAAAAAGTCAACTAAGGAGGGCTTTTGGAGATTATGCACCTAAGGCAGAGGAAAGAATAGTTCAAGTAGATAGTCTTAAATTTTATCCTGAAAGATCAGAAGTAGAATTTAAAGATAAGAAATTAATTATTACCAAAAGGGAAGGCATACTCTTAGAATGTCTTATGAAAAAATATCCTAGAATTGTTAACAGGGACTTCCTTCTAGAAAAAATATGGGATGATTTAGAGTTTGTTGAGGAAAATACCTTAAGTGTGAATATTAGCAGGATAAGAAAAAGGCTGCAGACACTAGGAATAGATAATGGTATAGAAACTATAAGAGGGGCAGGTTATAGATTAAATAAAATCTGGTAGGATGAAGTGATATGAGATTATTTTTAAAGGATAATAAAGGTTATATTTTTACATATTTACTGAGCTTAGCTCTTACAATTATATATTCTAATATTATGGGCTTTATAGGGTATAGTGAAATTATCTATATAGTTATTTTTAATACATTTATTCTAGGATGCTATTTAGCCTTTAGATATTATCAAGATAAACAATTATATAGATTATTGAGAAGTGAATTAACATCTTTAAATGATACTTTATTAGAACTTGGTAGTTCTGAACTAAGCCAAAATATTTCTGAGGTATTAAAAAAGCAACATAATTTATATAAAGCTGAAATACAAAAATGTAATAAGATTCATAATGAGCATATAACTTTTATAAATCAGTGGGTTCATCAAATGAAGACACCTTTATCCGTATTACAACTGCAACTTCAAGAGTATGAAGGAGAAGAAAAGTATGAGAATATGCAAGAAGAGGTGAACAGGTTAAAGGAAGGTTTAAATATGGCAATGCATTTTGCAAGACTAGATTCTTTTTCAAAAGACTTTATAGTAGAAAAGATTTTTTTGAAGAATCTAGTTAGAGATGTAGTAAATGAGGAAAAAAAGATTTTTATAAAAAACAGAATAGTTCCAAGAGTTGACATAGATGAAAGTATTGAAATTTATAGTGATGTTAAGTGGCTAAAATTTGTATTAGGTCAACTTATTATTAATGGTGTAAAGTATTCAAGAAATAAGAGGAAAGAATTAATTATAAAAGCTTTGAAAAGCGAAAAAGAAATTAAGCTAAGTGTTATTGATGAGGGAATAGGAGTGCCTATAAAAGATATTAAAAGAGTATTTGACCCATTCTTTACTGGAGAGAATGGGCGCAGGTATGGAGAGTCTACAGGAATGGGATTATATATAGCTAAACAGGTGTGTAACAATTTAGGACATAAAATAGAAATAGAATCTACTGTTAATGTAGGAACAAAGATGACAATAAAATTTAAAGCACAAATATAATTAATAGCAAATAAATAGTTGTAACTATTTATTTGCTATTTTAATTATAAAGTCTTACATACACGTCACATTCCTGTAAGCTTTGCAGATAGCATGTCAAACATTATTATTATAAACTATACACAGTAAAAGTTAGTTTTTTAAGGAGTGACAGGGGTATGGATATAATATTTTTATTAAAAGCAATCATAATAGCAATAGTTGAGGGGATAACTGAATTTATTCCAGTATCCTCCACAGGACACATGATATTATTTGGATGGGCAATTGACTTTCGAGGAAAGTTTGCAGAGATGTTTGAAGTTGTAATTCAACTTGGAGCAATAATGGCAGTTGTTATTTTATACTGGCAGAAAATTAGAGAAAGTATAATAGAATTTTTTAAATTTATATTTACTAAAGGACGAGAAGGACGAAAAGGATTTAAATTTGGAATAAATGTTATTATGGCGTCTATTCCAATGGGAGTTATAGGTATATTATTCTATAGTAAAATAAAATCAAAATTTATACCAGAAGCTGTAATAGTAGGATTTATAGTCGGGGGATTATTATTATTGATAGTGGAAAATAGATTTAGAAATAGGAATTATAAAGTAAGAAGCGTAGATAATATAACACCTATGCAAGCATTTAAGGTTGGATTATTGCAAATTCTTAGTGTTTGGCCGGGAATGTCAAGAAGTGCTTCTACAATAATGGGAGGATGGATTGCAGGATTATCAACACCAATAGCAGCGGAATTTTCATTTTTCGTAGCTATTCCAGCTATGGTGGGGGCAACAGGTAAGGATCTATTTGAATTTGATTATTCTATAATGACGCCAATGTTATGGATTTCATTAATAGTAGGATTTATTGTGGCTCTTATAGTAGCTTTAATAGTTATGAAAAAATTTATTAACTATTTAAAAAAGAAGCCGATGAGGGGGTTTGCAGTATATAGAATCATAGCAGGTATTTTTCTTGGAGTACTAGTATTAACTAAGGTTATTACGTTAACAACATAAAGGGGAGAGGAAAATGAAAATTTTACAGGTTAAAAATTTAAGTAAGGTATATGGTAAGAGAATAATGTTTAGTGCATTAGATAATATAAGTTTTACTATAGAAGAGGGAGAATTTGTTGGAATAATGGGGCCATCTGGAAGTGGTAAAACAACCTTGCTAAACATGATTTCAACAGTAGATAAACCAACATCAGGAGAAATAAAAATAAAAGATAAAAATCCTTTGAGTCTTCGAGGAGATGATTTGGCTTTATTTAGGAGAAGAGAATTAGGATTTGTATTTCAGGATTTCAACTTATTGGATACTTTAACCGTTGGTGAAAATATAGTACTTCCACTTACGCTAGATGGAGTACCAGTGAAGCATCAAGATAATGAGCTTAGTAGAATATCAAAGATACTTGGCATAGAGAAAATAATTAACAAAAGAACCTTTGAAATATCAGGAGGTCAATGTCAAAGAGTAGCTATTGCAAGGGCATTAATACATAATCCTACTTTATTATTGGCTGATGAGCCGACAGGTAACCTAGATTCAAAATCGGCTAAAACTGTAATGGAATTGTTTGAAAAAATAAATAAAGAAGAAAAAGCAACTACAATGATGGTAACTCATGATCCGTTATCAGCAAGTTATTGTAATAGAATTCTATTTATAAAGGATGGAAGTATATATAATGAAATTTACAAGGGGGATAGCAGGCAGCAATTTTATCAGGAAATTATTGATGTGCTTGCACTACTGGGAGGAGGAAACTAATGAATTTTAAAGAATTTGCCATTAAAAATGTGCATAGAAATATAAAAGCATATTTTGCTTATTTTTTAAGTAGCAGCATATCAGCAGCATTATTATTTTCTTTTACTATGATCATATTTCATCCCAATTTTATCACAGTCAACTTGCCTCAGTATTTAATAAAAGCACTTAATATGACAACAGTAATTGCATATTTATTTTTATTTTTCTTTGTGTTCTATTCAGTAAGTGTATTTTTAAAAAGTAGATATAAAGAATTTGGTATACTTTATATTATAGGTTCATCAAAAAGACAAATACAAAGAATGATAAGCATTGAAAATATAATAATTAGTTCATTATCTGCAGTGGTAGGAATAATACTAGGAATAGTTTTTTCAAAAATACTTTTAGCTGCCAACGGTAAGCTATTAGGGCTTAATGCATTAGTATTTTATATTCCAATTAAAGCTATGATTATTACCTTTAATGCATTTTTAATACTAGGAATAGTAAATTCAATATTTTGTTCATTTATTATAAAAGAAGATATGGTTTTAAGATTACTTAAAGGAACCAAAAAGCCTAAAACTGAACCTAAAGCATCTACTATCCTTGCTATTATATGTATAGTATTGTTGACAATAGGATATTATTTATCAATTACATCAAGTATAAAAACGATAGCCTATAGAATAATACCTGTAACCATAATGGTAGTTGTAGCAACGTATTTATTATTTTCACAATTAAGTGTATTTATAATTAAGTTACTTAAAAAAAATAGAAATTTATATATGAAAAAAACCTCAGTATTATGGATATCAAACTTACTATATAGGATAAAAGATAATACAAGAATGTTTTTTTTAATTACTATAACCTCAACAGTAGCTCTTTCAGCAATAGGGTCAGTATATGCCTATTGGAGAGATAAGGAAGGTCAGATAAATAGAAATTTTCCTCAGGCATTTTTCTTTTCGGATGTGTATGATAATAAAAGCAAGGTTAGTTTTAAGGCTGAGTTTATAGAAAGATTATTAAAGAATGAAGAAATAAAGTATTCTAAGATCAATAACGAAATGAAATTTGTTATTCCTAATGGTGAAAAGGATAAAGTAGTTATAATTGGAGAAAACACTTATAAAAAATTGGCATTAGTATTATCTTTAGATACAACTTCTTTTAATGAAAATGAGACTATAATAACCTCATCTTTAATTCAACATGAAAGAAAAAGTATTGTTTTAGATAATATGAAATTAAAGATCGTTAGAAAGATTGATAAGGGAGCACTTCCAACATTTTATGAAGAAGTATATGTAGTCAAAGAAGATGTATATGAGAAAATAAAGGGTATTAGATGTTACTTTGAAGCATTTAATGTAAAGAATTATAAAGATACACTAAGTATATGTAATAAGTATTATAATACATTTGAAGATGATGCAGAGAATGGTTATAGCAATAATTTTTTAAAAGCTAATATATTAGAATCTACAAAAATAGCTTATGGCGTAATTTTATTTAGTGCCATATTTATAGGACTTATTTTCTTTGTAACAACGGGAAGTTTTTTATATAATAAGTGTTATATGGATGTTATAGAGGATAAAAAGAAATATAAGCAGTTAAATAAAATAGGATTAACCTATAAGGAAATAAAGAAGATATTAAATATTGAAATAGGAGTATTATTTTTATTTCCTTATATAATCGCTGTAATACACTTTTTCTTTGCCATTAGTGCATTAAAATACGCCTTTGGACTTGAAATAACTGTGGCAGCATTTCAAGTTATAGGAGGTATGTTAATTGCACAAATCATGTATTTTCTTATCATAAGAAAAAACTACTTATTAGAGATTAAAAGAAGTTTATTATAAATATGAACATAATAAAAAAATATACATATAATAAACCGATGCAATATTTAATGAGAGGATAATATGAATAGAGATTATGAATTCACAGACTTTATACCTTTTCAGTGCCCTATGATTTGTCCAATGATGATGTATAGGATGGAGGAAGAAGATGAGGAAAGAAAAACTAAACCACCAATGCAACCGATGAAACAACCAATGCCAATGCCAAAACCTCAGCCAATGCCACCACCACAACCTAAACCTCAGCCAATGCCACAACCTACTCCACAAGTAACACCACAACCAAAGCCAGAGACAACTATACAACAATTAAAAATACAACCTAGTATAGAACCGCAGAATGTGAATTTAAAAATACATCCAAGCATGGAACCAGAAAATATGAATTTAAATATACACCCTAATATGGAACCACAAAATATAGAATTAAGTATACAACCTAAGATGGAAGCAACAAAAATGGAATTAGATATAGAACCAAAGATACAAACAAAGATGGAGCCAAGCAATATGGAATTGAATATAGAGCCTAAAATGGCACCAGTAGTAACTGAGCCAATAAAACTTCAATTAAAAATAGAACCAAAGATGGAGACGGCAAAAATGCAATTAAATATACAACCAGTAATACAGCCAGTACATCAACCGATAATGATGCAGCAACCAATGATGAAGCCTACAATGCCATATCCAATGATGGCATATCCAATGGCTAAGTATCCATGCCATATGATGATGAATCCAGCTGCAATGCAACAGTGGTCAATGTATCCAGGTGTATTTTGCCCGATGATGAATCCAATGGAAACGGAAGATATGTGTAACTATTAGATAATTTTATTTTAGGAATGTAAACATATTATAATTCATATATTATTAGTAAGCTCATTTATAAAATTAAAAAGTAAAATAAATATTAATAATAATATTTAAAATCACCATGAAATCTACATGGTGATTTTTTGTCCCTACTATAAAATAGCTTAATAATGAAAGTATATTATTTATACTAAAATAGAATAGTGGTATATAATGATATTATTAAAAAAAGAGAATATATATTTAAATTATAATAGTTTATATAATTATTTTAGGGGTGTGAAAAAATGAATAAGATAATTGGAATATTGGCGCATGTAGATGCTGGTAAAACTACATTTGCTGAGCAAATATTGTATCATACAAAGACTATTAAAAATAGAGGAAGAGTTGATTATAAAAACTCTTTTTTAGATAGCCATAATATAGAAAAACAAAGAGGAATTACAGTGTTTTCAGATCAGGCTATTTTTCAGTATAAATCTTCAACCTATTATTTAATAGATACTCCTGGACAATATTCTTATTAGTTTATAGAAAAATAAAAATAATATAAATTATATATTGTCTAATGATTATTAATAGAAGGATAAAGTATTTCTACAATGCTAGGCAAATGTTATAGAAAATATATGTTTTGAATGATATAGTATATTTTTTATATATGAATTTAGATGAATTTGGATTAAATATTCGGATAAGGGGACTGAGATGATAAAATATATAGCAATAGAGATACCTATAAGAAGTTTTAAAGGAATATATTCAGTACGAACTAATGAAATATTAATAGTTCAATATGATGATTTAAATAAAGAAGTTTGGATACCTAGTTCTTTAACAAATTTTATTTATCATAAATACAAAGATGAAAGTAGTTTGTAACATATGTGTCTTTATAAATTATGTAAATAATCAGATAGTTTTAGGTGGAGACAAAATTTTGAATAATTAAAAGATAGTGGATTATATGGGATGAATTATTATCATTTCGCTAAATATATAAATTATATTTCAAACAAGAGAGGTCTTGGTAATAGTTACAACATTGTAAAACAAAAAGAAAAATATTTATTTAAATTTTATAGATTTTTGTATAGTAGAGGCATAACATCGGAAGCTGCTAAAATAAATATGAAATTTGTACCTAGTAGCGAACCTAATAGTAGAGGACATTATATCGAGATGTCACCATTTGAAGATAACAGCGAAATCACTATTGCGTACCCATCAAAAAGAAAAATTCCAAGAAGAATATTAAAAGATATGGAAGTGGATGTTTGGAATAGATTTTTGGAGTTTACAGAAGAACATTATCCTAATATAGTTTTAGGAGTTGCTCTCCAATTTATGAGGGGATTAAGACTAGGAGAAGTAGTTAATCTTGTAATCAGTGCAGTAACCTTATGTAGGGAGCAGCGATATATGAAAGTAGATATAATGGACAGACAAGATTAACTATTTGGAGATAGAGATATCAAAATGATAAAATCACAAAACAAAAAGATAAGATTTGACCAACCAGGTTTCGATCTTAATGGTGAACTATTTGAAATGTATGAAAGATATTTGAAGAGACTTGCCAATAATCCTAAGATAACTAACCGTAATGCACCTTTAGTAAATTTTTTTGGGAAACCAATGACTGGAGAATCCTATTCGAGATACTTTACTAATTTAAAAAATTATTTTATTAAATATATAAATAGTGAAGGCTATATTACTGTGGCTAATGATTTAATTGAACATGACTGGAATACACATATAGGAAGACATGTATTTACAAACTATCTTATAAAAATAGGAGCAGTAAATGATGCTACTATGTATTCTTTTTCTGTTATACCAAGCCTCTATATATTCAAATATTGCTAACCTGGCAGTATTAAAATTAAAATACTTAATAAGATGGACTTCCTCCTTTTTTAAAGAGGCATGAAAAGATTCAATGCAAGCATTATCGTAGGGGCAACCTTTTGAACTGAAGGAATGGGTAATTAATTTAGTGCTGTCTATGTACTTCTTAAAAGCGGAGCTTGTGTATTGACATCTTAAATCACTATGTAAAATTAAAGCTTTAATTGGTTTCTGAAGTCTTACGGCGTTTTGAGGTATCAATAAAACTTAGATATAGAATATCCAATCATCTTTAATTGTATCGATATAAGTGATGTCTGTTACCTACTTTTCGTTGATAGTAGTTGCTTCAAAGTTTCTTCATTAAACGTTGAGTTCTCTTTAAACTAATAGTTATACCTAATGCTTTTAGCGATTTTTATTCACTTTGTGAATATTTATGATTTCTTTTTCTATCTTTTTATTTTCTAATTTTCGATTGCTTGGCTTCTTATTTAAATACTTATAATAAGAACTCTTAGATACCTTTAAAACTTTACACATGAGCTTAATATTATGATATTTTTTGTTGTTAGTAATGAAATCAAATACAGTAGTTATTTCCTTGCGAATATGCCCATAGCTTTTTTTAATATTTCGATTTCCTCTTCAAGCTTTGCATTTTTCTTTATCCAGCCAATTATT
This sequence comes from Clostridium tetanomorphum, assembly GCF_017873215.1. Classification (GTDB taxonomy): domain Bacteria; phylum Bacillota; class Clostridia; order Clostridiales; family Clostridiaceae; genus Clostridium_AO; species Clostridium_AO tetanomorphum. The sequence continues at coordinate 13,777 of NZ_JAGGKA010000002.1, forward strand.
GTTGATTTTGATACGGCATATTCACTACTTAACTCTGCTAGGCTCTTTCCAGAGTTATAAAGCTCTACTATTGTATTTTTGAATTCTTCTGTATATTGTTTTTGACCTCTTGCCATTATAAACACTTCCTTCTCTTTCTTATATTTTAAAGTGTTTGGCTTTCTGTTTCTACAATATTATACTAACACCATCTAGTGTTAACGGTATAGGGGGAATAAAGTTGGGTTCTCCCGATGAATACCTTGTGGAAGCTAATTTGGGTGAGGTAAGATATACCAGCATTAAATTTTAAAGAGTGCCCTTTGCCTAAGAAGATCAAAATTAGCCCTGCCATACATCATATGTTTTACATTCTTAAGTCTATTAGCATGTCCTTCTAAAACTGCATTAGTATATTCATGGTTTAATCTATTGCTTACAGCTACAACATCCTTTTTAAGGCTCTGTGCAAATTTTTTAATGTGAGTTATCTCTGATTTTATATTGTTGTCTATCCAATAAACTAATGACCTAGAGTCTTTATTTAAAATTATATCTCTAAAACTCTGAATAGATTGATATGTCTTGCTTAATTGTAATGATGACTGAACTATTTCATTTAGAATCAACTGATTTTTTTCCGTAAGTTCATTATAATTTCTCCAAAATATATTATACAATCTTTCTCTTTTAATAAGTTTTGAAGCAGAGTTTGTCTTATTCTTGTTATTTGACAATACTTTTGCTTTCTTTAATTTTGATAGATATGTCCTAAATAAGCTTTCACAGCCAATATATCCACTTTCTCGAATATTAACAAGAATATCTTTAGAACTTATTCCTGCTAGGAAAAGTTCATCAATTTTTTTTATATATTTATCTAGGATACCTCCCCTAGATTTTGCGGAACTATAAGTAGGCTCTGACCTTCTTAAATATCTATGTATGGTCTTTTTACTAATACGCGACATTACTGAAATTTTTTTCTGTTTAACGCCTGAGGTATAGAATCTCTTTGTTTCTTCAATAAGCTCCCCATGTTCTTATTCATGCAAGTTTGCCTTTACAGGTCCTGCTGTTTAGGCTTTATGTTGCTTATGATTTCCTCTTTATCTTTTTGTGTATTTTCAATAGTAATACAATTAGTGTATTGAGATTGCAGTATTGAATTTAAGGTGTCACCTATATTCTTAAGTAAGTGCCATTTGTCAGCTATTTGTATTGCCGAAGGCAGTATATCATAAACTACTTTTGAATATGTATTTGCCCTATCTCTAGTAATCAACTCAATACCTTTACAGTCATTTAGCTAATCAGCCAATGTTTTAGTAGTTCTATCCTTTAGCAATTCTATAGTCCAATGTGTTTTTAGATTACAAATTAAAGTTCCATAAGTTAAACCATTACGGAAAGCTCAATTATCAATGCCTATGTGCTTAAAATCTGATTTAATTTCTATCTGTTCTTTCCTAATTATTCTAATAAATGTATCAGAACTTAACTGATGAAAAATATATTTCAAAATTCGAGATGCCGCTTCGCTGCTTAAAGAAAAGGCAAATTTAACGAGAGCTTCATTTAGTCTCTCGGTTCTTCTTGAATAAGATTTTATAAGAGTTTCAAATCTTTCTGTAAAAATACTTCTAGTACATGATGAGTTATCGCAGAAAAACTTTCTAGATAATAATTTAATTGTAACTGTTTTCCCAAATACCATTAAATCCTGTAGTGTTCTAATATATCTACTGTGGATTCTTTCTGACTTAGCACCACACTCTGGACAGAGAGATGATTTGCTTCTACATCTCATATTAATATCCTCTACTTCCATGCCATCAATCATAAACTCTTTTGGAAAAAACGAGCTAAAATTCATAGTTCAATCCTTTCTATAATAGTTTGTTCTTATTATATCAGGTGGGTACACTATTTATCTCTGATATATATATGAAGTACTGGTATTCTAAATATTAAGATTTAAGAGTTTTTACCAAAATTCACTTCACAATCTACACCAGAAGTATAAATTCGACATATAAAAGTTTATAAAGATATTTTAGAATTTCTATTTCACAAAATATAATAATAATATTTAAAAATATAAGTAAGTATTAATAAAAATGTGAGATAAATGTTATGAATGTGAAGTGTCATATGAAAATCTTCAAGTTAATACATGTAAATAATATGAAAATATGTGAATAACATGTAGTATAAAAAAGTAAAATTACAATAAATCATGGTGAAAAAATATAGTTAATTGGAATATTATAGTAAAGTGTGAATAATTATGATGATATTTGTATGATAAAAATAATTGACTTATCATAAATTGTCTGATAGTATTGTTTCTGCAAACTTGTGGTAAGTAATGTAATACTATGTTTTTTTTATAAAAAACATATTGATTTTTAAAAATATAATTAATAAATGAAATTTAAAAAAAATGCTGCAATAGCAGTATTATGTGTGTTAGGAATAGCCATGATTTCTAAAATTGCTTATGCAAAAGGATCTGTAGGATACAATTTTTCATTACCTACATATGGATCACGTTTCACAGATTCGGTGACTAAAGATGGTCGAAGCTCCGAAGCTTGTAATGAAGCAACTTATATAGGCTGGTCAGGTTCAACTATTAATTGTTGGGTAAAAAGCCAAGAAACCGGTGGCCGACTAACTAGTGAAGCTAGTTACACTGGTACAGGCAATGTTCGCATGTATTATGGTGGAAATCTTGGTTCAGAGTACTATGGACATTCAGTATCCATGGGAATGAAAACTTCACCGGGTACATTACATCCATGCGATGCTATAGGGAAGTTCCATTCAAATTATTAAACTAAAACTCTAAAGACTATAATTATCACATTTCTTAAAAAACTATTATAGGTTTTTAAACTTAAACTTTATTTATTCATAAACTTAATATTTTCAATAATGTTGAATTCCCAATGGTTTACAAAATGTTTTTTACAATAATTTTCTTTAATGAGTTAAGGTTTGAGATTAAAATCTTACAAATAATGATTTAAACAAATACTTGGTTTTTATAGTTCAAGATAGGTGTACAAGCTCAGATTTATTTTGGCTTGTATACCTAAAATTGTAAGTAGTATAACTTATAAGGAGGGTCTTTTTATGAGAGCATATATAAAAAGTGAATTTAAAAGAGCTATAGGATCTAAGAATACATTAATTGCTTTTATACTAACAATATTCTCATTGTTAGTAGCTTATTTAGACTTTATTCAATTTTTACAGTTTGGTTTTTACGGTTTAAAAAAAATATATGATGGAGTAGATATATTTATAAGAATAAGGTGCACTACTAGAGCTAGTACTCTTATTTTATTTGCGCCTTTATTAGCAACATTACCTTTTTCTAACTCTTATTTATTAGATAAGGAATCTGGATTTTTAAGGTTAATGTACTTAAAAATTGATCAAAAAAAATATATTTGGATTAAAATTATTATTAATGCAGTAGTAAGTGGACTTGTTATTAGTTTAGCATCTTTTTTAATACTAGTTTTTTTAGTTGCATTATATGGTATAAGAAACACTAATTTAAATGAGGTGCAGGGAGCATTTAGTTCCTTATTTTATCAGAATAAGTTTTTTTACTCTATGCTAATAATAATAATTTCATTTATTTTTAGTGCAATATTTTCTACTCTAGCACTTGGGATATCTCCATGGATAAGAAATAGATATTTAACATTTATTTTTCCATTTTTCTTTTACATAATCTCCGGAACAATTTTTGAATACATATTTCAAATTACTAAATTAAATAGATATTTTAGTCTTAATGCCATTAACTTATTTGATTTAAATCCAATTGCATCAAAAGCAAATATTATTATTTATCAAGTTATTTTATTTTTGATAGGGATAAGTTTATTTTATTTTGGAGTGATGTATAAAGATGAAAAAAATATTTAGATATTTTCAATTAAAAATAAGCTCTTTCAATGTGATCTTAATACTTGGCATTTTATTAATATATCAATTTTGCCTGTTTCTAAATTTAATAATTCAGCACAAACCATTTAACTTTTATGATTTGTTAATAGAAGACTTTTCGTATTTATCATTATTTTTTATAATAAGCATTCTTTATTTAATTCTTATTTATAAAGTAAGTGAAAAAACAAATTTTTACAAATATTTGTTTTTAAAGTTTGAAAGTAAATATAAAGTATATAACGCAAATGTGTTTAGTGTTTTTATGTTTTCAATTATTTTTGTTTTATGTGCAATATTAATAGCTATAATTCAATGTTTTACGAATATAAGTTTTAACAATGTTTGGAGCTCTCATTTTTTTAGCGTAATGACAGGAAAGATCAACTTATTTTATTCTAATGAAGCTATCAAAATTGTGACAAGCAAATTAACACCATTAACATATGTTTTATATACTACTATATTTGTTATATTATATTTATTTACTTTGGCTATGATTTTTCTAGTTAGTAATATATGTTTTAAAAAGAGGGAACTTTCATTTATAGTAGTGATTGGAATAATTATAGCTAATATGTTCTTAGATTCATCAAGTGGAATTATAGGAAGATTAACCTTTACTAGGAATATTTTTTTTATAACGGCTAGTATATTGGAATTACAAGATTATACTTTTATTATATATAGAATCTGTTATTGGTTAAGTCTAATAAGTATTTTGTATCTTATAGGAAAACTTTCTATAAAAAATTTTGACTATAATTTTGGTGAATAGAATGAAGAGACATTTTAGAATATTAATAACTAATTTTAAATCAATGTTTACGTATAGTAAAATATTATTTATTTTTATTATATTCATTTTTTCTGGATTCTTAAAATTAAGTTCATTTGGAAGTAGAGATTATATTAATATCTTCTTTTATGGACCTAATAATTTATTTGACAATATTTTAGAACTAATGATTTGGAGCTTATATCAATTTTATTTAATATATATAATAGGGGACTATTTTTACAAAGAACTAAAGGTTCGTAACAGTTATATTATATCTCGTATAGGTAGTAAGATGGAGTGGCATTTATATATTCAAATAACGATTATAGTAGCTTGTATCTTTTATTTCACTACTGGTAGCATTGTTGTTGGATGTATATGCTTTGTGACTAGACATACTCCTATCTTCTCAATTTATGAAGTTCTAAAAATAATATTGATATTATCACTAAGTAGTTATTTTATATCAAATATATATATATCCATTGTATTGATTAGTAAAAATCATAATTTTTCTTTTTTAATTATAATTATATTATTATACTTATCAATAGAACTTGGAAATATATATAGAATTGATGCTTTTATTCCTTTTAATCAAGGAATATTGTCAAAGCATTCTTTTTCAAATTTTAATTTATCATGGTCATTTGTCTATTTATTAGTAATAGATATTATTAATATATTACTAAACGGAAGACTTATAAGTAAATTTGATTTGATGAATATTCTAGATTGATCAAATATTGGAGGCGGAATAATGGATGATAATGTTGTAATTGAATTGAAAAATTTATCTAAGGAAATTAATGGAATAAAAATACTTAATAATATAAGTATTAATTTTAATTGTGGTCGTATATATGGAATAATAGGTAAAAATGGATCTGGAAAAAGCATGCTATTTAAAGCAATATGTGGATTAATTAATCCTACTAGTGGTGAAGTTAAGGTTTTTAACGAATCTATAATTAATGGAAGGTTTCCCCAAAATACTGGTATTATAATAGAACATCCTGGTTTTTTACCACAGTATTCAGCTTTGAAAAACTTAAAGATTTTAGCAAGTATAAATAATAAAGTTAGTGATGAGAATATTAAAAATGCTATATCTTTAGTTGGGTTAGACCCCAACGATACTAGGCCAATAAAGAAATTTTCTCTTGGAATGAAACAGAGATTAGGTATTGCACAGGCATTAATGGAAGAACCTAAATTATTAATACTGGACGAACCTATGAATGGATTAGACTCAGATGGAGTTAAACGTATTAGAGAAATATTATTAGAACTGAAAAATAAATCAGTAACAATTTTATTAGCTAGTCATATAAGTGATGATATAGATGAATTATGTGACTTTGTTTATAAGATGGATTCAGGAGTCTTACTAGGCTAAAATAAGTGATAAGAAAAATATTCTTTATATATTGAGCAGAGATTTAGCACTTATCAATTTTATGTATAAACTTTCTTATAAAGGAGACAAGACTAAATTCTAAAATTATTAAAGAAACTTAATAATAATGATATTATAAATTATTAAATATTTTGTATAAGAGCGTAATTCGTGTTCTTCAAATTATGTTCAACAATTATCAATAAAATAAGAATGAACCATATCATGAAACTTATATCCATGATGTGGTTTATTTTTTGAAATGAGTAATGGGACAGCTTTATAATGTTATTTTTTCTTTTAATTAAGTAAAATTATTATATATAGATATTATAAAAAATGTTATTAAAATAAAAGCAAAACAATAATTTTCTACATTCATAATTTTCTTCATTAATAAAAATGTGAAAAGCATTTGATTTACTATATAAAACCAATTTTCTACAAAAAAATATATTATTATAACAATAAGGAACAGATAATTGAAAAAACGGATTATGATAAAAATACTGACATTGATTATACATCTACTTCAATATTTTGTTCAAAAGGGTAAGCGTTCTTAGTAAGTGGTAATGAAGCTAAAGATTATATGCATTGTTTGAAATGATTATTTTATAAACCATGGTTGCATAAATGAAGTTTTATAGCCACGACTTATTTTAAATTCCTTAATTAAAAATTTTGTCTTTAAATATATTAGCAACTATTGCATCAATCAATGCTATACCAAAAAGTATAAAGCCCTGTTTTAATACTATAACTGGAAATAGTGCGAAGATAAAGCTACATAGTATTATACAATATATAATACTTCCACTGGATTTATAAAGAGTAGTTAGTAGTATACTTATTCCCACTAAATATGCTGCGAATTGTGTATAAAACTGAGGGAGTATAATAAATTGTGGGATATAGATAAGTGGTAAAAACCATAATGACCAAAAAAGTCCTGTTATAATGGAAGATTTCCAAAAACCACTTTTTTCCTCATTTACTGGTTGGACTATTCCTCTCCAACCGATTTCTTGAGAGCCTAATATCACTGACATAATTGGAAGATAGCGAAAAAATTCTATAATATTACCGTACTTATACACACCTTTTAAAAGTATGATAAAGCCGTAATGTGCAATTAGAAAAAGTGGTATTAAAACAATAGACTTTGGAGATTTAACTATTTTAAATTTATTTATAAATCCTTTTATTCCACCTAGACTTTCTTTATTTAAAACATGTACAATAAATGCTGAAATAAGTGCACCTAAGCAGCCAAGAATAAAAAGAGATAGATAAAGAGAATTAGTAAATATATCTTTAAATACAATTTTAGAATACACTATTACACCAAAACATGTATAACTTATGATAAAGGATATTAATAAAAATTGATTAGAACTTTTTTTCAAGGTTTTTCCTCCAATAATTTATATTTTTGATTGATGTTTATATATAATAGTTATACTTATATTACCATATTTGTATATAAAAATCATTACTTTATAGTGTTTAATTTTATAATATTATTTATCTCATGTTAAATAAATATGCTTTAAATGGTGAAATTATTATGAAAATAAAGAATTTACATAATAAAATGAATAATCGGAAAAAAATTACATTTGAACATTGACATTATATATTCGTCATTATACAATTAAGATGATTGATGCTGTATAGTTCATCATGCATAATATGTGTTTGATTTATGGGGAGGGGGATTGTGGATTATATGAATTTAAGTAATTAGCCTGTAGAATCTTTTAATATAAGATTTTGAATTTAGAAGAAGAAATTGTTATAGATGGAGGTATATATGATTCATTTAAAGCAAAATTAAAAGATGTTTAATTTAGGGTTACTTACTAACTTATGAACTAATGTCATGAGAGTGCTGGTAAATGACTAAGGTTATACTAGTGTTAAGAACTAGACATATCTAGTATGTACTATTAATGATTATTTAGATTAGCGAGAAAGTAGCATAGGTTCTGCAGGGGAAGGTATTAAGACAGATGAAGACCGTAAACCAAAATTGAAAACGATTAGACTTACTATGGGAAGAAGAGTTTACACTTAAATACATATGGATGTTGTAGTTAAATCGGTTATAAATCTATATAAATATGATATAGAATATGTAGGATAAAGAAGTGTGACTGATGAAAAATACTACTTTAATAATAATTTTTAGTATAAGGTTGAAAATAGGGGGGCAAATATGGAAAATAAAAGTACTAATACTAATAAATTTGCATCCAAGTGGGGATTTATATTAGCATGTGTAGGTTCAGCTGTAGGTATGGCTAATGTTTGGGGGTTTCCTTATAAATTAGGTAGTAACGGTGGTGGAGCATTCTTAATAGCTTATCTTATATTTATAGTTCTTTTTAGTTATATAGGACTTTCTGCAGAATATGCAATTGGTCGTAGAGCAAAAACTGGTACAGTTGGTGCTTATGAAAATGCTTGGAAATCTGGTGGTAAAGAAGTAATTAGTAAGTATGTAGGATGGCTTCCTCTAGCAGGATCTATGTGTATAGCAATAGGTTATTCAGTAATTATTTCATATGTGCTTAAAGGATGGACTCAATCTGTTACAGGTAGCCTTATGACTATAGATACAGGTAAATGGTTTGAATCATTTGCTATGGCAGATTACTCAGTTATTCCATATCACTTAATAGTTGTTATTGGAACATTGATTACATTAATACTTGGTGCGGATAGTATAGAGAAGTCTAATAAGGTTATGATGCCATTGTTTTTTATACTATTTGTAATTCTTGCAGTTCGTGTAGCTTTTTTACCAGGAGCAGTAGAAGGATATAAGTTTATGTTTCTTCCTAGATGGGAAGCATTGGCCGATCCAATGGTTTGGGTTTGGGCTATGGGGCAAGCCTTCTTCTCTCTATCTGTAACTGGTAGCGGTATGATTGTATATGGTTCATATCTTTCTGATGATGCAGATATTGTAAATGGAGCAGTAAATACTGCTATATTTGATACAATTGCAGCAATGGTAGCAGCATTAGTTATCATACCTGCTTGCTTTGCATATAAGGTAGATGTTGGTTCAGGTCCGGGACTTCTTTTTGTAACTTTGCCTAAAATACTACAAAATATACCATTAGGTAGAGTGTTTGCAATAATATTATTTACAGCAGTAGTATTTGGTGGAGTAAGTTCTCTACAAAACATGTTTGAAGTAGTTGGAGAATCATTAATGTATAAATTTCCTAAATTAAAACGTGTTCCTATGCTAATATTACTCGGTGTAATTTGTTTTAGTATAAGTGTTAATATGGAGCCTATATTTAAATGGGGTCCATGGATGGATTTTGTATCTATATACATTATTCCAATTGGAGCAACGTTAGGCGCAGTATCTTGGTTTTGGATTATGAAAAAAGAAGATTTACTTAATGAAATTAACTTAGGAGCTAAAAAGAAACAAGGGGACTTATGGTATAATATTGGAAAGTACCTTTATGTTCCATTTGCAATACTTTTATGTATAATTGCTTTATTTATGAAAGTATCATTCTAAAACCTTAATGAATTAGTAATAAACAGAGTTCTTGGCTTCAGAAGGAATTTTTACTTCCACTGAAGCTTAGAAATCGTTATTCAGGGACGTATCCGATCTCTATTGCCACTTTAAAGAAGATAGGAGTATTAGAGTGGGTAGTCATTGGATAAATATTTTATGCAAGTTGAAGTGGGTGATACTTCGCACTCCGCCAGAGATTTAGCACATAAAAATATTTTTAGGCGATAGCCCATTGATTTATAATGGTTTTGCAAAGAACTAAATAAAAAGAATGCTGATATAGATTATACATCTATTTCAATATTTTGTTCAAAATGGCAAGCGTTCTTAGTAAGTGGTAATGAAGTTAAAGATTATATGTATTGTTTGAAATGATAAAATATATTTAAAAGATACTATGAAATTCATATAAAAGTGAATTTTATAGTATTTTTTTATTATAGATAATTAAAAAAGTGTAATAGAATGGAAAGTTTTGCGTATTAACATATGAAATTACTTAGCTAAGTAAAAAAAGTTAATGAAAGGAAGAAGTTAAAAATATGCGGTAGCGTTTTGCTATACCTTTTAGTATTGTTTTAGCATTAATATATTTTATAAAAAATGAAGAAGATATTTCTTTGTATGTTATGATATAATAAGTATTCCGTGAAGTAGAGAATTATTTATAGAAAAGTGGTGAAAAAAATGAATTTAAAAGAATTGCAAGAAATAATTTTAAAGTCATCTTCTAATTTTATGAGAAAAAAAGGACAAGAAATATTTAAAAATGGATTAGTGTTTAATATTAAAGGAAAGAAGATAGATAATATATATCATGTTTACGGAGATGTATTAAACTATAATAACCAGGAAAAAGTTAAGACACATATAAAAGTAAATTTGTTGTATAAAAGGTTAGATGGTGTAAGTTGTACTTGTGATGATTTTAAAGAGATTTCTATAAATAAAAAACTATTTATGTGTGAGCATTTAAATGCTACAGCATATAAATTTTTAAGTTTGATATATAATAAAAAATCATCAAAAAATGGAGAAATTAAAAAATCGTCTAAAATGTATAAGAAGAACATTCCAGTAAGTTTTGATGTGAAAATTACTTGTAAGTCATGGAAAAGTAAAACTAATTATGAACTTGAATTTTGGTTAGGAGTTGAATACAAGCATTTAATCACTGATTTGAGAAGTTTTATTAGAAATTTAGATGATGAAAGGGATATTTTTTTCAATGATAGATTTACATATAATCATAAAGTCAATAGTATTTCTGTAAATGACCTAAGGATTATAGATTTTATTAGAGAATATGTTAATAAGATTAAAACAACATCAGTAATAGGAAGGAAGATAATAATTGCTCCTGAAAATCTAAGAGAATTCTTGCAGTGTATTGATAAAAATAAGGTTACATTTAAATATCATGGGATAGAATATAAAACCATTGTTTTTAAAGAAAATTTACCTCTTAGTTTTACGTTAAAAGATAAAAATAAATGTTTTGTATTAACTACTCACAAAAAACTTCCCACTCCTTTAAATATAAATAAAGATGTATATTTTTTTAATGGTAATCTATATTTGCCTTCAAAACATCAGATTCAGAAATATGGGCCTTTATATGATAAATTTAAAAGTAACTATGAAATCTTATACAATAAAACTGTAGAAAATTATAATCATATTGTTTCTTTATTAAGCAGCATTTCAAATGACATTACAATCTCAGATGGAGTAAAAACATTTACATCAAATTGGATTAAATTGGAGTTTTTTATTTATAAAGAAAAACATAATATATATTGTGATGTGAAAAGGGTTTATTGTAATAAAAGGATTAATATATTAGATGATGAAAATAAACAACAATTTATAAGAAATTTTAAAGAAGAAGAAAAAATTCTTATAAAGCTTGAGAAGTATAAGTTTATAAAAAGAAACCATAGATTTATGTTTATTGGTGAAGATGAGGATTTTTTCAATATTTTAAGTAACAAAGAAAATAGTATAAATTCTTTAGGTACTGTTATTTTAGGAGAAGGATTAGATAATATAAAAATATACAATTCAAATTCTATTCAGATAGATTTAAATGAGAAAAATGGATATTTGAAATTTGATTATAATATTGGAGATATTGAAAGAAATGAATTAGACAATATGCTTAGAAGTTATAGATTTAATAGTAAATTTTATAAAACTAAAGATAATGGGTTTATTGATTTTGAGGATGAAGGGGTAAAAGATTTTCTAAATCTAATCCAAATATTAAATATTGATAAAAATACTGAAGAAGGTTCAGTAAAGATAGAAAAAAATAAGGCTGTATATATATTACAAAGCCTAAAAGATAAAAGTTTCAGAATTGGTAATGGCGTTGATATTCTAAAGGACATAGAATGGAAACTAACTTGTATAAATAATAAAGAAGTAACTTTACCAGAGAATTTAAAAGCTACACTTAGAAAATATCAAGTTAATGGATTTAAGTGGTTTAAGAGTTTAAGTGAATTAGGCTTTGGAGGTATTCTAGCAGATGAAATGGGACTTGGTAAAACAATTCAAACTATAGCTTTTATTCTTTCAGAAAAAAATAAAAAATCTTTAATAATTACTCCTACATCATTAATTTATAATTGGCAGCATGAAATAGAAAGATTTGCTCCTATTTTAAAAGTGGGAATTATACATGGTGAAAAAATAGAGCAAAAAAAGGTAATAAGTAAGTTAGAAGAATATAATGTAGTTTTAACTACCTATGGTACTTTAAAAAATAATGTTGAAAGTTATAATAATGTTGAGTTTGATTACTGTATTATAGATGAAGCTCAGAATATAAAAAATCCTATAACTCAAAATACAAAGGCAGTTAAAGAGATTAAAGCAAAGGTGAAATTTGCACTGACAGGTACTCCTATTGAAAATAATTTAATAGAACTTTGGTCTATATTTGACTTTATAATGCCAGGATATTTATATTCTGAGGAAACATTTTATGAAAAATTTCTTTGTGGAAATGAAAAAGATTTAGAGAATCTTAAAAAGCTAATTAAACCATTTATCTTAAGGAGAACTAAAAAGGAAGTTATAAAGGATCTACCAGATAAAATAGAAAAAAAGATATTGGTGCAAATGACTCAAAAGCAAAAATTAATATACAATGCTTATATAAAAGACATAAGAGAAAAATTGAAAAATAATTCTCAAGGTAAAATAGAGGTGTTTTCTTATTTAACTAAGCTGAGACAAATTTGCTTAGATCCATCATTAGTATTTACTGAATACGAAGGTGGAAGTGGAAAACTTAGAGTTGCTATGACATTAGTGGAAGAAGGAATAGATTCAGACAGTAAAATTTTGATATTTTCTCAATTTACTTCTGCTTTAAATAAAATAGGGAAAGCACTAAAAGAAAAAGGTATTGAATATTTTTATTTGGATGGTTCTACGCCTTCTAAAGAGAGAATTAAGCTAGTAAATGAGTTTAATAATAGTGATAATATAAAAGTATTTTTAATTTCCTTGAAGGCAGGGGGAACTGGACTTAACTTAACTTCAGCAAATTTAGTTATCCATTTTGACCCATGGTGGAACCCAGCAGTAGAAGATCAAGCTACAGATAGGGCACATAGAATTGGACAGAAAAATGTAGTAGAAGTTATAAAATTGATTGCTAGAGGAACTATAGAGGGAAAAATTGTAGAATTACAAGAAAATAAGAAAGAATTAATAGACAATGTTATTACAGGTGAACTTCAAAATAGTAATACTTTAAATAAATTATCTAAAGAAGAGTTACTTAAACTCTTTGAGAGAGATTAAAAACTACAACAAATGATATGCCCCCTTTATGGTAGACAGTTAAAATAATAAAACTGTTTCTATAAAGAGGGCATTTTATTTTGGTTTAAAAGGGTAAAAGTATGAATAAATATCAATAATTAAACGGAAATGTGAGAATATATTCTTGGTTTATACGTTATATAGAGTGTAAAGGCTTTTACAATAATATCTTAGCAAGGAGATAGTTTTATGAAATCCAACGGGGAAAATTATATACAGAGGTTGAAGGATGGGAAGGAAGATGCTTTAGATTATATTGTAGATAATTATCTACCACTAGTAAAGGGAACTGTAAGTAAGGTTCTTTCTCCATTTAGAGATGATGGTCTTATAGAAGAATGTGTAAATGATGTATTTCTTTCTATTTGGAATAATGCTATGAAATTTAGAGGAGATGTAACAGATTTTAAAAAATGGGTTTATGTTGTATCTAAATTTAAAGCCATTGATTGTTATAGAGTTAATACAAAAAACATAGAAACTGTTTTAGAGGACATTGAAATTACAAATGAAAATTCTGCAGAAGATAATTTTATTACTATGGAAAATAAAAGTGAAATATTAAAGTTAATTGATGGTTTAAAGGATATTGACAGAAATATTTTCGTTCTAAAATTCTTTCTTGGATATAAGTCAGAGGATATAGCTAAAAAACTTAATATTACAAAGGCTTCAGTGGATAACAGAATCTATAGAGGCAAAAGAAAACTTAGGGAAAAAGTATCAAACTTGGAGGTGATTTAATTATGAAGGATATTTATGAAGTATTGAATGATATTGATATAGATGAAAATGAGTTTGAAGAAATTTTTGTTGATGATATAGAAAAAGAGAGAGTTAAAAAGAATTTAAGAAAATCTATAGGTAAAAAAAGATTAATGAATAAAAAGAAGATTTGTGCAGCAGCTATTACTTTTGTGGTTATGTCATCTGCTATAATAGCAAAACCAGCTTTGGCAATTAATATTCCTATAATCGGAGAATTATTTAAAAAGAATTTAGTTAGTGTCAATAAGAATTATGTTAATTATATTGAAACAATTGGTAAAACTAAGTCCTATAAAGGAATTGATGTTACTTTTGAAAGTGCAGCAGCAGATAAAAATACACTTTTTTTAAGTTTTATTGTGAAAAATAACAACAAGGAAATTAAGAATGATTATATGAATGTATTATTAATACCAACGTCAATGAAGATAAATGGGGAAAATATAAACGCAGCAGCATCAGCTTCATGGGAGATTATAGATAAAAATACTATTAAAGTATTAAAAAAGATTGATTTATCATCAGATAATATAAAAGATAAGATGAATGTAGATATTGATATATCAGAGTTATTAGGTATATCAGGGGATTGGGGAGTTCAATTTTTTATGGACAAAAGCAAACAAACAGAAAGAACTTATGAAAAAGAATTAAATGTTGATATAAATATAAATGGAGTAAAGGGGAAAGTTTCAAATGTAATAGTTACTCCACTTACCGTAAAAATAGAAGGAGAGGGCCATTTTAATGATATGTGTGATGATAATGTTCCAGAACTTGATTTTATAGTTCTGGATGATAAAGGGAAAGGATTACGTTGGGATGGAGGAATGAGTGGTGATACTTCCACTAAAGGGAAAATTAAATGGAGCACAAGCTTTATTTCTAATGGCAATATGAATAGCATAACTATTATACCTAAATATAGAATGCCGAATAATGATATTCGTAAAATATTATCACCAGTTAAATTAGATGTAAATAATGTAAAGCCAATAGAGCTAATTAATGATAAAGATAGAAGTATAAATATTAAGAATTATTTTATTGATGGTGATTATCTAGTTGTAAAATATAATCAAAAATATTTTGGAAAAGACAGTTTAACGTGTCCATTTGACATACCTATATATGTAATGGGCAAAGGTAATAAAATAGAGGAGATATCTGATTATAAAAAAATAGATACGATTTATAACAAATATCATAATTCTAATGATAATATGAGTGTATTTAAAGTTGGTAAAGAGAGAGACTTAATGGTTGGAACTTATGATGGGGCAAATGTGAAAATTCTAAAAGATAAAGCAATTACCATTAAACTTAAATAATATAAATTTTAGAGTATACTGATGTAGCTTTATGTCTTTTCTGATATAATATAGTAAAATTTTAGTTTAGTATACAAATGGTGATATATATGAAAATTAATAGACTAATAGAAATAATAATTATTCTTCTTAATAAAGAAACTGTAACAGCAAAGGAGCTTGCAGAAAGGTTTAATGTATCTCAGCGTACAATATATAGAGATATAGAGGAGTTATCTTCTTCAGGTATACCAGTGTATATGAGTAAAGGAAGATATGGAGGAATTTCTCTTTTAGATAACTATACTTTAGATAAAACAATTCTATCAGAGGATGAAAAAGGAAACATAATTTTTGCACTTAAAACTTTAGAAGCTACAAAACAGCTAAAAATTGATAATACTTTAGACAAAATAGGAAGCATTTTTGGAAAAATTAATTCCGTAGATTGGGTTCAAGTTGATTTTACCCCTTGGGGAAGTGATGGGGATGTTGATAGGAGATTTGATGAAATTAAATCATCCATATTAAAGCACAAAATTTTAAAATTTAGATATGTAAACTCTCAAAATATTAAAAGTCAACGTATTGTAAAACCATATAAAATTATATTTAAGGGGCAAGCGTGGTATTTACTTGCATATTGCTGTGATAAGGAAGCTGGTAGAGTATTTAAGATAACTCGTATGAGAGATGTAGAATCTATTGATAGTCATTTTGAAAGAAAGGAAATTAGTAAATTTTTCAATAAGGATAAAGAGGATTATCAATTTACTATGATTAAATTAAAACTTAAGTTTAATTCTAATATGTTATATCATATTATTGATTATTATAGTGAAGATGAAATATCTAAAAATTCAGATGGCACATATTTAGTCACAGTAGAATTTCCCTATGATGAATGGGTGTATTCTCATATATTATCTTATGGAGATAGTGTGGAGATTATTGAACCAGAATTTATAAGAGAAGAAGTAAAAAATAGAATTAAAAGTATGATGCGAAAATATATAATATGACATACAGGTGGCATATATACTTTGATATTATATAAGCAAATAGGAAAAAGGAGTGTGTTTATATATGGAAAGAATGTATTGTCAAAGCTGTGGTATGCCAATTATTGATGAGAAGGAATTTGGAACAAATAAGGATGGAAGTAAAAATAATGAATACTGTATTTATTGTTTTGAACAAGGTGCATTTAAAGATGATATGACAATGGAACAAATGATTGATTTTTGTGTACCACATATGGTAAAAGCAAATCCAAATATGAATGAAAAAGAGGCTAAAGAAAATCTTCAAAAATTTTTCCCAACTTTAAAAAGATGGAGAAATAAATAGCTAAGGAGAAAAAGATGGACTATATTCCTGCAAAAACAATAGTTTCAAAATATGCAAAAGATAATTGGTGGTTTGGGATAAATTATAATATGAATATTTATAAGGGTTGTTGTCATGGATGTATCTATTGTGATTCTCGAAGTGAGTGTTATCATATAGATAATTTTGATAAGGTAAGGGCAAAGGAAAGTTCAACACAAATTATTAGAAATGATTTAAAAGGTAAGAGAAGAACTGGAATTATAGGCACAGGTGCAATGAGTGATCCTTATAATCCATTTGAAAGGGAATTGATGCTTACAAGAAATGCACTAGAGGAAATAGACAAATTTAAGTTTGGTATAGCTATAGCTACTAAAAGCGATCTTGTAACACGAGATATTGATATTTTAAATAGAATAAAACAGCATTCCCCAGTTCTTATAAAGATCACTATTACTACTTTTAATGATGAATTGTGTAAGAAGATTGAACCCAATGTTTGTACAACGTCTAAAAGATTTGACGCAATAAAAAGTCTTTCAGATAATGGTATATTCACTGGAATATTACTTATGCCTATTTTACCATTTATTAATGATAATGAAGAAAATATTATAAGCATAGTAAGAAAAGCTCATAAGTGTGGTGCCAAGTTTGTTTTTGCATATGGAATGGGTCTAACCCTTAGACAAAATCAAAGAGATTATTATTATGAACAATTGATAGAGTTGTTTCCAGATAAAAATTTAGTACAAAAATATAAAAATGAGTTTGGAAGTAGTTATGAATATCCTTCTGTTAATTCAAAAATTCTATACCATATATTTAAAACTGAATGTAAAAGACTAGGGTTACTTTATAAAATGGAGGATATAATCTTAGCATATAAATCTGGCTATGGAGATAGACAAATAAGTTGGTTTTAGTTATATAAGATTAAAATAACGATTTTTTACACATCATCTAAAAAACTTTGTATAATTATTTTGTAGGTACATTAAGTAAAAAGACGCAGTAAGCGTCTTTTTTAATATTTAAAGAATAATTACTTAAATCCAATTAATATTATTAAGGAGTAAACTACATTTAAGGACAAGAATCACTTTACAATAATATAGGAATCTGTATTTCAGTTATAAATTCTTCTTGCAGGCTAGTTTCATGTACATCAATTTTGTATATTTCTATAGGTTCAGATATAATCTTATAATTATTGTTATTAATAAATGAAAATAATTTATCAATATATTGTTTGTTAGAAGAATAGGAACCCCTATATGAAATGCATACATAATGTGCTCCTTGCAATAGCAAATTATAATTACTTTCACTATTGTCTAATAAGCAAAATACTGATTTATATTTATTATAAACTCCATTATTTAAGCTATCTAAATTATATATAGCTCCTACTTTTGTATTGCCAAGAAGATAAAATTTATCCTCATAATTTTTTTGAAGCTTTTTTATTAAATAATCTACTTCTTCATCACGGGATATATCACCATTTAATTTTAATGCTTTTCTTTCGTCTATATAAATTACTTTAACAGTATTAAGTACAGTGGTAGTTTCTACAGAGTTAATATTTTGAATTCGCTTTAAAACATTATTTTTTAACATATTTAATTCTTCTATTTTGTTGTTTATTAGGCATATTTCTTCATTTAGCATTTCTTTGGTAGCTTTTACAGTTCTGTTATCTATATAATCATTAATCTTTTCCATAGAAAAATCAAAGGTACGCAGCTCCTTAATTAAATTTAGTTTCCATATATCATTCATAGTATAAAGTCTATAACCATTGGTATCTCTAATAGGTTTTAATATACCTAATTTTTCATAATACATTAAAGAATCTCTACATATATTATATATTTTAGATATTTCTCCGATTTTATAATAATCCTTCATAAAATCCTCCTGCATTATATTAATTATTTATTAAAAATTTCCAAAATATAAAGATATAGTTGACCTTAGTATTATACCAAGGTTTATAATTTTAATAAAGGGGTGACAGTTATGAATTGTACAACAGTTGATAATAATAGCATGAGAAAAAAATTCATAAGATATTTATTACCATCTGTTTCAGCCATGTGGGTATATTCTTTATATACTATGGTTGATGGAATATTTGTTAGTTGGGGAGTTGGAACTACTGCTATAGCTTCTGTTAATATTGCAATGCCTTTTATTAATTTTATTTTTGCTATATCAGTGTTTTTTGCCACAGGAGCTTCAACTCTTGTTTCTATAGCTTTAGGAAAAAATAATTTAAAAAGAGCTAATGAAATATTTACTATGAATTTTATCGCTATGGTTGTTGTTTCAATAATAATAGCAACATTAACATTAACGAATTTGGATAAAATAGCTATATTTTTAGGTGCAAATGATTTAACCATAGGTTACGTCAAGGAGTATTTACAAATAATAACTATATTCAATGGATTTTTTATAACATCATATTGTTTAGAAGTATTTACAAAGGCTGATGGATTTCCTTATTTGGCAATAGTAGGCGTTGTTTCTTCTGCATTAGTAAATATAGGGCTAGATTATCTATTTGTTATGAAATTCCACTGGGGGATAAAAGGAGCAGCATATGCCACAGGTATTTCTCAAGTTATAGCAACATTAATTTATATAATTCATTTTAATAAGAAAAAATCTAAATTGAAATTTATAAAGTGTAAATTTGAATTTGGAGTTGTTAAAAAAATATTATCAATAGGATTACCAGATAGCTTGACAGAGTGTTCCACAGGTGTAGTTATATATATATTTAATCAGATTATATTAAGCAATGTTGGAGATAAAGGTGTTGTAACTTATAGTATTATTTCTTATATAAATTTATTAGTTTTAATGACTATGATAGGTATTACTCAAGGAATGCAGCCTTTATGCAGTTTTTATCATGGTAGGGAAGATGAAGAAGCTGTTAATACTTTATTTAATATGAGTGCAAAAACTATAGGATTAATATCTATATTAATATTTGCTATAGTAAATATATTTACACCTCAATTAGTTCAAGTATTCATGGATAAAGGAGCTAACGAAGAGCTATATGCGTATTCTATAAAGGCTATAAGAATGTTTTCATTGTCATTTATAATAGTAGGATACAATATTTTAATATCAGGGTTCTTTGCAGCTATAGCAAAGCCTAAATATGCAACTATTATATCTATATCTAGAGGATTGGTTATTATAACATTAGTTTTATTTATAATGACAGCTGCATTTGGAGAAAATGGTATATGGTTAGCCACTGTTGTTTCAGAAGGAATAAGTGTAATAGCATCTATATTCATATTTAAAAATAATAGATATAATGAGCAAGAACTTAGTGAATTGACACAATAAAATATATAATTTATAAAGTGTGAAAGTGGGGCTGATTTTTAATTAGCTCCATAATTTTTTACCTAATGCTTTTTATTAAAAAGGAAATAATACCTATAAGCATAATATTTAATATATAGTAATAGAGATAGAGGATTACTATCTTTTTATTTATTAATATATTAGAAAAGGGGAATGGATATGAAGTATGTTATTGGAGTAGATGGAGGAGGTACAAAAACTGAGGCTGTTGCCTATGATTTAAATGGAGGAAAAGTGGCATCCTCATTAAAGGGCTTTGGTAACTTAGTAAATGGTAAAGAAGAAGCTTTAGAAAATATCATAGAATCCATAGAAGAATTAATAAATGATTTAGGAAAGGAAAACTTTGAAGGATTATATTTAGGAGTAGCAGGTTCAGAGGTAGGGGATAATGCTAAATTAATAGAAAGTGAAATAAAAGATAAGCTTTTACTTGATTCTGTGGTTATGAATGATGGAGAATTAGCATTAAGATCTACATTAAAAGGTGATGATGGAATTTTAACTATTGCAGGAACTGGTTCTATAGCTTTTGGTATAAATAAGGATAAATATGCTAGATGTGGAGGATGGGGACATCTTCTTGGGGATGAAGGTAGTGGATATAAAATAGCCATAGAGGCTATAAAAAGAATGATATATGAAGAAGACAATTCATTAGAAAAATCAGTTTTGTCTAAAGCTATAATGGAAAAACTTAAAATATCATCTGTTTCGCAAATTACAGATTTTGTATATTCATCAACTAAGGATGATATTGCAAGTTTAACTCCTATAGTATCTAAACTGGGAGAGGAAGGAGACAAGATAGCTAAAGAAATACTATTAGAAGAAGGAATTGCATTGGCTAAAAGTACAGAAAATGTATATAAGAAATTAAAGTTTGATGGTTGTTCTATAGGATTAGTTGGAGGAGTTATAAAAAAGTCTATTATAGTTAGACAAGCTTTTGAGGAATATTTAAAAGAACATATAGGGGTAAATGCTTTTGTAGATGAGGAAGTTTCTCCAGCTAAAGGAGCTTATTATATATATAAAAGAAAATAGAAATCGTTATCCAGGGACGTGGCCGCTCTGTATTCCAACTTTGAAGAAAAGCAGAGAACCCAAATCTTTGATTTGGTGTGAATCGCTTTCACAGAGTGCGATGGAAATATTAGAGCGGCTAGTCATTGGATAAAAATAAAAAACTGTTTCTACAAACAGTTTTTTATTTGTTATATGTGTAAATTTGTGTGCAAAATAAGGCTATTTTTTGAAAGTGTGTAATTAATTTACACAGTGTATGATTAAAGTGTGCAACTTCATATATTATGGGGACAAGCAGATTATGAAGATAAAAGATATTGGCATGATGTTTGCTATATATAATAGTGTACATATCAAGTGATTCTTAGCTTCAGATGGAGTTTGCTTAAAAGGAATACTTACTCCAACTAAAGCTTAGAAGAACTTATCCAGGGACGTAGTATCCGTTATCTCCCACTTGCAGAAAAGCAGAGAACCAAAATCTTTGATTTTCTGTGAATCGCTTTCACAGAGTGCGATGGGAGTATTACGGATGGTAGTCATCGGACAAAGAAGGAACTTGGGAGGGATGTTTAATGGATAAAGGCATAAAAATAGTGACTATAGGGGGAGGATCAAGTTATACTCCCGAATTAATTGAAGGATTTATAGAAAGATATAATGAGTTGCCGGTCAGAGAATTGTGGTTAGTAGATATAGAAGAAGGAAAAGAAAAATTACAGATTGTAGGTAATCTAGCTAAAAGGATGGTTAAAAAAGCGGGAATACCTATGGAAATATATTTGACATTAGATAGAAAAGAAGCATTAAAGGATGCTGATTTTGTTACAACTCAGATAAGAGTTGGACTTTTAGATGCAAGAATAAAAGATGAAAGAATCCCTTTGAGTCATGGGGTTATAGGGCAAGAGACCAATGGTGCAGGAGGAATGTTTAAAGCATTAAGAACAATTCCTGTAATTTTGGATATAGATGAAGATATGAGTAAATTATGTCCTAATGCTTGGATGATAAATTTTACTAACCCAGCAGGTATGGTTACAGAGGCTTTATTAAGATATGGTAAAAATAAAAAAGTTGTAGGACTTTGTAATGTACCTATAGGTATGGAGAAAGCCGCTGCAGAGGTATTAGGCGTGGAGCATGAAAGATTGAGAATGGATTTTGTAGGCTTGAATCATATGGTATTTGGAAAAGATGCCTACATAGATGGAAAAAAAGTTACTGAAGAATTAATCAATTTATTAGCTAGTGGAAAAATAGGGCAGATAGTTAAAAATATATCTGATTTTACATGGGATAAAGATTTTATAAAAGCATTAGGCATGATGCCATGTCCTTATCATAAGTACTATTTTCAAACAAGGGACATGTTGAAAGATGAACTAGAGGAATTTAACAAAGGCGAAACAAGGGCAGAGGTTGTTAAAAAAGTAGAAGAAGAATTATTTGAACTTTATAAAGATGAGAATTTAGATGTTAAACCTTTGGAGTTAGAAAAAAGAGGAGGAGCTTATTATAGTGATGCAGCATGTAGGCTAATATGTTCAATATATAATGATAAAAGAGATATTCAACCTGTAAATACAAAAAATAATGGTGCTATAGTAGGAATTCCTAATGAATCTGCTGTAGAAATTTCATGTATGATAACAAAAGACGGACCTAAGCCTATTGCAGCAGGTGAGTTACCAGTAGGGATAAATGGACTTATACAACAGATGAAAACCTTTGAAAGATTAGTAGTGGATGCAGCAGTTTTTGGAGATTATCATAAGGCAATACTAGCTTTAACAGTGAACCCTTTGATCCAGTCAGATAAACTTGCTAAGAAGTTAGTAGATGAACTTATGGTAGCACATAAAGATTATTTGCCTCAATTTAAAGAAATTATAGAAAAGGGTTTTAAATAAGTGCATGATTAATTAATTACTTATAAATATGAATAGGGGAGGATTAAAGCATGAAAGGGTTCTTTAATTGGATGGAAAGGCATTTTGTTCCAGTAGCGGGTAAAATAGCATCACAAAGACATTTGGTTGCTATTCGTGATGGCTTTGCTACAATTACTCCAATTATTATGGCAGGAGCTTTTGCGGTGTTATTTAACAACTTAGGATGGAAAAAGTATCAAGATTTTATGAATTGGTTATTACCTGCTGATTGGAAAAATTTTGGTGGTGGAATTTGGAATGGGACTTTTGCTGCAATGTCATTGCTCCTAGTATTTACCATATCATATCATTTAGCTAGATCTTATGAAAAAGATGGATTATCAGCAGGAATTGTATCTTTAGCGGCATTATTGATTTTATATAAGCCAACAGAAGACGGAGGAGCACTACCATTTGCTTTCTTAGGTGGTGAAGGTTTATTCCTTGCATTAATAGTAGCCTTAATTGCTACGGAAATATTTGTAAAGTTAGCAGGAAATCCAAAGTTAATTATTAAAATGCCAGAAGGAGTTCCACCGGCAGTATCAAAGTCCTTTGCGGCATTATTGCCATCAATTATAGTTTTAGCTGCTACAGCAGCAGTAAAACAAATTTTTGCAACAATAGGAATACCGGATATACATGAAGCATTATTTGTAGTACTACAAGCCCCATTACAGGGTGTTATGGGAAGTCTAGGTGGTTTATTAATTCTAGTGCTAGTAGAACAATTGCTATGGTTCTTTGGATTACATGGTTCAAATATACTTGCGCCGATTATAAACGCAGTATTATTACCATTAACAGAAGCTAATATAAAGGCATTTAAAAATGGAGTTAATCCTGAACATATAGTAAACAGCCAGTTTTTAGATTCCTATATAAATATGGGGGGATCAGGAACTACAATAGCTTTACTGATTGCAATATTCTTAGTTGGGAAAAAAAGCAAATCGCAAAAGACTATCGCAAATTTAAGTATTGGACCAGGAATGTTTAATATCAATGAACCCGTTATATTTGGTATACCGATAATTTTAAATCCAGTTTATTTCATACCGTTTCTATTAGCACCTTTAGCTTCCGGAATGATTGCATATATATTGACAGCTATTGGATTCGCACCTAAGGTTGTAGTAATGGCTCACTGGACAACACCTCCAATATTAGGGGCAATTATATCTACAAACTCAATAAGGGGTGGAATTACAGCTCTTATTTGTTTAGCAGTTAGTATAATAATATATATACCATTTGTTCATATTGCAGTAAAAGAAGAACAAGAAACTTTAGTAGAAGTAGAAAAAACACATTCCATTTAAATAAAATTTGGCATTAATAAAAACCGTATGCATAATGCATGCGGTTTTTACTGTATAAGACATGGGGACTGTCGCATTAAGAAATTTATATACAATATATTGCTTTGTAAGTCAATAACAAATACAATATGTCGTGACCTTTATTCTTAGTGCGACAGCCCCGGATATAAAATTTGGTATAATGCCCAAATTTCATACTCCTTATTTATTAAAGATAACTAATAATGTTATTTACTTTAAACAGAAATTGTGTAATAATAGAAAGTTGTAAAACTAAGTTTATTGTTGGTATTTGTCAAAATACGCTAATGATAAAATAGTTAAATAATGATTTTGAATAGTGAGGAGTATAAAATGAAGATAGGATTTGATCATAAAAAGTATCTAGAAGAACAATCAAAATATATTTTAGAAAGGGTTAATAACTATGACAAACTGTATCTAGAGTTTGGTGGGAAATTGTTATTTGACCTTCATGCTAAAAGGGTTTTACCAGGATTTGATGAAAACGCAAAAATTAAGTTATTACACGAATTAAGGGAAAAGGTTGAAGTTATTATTTGTGTATATGCAGGAGATATTGAAAGAAATAAAATAAGAGGAGACTTTGGCATCACATATGATATTGACGTTTTAAGATTAATTGATGATTTAAGAGCTTATGATTTAGACGTAAATAGTGTTGTAATAACAAGATATGATGGACAACCAGCAACAACTGTTTTCATAAATAAGCTTGAACGTAGAGGAATAAAGGTATATAAACATAGAGCGACTAAAGGATATCCTACTGATGTAGATACAATTGTAAGTGATGAAGGATATGGTAAAAATCCATATATTGAAACAACAAAACCTATCGTTGTTGTAACAGCACCAGGCCCAGGAAGCGGTAAGTTAGCAACTTGTCTTAGCCAGTTATATCATGAATATAGACAAGGTAAAGTGGCAGGCTATTCAAAATTTGAAACATTCCCAGTATGGAATGTGCCTCTAAAACATCCTTTAAACATAGCATATGAAGCAGCAACGGCAGATCTTAAGGATGTAAATATGATTGATTCATTCCATGTTGATGCATACAATAAAATAGCTGTAAATTATAATCGTGATATTGAAACATTCCCTGTACTTAAAAGAATTATAGAGAAAATAACAGGAGAAGAATCTGTATATAAATCACCAACAGATATGGGTGTTAACAGAGTTGGATTTGGTATTGTTGATGATGAGGTTATTAAAGAAGCATCTAAACAAGAAATAATAAGAAGATATTTTAAAACAGGATGTGAATATAAGAAAGGTTATGTAGATAAGGAAACTTTTCAAAGAGTTAAGCTTATTATGGAAGAACTTAATCTTAAGCAAGAAGATAGAAAAGTTGTTGTTCCAGCCAGAGAACGTGCAGCAAAACTAAAGGAAATATCCAATAAAAATGAGGTTTGCTCTGTTGTAGCAATAGAACTTCATGATGGAAAAGTACTTACAGGTAAGAGTTCAGACGTAATGGATGCAACAGCAGCTGTAATATTAAATGCTGTTAAACATTTTGCCAATATATCAGATGATATACATCTTATTTCTCCAGTTATACTTGAGCCAATTATAAATTTAAAATCAAAAACTTTAGGAAGTAAGAATACAGCTTTAAGTTGTGAAGAAGTATTAATTGCTCTTAGTATTTGTGCAGCTACAAATCCGACAGCACAAGTAGCTATGGAGAAGCTAACAATGCTAAAAGGATGTCAAGCACATTCAACTACAATTTTAAGTACACATGATGAACAGACTTTTAGAAAACTTGGTATTGATGTAACTAGTGATCCAGAATATCCTTCAGATAGTCTTTACTATAATAATTAATAATATGTAATATTATAAAAGTATTGAATATTAAGGAGCAATCTCAAAATTTCATTTTTTGAGATCGTTCCTTTCTTTATTTTTATAGTCTATTTTGTATTTTTTATATTCTATATTTACAGGAGGTACAGTATAATGAAATTCATATGTTTTAAGGAAGCAGATAAAGAAAAGTTAGGAGTTGTTTCTAAAGATAGTACTTTTGTAATAGAATTATCAAGTATGAAGCTAAGCAAAGATTTTTATGATATGAATGATTTGATAAGAAATATTTCTAATTATGATATTGAAAAAATAGAAAATAGCTTATTTGATAAGTGTGCAGATAATTATATAATATATCCAATAAATACTATTAAACTTTGTTCACCAATTAAGAGACCAGTTCATGATATTATTTGTGTAGGTGTAAACTATCAAGAACATTTAGATGAAACGAAGAAAAATTTTGATAAGGGAAGTTTTAAGGAAGCTAAAAACACTGTTTATTTTTCAAAAAGAGCAACAGAGACTATTGGACCAGGTGATACTATAATAAGTCATGTAAATATTGATGAGCAACTGGATTATGAAGTGGAGTTGGCAGTTATTATTGGTACTAAAGGTATAAATATTCCTAAGGAACAGGTGGAAGATTATATTTTTGGTTATACAATTATGAATGATATTTCTGCAAGAGATCTACAACAACAGCATTTTCAATGGTATAGAGGGAAAAGTTTAGATACATTTACGTCATTGGGACCTGTTATAGTTCACAAAAGTGAAATACCATTTCCAATTGAACTAGATATTTGCAGTAGAGTAAATGGAGAATTAAGACAGAATTCTAATACTAAACATTTTTTGGCGGATATTTCATCTATAATTTCCGAGATTTCTAACGGAATCACTTTAGAACCTGGAGATATAATTGCTACAGGTACTCCTTCCGGTGTTGGATTAGGATTTAACCCTCCTCGCTTTATGAAGTCTGGAGATATAGTAGAATGTGAAATTGAAAATATAGGTATATTAAAAAATATAGTAGAATAGGAAGCATTTTAACGGATAATAAAATGAGCGTATAATAATGTTCTCTTTGGAGGAGTAGGAGCTATAGGTGATCTTTCTAATCTTATACTTAAGGTATGTTCTGAATGGACAAAGGCTATTAAAGAAAATTTGAGCCATTACAGCAGTATGTATGTAATGGCTCCGGTATTTTCCCACAAGTTTAAATTGCATTATCAAAAAGCATTGACAAGAATAGAGCATATAAAAAACTAAGCTACTTTATAAAGAATGTTATGTTGTTTACATTCAATGATAAAGTTCTATTATACATTTAAATAGGTCTCCATCAAAATTAACATACATAATTCCACCATGTAGTTCAACTATGCTTTTGGCTATAGCAAGACCTAAACCATTTCCTGAGATGTTCGAATTTCTAGAAGAATCACCTCTAGTAAATCTTTCAAATATTTCTTCTTTATCAAAGTCAAGAGGAGCAGAAGAGGTGTTTTTGAAGGACAGTTTAATACCTCTATTAATTTCTTCTATTTCTACAAAAACTCTTGTATCGTTTAATGAATATTTTAAGGCATTATTTATTAAGTTTTCAAAAACTCTAGACATTCTATTACCATCTAAAATCATAGGAAGCTTGTCTTTAAAAGTTTTAACAACGAATTTTAAATTTTTATCTGTATAAATCTCTGTATCTGAATATTCAGCTATGGATTGATTTACAAGTTCTATTACATCTACTTCTTCTTTATTTAATTGAATTTTTCCACTATTTATTTTTGAGATTTCAAATAAGTCTTCTATAAGTTTCTTTAATTTTAAACTTTTTTTATTGAGGATTTTTAGAAAATCTTCTTTTTCTTCTTCAGAGATATTTTCCCTTAATAATATATCAGTATAATTTATTATTGATGTAAGAGGAGTTTTCAAATCATGAGATACATTAGCTACTAATTCACTCTTCAACTTTTCATTTTTTATTTGATCCTCAATAGATACTTTAAAGCCTTTATTTAATTTATTTATGTTTTGAGCTAAGCTGCACAAAGATTTATCACCTTTTTCTTCTATAACATGTTCTAGGTCACCGTTAGTTATTTTATCTATTCCTTTTATTATTTCATCAATATATAAAGAGAATTTGATAATTTTTGGAAATATGAATATCAAATACAATAATATTGTTGATGTATATAAAATACCAAAAGATCTTTTGAGTAGCATCATATAAATTAGAACAAGAATTAATGAACTAGACAAAACAAAAATTATTATTTTAAAAAAGGTACTTTTGTTATCAAACCAATTATTTATAAATTTAATTAATTTTATTATAAAGGCATTTTTTAATGATCTTAATATCCTACCTTTGCCTAGATAATATAAGATTAATAATATAATAATTAATAAAGAAAAATGTATTAATATATAGATTTTATTCATATACATGTAATTTTTAATATCAGAAATGTAATTATTGTTATAATTTATTTCATCTTTTATATTTTTTTTGTTTGATTGAAGAATATCTTTTAATAGAACCTCATCTTCTTTAGAGTATGAGTAGTTTTTGGGAAACCAGTAGGCTTCTACAAAATTGCTTGGATTTTTAAGTTTACGTTCATTATAATATTTATAGGCTGGAGCGCTTTCTGAATTATAAGTTATATTAAACCATTTTCCTCTATTTGACACATAATTATATAATTCACCATTTTCTTTAGAGAATATTTTAATATTTTTTTTAATTAAGTCTATGTTTTGGATATCATTAGTTAAAAATGTGCCTTCACTTTTATTAATTATAATAAATTTTACAAATTTATCGTAGTTTTTGTTATTTTGAGCAATTGTAAAATTTCTACTTATTATATCTAATTCTCTTTGAGGAGTTAAAGACAGTATTTCTAAATTATTAGTATGATTATATATAAACATATTACTGAAGCCAGCACATTCTTTTATCCATAAACTATAATTTATCCAATCAGTATTACTAATATCTGTATTACTATTTTCCATATTTTGTAAGTTTTTCTTTTCATCTAATATTTTATTTTCTACAAATTTTATTTCGTTATAATTATACTTTAAATTTCTTAAATTTTCGTAAAGGCTAATGGAAATAAAGATCATAAATATAAGTAACAAGGGAACAGTTTTCTCTAATAACTCTAGAAATTTTGAATTTTTTATAGTGCTATTTTTCAATTTTGTATCCAACTCCCCACACAACTTTTATATATCTAGGTTCTTTAGTGTTTATTTCTATTTTTTTTCTTAATCTTCTTATATGGACAGATACTGTATTTTCGCTTCTAAAGGCAGGTTCATTCCAAACTCTTTCATAAATTTCTTTTGAAGGAAATACTCTACCTCTATTTTCAGCTAAAAGTAATAATATTTCGTATTCTATTGGAGTTAACTTTATTTCATTGCCATATAGTGTAACAATATGAGTAGCTTTATTAATAGCTAATTCATCAATAATAATTTCATCATCATGTACATTATTAGGACAATTCCCTAAATCTATATATCTTCTAAGTTGAGATTTTACTCTAGCGATTAATTCTAAAGGGTTAAATGGCTTAGTTATATAATCATCAGCACCTATGTTTAGTCCTAATATTTTATCTGTATCTTCACTTTTTGCAGATAACATTATTATTGGAATGTTTTTGCTTTCCCTTATTTTTACACAAGTTCTTATACCATCAAGTTTTGGCATCATTACATCCAATATTATTACATGTATTTCGTTATTATTTAAAGCATCTAAAGCTTCTAGACCATCAGATGCTTTTATTATGTTTATATTTTCTGTAGTTCTTAAGTAGACCTCAATAGCATCTCTAATTTCTTTTTCATCATCTACTACCAGTACATTATAATTACTCATGGTTAAATGCCTCCTGTTTGGAAATTGATCTTTATATGAATCTATTTTTATTATACTTACAATTTTAGATATATTACAAACAATATTATTAATATTGTTGAATTAACATAAAATGAAGCTTATAATTTTATATTAATGACAATATGTTACAAAATATATGTTATAAAAGTGAAGATTTCCGTACAATTACAAATCTAATATATTTATATGTCTATTAATTTTGGGAACATATAATTTTATGTTATAATTGGTATATAAAATTTTACTAGACTTGCAAATAATATATTATTTAGAATGTAATATTTGATGATGAAAACTTCTATGTAAGGAGGTAATGGTTTTGCCAATAATTAAAGCTAGTAATATATATGAAGATATATTTAAGCCTTTAAGTTTAAGGGAAGGTAATTATTTTTGTAGAGTCATAGGAATAAAAGATGAACAAAACTATAACGATACTATTGCCTTTTTAGATAGTAAATTTAAAGAATTAAATAATAAGAGCATTATATTTACTTCTACAATACAAAATCCATATAATGAAGACTTAGTAAAATCAATAATGGATAAATTAAATAAGATTAATGTAATCAATATAGAAAATGAATATATAGATATTGTATCATCTAAGGAAACCAATATAAAAATAGGAAAGGCTCTAAGTATATTAATACCCATAGCAATAGAGAATGAAGCATTTAAAAATACAACTATAAGAAATAATTTTATTGTTAAGCTTATGCTTTGGATAAATGAGTATGTTGAAAATATTCAATGGACAGAAGATATAGTTCCTAAATGTTTATATTATGGGGAAATTAAGAAATATGAAGTGTATTTTTTAATGTTACTTGCACTTATAGGATTTGATGTTTTATATTTAAATCCTCAAAAAGATTCAGTATTTGAAATGATAGATAGAAAACAATTTTCTCAAATTATAGAAGAACAACAAACATCTGAAGTTATTGATTATAATACAAGAGTAGCTAATGGAGCTGTAATAGAAAAGGTAACTACATATGCAAAGAAAGCTTCAGATGAATTAGATGAAACTTTATATAATGGTACAGGCATATATAGACCATGGCAATATGTGAATGGATTTACTAAGCCTGTAATTATGAATTCTATTATAGAAGATATGATAACCTATTGGGATGAACCATCAAGACTTCGTCCAGGATTTAGAACAGAAAAAGATTTAGTTTATACTCCTATATTTTTAAATAAAATTTCTGGAGTTTATAGAGATTTATCGGAATACATAGATATGGTCGATAAATTAAGACAATCAAGATTTCATGTCTTCATTGAAGGCACAAATTTAACAAATAAAGATTATAATAATCAGGAATTATATTCCTTGGCTTTTTGTTTGAATAGAGATAAAACTATAAACAAAGAGGCTTTAAAGAGTCATGAAATGTTTAATAAGTTAAAAATTTTGAGAAATGAATTACAAGATTTTATAATTGATAAGATTGACGAAACCTTATGTCAAAAAAGACTATTTAATTTTGATATAGATGATAAAAAAATATTAAAATTAATAATTTCTGTTCTTCTATTAAGTGATAATATATTAACATTAATAGACTGCTATGATTATACTGGATATATTCCTAAAATTATAATATATCTAAAAAATAGAGAGATCTTTGAAGATGAGGATGCCCTATTATTGGGTTTGTTACATAGAATTGGGTTAGATATAGTTATATTAACTCCGAATGCAACAGATAATATTGAACTAAAAATATCTACTGATTATTTAAATGTTATAAGACTTGAGGACATAGTTTTTGATTTAGATTTAGAAAGGAAAACTAAAAAGAAATCTTTTTTTCAAAAATTCTTTAGATAATAGGAGGATACTAAAATGAATGGAGAATTAAATTTTAATGAAAATGTTCAAAAAGATAATAGAGATATAGAATCCTTGGAAAATCAAGACATTGTACAATTTACTCAAAATTATAAAGGTAAATTAAGAGCTATGCCAGAAGTAGAAGCTTTAACTAGTAGAATACATGTTGAAGATCCAAATACAATATTAATGTTTGGAAAAGAAGCTGCGGAAGGAATTTCAAAGGTTTCAGATAGTTTACTTTCTACAATGAAAACTGTTAATGCAGAGGAAGCTGGAGAGATGATTAAACAGCTAACAAAGATAATGGACAAGTTTGATATAAAAGAATTACAGGATGTTAAGGAGCCATCTATGCTCCAAAGATTATTTAAAAAAGCAAAAAATTCAGTTGAATTGATGTTTCAAAAGTACCAAACCATGGGATCAGAAGTTGATAAAATATACATTACTTTAAAAAAGTATGAGCAGGATATAGAACAGTCAAATAAAAATTTAAAGTTGATGTATGAGACTAATATAAACTATTATAAAGAATTAGAAAAATTTATAGTAGCTGGAGAGTTAGCGCTTGAAGAATTAAATAATGAGTTGATTCCAGAGTATCAAAGAATAGCAAATGAAAGTGGAGATCAACTAGATATTGCTAATGTGCAAACCTTAGGAAAAGTTTTAGAAATGATGGAGCAAAGAGTTTATGACTTAAAAATAGCTGAGAATGTTGCTTTACAGACAATTCCTATGATACAAGGTATACAATTCAGTAATTTTAATTTAACTAGGAAAATAAATTCAGCATTTATAATTACATTGCCTATATTTAAACAATGTTTGACTCAAGCTATAATGCTTAAAAGACAAGAATTGCAGGCTAAAAGCTTGAAAGCTCTTGATGATAAAACTAATGAGTTGCTTTTAAGAAATGCTGAAAACTTAGCAAATCAGACAGTTAATATTACAAGAATGACAGGATCTAGTTCAATAAATATGGAAACACTTGAAAAGACTTGGTCAACTATAATGAAAGGTATTGAGGAAACAAAAGTTATACAAGAACAAAATAGGGCTGAAAGAGCTAATAATTCTCAAAGATTAGAAGAAATAAAATATGAAATGATGAATAATAAGAAAAATTATTAAATTATAGGTGATTTATTACTATAATAAATAGTGAAAAACTTATAAACAAGAATACATAAGGAATAAGCCTTTTTTACTAAGTATTCCTTTCTAAATTATAGTAAGCGAAGGGTAGCTCATTTAACAGCATAATACAACATTTGCCTAAAATTATATATATTAGTATAATTTACAGGGAATTAACTAAAAACCTATTGTCAGACAATGAAATGTGTCTGTAATAGGCTTTTTTATTATGTTAGGGAGGATTGCACTGATGTATAACAATAATGTGAAACTGCGTCAAGAAGTTTTTAAATCTGATGCATGGAAAATTGTTGATTGGCTAAAGGACAATGAAGTAATTAAGTATTTAAATGAAAGGCAAAATGTTAGTAAAAGTGTGAAAGACATAATATATAGAATCAATATGCCTATTCTTACTCATTTATTCAATCAAGATGGAAGTTTTTTTATGATAACAACAAGTGAAAAAGAATCAGTTGGATTTCTAAGGCTTGTACCTAAAATTGCTGGAGCGGAAATGGTAGTAGTAATTGGGGACAGGGAAAAATGGGGAAAAGGATTAGGAACTAATGCAATTTTACAAGGATTAAAGTATGCTTTTTTTGAATGGAGAGTAGATGAAGTAGTTGCAAAAATTAATTTCAAAAATGAAAGATCTAGAAGGGTGTTCAAAAAAGTTGGATTTACAGAAGAAAAGAAGTTACCTAGAGAAATACAATATTGTATGTCTATGAAAGAATTTTTAAAATTAGCGTCATAAAAGTAATAAAAGTCGTATGTATGTTACATGCGACTTTAAAAAATTTATATTTACATATAAATTTTTTATTTTGTGAACGATAAACAATATAGTTGTATTTTTACATATTTATATAATGTTTTATAAAATTTGGGGGGGATGTATATGGAATTTAACAATAGCATACGTACTTTAAAAGATTATAAAGAGATTAATAAAACTAAAAAAGGTATAGAAACTTCTCATTTTGAAGGCTCAGATGCAAATTCTTTTGAAAAAATTTTAAATGGAACAATAAAGGAAAAGAAACATCTTTCAAAAGGTAACTATAGTTATAAAGCTAGTGATTTATCTAATATTATGGCAGAAAGAGAAAATTATATAATAAGTAGAGGATTGACACAAGATAAAATTGACGGTGCTGTTGGTAAAGTTGCAAATTTTTTTGGTATAAGTGGTAAATTTATGCGAATGATTTTAGAGTCTTTGGGAATAAAACCTGAGGATTTATTAGATCCAAGTAAGAGAGAAGCAATAATAAAAGCTTTAGGAAAGCATTTCAATTTAAGTGATAGTAAAGAAGCAGAACTTTCTAAACTAATGAATAAATTTTTGTAGATCAATAAGTTATAAAAAATCACATTGTTTTATTTAAGCATAGAAATATTATTAAATTTTAATAGTATTTCTATGCTTTCTATAATTTATAATATATTTTTAAGTTATAAATGTTATAGACAGGAAATTTTGGATGATTTAAAATAAATTAATAGTATTATTAATTATAGATGGACAAATATGATTGAAGAAGTAAAGGGGGAAAAGTGACTATATATGCATAATTATAAAAAAATAAGTAATCTATTAAATTTGTAAATGAGAGTATAAAAAGTTAATAAAGTTGAAACATGGAATATGAAAAATATAAGTAGTTATGCACGAAAAAGTTGACTTAATTTGTAAAAAAATAAAAAGGTATTTATTTTATACAAATAAAATGATATAATTACTTAATAAAGTAAAATAAATTAATATTTTACATAGATAGATTTTATATTATAATACATAAGAATAAATGGAAGAAAGGGATAATAACATGTTAAAGATATCCTTAATAGAATTTCTTTTTAGGATTGTTCCAGAAGGGTTTTTGATTATTTTAATGGCATATGTATTTGATGAGAAAAAAGTTAACAAAAAGATTTATATTATTTCTAGTTTATTATTAGCAATAGGCGTTTATATAATAAGGTTATTTCCTATACATTATGGGGTTCATACAATTCTTAATATTATAATAGCTATATTAATAAGCTCTTTAGCAAATGATATATCAATTAATAAATCTATTATGGCTGTGCTAATTTCTACTTTTACTTTATCAGCATGTGAAGCCGTAAATGTTATAGTTATTAATAAATTTTTAAAACTGGATATGAATACAGTATTAAATAATTCTGTAATGAAAGTTGGATATGGAATAATATCTTTAATATTATTTTCTATTGTTATACTTTGTATTCATATGATTATATGCAAGAAAAAAAGAGGGATAAAAGATGTATTGGATTGAGAGATTTTCAGATAAGATAGGACATGTGCTTGCTCTGAAACTAAAATTAGATAAGGATCAAGAAGAAGTAATAGCATATGGCGCTTTTAATTTTTTACAAGTTTTTTTCTCAATTTTATCTGTTATAATATTTGGTGCTGTTTTTGGAGTGCTATTAGAAGCCGTAGTTATCTCTTTTGCTATTGGAATTTTAAGAAAGTATTCAGGAGGGGTACATGCTTCTACACCAAATCGTTGTATAATTATAGGAACAATAGTATCTGTATTGTTTGCTATTATTATACATAATGGATTCTATCTTTTAGGAATTAGATGGACTTACATATTAGGAATAATATGTTTTGTTATAAGCTATTATATTATTATTAAATTTGCACCTGTAGATAGTGCCGCAAAGCCCATTAAAAAAGTTGAAACAAGGAAACGCCTAAAAAGATATTCAATTTTAGCACTTAATATATTTGCTACTATAGCAATTATGTTATCAATTATTTATATAAAAAAAGATTACAATATTATTTTAAATGTTATTCAATCAATATATATAGGATGTATTTGGCAAGCATTTACTTTAACACCTATGGCACATGATTTACTAACTAAGTTAGATAAAGTATTTAATATAATATAAATATTTATTTTGAATTTGTTGATTGATTTTACTTATTTAAAAATTAAGTAAATCAATTTTCAAATAATATATAATTAATCAAGGGGGATACCAAAATGAAAAACAAATTGATGAAAGGCATAGTAACTTTAGGAGCAAGTATATTTACTGTTATTGCATTTGCAACATCAGCATCTGCTTGCGGATGGGGATTCTATCAACCTAAGGAACCAAAATGCCTTAGAGAAAAGTAGTCGTAGTTTAATCAGTAAAAATATAAGGATCATTTTGATCCTTATATTTTTAATAATTTGTTAGTGGATGTGATAAAATGATTCATTTTAATGATAGTAATGAAAATAATATACATAGCATTATATCTATTGTTAAGCTAGCATCATTACTTTTTTCATCTATTATAATTTATAATAGATTATTTGCGGTAAAAGAAGTTATAACCATTGGAAAGAATGGTTATTTTAATGCCGTTGCATTTACATTGCTAGCATGTGTTGTAGCTATAATTTATTGTATATGGGCATTTTTTTCTATAAAAATATTTAATTCTAAAAGTACAAAGAAAGTTCATATGATAGAAAATTTTTTTTTCATTATAATTTTTTCAGTATTAATTGTAGTATCAAATACATGTGAAAGTCAGTATAAGTTCTTATTTTTATTTATAATAATTACATCTACTATACAGCTTGGGATGAAATCAGGAATAATTATGGCAGTTGTTTCTTCTGCAATAATACTTATTATAGATTTGGTCTATGGACCTAGTAATGGAGTTAATGTATATTTTGAAAATGACTTAATTTTAGCAGGAGTATTTATTTTAACAGCTTGGCCACTTGGATATTATGTAAAAATAGAAAGTGAAAATTTAGCAAGAAAAGATTTGCAGCTAAAGGAGTTAAATGAAGAGTTAAATAAAAAAGATCAACAAAGAAGATATATAGAAAAAATGCTTTTTAAAAATGAGACCTGTTATAATCTATTAATTAATAATTCAAGAGATGCTATTATGGTTCACAGAGATGGAAATTTAATTTTTGGAAATGAAAGTGCTGTGGAAGTATTGGGATTTAATAGTGTGGAAGATATAATTGGAAAGTCTATTCTTGAATTTATACCTACTGATGAGAGAGATAAGATGAAAAATATCTTTGGGGAAATATATGATAGAAAAACATCTATGTTAAGTTTTGAAGAAAAAGTACTTAAAAGCGATGGGAGTATTATTATAATGCAAAATACTTCTACTTATTTTGTATATGAAGGGAAGCTAACTATACTAAGTATTCTTCATGATATTACTTCAGAAAAGCAAGTAGAAAAACTTCAAAAAGATGTAGAAAAAAATATTGAATTGTTAAATGAAACTCGTGAAGTTAATAAGTTAATTACTGAATTTTTATCAAATATATCTCATGAGTTAAAAACTCCGTTAAATGTTATATTCAGTGCAGTTCAGCTGTTAAATATATATAATAATGAAGAAAAAGATAATATTCAAAATCGAGATAAGTATCTTAAAGTAATGAAACAAAATTGTTATAGGCTAATGAGGCTTATCAATAATTTATTAGATGTCACAAGGCTTGAATCAGGTTTTCTTAGGCTTAATGTTGAAAATGATAATATTGTTAATATAGTAGAAGAAATCACTATGTCTGTAGTGACATATGTAGAAAGTAAGGGACTAAAACTTACTTTTGATACTGATATAGAGGAAAAGATTATGGCCTTTGATCCAGATAAAATTGAGAGAATAGTTCTTAACATACTTTCTAATGCTATAAAGTTTACAAATCCTGGTGGTAATATATATGTACAAGTTAAAGATATGGGAAGTGATATTCTTATATCTATAAAAGATACAGGAATAGGTATACCTAAAGATAAGCTTCAACTTATATTTGAGAGGTTTGGACAAGTAAATAAGACTTTTAGAAGAAATCGTGAAGGAAGTGGAATAGGACTATACCTAGTAAAATCTTTTGTAGAAATGCATGGAGGAAGTATACAGGTTAAGAGCAAATTAGGAGAAGGAAGTGAGTTTCTTATTAGGCTTCCAGCTAAAAGCACAAAAGAGGAAGTGTGTAAGAAAGATTCTTTATATGAAGCAAATATAGAAAGTATTAGTATAGAGTTTTCGGATATTTATTCCGATGTTACACCTACTTAATATGTTTTGATAATTTTAAAATATATATTTTTCAATATTGTTAAGTATGAGCTTTATGTACATTAATGTATATAAGGCTTTTAATTTTTTAGTATAAATATAAATTTATATCAAATAATAAATTTATGTTAAAAAATAAATTTATAATAGATGATGCGGAGGATATGTAAGTGAGTGAGGGATTAGTAGCTGCAGTAAGATCCATTATAGGATTTTTCTCGCTTTTTATTTTTGCAAGAGCTTTAGGAAAGCAGCAAATAAGTCAGTTAAATTTTTTCGATTATGTATTAGGAATAACTATAGGTTCTATTGCTGCTACATTAACTACAGATTTATCTAGTAGAGCATGGCCACATTGGGTTGGTTTATTCACATGGTCAATATTAGGTTTTGTAATGGAATGGGTAGCTATGAAATGGAGATATGCAGGAAAGTATATAGATGGTCAACCTACAATTATAATTGTGAATGGCAAAATATTAGAGAATGAATTGAAAAAGGTTAGATACAGGGTATCAGATATTTTAGAATTACTTAGGAATAAGGATATTTTTGATTTGGATCAAGTTGAATATGCAATTATAGAGCCTAATGGTCAAATTTCTGTACTTAAAAAATCAGAACATCAGCCATTAACTCCTAAAGATATGAATATATATACTTCACCAGCCGATATAAGTACAGAAGTAATATATGACGGCATGGTTTTTGATTTAAACTTAAGACAACTTAATAGAGATAGAAAATGGCTTAATAATGAGCTAAAAAAACATGGAATAAAAGATCCATCTGAGGTTTTTTTAGCTACTGTAGATAATTCAGGGAAATTTTATGTAGATAAATATGATGATCATATTAATAATCTAAGAGATATTGGTGATTATAAAGGGCCATTTTAAGGAGGAACTCACATGAGAAAATTTTTAGTTATATCTATTCCAATAGTAACACTAGTTTTTTTCATAGTAGTAATGCTTAGTGGGAATTATTTAAAGCGTCCATTAGGAAAGGATGACAATGTACCAGAATCAATAGGTATAGTTATGGAAAATGTAAATAAAGAGGAATGGAAAGAGGCTTATAAAAATACTGAGCAACTATATGATGCATGGAATAAAGTTATTAAAAGAGTACAGTTTAGTTCAGAGAGAGATGAAATAAATGCATTAAGCGCAAGTATAGCACGTATTAAAGGAGCTGTTTCTGCCCAAGATAAAGCTTCAGCATTAATAGAATTAAATGCTGCTTATGAGCATTATAATGGACTAGGAAGATAGTTTTAAGTCAAATCATTCTTAGCTTCTAATAGAACTTATTAAAGAACTAGGTTTATGGTGAGCAAGTCAATTTTTATAATTGAATAAATGTCTGTAAACATAAGATGCTAGGTTGTATTTTTTATTACAATATAGTAAGATATTTTCAAAAGGATTTTTATCATAATTAAACAGAGAATTTAAGGAAAGAGGGTAAAAAAATGGCTATAAGTTTACAAAAAGGTCAAAAA
The DNA here is from genome assembly GCF_017873215.1 of Clostridium tetanomorphum. Classification (GTDB taxonomy): domain Bacteria; phylum Bacillota; class Clostridia; order Clostridiales; family Clostridiaceae; genus Clostridium_AO; species Clostridium_AO tetanomorphum. The sequence goes on from NZ_JAGGKA010000002.1 coordinate 53,807, forward strand.
GTAGATCTAACAAAGACCAATCCAGGATTAAAAAAAGTTATAGTAGGACTTGGTTGGGATGTAAACAAATATGATGGAGGATTTGATTTTGATTTAGATGCAGCAGTATTTCTTTTAAATGACTCCGGTAAGGTAAATAATGAACAAGATTTTATTTTTTATAATAATGCTACACATACATCAGGAGCTGTAATGCATATGGGAGATAATTTAACTGGTGCAGGTGACGGAGATGATGAACAAGTAAAAGTTCAACTTGCTAGTGTACCAGCTGAAGTTAATAAAATAGATTTTACAGTAACAATACATGATGCAGAAGCTAGAAGACAAAACTTTGGACAAGTATCTAATGCATATATAAGAATTTTTAATGAAGAAACTGGAGAAGAATTAGTAAGATATGATTTAGGAGAAGATTTTAGTATTGAAACAGCAGTAGTTGTAGCGGAAATATATAGACATGGGTCTGAATGGAAGTTCAATGCTATAGGCAGTGGTTTCCAAGGAGGATTATCCGCTTTATGTAGAAACTTTGGAATAAATGTTTAGTTAATTCTACAGTTATGTTGTAGAATTGACATAGTTTAATATAATTTCATAGAAAGAAGGTTAATTTCTTATGGCAATTAGTTTACAAAAAGGTCAGAAGGTTGACTTAACAAAAGGCAGTGATAATTTAGTAAAAGTTACAGTAGGATTAGGATGGGACACTAACAAATATGATGGAGCAGCAGATTTTGATTTAGACGCAGCAGCATTTCTATTAGGCCCTTCTGGCAAAGTAAATAGTGATGAAGATTTTGTTTTTTATAATAATTTAAAGCATTATACAGATTCAGTTATTCATATGGGAGATAATTTGACAGGAGAAGGAGACGGGGATGATGAACAAATCATTGTTGATTTGTCTAAAGTACCCCAAAATATTCACAAGATAGCATTTACAGTTACAATACATGAAGCTGAGGCCAGAAAACAGAATTTTGGACAAGTTTCAAATTCTTATATAAGATTATTTAAAGAAGAGACAGGTGAAGAACTTATAAGATATGATCTTGGAGAAGATTTTAGTGTGGAAACAGCAGTGGTTGTAGGAGAACTTTACAGACATAACTCTGAGTGGAAATTTAATGCTATAGGAAGTGGATTTAAAGGTGGACTTAGAGCATTATGCTTAAATTTTGGCATCAATGTTTAATATAGATAATGACGAAATTTAAATGAGGGGGATACTTAAATGACAGTAAATTTACAAAAAGGACAAAAAGTTGATTTGTCAAAAGGCGAAGCTAGTCTTTCAAAAATAATGATAGGATTAGGATGGGATCCAGTTGCACAAGCTGAAGGTAAAGGTTTATTAGGAGGAATTTTTAGAAAAGCTCCTGAAAACATAGATTGTGATGCTTCTGTAATTATGTTAGATGCTAATGATAAATTAACTTCTAACAGAGATATAGTATACTTTGGAAATCTAAAAAGCGCATGTGGAAGTGTACGACATACGGGAGACAATTTAACCGGAGATGGAGATGGAGATGATGAACAAATCCTTGTAGATTTATCTAAGGTTCCTAAAAAGATTAATAAGCTTGTTTTTGTAGTTAACATTTATGATTGTACAAGAAGAAATCAACACTTTGGATTAATTAGAAATGCATATATCCGTGTGGTAAATTCTACAACAAGACAAGAGTTTATAAAATATAATCTATCAGATGATTATTCAGCAAAAACTTGTTTGATTACAGGAGAAATTTATAGACATGGAGATGGTTGGAAATTTGCTGCTATTGGAGAAGGAACAAATGACGATTCATTAAAGTCAATTGTAGCAAAGTATTGTTAAGCTAATAGAAGTAATATAAGAAAGATATAATTATAATAATGTAATTATATCTTCTTCTTACATAATCATAGTTAATGAATATTATACATATGAAAATTTGTGAAAGGCGGTAAATGGATGAAATATTTCAAAGAGAAATCATCTAATGTGCTGAAAAGCTTAAGCGTAAATGAGCATAAAGGATTGTCGGAAGAGGAAGTAAAAGAAAGACTTGAAAAATATGGGTTAAATGAGTTTTCCAAGAAAGAAGAGAGTTCAATATGGGATGATATAAAAGAAGCATTGTCTGAAACTATGATGGTTATTCTTTTAATTGCAGCTGCGGTTAGTGCTATTATTGGAGAGGTACATGATGCAATTGGTATTGTATGTGCCGTAGCAATTGGAATTACCATAGGAATTGTGACAGAAGGAAAATCTAAAAAAGCAGCAGAAGCTTTATCTAAGCTTACGGAAAATATATCTGTAAAAGTACTTAGAAATGGTGAAATAGTTGAAATAACAAAAAGTCAGCTAGTTCCAGGGGACATAGTTTTTATTGAAACAGGAGACATGATACCAGCAGATGGTAGATTAATTGAAAGCTTAGAGTTGAAAGTTAGAGAAGATATGCTTACTGGTGAATCAGATGATGTAAGTAAGAATGCAGAAGCAATTGTTCAGATGGAGACAATCAAAGGAAAAGATAATGAAACTATAGTTCAAGATCCTATACCAGCTAAACAAGTTAATATGGTGTTTGGTGGAACATTAGTTGCTTATGGAAGAGGTAAATTTGTAGTTACTGTAACTGGTGATAACTCGGAAATGGGAAAGATTGCTCAGAATTTAGAAGAAAGTGATGTAGAAACACCATTACAAATTAAATTAGGAAAATTAGGTGGAACTATTTCAAAGGTATCAAGTGTTATAGCCTTAGGACTTTTTATAATAATGTTTAGTAAAATGTTCATGGCAAAAACTTTAAATATTGATACTAGTGGCATACTACCTTTTTTAAATTCAATAGAACCTATAAAAAGAGCATTTATTGTCTGTATTGCTTTAATAGTTGCAGCAGTACCAGAAGGATTGCCTACTATGATAAATATAACATTGGCAATAACAATGCAGAAAATGGCCAAGATAAATGCATTGGTAACAAAGAAAGAAGCATGTGAAACTATAGGGTCCGTTAGTGTAATATGTTCTGATAAAACTGGAACTTTAACACAAAATAGAATGTCTGTTGAAAAAGTTTATATGAATGGACATTATGTTGATGATCCTGAGATGGAGCATACTAGCTATTTTGTTGAAAATTGCTTAATTAATTCAACAGCAGATTTGGAGTTTGATGGAAATGAAGTGAAATACTTAGGAAGTGCTACTGAGTGTGCTTTACTTCTTCATCATAAAGATCATGATTACATAAAAAATAGAGAAGAGGCAGAAATTATCCATCAAGTACCTTTTAGTTCTAAAACAAAAAAAATGATTACAATAATGAATTGTGATGGTGAAAATTGTGCCGTACTGACTAAGGGAGCTCCAGAAGTAGTATTAGAAAACTGCCGTTATGAAAGCATTAATAAAGAACAAGTAAAAATAACTCCTGAAAGAAGACAAGAAATATTAAATGAGATAGAAAAACTTCAAAGACAATCTATGCGTGTACTTGGTTTTGCATATAAGATGATTAATGAAGAAGTAGCTATAAGTAGTGAAGCTGGAGTAATTGAAGATGAACTTATTTTTACAGGATTTGTTGGGATTAAAGATCCACTAAGATCAGAAGTTAAAGAAGCTGTTTTAACTGCCTATAAAGCAGGTGTAGAAACTAAGATGCTTACAGGTGATAATATAAATACAGCAATTGCCATAGGAGAAGAATTAGGCATGCTTAAAGATGGCAAAAAAGCTGTTGAGGCAACTTATATTGATACCTTATCTGATGATGAATTAAAAGAGGAAATAAAAAATATTGCTATCGTAGCACGTTCAAAGCCAGATACTAAAATGAGAATAGTTCAAGCTTTACAAGCTAATGAAGAAGTAGTTGCAGTTACTGGTGATGGTATTAATGATGCACCAGCGCTTACAAAAGCAGACGTTGGAATTGCTATGGGTATAGCGGGAACAGAAGTTAGTAAGAATGCTGCAGATATAATATTAACTGATGATAGCTTTGGTACAATTGTTCAAGGAATAAAATGGGGACGTGGAATTTATGAGAATTTCCAGAGGTTTATACAGTTCCAGATTACAGTAAATATCGTTGCATTTTTAACTGCTATATTATCAGTTATTTTCGATTTTGATATGCCATTTACCACAATACAATTATTATGGGTAAATATAATTATGGATGGTCCACCAGCCTTGTCATTAGGATTAGAAGCTGTAAGAGAAAAAGTACTTAACAAGAAACCTATAAATAGAAATTCAAGTATAATTACTAAGTCAATGATCACTAGTATGATTTTAAATGCATCATATATTACAGCCATAATACTCATTCAAATGAAGTTTAATATATTAGGTGCATCTACAACTATGGTTGGAAAAGCTAGTGAAATGGAAACTGTTTTATTCGGAATATTTGCTTTTAGTGCCTTATTCAATGCATTTAACTGCAGAGAATTTGGATTAGATAGCATTATACCTTATTTTACAAAGAATACTATTGCTATAAAAATTATATCAATTACAGCAATAGTACAGATTGTAATTACAGAAATGTTTTCTAATTTCTTTAATGCAGTACCATTAAGTGTTAATATGTGGCTTAAGATTATAGGGTTATCTGCATTGGTTATAGTTGTAAATGAAATAGTAAAGGTTGTATTAAGACTATTTATACCTACAAGCAACAAGATTGTTGAAGATTCTATGGGTATAAATTCATAAATAAAGTTACCCACTGGATTTTTTCCAGTGGGTATTTATTATAACTTTAACATACTAATTTTAAAATTCTTTCAAGGAATTCTTCACTACAGAGTAATCCTTGTTCTTTAGTGTAATATATATTATTATGCATATTTAAATTTTTTCTATATAGCTCTTGTATTTCTCCATGAAAGGGAACAATTCCATACATTGAATTAGATAACATAGGCAAATCTAAATATGAATCACCAGCGGCAATAAGTTTATGTTTATTTTCAAGAGTCATAATATACTCTAAAGGAGACCATTTATTAATAAATTTAGGGATGATATATACCTTTTTATTATTTTTAATTACAGAATATCCTTTTTTGGCACATAACTCATTAAGACTTTCAAAGTGATTAAAATCTAAATAATCACTTTTTAATACAGCATATAGAAACAACTCATCACAACAACGATAGGACTTTACATAATCGCTATTTAAAAAGAAACCACATAATTTTATTAGCTCTTTTGGAGAGATTATAGATTTCATTTTAGAAGATATTATTTTTTGCCATTGTAAATCTATTTGTTCATCTCTTAGTATAATTCCACCATTTGCAACAACTGCATATTTTATAGGAATATTATTATTGAAAATTGATATTCTTTTATATTGTTCAACGGATCTAGTAGTAGTGGGAATGAATAATATCTTTTTATTAATCGAATTTAATAAATGTATAGATTTTTTAGTCATATGAGATATGTTTTTGTTATCCTTTTTTTCTACTGTTATTATATCTTTTATATCAGGTTTCAAAAATGAATTTGAATATATAAGAGTTCTATCTAAATCAGAAGCAAAAATCATTTAGAATCACATCCTTAGTTTAATTATAAATCCCCAAAACCTTTAGGCTTTATTATGCCACAACAAGAATAAGACATATTTTTATAAGTCTCAATAGGAACGTTTCTATCTTCAGCAAGCTTTATTATATGCTTTAAATTAGGATTTTTCATGGAATCCACTAAAATCTTCCAAGGGATTCTTCTTAATAAAACACGAGTAGTTTCCCCTACACCAGGTTTTATAAGATTTATGTCATCTATCCCTAGAATTTTCTGGATTCTATGCACATCTTTAAGCCCTTTATAATCAGCAGTATCATTATTAAGTGATTCTACAGACAAAGGAATTCCAAGGCTATTATCTATTAATTTATATTGCTCAGTTATAGTATCAATGAAAAAATTAGATACGTCTATATCTGTCCATTCTTTATAAAATTTAGCTCCATGAAAGTCATTTTTTGAAGTAATATTTTTATTATAAACGGTTCTACTCATTAATCCTGAAACTGTGGAATTTAAACAAGCACTTGGTATCAAGAAGTCTTCTCTAGTTGCATATGTATTAGAGCAATAAGCTGGATCTGAGAGAACAGCAAGATCAGGATTAAGCTGTATATTATGATCCTTGTAAAAATCTTTACAAGCTTTTACTAAAGTATCTTGAATAACCCCTTTACCTGTCCAGCCATCTATAAATTGAAGCTCACAATTAGGATGAGTTTTAAGTATATAGAAAATAGCATTTTCATCTATACCCCTATCTCTGATTATGGAAATACTATAATGAGGTAAAGTTATATTATATTTAAACTGAATATAACGTTTAATAAGTATTCCAATAGGGGTACCAGCTCTAGCAAGGGAAACCAATATAAGGTTAGTGCCTCTTTTACTAATTATTTTTTCGCTTAGTAAAGCTACATATTGAGCTAGTTTATATTTTATATCATCTAATGTTTTATAAAATATATCCATATACTCCTTGGTAGGATGGTATTCAATAGGGAGCATTTCTGAATAATGAACTCCACTTTGAATAGCATTTTCTCTAACTTCATTACTTTGCTCAGTAATAAGCCCAGTAATTTCTTTTAAGAGAAATATAACATCATTTTTGGAATAACTTCCAGATAATAAAATATTATTTTTAAACAAAGTAGTTCCTCCTTTATTTATAGGGATTGCCAACTTACAAATATAATTTCTTTAATGTTAAATGAACTAAAAATTCTTTTAAATTCTTCCTTTTTACATCCAGCTATAGGTTTTTCAGTAAATAAAAAAACTTGTTCATAAAAGTCTTTTGGAATATTATATAAATAATTTAATATATGTTCATCATCTATACTATTAAATACTATTTTATTTTTTATAGCATAATCTGAGAAATTTCTAGAGAAAATAGGGCTCCTAGTAGTGGAATGAAAATACACTTTTTCACCAAGTTCTGCACTAATCATACAAGGTATATATATGAATTCTCCAGTACCTAGACAGAGACATTTCCCTTTTCTTCGTTCTTTTTTTAATAGATTTCCTATATCTTTTATATCTTCTATTAATTTTATCTGCTCATCAGATGTAATACCAAATCTTCCTGTATAGGGATGAAACCCTTCTATTAGCATTGAGTTTTTTAATATTATATCTTTGTGCAATATAGTTGAATTTTTAGCAATTTCAATTACAGAGTCTACTTTGTTTGTGTCTCCTTTTTTTATGCAATTAATAGTTCCTTTAATTAAAGAACATACGCGTATATCTAAATCTTTTAGTTCATGAAACATATTTATATGTTCATCATCTCTCCAATCTAATATTGATATAATACCAAAGGATTTAGCAGAAAGATTTTTTATCAAATTCAATGCGGTGTTTCCAGTAGTTAATTCATCATCAATAAGTACAATATCATCAAAGTGATTAAAAAAATCTGAACACTTTGGGAAAAGAAGATGATCAGTAGCATGAGAATGCTCTTCCTTAAATAAAAAGCTAGAAGGAATACTTTTAATATTTTCTCTTGTAGTATGTATATATTCTGCATTAGAAAAATTGTTAAATATAGATTGAGCAATACCAGTAGCAGTTTCAGCAAAGCCTATAAATAAAGTTTTATTATTCAATTTTAATGGATGTTTTATAATTGACAATGCTGAGTCTATTAAAGCTAACTTAGAGGAATCTAAATTAGAGCCTACTCCTTCTAAATAACATGAATCTTGTAAATAACATAAGGCTTGTACTAAAATATTAATATCAGGATAAATAATTCCTTCACGTTCTTCTAACCAGAGTCTTGCTAAAATTGCTCCTGATAATTTCAGAACATCAGGATGAACAGGAATATGTTTACCTATAATTTTACTAACAAATATAAATTCCCTTTTTATATTTTTTCTTAAAGCCATATTAAAAAGATTTTCTATAGGCATATTGTAAAGTTTTTTGTTTATTTTTAGCAACACTTCTAAATTAGAGTCTATAGGAATTGTTATTTGCGTATCTGATAATGTCTTTGTATGATTTACCATCATTTAAAACCCCCATAATACTTGATGTTAATAGTATCTCATGAGCCCATTTAAGATGGGGCTTCACTTCATTCATTTTGTTAGAATAAGAACTTTTTATTACGCCATCACTTATAGAATTTACGATAGATTCGGCATCAAGAAAATCTTCTTTAGATACGGCATATAAAGAATTAACTATATTTACTTGATTAGGATGTATTACTGTTTTACCCAATAGGCCGTTTACTTTATCTAAAAGAATCTCTTTAACTAACGGGCTAGAATCCAAATCTTGTGGTACGTCAAAATATTCATAAACAGGCCCAGAAATTATATATTCATCTCGTTTAAATACATTTAGAATATCAGAAATGCAATCACTAATTATAGATAAATCATAAATTGTACAATTTCTATTACGGCGTAAACTGAAAATACCTGAAAGATCTGTTCCACCTAATCTGATATTTAAAACTAATTCTTTGTAGGAATCTAGAAGGTATTTTATTTTAATTAATTCTTCAATTCTTTTTTCTTTAAATGCTACAGCTGATGTTTCAAGAATTGGCATTATATATAAGTTTTTATTGTTTTTATCATTATATATTTCTAATGTTTCTAAATGTTTTTTACCATTATATATATCAAATTTAGGTAGAACAAAACCGCAAAGTCCTATCAATTTTGAATTATCAAGAAACATTAAGAACTGATTATGACTTCTAGTCCTTATAAATATCATTGGAAGTTTATCTATAAAGGTATTATCAAGCTCTATAGCCGTTTCTATTTCATTAAAAAGTTTAATAACATTATTTTCAGCTTCATGTAAAAGACTGGTGGGTATGGAGTCTTCTAAGCAAATTACCACAGTGCAAGCAGTGGTAGAAAGAATATCTTTTAAGAGATTTTTTCTAGTTCCCCCCATATATAAGGCTGCTCCAACAGCATGAGAAAGAATTTTTTTACTAGAGTATAGTCCATAGCTTATTGGTTTTTTAAAAAAAAGTTCGTCATTATTCTCTACAAAGTTAAAATACCTCATATTAAGTTCCTTTCATAAATTTATACTTTGGTAAATACAATATTAAACAATATTTATATTAAAATACTTTTATTATATGACATTGAAACAGCATAGTCAAAGTTTTTTAATCAAATCTGATTATATGAAAAGTATATTTAAAAAACCATCAATACACATAGTGATAGTAATGATGGCTTTTTAAAGTACTTATAAACTCTATTATCATTTTATATGAGGATATTAAATTAGAAAACTATTATATGTGGAATAGGTAGATCTGTTAATGATAAGTTTTTCTATAAGAATTACTAGAGGCTTTACGTTCTGCATGGAAAATCATATCTTTCATAATTTCTTTATATCTTTGAGAAACTTCAGGACAGACTGTTAATATAGAGTCTATTACATAATCAATATTAGTATCATCTAATTTTTTTGCAGTACTACCATCATCAAGGGTTATAATTTCACTATCTAGAGATTTATATATGGTGTTTATAATTGGTGAGCGCATAACTTCATCGTTTTCTATAGAATTATCTGAAAAGTATAATGTTTCATCAATTACTACAAGACGACCATAAACGTATTCCTTTTTATGATATGTTTTATCCTCTTTAGAGTCGATACAATCATATTTTGTATGTTCTACATGTTTTATGTCAAGCTTATAAGCATCCTCTTTTCTTGTCAAAACACATCTTATTTCTAAGTCTAGTAATCTATCTTTTATATGTTCAGAAAAATTTTCTCCTAGGTCAGAAATAAGGCGCTTTACGGATATTGTTTTTTGCATTTTATAATTTTTTTTCACTATAAATATTCTCCTTCTAATTATATTTTTAACTTATACACTATTAGAAAATGTGTATAATATAAAGACCACCTTTATAAAGGTGGCTGAACATAGCTGTGCATATTAAAATTTAACAATGTATAATATCATTATTATAATTTTACTACATTAGCTGCTTGAGGACCTCTAGGGCCTTGTTCTATATCAAATTGAACTTTCTCACCTTCTTCAAGATTTTTTCTTGGGGCATCACTTTGAATTGCAGTGAAGTGAACAAAAACATCTTCTTCCCCTTCAACTTGGATAAATCCAAATCCTTTTTCAGAATTAAACCATTTTACTGTTCCAGTTTTCATTAAATTACCGTTGTGTAAAACTTATAAAACTTTATAAAAAAATTATAAAGTTTATGTTTACTTCCCAATTCATAGTGTTCAGTTTTGTAAAATTCAAATCTGTTTGGTCCAACACTCCAAGGGCTTAAATTCGGATGTAAATCACCCTAAATATCAGAATTTTTACTTTATCCTATGGCTGCCATTGCTAACACCCACATTTTCTATGAAATTTAGCCATAAGCACTGTTGCACTTTAGGATAAGTTCTTCTGAAGATAACGGTTTTTTCAACTCCTTTTATAATTTATTTGACCATATACTTATACTACTAGTATACCACAATAAACAAAAATTAATAAAAATTTTTGTTTTTGTAACATCTGTTACTGATTAAAGTGGAGTAACTTAGTATAATTTAAAATGTAAACAGCAAATAAGAATATAATAATTGCCTATTATAAAAGAAAAATATTTATTATAAAAAAATAAATTTTTAGGAGGAATAAATAATGAGTATGTTTTGTTATCAATGTCAAGAAGCAGCAGGATGCAAGGGGTGTACAATAAAAGGTGTCTGTGGAAAGACTGAGGATCTAGCAAAAGCACAAGATCTATTAATATATATATTAAAAGGAATATCTGTTTATAGTGTTAAAGGAAGAGAGGTTGGACTAGTTAATAAGGAGGTAGATAACTTTATAACAGAAAGTTTATTTGCTACCATAACTAATGCTAACTTTGATAGAAATGTATTTATAGAAAGAATTAAAAAAGGGTTAAAATTAAGAGAAGAATTAAAAGAGCAGGTTATTAAAGCAGGTGCAGATTTAGGAAGTTCAAATTCAAATGAAAATTGGTTAAAGAAAATGCTATCATCTGTAGGACTAAAGAAAGAAGAAGAAGCTAAACTTCCAGATGCGGCTATTTGGTTTGCAGACAATGCAGAAGAATTTAATAAAAAAGCGGAAACAGTTGGAGTATTATCAACAGAAAATGAAGATATAAGATCATTAAGAGAGCTTATAATATATGGAGTAAAGGGTTTGGCAGCTTATGTTAAACATGCTAATCATTTAAGATATGAAAATGAAGAAATAAATGGTTTCATGCATAAAGCTTTAGCAGCTACTTTAGATGACACTTTAACAGTTAATGATTTAGTGGCATTAACATTGGAGACTGGTAAGTATGGTGTAGATGGTATGGCGCTTTTAGATAAGGCTAATACTGAAAGTTATGGTCATCCAGAATTAACAAAAGTTAATATAGGTGTTAGAAATAATCCAGGTATATTAATAAGTGGACATGATTTAAGGGATTTAGAACAATTACTAAAACAAACAGAAGGAACAGGAATAGATGTATATACACACAGTGAAATGCTTCCTGCTCATTATTACCCAGCATTTAAAAAGTATTTACATTTTGCAGGTAACTACGGAAACGCATGGTGGAAGCAAACGGAAGAATTTGAGAAATTTAATGGTCCAATTCTTATGACAACAAACTGTTTAGTACCACCAAAAGATTCATATAAAGCTAGAGTTTATACAACAGGCGTGGTAGGATTTGAGGGAATAAAACATATAGATGCAAATAAGAAAGGAGAAAAAGATTTTTCAGCTATAATTGAACATGCTAAAAAATGTGCAGCTCCAACTGAAATAGAAAAAGGAGAAATAGTAGGAGGATTTGCCCATAATCAGGTATTTGCGCTAGCAGACAAGGTTGTTGAAGCAGTAAAGAGCGGATCAATAAAGAAATTCTTTGTTATGGCTGGATGTGACGGAAGAGCTAAGAGCAGAAACTACTATACAGAATTTGCTGAAAAGCTTCCCAAAGATACAGTTATTCTTACAGCAGGATGTGCTAAGTATAAATATAATAAATTAAATTTAGGTGATATTGGAGGAATTCCAAGAGTACTTGATGCTGGTCAATGTAATGATTCATATTCATTAGCTTTAATAGCATTAAAATTAAAGGAAGTATTTGAATTAGAAGACATAAATGAATTACCAATAGCTTATAATATAGCTTGGTATGAGCAAAAAGCTGTAATAGTATTACTTGCATTATTACACTTGGGAGTTAAGAACATTCATTTAGGACCAACTTTACCAGCATTTTTATCCCCAAATGTAGCTAAAGTTTTAGTAGATAACTTTGGTATAGGTGGAATAACAAATGTGGATGATGATATTAAGATGTTCTTAGGATAAATAATTAAAAGGTTCTATGCTAAATTAGCATGGAACCTTTTTTACAATGAATATTTATAATTATGGGTTATGTTTTATATAATAATAAAAATAGGGCTAAATAATTTAAATAACTTAACTTATTCTCTACAGAGCATAAGTTTTTGTTGATCATTAAAAATTCTTACAAATTTAATTGAATATATATCACACATTAATAAATCATTTGTTCCAGATTCTCTTATGACAATATAACTAATTCCAACCTCCATTAAAACACCTTCACGGTCAATTAGCATATTAGTTCCAATTAAGAATTCTATTTTTATATATTTTCCTATTTGAGTGGTTAACCAGCCTTGAGTATAATTTGTATCTCTCTTAACGGGAGGTCCTGGTTCAAGTTCAAAGTCAGGAGCTCCAGTAGAACCAGGAGTCAGTGGAGTAGCTGGAATATTTATTGGACCAGGAGTAATGGGAGTAATCGGAATATTTGTAGGACTAGGTGTAACATTAGAAGGCATCTGATATTGTTGATTAGGAATCATTGGACATTGATACATGTTAGGCATTCTATAAAACAAGCAAATTCCTCCTTTTAAATTATATTTATTATAGATTAAGTTTGAGCATAAAGCTCAGTTGGATTATAAAAACAATGGTCGCCAACTCTAACTTGAAATGTTCCTGTGCCATTACGAGGGAAAATAGTGGGACAGGTTTGGACAAACGGATTAAAATACCATAAAGCACTACCAGTAGTATATAATCTATTTCCGGCAAGAGCCCAATCAGCAATTTGGTAATGTATTTCTTCAGGGGGACTAGCCCAAATAGTTTGAGGATTAGGTACCCCTCTTAATATAGAAGTTGCACAATCAAATTGACCTTTTTGAAATATAACTTTTCTTAAATCACCTTGGCATACTCTAAGATACTCACCATAAGGAACATTAACCCTATTCATTACTACTGATGCAACGGCTTTCATCCCATTTTCACCTTCGCCGCCAGCTTCGCATTTTATAATCCTAGCTAATAATTCTCTGGCACTATAAGCCATTATAAACTCTCTCCTTAATTAAATTACAGTAGTAGTATATTCATATAGTTCATAAAAGGTTCTTAAAAAAATCCCTTATGTATAATTACATAAGGGATTTTAAAATTTTAATTTTTATTTCTTGTTCCATTTTCAGCATATTGCTTACTAGAATTTCCTCTATTCATATAGCCATTTTTAGCATTTCTACTATTATTACTGGAAGCTTCTGCAGATTGATTTATGGTTTTCATAGTTTTTTTAACTGACATAAATTAATCCTCCCTATTTTGAAGTTTATATTATTATTACATGTATATTTAAAATTATACCTAGTTACTTAAAGTTTATTTACCATATAAAGTAAAGTACAAATATACATTTTTTTATATTGTATAACTATAATATATTATAAAAAGTAAATTTTTTAAGAATATAATATATAGTTATGTAGATTATATTATGTAGATATAATCTGTTGAATAAAATAATCTGTTTTTATTAATATTATAGAATGGAGATAAAATATGAAGATAGGACTTGTAAGACATTTTAGAGTAAATTTAAAAAGGAAATATTTTATGACATCAGAACAATATAATCAATATAATAAGCAGTATGATATATCAGAAGTTATAGAAAATGAAATTGTTATAGATAAAGAGTGGGATAAATGTTACTGTAGTAGCTTGCCAAGAGCTGTTAATACAGCTAAGACTATATACCATGGTGAAATTATCATTAGTGATAAATTAATAGAAATCCCTGCAGCAGCTTTAATAAAAACCAATATTCCATTACCCTATTATCTATGGGCAATATTAAATAGAATAGCGTGGATTAGAAATAATGTTTCTCAACCAGAAGGAAGAACAGAAAGTTTAAAAAGAATAAATGAAGTTGTTGATGAAATATTAAAAGAGAAAGATAAAAATATTTTAATTGTAAGTCACGCAGGAGCAATGTACGAAATACGAAAGATACTTATAAAAAAAGGATTTAAAGGAAATTGGTTTTTAAAAGCTAGAAATGGCATACTTTATACTTTTACAAAGGATGAATAATATTAAATTTATAATCTCTTTATATGAATATATTACCTTAATATTCAAATAATAATGCTGAAAATAATTTTTCAACAAAGGAGATAGGATATGAAAAAGTGTAGGATATTATTAATTATAAGCATTATTATATGCATATTAGGGATGAATGATTCCAAAGGTGTTATATTAAATTCCATAAGTGTAAATACAGATAATGTAGTAGATTCAAAGGAAAAGAATAATAAAGATATAATAAAGCTTAAGAGTGTAGATAACATAGATTTATCAGAGATTCAGTATTTTATTTCAGAGCAAACAAGAGATTCGAGACTTGAAGAAGCTATTGCTAAAGTTTATAATTTGCAAAAAGGTAAAGATAAATTTAGGTATTATTTTAATAGGGTCCAACTTAATGATAATATTGAACCAGAAACATTTGTATATCTTGTAGGGCCTCAGTTTTGTGGAACGGGAGGGTGCAGTGCAGCAATTTTCAAATGTGAAAATGGAGAGTACAAGTTGCTTTCAAAGGTTACCCTTGTTAACAACCCAATAATAATTACTAATAATTTTACTAATGGATATCGAGATATTATTATGTATGTTTCAGGTGGAGGAGCTAAAGAAGCTTATAGTATAATTAAGTTTGATGGAACTTCATATCCACAAAATCCATCACTTCAACCTAAAGTAAGCCCAGGAACAAAGCTAGAAGGACCTGCAATAATTGCAGATGATATTACAAAAAATGTTGGAATAGAATTTTAAAATAATATTTTAATTTAAGTAGCTCTGTATATTATATGTATGGAGCTTTTAATTTGTACAAAAATTTACTTTGAATTATAATTAATAATTATGATAATATTAGGATTAGTAAAAAAGTATTGCAGTTTAAGAACGGGGAGGAAAACATGGTTAAAATATGGGGAAAACTAATAAAGGAAAATAAAATTATTAGAGATGAAGTAGCAGAATCTAATATTGATGCTAGCTATCAAGAAAATCTAAAAGCATGTATTATAGAATTATGTGACAAGTTTGATATTTCGAAACCCTATTGGTTACCAAATAATTTAGAAGAATTTAATAGAAGAGCAAAAACTGAGTTTAACTCAGATAATTTTATAGAAGAATTAGATTTTGATAAATTTGTTATAGAGGAACTAGATTTGGAAAAGAATAATTCTTAAATTAGTATATGTAATAAAAGCATATGTAAATAAACCCTAGAGTTGATCTAGGGTTTATTATTTTTATTAATGATTAAAATATATTTAGTACTTAGAATAATTATTTAATAAAAACTTAAGTATTTAAGAAGATGAATTTAAGAATTATATAGTAATATTAATAGAAAAGCTAAAGGATTTTAGCAATAATGGAGGAAAAAATGAGAAATATAATAAAGCTTTCAAAAAAATACAAATCTATAGTTATATTAAGTTTTATAGCATTAATATTAATTATGCTAGGTTATATTTTTAGAGAAAAATTAGAATATATTCTAAGCTTATTAAAAGACAAAAAACAAATTGAAGATTTTTTACTTTCTATGGGTTCATTTTCTATAGTGGTGTTTATTCTATTACAAATGCTTCAAGTTATAATATTTTTTATACCTGGAGAAGTAATACAGACCATAGGAGGATATGTTTTTGGAACATGGAAAGGGACTTGTTTGTCCATATTAGGAATAACCATAGGAGCAGCCATATTATTTTTAATAACAAGAAAATATAGAGAAAGATTAGTAAATAAAGTTGTAAGTAAATCAATAAAGATACAATTTGAAAAAGTGTTAAATTCAAAAAAATCAAGTCTAATAATTTTTTTAATTTATTTGTTACCGGGTATGCCAAAAGATGTAATGATTTTATTGTGTGGTTTATCTAAAATATCATTTAAAGATTTTATGATATATTCCACATTAGGAAGAATTCCAGCTTTGATTTTATCATGTTATTATGGAGACAGTATTGCTTTGGGAAATAAATCTATTATAATAATTGCAACTATAATAGTAGCTTTGATAGCTATAGTAGGAATAATGTTTAAAAAAGATATTTTTAGGAAGTTGGAAAGAATAAATTAAAACTATGATATAATTTGTTTATATTTATTTAATGGAAGTGTGGAGTTGTTGGGGGGATTTTTGTGGAACTAAGGATGTTTAGCTTTATTGAAGAAGCTATGGAGTATTTAGAGAATTTTAAGGAAGATTTAGAGATTAGTTGTAAAGATATAGAATTATATTTTAGAGAAATTCTATCAGTAAATGATGAAGGATATTTAAATATTAATTCTAGAGTAAAATCTGCTGGAAGTTTAAAAGAGAAAATTCTTAGAAATAACTATTATAAGAAGTACGAATCGCCAAAAGAACTTTTTTCAAAGTTATCTGACCTTATAGGAATAAGAATAGAATGTAGATTTATTGAAGATGAAAAAAATATATATAAGATTTTAAAAAAGCACTTTAATAAATTACATTGCGATGGATATTATTACAATACCTCAAATAAAAATTTAAGACTTAATTTAGCATGTAAACAACCACAGGAACAAAAAAACGGATTTGAAATATTTAGAATTGATGGAGCCTATGAATATAATAATAAAATAATTAATTTTGAACTTCAAATTAAGTCATTGGTTAATATATTTTGGGGGGAGATTGAACATAAAGTAATTTATAAAAATAATAATTATATAATTGTAGATGATTTTTTTAAGGATATAATGGCATCTGTTAAGAAAAATCTAGCTATGATAGATAATCAGCTTTTAATTATATACAATCAGGTTAATAAATTAAATACTATTGATCCAGTTGCTAGAAAAAATCAATTAGAATCAGTAGCGTCTAAAATAATTTATGATATTTTTTCTGTAAAGATGAAAAAGAGTATAGGGTTTATTGTAGATTTTAGGGAATCCTGTGATGCTATAATAAAATATATTTTTCGTACAAATAGTACTGAGAATTCACAGGACTATAATAAAGCTTTGTTAAACACATTGTCTAGACTAAATGACATTGGAAAAAATCAAATGGACTTTAATCGTGAAATAAAGTTTGAAGAAGAAATATACTTTGATGATGAATTTTCCAATATTATAGGCAGCAGTATATTACATTCTATAAATAAGGATTTTCAATGGAATTTGTTTTTTAGAATATTATTTGAAATAGAACTTGGAAACAATGTTGAAGATTTTAAAACTTATATAAAATTTTTAAGAAGTACATTATATTATAATGATTGTTTTTTACAATTATACAAATTGTTTAGATCAGAGGAAGCAGAGATTATAATAAATTCATTAATGAAGAACATAGCATATAGTTTCAAAGATATAGATTCAATAACTTTTATATATGATACTAATATAAAAAAAATAAAGAATAGTATTGAAGAAGTAGTAGAATTAATATGTAAAAATATTAATTCTTTTGAAGAATGGAAAGAATATAAACATCTTTATTTAGAGTTACTTATGTTGAAAGTGTTATCAGTCTTTAATTGTAAGGTTAAAGTAAGTAAGGTAAAAGAGTATATAGAAAAAGTTAAACAATATCCTGAAAAAATAGAAATAAGAAAAGGAATTTTAGAATATATAGATAAGCTAGAAACACTACATGAAATATCAGTAGCAGAAACTATAAAGATATTTAAAGTAAAATAGAATAGGGGAGATAAAATGAATTATACACTGATTGCAACAGCAACCTTTGGTCTTGAAAAGGTAGTAGCTGATGAATTAAAGGAACTAGGCTATGACAATCTTAAGGTAGAGAATGGAAAGGTTACTTTTGAAGGAGATGAGATGGATATAGTCACTTGTAATATGTGGCTAAGAACTGCAGATAGAGTACTTATAAAAATGGCTGAATTTAAAGCTGAAACCTTTGAAGAATTATTTCAAGGAACTTTAGAAGTAAATTGGGGGGATATTATACCTATAACTGGTTTTATGCACATAGTAGGAAAGTCAGTTAAATCTAAGCTTTTTAGTGTGCCAGATTGCCAGTCTATAGTGAAAAAAGCTGTAGTTGAAGCAATGAAGAGGAAGTATAGAAGAGATCTTTTTCCTGAAAATGGAGTAGAATATAAAATAGAAGTAGCAATACTTAAGGATATAGTAACTTTAACCCTTGATACCACAGGACAGGGATTACATAAGAGAGGATATAGACAAATGGCTGGGATAGCGCCGATGAAAGAAACTTTAGCAGCAGCATTAGTGCTTTTAAGTAAATGGGAACCATCAAAATTATTGGTAGATCCTTTTTGTGGTTCAGGTACAATAGCAATTGAAGCAGCTATGATTGGGAAAAATATAGCACCAGGACTTAATAGAAATTTTATATCTGAGCAATGGGACATAATATCGCAAGATTTGTGGGAAGATATAAGAAAACATGCTAGAAATTCTATTAATGATAAAGAATTTAGAATATTAGCTTCAGATATTAATGGAAAAGTGCTTCAAACTTCAAGAGAAAATGCTAAAAAAGCTGGAGTAGAAAATTACATATCTTTTCAAAAGTTAGATGTAAAAGATTTCTCCTCTAAAAAAAAGAGAGGATTTATAATAACTAATCCTCCTTATGGAGAAAGAATTGGGGAATTAAAAGAAGTTGAAAATTTGTATAAGGTAATGGGGGAAGTATTTCAAAACTTATATGATTGGTCTTATTTTGTAATTACATCACATCCAGAATTTGAAAAATATTTTGGTAAAAAATCTGATAAAAATAGAAAGCTCTATAATGGAAGAATAAAATGTTATTATTACCAATATTTTGGACCAAAAGAAGAGAAAAAATATAATTATGAAAAATAATTATTTCAAGATGTTTAAAATAAGAACTTGCTAAAAAGAGGTAAAAGATATGGAACAATTAAATTTTAAAAGTTTTCATTTAAGCCAAGAAATATTAAAAGCTTTAAAAAAGCTAGAATATAAAAAGCCGTCTGAGGTTCAAGAAAAAGTTATTCCATTAGCACTTAAAGGAAAAGATATTATAGTAAAATCAGAAACTGGTAGTGGAAAAACTGCAGCCTTTGCTATTCCAATTTGTGAACGAATAGAACTAGAAAGAAAAGAACCTCAAGCTTTAGTACTTACTCCAACTAGAGAATTAGCAGTACAAATAAAAGATGATATTTCAAATATAGGAATATTTAAAAGAATAAGATGTGCAGTGGTTTTTGGTAAGCAGCCTATGAGTATCCAAGTAAGAGAATTAAAACAAAGAATACACATTGTTGTTGGAACTCCAGGAAGAATTTTAGACCATATTAACAGACAAAACGTAAATTTAACTAAGATAAAATATCTTATTATAGACGAAGCAGATGAAATGTTAAATATGGGATTTATTGAGCAGGTTAAAGCTGTAGTAGAAGCTTTACCCAATAATAGAATAACTATGTTATTTTCAGCAACTATGCCTGAAGCAATTGAAAAATTATGTAGTAAGTATATGAATGATCCTATTAAAATAGAGGTCAATCCAGAAAAACTAACAACAGAAAATATAAAACAGTTTTATTATGAAGTTGAAGAAGATGAAAAGTTCAGTTTACTAAATAATATAATATATACTGAAAGACCACAAAGTTGTATTTTATTTTGCAGTATGAAAGAAAGGGTAGATAATTTACTTAAAAAGATGCAAAGTAAGGGCTACTCATGCAATGCGTTACATGGCGGAATGGAACAAAAAGATAGATTAGATACAATGGAAAATTTTAAAAGGGGAGAATTTCGTTTTTTAATAGCTACAGATGTAGCTGCCAGAGGAATTCATATAGAAGATATAACTCATGTTATAAATTATGATGTCCCTTTAGAAAAAGAAAGTTATATTCACAGAATTGGAAGAACAGGGCGTGCAGGAAATAAGGGAATAGCTATTACATTTGTATCATCTAGAGAAATAAAATTCTTTAAAATTGTTGAAGATTACATAGGATATAAAATACCAAAAGGAGAAATTCCTTCAGAAGATATGATACAAAAAGGAAAGATAATTTTTCAAAAAGAATCTAAAGTTAAACTTAAACCGAAAGTTGATAATAAAAACAAATTAAGTGAAGATATTACAAAACTATATATTAGTGCTGGAAAGAAAAAAAAGATAAGACCAGGAGATATAGTTGGAACTATAATAAGCATTGAAGGTATTAATATAAATGATATTGGAATTATAGATATACAGGACAATATATCTTATGTTGATATCCTTAATAAGAAGGGAAATATTGTATTAAAGGGTCTTCAAACAAAAACTATAAAAGGTAAGAAAGTTAGAATAGAGAGGGCAATAAAGTAGATAATAATTGTTTTGTATATAAATGTTAAAAAAAATTTAGTATTTAAGATTTAACTATTGATTATTATATTTAAATATGATATATTAATTAAGTAGTTGTAGTTTATACAATTATTTATCAAAAGATTTAATATGATGAACAACATTCCCTCTTTTTAGGAACGTAATGTGAATCAGATTTTAAATCTTAATTAAAAAAGGAGGAATGTTGAAATGGCAGATAAGACTTTAGTATGTAAAGACTGCGGAAAAGAATTCATATTCACAGAAGGAGAACAGGCGTTCTACAAAGAAAAAGGATTTGAAAATGAACCACAGAGATGTGCTGATTGCAGAAGAGCAAGAAAGCAACAGAACAACAATAGAGGATTCAGAAGATAGTATTAATTAGTACTATATACCCTATAAGAAGAAATTCTTATAGGGTTTTTTAATTTAAGGAATTAGAGAATTAGGGACAGTTCTCAATTATTAGGGTTACTTGAATATTAACCAAAAATTTGGCAATATTATTAGATAAAAAGCTAAGAGGAGAGATAGTATGCCAAGATGTGCTCGTGTTAAAAATAATAATTCAATATTTCATATAATGATACGAAGCATAAGTGAGATTTCTTTATATAAGGAAGATGAAGATAAAAATAAATATTTAAGTTTGATAAAAAAATATAAGAATGTCTTTGGGTTTAAATTATATGGATACTGTTTAATGAATAACCATGGACATTTAATTATAGATGTAAATGGATCAGATATTTCTAAAATAATGCATTGTATAAATCAATGTTATGCTCAATATTTTAATAAAAAATATAAAAGAAGAGGCCATGTTTTTCAAGATAGATTTAAAAGTAAAATAGTAAATAACAATAAATACTTAGTTACATTATCTGCATATATTCACAATAATCCAATAGATATAAAGAAATATGAAAAATGTCCTGAAAATTATAAATATTCTACTTTAGGTATATACTTAGGAATTAGAAGTGATAAGTTGAGAATTGTAGAAGAAGATTTTATAATGCAATTATTTGGTAGCAATGTTGTTAAGGCAAGAGAAATGTATGTAAAATTAGTTTATACGTGTAATGATAAGTATATAAAAGAAAATATAAGATTCAAAAATGAAAAGAGTGAATATAGAAGTGAAAGGGTTATATCAGTAAAAAATTATAATCCAGAAGATATAATAGATTTTGTAATAAAATATACAGGAATAGAAAAAAGAAAGATATACTTTAAAAATTTAAGAGAAGCTACAGAAAGTAGAGCATTATGTGTATTATTAATGCGTCATTTTTGTAATTTTTATTATAAGGATATATGTAAAACTATAGGTAACATAACTTTGTCCAGAATTTCTAAATTATGCTCGATTGGCATTAATACCATTTGTAGTAAGAGAAAATACAACAATATAATAGAAGATTTTTTAAGTTCTCAGACTGTTTAAAATAGCTATATGAAATTAAAAAATAAAAAATTAATAAATAAATATTTAATAATAAAAAGTACAAGCTAACTAATTTAAGTTTAATAAAATTTAAATTAGCTAGCTTGTTTTTATTATTAACAAAAAGCAAAGTAAAAGTATAATTAAGAGTTTCAATAAAATTAATATATAAACTTAAAGTTAAAACTGTTTAGAACTGTCCCGAATTTCTATTGACATAAAGAGAGGTTGATGTTAAAATCAAAAAAAGAATAATAAATATTTTATACATAACATTATTCGTATTGATACGAATAATGTTATGTATAAAATATATGAATTATTAATATAAAGGAGAGTACAAATGAAAAAAAAGTGGTCTTACATTTTACTTATTCCGGGATTATCTATTATTTTGTTTTTTTTAATCTTTCCTATTATAAATAGTATTATGCCTACATTTTTTACTAAGGGAAGTTTAAGTTTAGAACAATATAATAATTTTTTTAGGGATAAGTATTTTATGCAAATTTTTAACAGAACATTAAGGATATCTTTATTATCTGCACTTATATGTATGATATTAGGTGTACCAGTTGCTTATTTCATTTCACGAAGTTCTAAAAAGCTAAGAGGATTACTAATAGCCTGTACTGTATTTCCTATGTTAACTAATTCAGTTGTAAGAGCGTTTGCTTGGATGAATATTTTAGGTAAGAATGGAATGATTAATAAAGTGTTAATGTCGTTTAACATAATAGATCAACCATATAAGCTTCTTTATACTGAATTTGCAATCCTGGTAGGAACTGTGTATCTATTTTTGCCCCTAATGATTGTATCCTTGGTTGGAGTTATGGAAAATATAGACAATGATTTGTTAGAGGCTGCGGAAAGTCTTGGAGCAAATAGATTAAAAGCTTTCTTTAAAGTTGTATTTCCCCTAAGTATACCGGGGCTTATTGTAGGAACAGTGCTTGTATTTACAGGAGCTCTAACTGCTTACACCACTCCTCAGCTTTTGGGTGGAAATTCAAATATGGTTTTAGCTACACTAATTTATCAAAAAACCATGAGTCTTGGAGATTGGAATGGAGCAGCGGTGGTTTCTACGGTAATGATATTAACTACTCTTTTAGTAATAGGAACTATAAACAAATTAGCATCTAGGCTAAATGAAAGGGGTGTGTAATATGAGAAAAAGCAAATTTTTATTAGCATTTTCTATATTGATTTATATATTCTTATTTGCCCCATTAATTATAATTGGTGTGACAGCCTTTGGAGGAGAAAGCTATATAGCATTCCCACCGAAAAGTTTTAGTATAAAATGGTTTGTTAATATATTTAACTCAGAAGCATTTATGACTACACTAAAAACTAGTATGGAAATCTCTCTTATAGCAACAATTATAGCACTTATTTTGGGAATACCTGCTGCTTATGCATTGAGTAGATTTAACTTCAAAGGAAAGAGTATTTTAAAAAATTTCTTTTTTTCTCCAGTTATTATACCTGGAATTGTAGTGGGATTTTCATTGTTTCAATTTATGATAATAAAACTAAAGTTGCCTATATATACAAGTTTATTAATAGGACATACCATAGTTATTATTCCTTATATAATTAGAGTTATAGGATCAAGCCTTGAGGGATTTGATTATGCAATAGAAGAAGCCGCTATGAGCTTAGGTGCTGGAAAAATGCAAACTTTTTTTAAGGTTGTATTTCCAAACATTACTTCTGGAGTTATTGCAGCTTTTATGTTAGCTTTTATCAACTCTTTTAATAACGTGCCAGTATCTATATTTTTAACAGGTCCAGGAGTTAGTACTTTGCCTATAAGTATGATGAGTTATGTAGAATATAATTATGATCCTACAGTATCCGCTCTTTCTGTTTTATTGATGATTATGACTATAGTTGTAATGTTTATAGTAGAAAAAACTTTAGGATTAAGCTATTTTTCAAAGTAATATTTGGAGGTATAATATGGAATTAATTAATTTAAAAGATATAACTGTTTCCTATGATGGAAAAAATAATATTCTAGAAAAATTAAATTTGAAAGTAGAAAAAGGGCAATTAGTTTCACTTCTTGGACCAAGTGGATGTGGAAAAACTACTACACTTAGGGTAGTAGCTGGATTTATAGAACCAAATTCAGGTCAGTTTATTTTTGACAATAAAGATTATACAAAAATACCTGTGCATAAAAGAAATTTTGGATTAGTTTTTCAAAGCTATGCATTATTTCCTCATTTAAATGTTTTTGATAATGTAGCTTTTGGATTGAAAATGAGAAAACTAGATAAGAAAGTTATCGAAGAGAATGTAAATAGAATTTTAGAAGTGGTGGACATGAAGAATTTTGCTAAACGATATCCAAAGGAACTTTCAGGAGGACAAAGACAGAGAGTTGCTATAGGAAGATCTTTAGTCATAGAGCCTAATTTGTTACTTTTAGACGAACCTTTAAGCAACCTTGATGCAAAATTAAGATTAAAAATGAGAGTTGAAATAAGAAAACTACAGCAGGAATTAGGAATAACAACTTTATTTGTTACGCATGATCAGGAAGAGTGTTTTTCTATATCAGATAAAGTAGCAGTTATGAATAGAGGAGTGGTTGAGCAATTTGATACTCCTGAAAATATATATTCTAATCCAGCTACAGAATTTGTTGCTAGATTTGTAGGGTTTGAAAATTTTATAGATTTAAATCATTTAGAAGAGAATATCTATCAAGGAATAGGTGAAAATAAATTTAAAGTTGAAGCTGAAAGAAAGAACAATGAAAGTATAAAAGGTACTATTAGGCCAGAGGATATACAAATTTTACATGAAAATAAAGATGAGAACACAGTAGATGGAATTGTTGAAATAAGGACCTATTTAGGAAAGGCTTATCAATACAATGTAAAAACAGAACTTGGAACTTTAGTTCTAAATGAATCAAATGATATAGTTTATAAACAGGGAGATAATGTAAAACTTTATCTGCCATCAAATAAAATAATTTTAGTTTAAACTTAGGAGGGTAATTATGAAAAGAAGATTTATAGCACTAACATTAGCTTTAACTACTGTATTAGCATTTACTGGTTGTGGATCATCACAAAGCAAAAAAGAAGGAAAAAGTGAAGAAAAGAAATTAGTTATATCCACTTGGGGACTAAATGAAGACAAACTTAAAGAAAATGTTTTTAAACCTTTTGAAGAAAAACATAATGTAAAAATAGTATTAGAAACAGGTAACAATTCAGAAAGATTAACAAAGTTAAAAAATAATCCTAATTCAGAAGTTGATTTAATGTATCTTGCAGAATCTTTTTCAGAGCAGGGAGCAGAAGAAGGTTTATTTGATAAGGTAGATTATAGTAAGGTAACTAATTCAGAAAAAGTAAACGCAAAGGCAAAATCTATAATTGAAAGTGGCTATGGTCCAGCTTATACACTAAACAGAATAGCAATAGCTTACAATCCAAAGAAAACAGGATTTGAAATAAAATCTTGGAAGGATTTATGGAAGCCAGAACTTAAAGGTAAAATTGCAATACCAGATATAACAACAACCTTTGGACCAGCTATGGTTTATATAGCAGGAATAAAAGCTGATGTAGATGTAAAAAAGGATAAAGGAGAAGCGGCTTTTAAACAATTAGAAGCATTAAAACCAAATGTAGTAAAAACTTATAGTAAATCTTCAGATTTAACTAATATGTTTGCTAGTGGAGAAATTGTAGCAGCAGTAACAGCAGACTTTGTATATGGCAATATTAGTAAAGTAGCCCCAGATGTAAAATATGTAAATCCAGCAGAAGGAGCTTTTATAAACTTTAACACAATAAATATAGCTAAGAATTCAAAAAATAAAGAGTTAGCTTTAGAATTTATAAATTATGCTTTAAGTGAAGAAGTACAGTCAAGAACAGCAAAAGGTCTTGGAGAATCTCCAGTTAATGTAGATGTAAAACTTTCAACAGAAGAGAGTAAAAATTTAACATATGGAGATGTAATAGAGAAGTCAAATACTATAGACTATAAATTTGTTAACCCATTAATGAAAGATTGGATAGATAAATGGAATAGAATATTAAACTAATTATTTTATAAGGAGAGAAAAATGGAAGTAGATTTATTAATCAAAAATGTAAAAGTATTTAATACTTATATGAAGAAATTCATAAACGAAGATGTAACAGTATTAAATGGAAGAGTTTTTTATATAGGAAAAGATCAGGACAATAAACTACAGCCTAAAGAAATAATTGATGGAAAAGGAAACTATTTAATTCCTGGATTAATAGATATTCATATGCATATAGAAAGTTCCATGACTACTCCATTTCAGTTTTCTCAAGCAGTAATTCCACATGGGGTCACCACTATAGTGGCTGATCCCCATGAAATTGCTAATGTTTTTGGAATTAGAGGAATAAAGGCTTTTATGAATAAAGATGAAGAAATTAAATTAGATATATTTTATGGTATTCCAAGCTCAGTACCTTCCACATCATCTAACCTGGAAACTACAGGAGGGGTTATAAAAGATAGGGAAGTACTTGAGCTTTTAAATTACAATAAAATTCAGTGCCTAGGAGAAGTAATGAATTTTAAGGATTTAATTGAAAATGAAAATTCAACTATAAATAATATCATAAAAATTATTAAGGATAAAAAACCTTATATTCCTTTAGAAGGACATTGTCCTAAAATACAAGATATAGAACTTGCACAATATATTTATAGGGGGATTGATGGAGATCATACGCAACAAACCCCAAAGTCCTTAGAAGAGAAAATAAAAAATGGAATGTTTATTGAAATTCAAGAAAAATCCATGACGCAGGAAAATATGAATTATTTAGTGGAAAATAATTTATATGAACATTTTTGTTTTGTTACTGATGATGTAATGGCAGATAAGTTATTAGATGGACACTTAAATAGATTGTTAAAAAAAGCTATAAGTATGGGAATGAAAGCTGAAGATGCTATATATGCAGCTACATATACTCCAGCTAGACGAATGGGATTTAAAGATAGAGGAGCAATCGCACCAGGAAAAATTGCAGACTTTATTATACTTACAGATTTAAGTAACTTTAAAATATCTAGAGTATATAAAAAAGGTGAAATTGTATATGATGGACATGCAGTATATAAAGAGAAAAAAGGAAGTTTTCCAGAGAGTTTTTATAATAGCATACATCTAAATCTGTTAAATTATCAGGATTTTAAAATAACAGCTCCTATAACACAGGGGGAAATAAAATGTAACATAATGGAAGTTAAAAACAATACTACTTTTACAGAAGAAAAAGAAGATTTTTTACAGGTGGTTGATAAAAAATTAAATTGGGAAAAATCTTCTTATTGTCTTATTGGAGTTTTTGAAAGGTATGGGAAAAATGGAGGAAGAGCCTTTGGACTAGTTGGAGGAGATGTAATAAAACAGGGAGCTATTGCTACAACTTGGGCTCATGACCACCATAACTTGATGGTAATGGGAAGAAATGTAGAAGATATGGTGTTAGCTGCAAATCATATTATAGCAAATCAAGGTGGATACTGTGCTGTACACAATGGAAAAATTTTAGCTTCTATAGGATTACCAATTGGAGGTATTTTGTCAGAAGAAAGAATTGATACATTGGGAGAAAAGCTGAAAAACTTAAGAAGTACAATAGAAAGATTAGGATACAAGCATAATAATGAAATAATGTCTTTTAGTACGTTGTCTCTACCTGTTAGTCCAGATATTAAAATTACAGATAAAGGCATCATAAGAGTTAAAAGTCAACAAATAATTTCTTTATTTTGCGAGTAATATAATGGGGAGATAGATATGAATGGAATTTTAATTAAAAATGTTACTATTATAACTATGAATAAGGATAAAGAAATAATTGAAAATGGAGTTGTAGTATTAAAGGATAAAAAAATAATAGATATAGGGGACGGTTCATTAGAAAATAAATATGAAAGTTTTTTTGTTATAGATGGCAATGAAGGTATTTTGATGCCAGGTATGATTAATTGCCATAGCCATGTGTCCATGATAGCTTTTAGAAGTTTAGGGGATGATGAGCCGGATAGATTAAAAAAGTATATTTTTCCTCTTGAAAAAAGATTAGTGGACAAGGAATTAGTGTATAATGGGGCTAGATATGGGATATGTGAAATGCTTCTTTCAGGAGTAACAACTTTTTGTGATATGTATTATTATGAAGATGAAGTAGCAAGAGCAGCAAATAGATTAGGAATAAGAGCTGTTTTAGGAGAAACAATAGTGGATTTCCCATCACCAGACTCAAAAGAGCCTTACGGAGGAATACAATATTGTAAAGAGTTTATAGAAAAGTGGCATAAAGATGAGTTGATAACTCCAGCAGTAGCGCCACATGCACCTTATACTAATGATGATGCTCATTTAATTAAGGCACATAAACTTTCAAAAAAATATAATGTCCCATTAATAATGCATGTAGCAGAAATGGACTACGAATATAATAAGTATAAGCAAGAGTATAATATGACTCCCGTTCAGTACCTAGATAATCTTAAAATATTAGATAAAAATTTCATTGGAGCACATTTAATTTTAGTAGATGACAATGATTTAGATATATTAGAAAAAAGACATATAGGAGTTTCTCATAATATAGGAGCAAACTCAAAAGGCGCTAAAGGAGTAGCTCCTATTGTAAAGATGTATGACAGGGGAATGAAAGTAGGATTTGGAACTGATGGCCCTATGAGTGGTAATACATTGGATATAATAACGCAAATGCCTTTAGTAGGCAAAATACAAAAACTTTTTAATAAGGACAGAACATTATTACCTGCAAAAGATATTGTGGATATGGCTACAATGGGAGGTGCAAAAGTTCTTAATTTAGAACATGAGATTGGAAGTATTGAGATTGGAAAGAAGGCAGATTTAGTTATTTTAGAAACTGAATCAGTTAATATGCAACCAATATATGACTATTATTCAACTATAGTTTATTCAGCAAATCCAGCTAATGTAGATACTGTAATTGTAGACGGAAAGATTATAGTAAGAAAGAAAAAGATTTTGCATATAGATTTTAAAAACATAAGAAAAAGCTTATTGAGTATGAAGAATAAAATAATATCTACAGTCAAGGAAATTTAGAATTTAGGGACAGTTCTCAATTAATTCAATTCAAAATATATTAAATGTTATAGATAACTATTAATGGATTATTTCATAAGATGTAAAGAGAATATTTTTAAAGGGAGAATTTATATTTTATGATGAATTGTAATTTTTATAATCCTAATGTACCTTATTCTACAATGAAAGATGGTATAAAAAAAGGGGAAATGAGGGTAAAAGGAATAGGTACTATAAAGTTACAACCTAATATAGCTAGTGTAAGTCTAGGAGTCATAACGGAGGATAGAAGTTTAGAAATTGCTCAAAAAGAAAATGCACAAATCTCCACACAAGTTTTGAGTGGATTAATGCATATGGGAATACCTGAAAAAGATATAATGACAGGAAGTTATACTATTGATTCGCAGTATGATTATATTGAAGGAAAACAAATATTTAGAGGATATAAAGTTACCAACACTTTTATTGTAACTATAAGAGATATAGATAAAGTAGGAGCAATAATTGATGAATCAGTTAAAAATGGAGTGAATAGTGTTAACAATATAAAATTTACTGTAGATGATATTTCTATATATTATAATAGAGCATTACAGTTAGCAATAAAGGATACTATTGTAAAATCTAGACAAATTGCCGAAACTTTAAGAATTAAAGTAAATAGAACTCCATCTAATATTGTTGAAGAAGGTTATGATCAAATGGCACCAGAGCCAACTACACTAAAAATGTACGCATCTGTCACTCCAATAATGCCTGGAGAAATTCAAATTATTGCAAGGATAGAATCGGTATTTAATTATAACTTATAAATAGAATGTAAAGTTTGGAATAACTTTAAATATGATATAATAATTACAATAAGAATTATTGATCATTTAAAGAAATATATTTACAAACTATATAGGGTGAAAGATTATGAAAAAAAATAGTATGATAAATAGTTATTTTCCTGCACTTAAACACAAGGATTTTAGATATTTTTGGATAGGCTCAATGGTTTCATTAATTGGTACATGGATTCAAAATACTGGTCAGGCATGGCTTGTGTTAACACTAACTAATTCTTCATTTAAGTTAGGATTAGTTAGTGCTTTACAATTTACTCCAGTTCTTATATTCTCTATATTTGCGGGAGCACTTATAGATAATATATCAAAAAGAAAAATTTTATTATTTACACAAACTTCCTTTATGATTTTAGCATTTATCTTGTCATTTTTAGTATTTACTAATAAGGTTCAATATTGGCATGTATTAGTACTAGCAGTCCTTTTGGGATGCATTAATACACTAGATATGCCTACAAGACAATCTTTTATGATAGAGCTAGTAGGTAAAGAGAATTTATTAAATGCAATAGCTTTAAATTCTTCTGTTTTTAATGGAGCTAGACTCATAGGGCCAGGTATTTCAGGCATTATGATTCATTATTTTGGATTCACATTTTGTTTTTTATTAAATGCATTAAGTTTTATACCATTAATATATGGAATACATAATATGAATGTAAAAGAAAATAATAAAATCGCAAATAATAAAAAAAATATACTAAAAGATGTTAAAGAAGGACTCGTATATATAAGAAAAAATCCAATTATATATAGAACAATTTTGCTTATAGCTATAGTAGGAACTTTTGCTATGAATTATAGTGTTTTAATACCTTTACAGGCGAAAATGGTTTTAAATGAAGGTTCAAAAGAATATGGTTATTTAATGTCAAGCATGGGTGCAGGATCTTTTATTTCAGCAGTATTAGTAGCTGCAAAAAGTAAAAAGGGACCTAAAAAATTATTATTATACTTTAGTGGTACAATTATTTCTTTATTTCTAGTTGGAATAGGATTTACCAAATCTTTTTCAGTAAGTGCATTATTTTTATTTATAATAGGAATATTTAATATTTTATTTACTACTACAGCTAATTCTAGAATACAACTAAATGTTAATGATGAATATAGAGGAAGAGTTATGAGTGTTTATTCTTTAGTATTTACAGGCGTTACACCTATAGGTAGTTTATTTACTGGATATATAAGCAATACGTTTAATGTATCTTTTACATTTATTCTAAGTGGAATTATTACTACAATACTTGTGTGGATACTTTTTATTATTCCTTATAAAAAGATTTCATAAAATTTTATTTTTAATATCTATCTAAAATAATTTATAATAAATGAGAACTATTAATTTATGCATTTTATTAGTGAGGTGTTAAATTATTATGCTTAAAAATATAACTAAAGAATTTAAACAATTTGCAATTAAAGGAAATGCTATTGATTTAGCAGTTGGTGTAGTTATTGGTGGGGCATTTGGTAAAATAGTTTCATCTCTAGTTAATGATATTATTATGCCTTTTGTTGGAGTATTAATTGGTGGAGTTGATTTTACTAATTTAGCATGGAATGTAACTTCTATAAAAGGAAAATTAATTTCTATAAGATATGGACAATTTATCCAGTCTATAGTAGATTTTGCTATTATATCTTTTTCTATTTTTATTTTTGTTAAAGGTATAAATTCTTTTAAAAAGAAGGAAGAAGAAAAAATAGAGCCTCCTTCAAAAACTAATGAGGAATTGTTACTAGAGGAAATAAGAGATATTTTAAGAGCTAAAATGGATTAATACCGGATTAAACTGGTATTAATTTTTTTACTTTTACCACTCAATTTATGTTAATATTAGTTATAGTTATTTTGAAAGGAATGGTTACATGAGTAAGATATTAGTGCTAGCTGAAAAACCTTCTGTAGGAAGAGATTTAGCTAGAGTTTTAAATTGTAATAAAAAGAATAATGGATATTTAGAAGGAGAGAAATATATAGTAACTTGGGCACTAGGACATTTGATTACACTAGCTGATCCAGAAGCTTATGATGAAAGATACAAGGCTTGGAGAATTGAAGATTTACCTATGTTACCTTCTAAGTTAAAGCTTGTTGTTATAAAACAAAGTGGTAAACAATTTAATGTAGTTAAAGCACAAATGAATAGAAAAGATGTTAATGAAATTGTAATTGCTACAGATGCTGGACGTGAGGGGGAACTGGTAGCTAGATGGATAATAGAGAAAGCACATGTAAATAAAAAAATAAAGCGTTTGTGGATTTCTTCTGTTACAGATAAAGCTATAAGGGAAGGTTTCAATAAATTAAAAGATGGTAGAGATTATGAAAATCTTTATTCATCTGCTGTGGCCCGTGCTGAAGCAGACTGGGTTGTGGGAATTAATGCTACTCGAGCGTTAACTTGCAAATATAATGCTCAACTTTCCTGTGGAAGAGTTCAAACTCCGACTCTTGCTATAATTGCTAAAAGAGAAGAGGAGATTAAAAACTTTAAGTCTAAAGATTTTTATGGTATTACTGCTGTGACTAAAGGATTAAAGTTAACTTGGCAAGATAGTAAAACTAAGGATATTAGAGTTTTTGATAAAAGTAAATGTGATAAAATATTGCAATCGTTAAAAAGTAAAGATGCTGAAGTAATGGAAATTGATAAGACTTATAAAAAAAGATTTTCACCTGGGTTATATGATTTAACGGAGCTTCAAAGGGATGCTAATAAAATTTTTGCCTATTCAGCAAAAGAAACTCTTTCTATTATGCAAAGACTTTATGAAAATCATAAGATATTAACTTATCCCAGAACAGACTCAAGATATATTTCTACAGACATAGTTGATACATTAAAAGACAGAGTTAAAGCATGTGGAGTAGGCCCTTATTCAAAGGTGGCTTTTAAGGTTTTAAAGACCTCAATAAAGGGGAATAAGTCTTTTGTGGATAATAGCAAAGTTTCAGATCACCATGCTATTATACCAACAGAACAGTCTGTTTCATTAAGTTCATTAAGTGATAAGGAAAGAAAAATATATGATTTAGTAGTTAAAAGATTTTTAGCTGTTCTATATCCACCTTTTGAGTATGAACAAACCACAATAAAAGCTAAAATTGGAGAGCAAATGTTTATTGCAAAGGGAAAAATGGTTATTTCTCAAGGATGGAAAGAAGTTTATGAAAATAACTTTGAAGAAGATGCTTTAAAAGAAGAAGTTTCAGAGCAAATATTGCCTAATATAAATAAGGGGGATATTTTAAAGATATCTACTATTTCTCAAACTAAAGGAGAGACTAAACCACCAGCTCCATTTAATGAAGCAACATTACTTTCAGCAATGGAAAATCCAGTAAAATATATGCAAGGAGAAAGTGAGTCTTTAAAAAGAACTATTGGTGAAACAGGAGGTCTTGGAACTGTTGCTACAAGAGCTGATATTATAGAAAAATTGTTTAATACTTTCTTAATTGAAAAAAGGGGAAAGGATATTTTTGTAACCTCAAAAGGCAAACAGCTTTTAGAATTAGTTCCAGATGATTTAAAATCCCCTACATTAACTGCAGAATGGGAACAAAAATTATCTTCTATTTCAAAAGGATCTCTTAATAAAAATGTTTTTATTAATGAAATGAAGAATTATGCAAAAATAGTTGTTAATGATATAAAAAATAGTAAAGAAAAATTTAAACATGACAATCTTACAAGAAATAAGTGTCCTGAATGTGGCAAATACATGTTGGAAGTTAATGGTAAGCATGGGAAAATGCTCATTTGCCAAGATAGAGAATGTGGTTATAGAAAAGCTGTTACTAAAATAACTAATGCTAGGTGCCCAAACTGTCATAAAAAATTAGAGCTTCGTGGCGAAGGTGAAGGAAAAATATTTGTATGTAGTTGCGGATACAAGGAAAAACTTTCAGCTTTTAATGAAAGAAAGAAAAATGATATCAGTAAAGTTACAAAAAGAGATGTAGCAAAATATTTAAAAGATCAGAAAAAGGCAAATGAAGAGCCAATAAATTCTGCTTTAGCGGAAGCACTTGCAAAACTTAAGTTCTAAAAAGTTATTAAAGGGAAATTATAAAAGGTGGCTTAAATGGAGGAATTTAAATCTATTAGTTTAAAGTTTGCAGCAGTTGGAATACTACCTAAATTTTTATTAACTATAGCTTTATTAATAGTTCTTTATTGGATAAATAAAATTATAGTTAACTATATTGATAATATAAATTGGAGTTCTAAAAGAACAATAAAATTTAAAAAAATATTTTCTACTTTTATAAAGGTAATATTTTTAATAGTAGTAACTCCTATATGGGTATATGAATCAAAAGATATTTTAACATTTATAGGTCTTTTTTCAGCAGGTATGGCTTTTGCATTTAAAGATTTAGTATCTAGTTTTTTAGGATGGTTAATAATTAATTCTCATAAACCTTTTGTAGTTGGAGATAGAATTAAAGTTGGAGAGAGTATAGGAGATGTATTGGAAATAGATTGGTTCTATACAACTATAATAGAAGTAACTGAAACTAATAAAATATATGGGCAAAGTACAGGAAGACTTGTATATATTCCTAATATAAAATTACTTTCTACAGAAGTGATAAATGAAACAACTTCATTTCCTTATACTTGGAATGAAATGCAACTTGTACTTACTACAAATAGCAATTGGAGAAGAGCTAAAGAAATAATATTAGATGTAGCAGGTAAAGAACTTGGAAATATAGAGGAAGAAGCAAAAGAATCATTAGATATAGCCTCAAAAACCCATCCTATATATTATCAAAATCTTTCACATACGGTTTATACATCAATTGATATTGGAAAGATAATACTTACTTTAAGATTTATATGTGGTTCTAGAAATTTTAGAAATTTGGAACATAATATAATAGAAAGTATTCTTATAGAATTTAGTAAATTTGATGATATAGAAATTAAATAACTATTAATGTTACATTAGAGATAATAAAAAGAGGGACTGTCTCACAATAAAATGCAATATGAGAAGTCCCTTATCTGTTTTATAGCCAAATCTTATTTAGAAACTTAATCATATGGCTATTTTTTATTAAATTCATTCATACACATAGCTAAAAAATATTTATGGAATTCTAGATTGTTAGTAAGCTCTGGATGAAAGGAAGTAGCTAGCATATTTTGTTGTTCAGTAGCTACGATATTTCCATTAAGATTACAAAGTATTTTAACATTATTAGAGACCTCAGTAATAAAAGGAGCTCTTATAAAAACTAGGGGAATAGGATTAGGAGATATATTGTTAATAATCACTTCAGTTTTAAAACTATTTATTTGACTTCCATAGGCATTTCTTTTAACAGTTATATCCATAACTCTAAGATGTCCATCAAATAAGTCAATATGTTTAGCCAATAGAATCATTCCGGCACAGGTCCCCCATACAGGAAGGCCCGATAGAATTTTTTCTCTTAAAGGTTCTAACATATTACGCTCTTTTAAAAGCTTTGACATAGTAGTACTCTCTCCACCTGGAAGAATAATTCCTTGTATATTTTCTAAATCTTTAACAGTTTTTACTTCTACACCTTCATGATTCAATGACTTTATATGATTAATATGCTCTATTACTCCACCCTGTAATGACAAAACACCTATTCTCAATATTACCAACCTCTTTCTGAATATCTATCTTTAATTTCAGATAGCTCTAAGCTGTTCATTGCTTCTCCAAGGTTTTCTGAAACTTCTGCAACAACTTTTGGATCATTGTAATAAGTAGTAGCTAAAACTATTGCTCGTGCTCTTACTTCAGGATTTTCTGATTTGAATATTCCAGAACCTACAAAAACACCTTCTGATCCAAGTTGCATCATAAGAGCTGCATCTGCTGGAGTTGCTATTCCACCTGCTGCAAAATTCACAACAGGAAGTTTCCCATTTTCCCATACATACTCAACTAAATTAATAGGAGCAGCTATTTCTTTAGCTATGGTCATAAGTTCTTCTTTAGGAGCATTTTTAATTTTCCTAATTTCATCCATCATACATCTCATATGTTTTACAGCTTCAACTACATTTCCGGTACCAGCTTCTCCTTTCGTTCTTATCATAGAAGCGCCTTCACCTATTCTTCTTAAAGCTTCTCCAAGATTTCTTGCACCGCAAACAAATGGCACTTCAAAGTTTAATTTACTTATATGATAGGAATCATCAGCAGGAGTTAAAACTTCACTTTCATCTATAAAAT
The DNA here is from genome assembly GCF_017873215.1 of Clostridium tetanomorphum. Lineage (GTDB taxonomy): Bacteria > Bacillota > Clostridia > Clostridiales > Clostridiaceae > Clostridium_AO > Clostridium_AO tetanomorphum. Next base: position 90,351 of record NZ_JAGGKA010000002.1, read on the forward strand.
CTACACCTATTTCTTGTAGTATTTGTGCTTCAACAAAATGACCTATTCTTACTTTAGCCATTACAGGAATGGATACAGCTTTTTTTATTTCCTTAATCATTGCAGGGTCAGACATTCTAGCAACTCCGCCTTCTTTACGAATGTCTGCAGGAACTCTTTCAAGAGCCATTACAGCACAAGCACCAGCTTTTTCAGCAATTTCAGCTTGTTTAGCATTTACAACATCCATGATGACTCCGCCTTTTAACATTTGAGCTAAATTTTTGTTTAATTCATATCTTTCCATAAAAAAACCCCCTTGGTTTAAATTCATTAATCTAATTATAATAAAGTATTGATAAATATAAAAATGTACCCATACATTTTGTTTGAAGAATACTATTATTTATTCAAAAGATTTATTTTTAAACATATACATATTAAGAAGAAATAAATTGAAAGGAGAAATAAATTGAGAATTTATAATAATTATAAATTTGATCTTCAAATCATGAGAGAAATAATTTGGAGAAGTCATTATTATAGAAAAATCATGAATTATATTCAGTGTCCTATTCAAAAGACATATTATAAAAATCTATTATTTGCAGATATAGGGGTTACTTTGAAAACTGTAAGTAAAATTTACAATAACATAGAGATAAAAAATAAAATCAATGAGTATAGACAAACTAAAGAATTTACATTAGAAGAACTGTCAAAGTATGATGGAGCTGTTGGAAATCCTGCTTATGTAGCTATAAATGGAGTAGTTTATGATGTGAGTTATGAAGCTGCTTGGGGAGGGGGAAGTCATTTTGGTCTTCTTGCGGGAAATGACTTAACAGCTCAATTTAATGGATGTCATGGAAATATAGATATACTAAAAAACTTGCTGAAAGTAGGCATTATAAAATAAGTATAGAAATTCTAGGGAGGAATTATATTGATAGAAGGAAATATGTGTCCTTTTATTTCCAAAAAAGAATCTACAGCTAAAATTATTTCAGAAGAGGTTATAAAATTAATAGAAAGAGAAAAGATTAAAAAAATTAATGCTATGTGGATAGAAGTAACAGGATGCTCGGGAAATATTATATCTTTTCTAAACGGAGAAAATCCAGGGTTAATATATATATTAAAGAATTTAGTCAACTTAACTTACAATAATAGTATCATGAGTCAGGAAGGACAGGGAGCATTTTACCAATTTTTAGATACACTAAATACGGAATTTATATTGTTGGTAGATGGAGCAGTATCTACCAAAGACAATGGACTATATAATATTATAGCTAAGTATAATGGAAAAAACATTACTGCTTTAGAAGGAATAAAAATGGCAGGAGAAAAAGCAAAACATGTATTATGTGTAGGAACTTGTGCATCATATGGTGGAATTTCAGCAGCAAAACCTAATCCTTCAGGAAGTAAAAGTGTAAAGGAAGTATTAAATAGGGAAGTAATAAGACTGCCAGGATGTCCTTGTCATCCTGATTGGGTAGTAGGCACATTAGCTCATTTAGTTGGATATGGACTACCAGAGTTGGATAGCCAAAGTAGACCTACTATGTTTTATGGAGCAACTATTCATGATACATGTACGAGAAGAGGATATTTTGATAAAAAAATCTTTGCAAAGAAATTAGGGGATAAAGAATGTATGTTTAAATTGGGGTGTAGAGGACCTGTTACAAGAACAGATTGCCCTATAAGAAAGTGGAATGGATATGTAAATTGGCCTATAGGTGATAATACTCCATGCATTGGATGTGCACAAGCATATTTTCCTGATGGAATGGAGCCTTTTATTAGATATTAATAAAAATGGAGGATTATATGAGTAAGAAAATTACAATTGATCCAGTTACCAGAATAAGTGGATTTTTGGAAATAAATGCTAATTTGGAAGGGAATTTAGTTACGGATGCTACCACTAGTGGATTATTATTTAGGGGATTTGAAAAAATGCTTAAAGGAAGATCTCCTTTAGATGCTATATATTTTACAGAAAGAATATGTGGAATTTGTTCTACTGCTCATGCCATGTCCTCAAGTTTAGCTTTAGAAGATGCTTTGAAGGTATTTCCAGATAAAAATGATAGATATATTAGAGATATATTGCATGGCTTCGAATTTCTTCAAAATCACATAAGACACTTTTATTTATTTGTAATTCCAAGTTATGTGAAATTACCGGATATAAAACCTATATATCCACAGGAATATAAAGATTTTAGGATACCTAGCAATTTAAACGAAAGAATAAGTAAAAATTATATAAAAGCTGTGGAGGTTAGTAGATTAGCTCATGAAGGTTTAGCAGTTTTAGGTGGTAAAGCACCTCATAATCATGGAATATTTGTAGGAGGAGTTACAGTAAACATAGATTCCTATAAGTTAGAAAAGATAAAGTCAATTATTGCATCTATTAATGATTTTGTTAATAGTTGTATGCTAGAGGATGCATACATTATCGCTAAATATTATCCAGATTATTTCTATAAGGGAGTAACTTACAATAACTTTATGAGTTATGGAGTTTTTTATGATTATGAGGATAAAAATTTGGACTATGTAACGCCAGGAGTAAGTGTTGATGGTAAGCTTTATCCTTTAGAGCCAGATAAAATAACAGAAAATATAAGATATGCTTGGTATGTAAGCGATAAGAATGTAGAAAAACCCCAAGAAGAGGTTAGTCACAATGATATTGAATTAGTAGATTTGTCTAAACAAGGAGCATATACTTTCGTTAAAGCACCTAGGTATGGAGGAATACCTATGCAAGTAGGACCCTTAGCAAGACTCATTATAAATGGAGAATACAAAGGAGGAAATGGCACAATGGATAGGATAATTGCTAGGGCAATAGAAACAAAGAGAATTGGAGAAATTTTATTAGCATTAGCAGAAAAAGTTGAAATCAGAAGAGCTAATCAAAGAGTTTATGAAATACCAGATGATGCTTATGGTGTAGGATTAGTAGATACTACAAGAGGAGCTTTAGGACATTGGTTATCCATAGAGAATAAAGTAATTAAAAACTATGATATTATAACTCCTACTGTATGGAATTTATCACCTAAGGATGAAAAAGGTTTTTATGGAGTGACAGAAAAGGCTTTGATAGGAACGAAAATAGGAAATATAAAAGAACCTATAGAACTAGGAAGGATAGCAAGAGCATTTGATCCATGTGTATCTTGTGCTACTCATGTAATATCAAATGGATATAATATTATGGATGTTAGGGTGGTTTAATATGGGGTAAAGATTATAGCTATAGGAAACATGCTAATGGGAGACGATGGAGTGGGAATTAGTGTGGGGAAAAATATAAAAGATAAATTAAAAGGTAAAAACATAGAAGTAATTATAGGAGAGACAGATTTTGAATATTGTATCTCTAAAATAAAAGATGATGACTTTATATTTATAATAGATTCTATTATAAGTGAAAAAGAATGTGGAAGCATCACTGTTATTCCAATGAAAGATTATATATATAATGAAAATTTATATTCACAACATGGTTGCAATATACTTACAGCTCTTAATTTATATAACAAAAATATAGAAGGTTATATTATAGCTATTGAAATAGAAGAAATAAAATTTCATTTCGGTATTACCAAGTCTTTAGAAGATAAACTAGGATATATTTCAAATGACATAGTAAAAATAATAGAAAAAATATTAAAGTTTAGAGTACTTTAAATATATAAGACATATATATAATTATAATATTTTGGTAATTTATAGGAAAATTATCTAAAGTATATTATCCGGGGGATCAAATAGTATTAAGAGTGGTTTGGCAAAAATTAGTTAACAAACCGCTTTTATTTTTTAAGTAAATTCTGTATTATAGATAATGAGATGTTATAAAACTGTAGATAAAATATTAAAAGGATTGATTTTCATGGATAAAGTTATTATGCATGTGGATATGGATGCATTTTTTGCCTCTGTAGAACAAATGGATAATCCAAGTCTTAAGGGTAAGCCAGTAATAGTAGGTGGAACAGGGGAGAGAGGAGTGGTAGCTACTGCATCTTATGAAGCAAGAAAATATGGTGTTCATTCGGCTATGCCAATGTTTATGGGAAAGAAAAAATGCCCATTTGGTATATATTTACCAACAAGACATGATAGATACAAAGAGGTTTCAAAAGAAGTATTTAAAATACTTTACTCAATAACTGATTTAATAGAACCTTTATCCATAGATGAGGCTTATTTAGATATAACAGGAGCACCTATGAAACCTATAGATGCAGCTTTGCATATAAAGAGGACAGTACGAAAAGAAATGGGTCTTACTATTTCTGTTGGAATTTCTTATAATAAATTTTTAGCTAAGCTTGCTTCAGATTGGAATAAGCCTGATGGAATAAAAATTATAACTAAAGATGAAATACCAGATATACTTATGCCTTTACCTATAAAAAAAGTTTATGGAATAGGGAAAAAATCTGTCCATAGATTACATAACATAGGTATTTTTACAATAGAAGATATGTATAAATTATCAAAAGAGTTCTGTGTTGATTATTTTGGAAAATTTGGAATAGATATATATGAGAGAATTAGGGGAATAGATAATAGAGAAGTAGAAGTTTTAAGAGAAAGAAAGTCTATAGGAAAAGAAATTACATTAAAAAAAGATATGAATGATAAAGAGGAAATGAAAAGATATTTGCAACACTTTTCACAAAGAGTTTCATCTATATTAAAAAGCAAAAATTTATGGGGTAAAACAGTAACTATAAAAATAAAAACTTCTCAATTTATAAATCATACCAAAAGTAAAACAATAAATAATTATATAAATGATGAAAAGACTATATATAGTATAGCATGTGTAATATTAGATGAAATGAAGATAGAGGATAGCATAAGACTTATAGGATTAACAGTATCCAACTTAACAGAAAATAAAATAGAACAACTTAAATTTGATTATTAGTTATTATATATCATATAATAATTATAATGTACCCTTATTTAAGATAGTGGATTTTATTGTAACTATTATATAAAAGGGGTATGGGCGGGAGAGGGATAGAGAAAAAAGGAAGAGAGAAGATTTGAAAGGAAAATTTAATAATCTATTCAGATTAAAAGAACACAATACTACAGTGAAAGGAGAAATAGTAGCAGGTCTAACGTCATTTTTCGCTATAGTATATATTATTGCAGTGAACTCCAGTATATTGTCAGATGCAGGATTACCAATAGAAGGAGCAGTTATTGCCACAATATTATCTTCTTTTGTTGGATGCTTAATTATAGCTTTTATGGCAAATGTACCAGTTACTATTGTACCTGGTATGGGGGTAAATGCATTATTTTCATATACTATTGCAGGGGTAATGGGACTTTCATGGAAGGAAGCATTAGCAGCGGTATTTATATCAGGAATTGTATTTTTTATAGTTGCTTTTACAAAATTAGCTACCATGTTGACAGAATCTATTCCAACCTCTTTAAAGGAATCTATAACTGTAGGAATTGGTCTTCTAATTACGTTTATTGGATTACAGAAAAGTGGTATTATAATTGATAGCCAGAGAACTTTTGTAGCCTTAGGACATTTAAGTAATCCAGAAGTATATGTAACTTTTATCAACTTAGTTCTTACATTGACCTTATTTATAATGAACGTACCAGGAAATTTTCTTATTGGCATGATAGGAGGAACATTTATTGCTTATTTTTTTGGACTTGTGGATATGTCTGAGCTTACATTTTCAGGTTTTTCTGTAGAAGGTTACAAGCAAGTCTTTTTTAGTATGGATTTTAGTAATATTGCTTCATTATCCTTTTGGATTGCAGTATTTTCATTAACTTTAGTACTTGTTTTTGAAAATTTAGGATTGCTTCATGCTCACGTCAACGTTATGTTAAAACAACCACATAAATATAGGACTTCATTTAAGGCTTGTGCAATATCTGCTATTACTTGCGGAATACTTGGAACAAGTCCTACAGTAGCAACAATTGAAAGTGCAGCGGGAATAGCAGATGGAGGGAAAACTGGATTAACATCTGTTATAACGGGAAGTTTATTTTTAATAGCATTATTTTTTCTTCCATTTATAAAGATAATACCTAATAGTGCTATTTCACCAATATTAATTATAATTGGTGGATTAATGATGAAAAATACATTAAATATAGATTTACATGATTTCACAGAAGGATTTCCAGCTTTTTTAACTATAGTTATGATACCACTTACATTTAGTATTGTAGACGGTATGGCTTTTGGATTCATTGCTTATCCAATTGTTAAAATAGCTAATAAAAAAGCTAGAGAAGTTTCTATTCCTATGTATGTAATTTCAGTTACATTTTTCATTAACTTTATATTACATGCAGTTTCATAATTAAAAAACATTAAATATGAACTAATAAAGACTAAATATGAAGAATTTTACTCCATATTTAGTCTTTATTAGTTTAGTAAATTACTTTGTAATTTTATCTAGAATTAATACTTATGCTTCCATTATCATTATATATTTTTATAGGAATATTATTGTTACCAATTATTTTATCAATAGATTCCTTTTCGTTATTTTCAGATTTATTTATAGGTAAATCTAAGTCACTACTTATTTTACCAAATTTAGTATCTAGTATAAAATGACCAGTTTGTTCTTTAGGAAGTGATAAATTAACATTTCCGTATTTACTAGTTAAAGTTATATCTTTATTTACAGTTTTTGAACTTTCAAGTTTTGTGTCACCATTATTATTGGCTATATCTATTTTTCCAGATATATTAGATGCATCTATGAGACCAAAAGAATTTTTTCCATTAAGAGATCCGTTGACTTTAACTACTTCTAAGTCTCCATTTTTTGATTGAGTAGTTACATTTCCGCTTATATTGTTTATAGAAGTTTTTCCAAAAGAATTTTTCACATCTAAAGATCCAGTAATATTAACTACTTCTAAATCTCCATTTTTCGATTGAGCAGTTACATTTCCATTTATATTGTCTATAGAAGTCTTTCCAAAAGAGTTTTCTATAAGTAAATTTCCAGAGATATTTTCTACTAATATAGAACCGTTTTTATTTGTTACTTTAAGTCCTTTAGATAAGTTTTTAACTTCCATATTTCCAAAAGAACTTAATACTTCTGCATATATTTTTTCTGGAAGTTTAATATGAAGATCTAAATTAACACGCATAGAATTACCATTAAAACTATCAGATTTATTATTAGCACTTATTTCAATAGCATTCTTTTCTGATATTTTAACTAAGGATTCTGATAATTTTTTGGCTTTACTTTCATCATTGCTAAATATCTCTGAATTTGCTGTTATCTCTATATTTTTACTTGAAGATTTATCAATAAATATATTTCCTGACTTAGTATTTATAATTGCTTTATTATGATTTTTAGGATCAATGGTATAGTTTTTGCTAAAACTAGATTGATATTTATAATGCCAGCTTTCTGGATTACGAAATTTTATACCGTCTTTAGTGAAATCAATAACATTACTACTAATAAATAAAACACCACATATGGAAAATAATACAAAGAACATAAAAATGCTCGTACCACTTAACTTTAATTTTTCGTTATTTTTTTGAGACATATATCCAGAACATAAAATTTCAATTCCAAGTAATATTAATATAATAGGCCAAAATCTTATCAAATTGCCCAATAGAGACATATCAATTATATTACCAATCATAAACATAATTCCTATAAGAACTAGAGTTAAACCTAGTGTTAGAGAACCTACTTTCCACTGACGCATTATTGAGAGTCCTCCTTTTTACCAGGTAATAATAATTTTCTATTTCCCATAAGAAGCTTAATTCCTATTCCTATAAATATTACAGAAGATATGATTGTTTTTATATAATGTTCTGTTCTCCAACTTAAATCTATGTCAAGAATAGGGAAAATTACATTTCTTAATAAAGCTATTGATCCAATTGCTATAAGAATATAAGCAAAAATTTTATTACCATTTCCATTGAAAGAAATATTAAAATGAACAGTATCTTCTGGTATAATTCCTGAATTTAAAATTTTTCTTACATCAAAAATACTATAGAACCATATTACCGGAAGAAATATTGAAAATAAAGGTATATTAATCCAATCATGTAAAGTCATTAATAGGAAAAATGTAACCATAATTTGTATTCCTTTTTTTTGTAATCCTATATACATATGCCCAGCACCAGGAATTAAAGAAAACAAAAATGCCCAAAACTTTTTATTTTGCATAACAGTCATCTCCTTAAATAAATTTAATTTTCATTTGTATATAATATATAATAAACTTCTTAATTAAAAGTCAAAGATATTATTAATATTTTCTTAATTTCCTTCTAACATTTTTATGGTAATTATTGAAATAAATTTAAAATAATAAATTATTTATATAAAAAACGTTTATATTTGTCATATAAATATGATTTATGTATTAAAATATCATAATATGCTATAATATAGATATTAATGGAATTAAAGTTAACATTATAACATAATTATTACTATGAAATGGAGGCGGGATATAAAGTATGAAATTAGTACTTGTTAATGAAAAAATAATCAATAAGGTTCTTGCTACCCCAATATATGCTCAGGACGGAAGAATATTTTTGAATAAGGGATATGTTTTTACCTCTAGCATTATAGAAAGGATTAAAAATTTTGGAATTAATACTACATATATAGAGGATGAAAATAATGATTTAACTGTAGAACATATTTTAGATATGCCTATTAAGTTAAAAAATATTGGGATTTTAAAAGATGTTTTTGAAAGAGCAAAAAAAGAAAAAAAAATAGAAGAAAAAATTCTATCTTTTATGATAGATGAGATTATTAATAATGTTAATTTATCTGAAAATGCCTTTATGTTTAATGACATTGTAAAAAATAATAATGATATAGAATTATATATACATTCTATAGATGTTTGTATTCTATCAGTTATACTTGGTATTAATAGAGGATATAATAAAAAATACCTAAAGAACTTAGCAATGGCAGCTCTTCTTCATGATATAGGAAAGATGTTTTCACAAGGAGATGACCATGTAAAAGAGGGATATAAGTTTATTAAAGGAACAAATAGTTTTCCACCTACTGTATATATGACAATATATCAACATCATGAAAATGAAGATGGTAGTGGATATCCAGAAGGAATAGATAGAGAAAAAATATATGAACTATCAAAGGTTGTACATATATGTGATTACTATGTAAACCTTATAAATGATATAAATAAAAATTTAATAAATGAAACTATGGAAAAAATAACGGCTCAAGCAAGTTCAAAGTTTAGTGAGGATGTATATAAGGATTTTATAAAGTCGATTTATTGTTATCCTAATGGATTACCTATAAAATTGAATAATGGACTAGATGGAACAGTAGTTATGCAAAATAAGAACTATCCGTTAAGACCTATTATAGGAGTTTTCGTAAATAATGAACCTAGACTGATAAATTTAATGGACCATCTAACCTTATTTATAGATAAAATAATATTATAAACAAGTTTAATATGATTTGGATAAAAAGAAATATTAGAAACATAATAAAAATATTATAATTGGTATCTCAAGTTACAGAATTTTAAGTATTAAGATACTATACTATAATTGTAGAAATTAATTAAGGAGGTATATTTTATGAATAAACATCTTATTAAAAATATAGATTTCGCAAAGGTTTTAGATATGGAATCATTAGTTGATTATCAAGAAGGCAAAGTGATAAGTAGAACTTTATCTCAAGGTAAGGCTTCTAGTATAACATTATTTGCCTTTGATAAAGGAGAAGAAATAAGTTCTCATTCATCTGGAGGAGATGCTATGGTTTATGTACTACATGGAGAGACAGAAATCACAGTAGGAGAAGAAAAGTTTAATGTTAAACAAGGAGAAACCATAGTAATGCCAGCAGGAATTCCTCATGCATTATATGCAAAGGAACAATTTAAAATGCTTTTAATAGTTATATTTTCTCAGGATTAATTATAGTTAGAAAAATTAACTCAAAACAGTCTTATATTATGAGACTGTTTTATTTTTTTATAAAATCTTTATAATTATGTTTTATTATTAAAAGATAGCATAATTTTTTACACAGATTTAAAAGGAAATAAATTAATTATATAATATATATAATAATTAATTTAAAAAATTAGAGAGGCATAAATTATGAAAGAAAAAATACTTGTAGTAGATGATGAAGAGGAAATAGTTTCTTTTATAAAGGACTATCTTCTTTTAAATGAATATGAGGTTATAACAGCCTTTAATGGAGAAGAAGCTATAAGAAAAATAGAGTTAAATCCAGACTTAATTTTATTGGATATAATGATGCCAGGAATAGATGGATTTAACGTTTGTAAAGAAATAAGAGATAAAATAAATTGTCCTATTATTTTTTTAACAGCAAAGAATTTAGAAGATGATAAGATAAAAGGGTTACTAATAGGTGGTGATGATTACATAGTAAAACCTTTTAGCCTAAAAGAATTAAAAGCAAGAATAATAAGTCACATAAGAAGAGATAAAAGATTAAATGATTTTAAAAATAATAATAAAACAAAGTTTGGTGACCTTTATATAGATATAAAAGGAAGACAAGTATATTATAAGGATGAGACAATTCCTATGACAAAAAGGGAATTTGATATAATTGAATTTTTATCATTAAATTCAGGACAAGTTTTTTCAAGGGAATATATATATGAGAAAATATGGGGATATGATGGAGAAGGAGATACTTCTACTATAACAGAGCATGTTAAAAAGATTAGAGCTAAATTTAGTAATATTTCAAAGGAATTAGATTATATCAAAACCGTATGGGGAATAGGATATAAGTGGGAGAAATAAAATGATAGAAAAACTTTCTTTAAAAAAGCAATTTATAATTTCTTTTATAGCTATAATAATTACAAGTATGTTATTAAGTTTTATGACTTATACAGTAGAACTTTTTCTTATATCAAAAAATGTAATATATCCAAGTAACTATTATGAAAAACAAATACCAGACATAGAAAAAAAAATAAATGAGAAAGGAATTGATATTTTAAATAAAAATTCCAGGAAATATATAGAAAGCATTGTCCCTCTACAGGGAATAGAATATATAGTTTTAGATAATAGAAAATACATTATATATAATACATATGAAAAAGATTTAAGAAAATATATTAAAAATAATAATAGGCCATTTGCTATACCCATTGGATTTCAGAAAGGTGCTAGATTTATTCCTATAAAAGAAAAAGAACAGATAAAAGGTTGGATTATACTTACTTATAATTTAAAGCCTTCTGTTGAAAACCAATTTTTTAATAGGTTTGTTCAGTATATGGACGTAATTATAATTATGATGCCATTTCTTTATATTTGTATAACTACCTATATATTTAGTAAAAAGCTTCATAAAAGAATAATAACTCCTTTAAATGAGCTAAAGGCAGCTTCACATAAAGTTAAGAATGGAGATTTAGATTTTTCTATAAATTATTCTAATTCAAATGAATTAGGAGAGCTTTGTGAAAGCTTTGAAGAAATGAGAAAAGAACTTAAAAATTCCTTGGATGCAAAATGGCAAATGGAAAGAGAAAGAAAAGAGAGTACATCTGCTATTGCCCATGATTTAAAAACGCCTTTGACTATAATAAATGGACATGTAGAACTTCTTTTAGAAAATGAAAATTTTAGTAAAGATTTTATAAAAAAGTATTTACAGGTTATAAAAGATAACACAGATAGAGCTAATAAACTTATAGAAAAGATTAATACATTAGCTAAAGTAGACTCAGTACAATTTAATTTAAATTATGAAAAAGTGAATTTAAAAAAGTATATAAATACAAAATACAATGAATATAAACTCTTATGTAATAATAAGAAAATAAAACTTAATTTAAATATTGAGGACAGAAGGGAAAAAGAAAAAAATTTTAATATAGACATTTGTGTTCTTTCAGAAATACTGGATAATATAGTTGTAAATAGTATAAGGTTTACAGATAACAATGGAGAAATATATTTAGATTTGGTTATTGATGAGAATAAAATAAATTTCAAGATAGAAGATACAGGTAAAGGTTTTTCTAAAGAAGATATAAAAAATTTATTTAAAATTTTCTATCAAGGGGATAAATCAAGATCTAAAGAAAAGGGACATTCGGGATTGGGACTTCATATATGTGAAAAGTTAGTTAAAAAGCATGGAGGAGAAATAAAAGCATATAATAGTGAAAAGGGAGCGGTAGTAGAGTTTTATATTGATAAATTCTTAGATTAAGAGCTTTAAGAAGGGTATCCTTCTTAAAGCTCTTAATTTTTAAAAAAGTCTAGTTGAGTTTTACTATCTATAAGTTGTAAATTATATTCTCTTATAATTTGGGTAAGAAGATCTGCATACATGTTTTTACCATTTTCATCTTGTTTTGTACTGTAACCTGCTTTGTCAATTGACGTAGCCTGAGTTATATAGTTAACAGCGTTGAATACACCATGTTCTTTATATCTTTTGTTGTTTTTAAGAAATTGTGCATAATCATCTAAAGAGTCTTTTTTAGATGCATAGGCTCTAAAAGTAGCTATTATAGTATCATTATAGTTTTCAGAGGTTTTCATTTTTACAGTTTTACCTTTCCAAGATTTTGTAGATTTTATTCCAAATAAATTATTGTAATCTGAAGAAAGGTCAGATTTTCCCCAGTTAGATTCTAGTATAGCTTGTCCGATAGTTATAGATGGAAGAATACCATAGTTGTTGTATATGTTTATAGCTGAAGGAGTTAATTCATTTATAAAATTTTTTTTATTTTCATCTACATTTACTAAGTATTTATCGTTTAGAAACTCTAAGAATTTATAAACCTTATCTTTTTCTTTATCATCATAAGAAAGATTATTCATAACCTCTTCTAAAGATAATAATTGATATTTGGAATTTTTAAATTTCTTTGTAGAATTATTTATTTCTATAAAATCATTAGCTATTTTTTTTGACTCTTCCATATTTGATTTTGAAAAATCTTTATTTATTCTAATGGCGTCTATGGCAGCTACATATTTCCAATTCACTTGAAGTGTATTTTTACTTACTTCATCAGAAGCTTTGATATAAATTTTCATAGATGATATAGGAAAAACATCTTTTGGAGAGTGAAAAATATCTGAAATTCTAAATATAAGCATTATAAATATGGTGAAAAATACAATTTTAAATAATAATTTTTTTAATTTTTTCATATAATCACTTACCTTATCCTAATTTGATATACTTTTTTATTATAACAAAAATTTATAATAATTTTGTAAAATAAAATATTTTTTAATAAATAACAACTTGAAATAATATTAAACATATAATATAATTGGTAAAAGTAGTAATACCCTTATATTCGTAATTAAATATTAAATAAATTATTTTTATATATTGCAGTTTGTGTAATATCATAAAAGTGAAGAAGCAACCACTTTGAAAAAACTTCAAAGTGGTTTATTTTTTTACTATATTTATCTTTTATTTTATAATATGAAGATTAAATATATGAGAGTATAAACAATTAGTAATGAAAAGGAGAATGTGATTTGGAAAGTGTTACAAGAAATTTATTTAAGGACAAGGAGTTTTTTAGAACCTTATTTAAATTAGCTCTACCTATTATTATACAAAATTTTATAGCATCCTTTTTAAATATGATAGATACTATAATGGTTGGTAGATTAGGAGAAGCACAGATAGCTTCTGTTGGTATAGCTAATCAATATTTTTTACTTTTTAATTTATTGGTATTAGGCACTTTTAGCGGCTGTGGTATATTTATATCTCAATTCTGGGGAAAGAGAGATATAAAAAATATAAGAAGAATATTAGGGTTAGCTCTTATTTCTGGAATAATTATTTCTCTTATTCTTGCAAGTATGGCAGCTATATTTCCTACACAAATAATTTCTATATTTAATAAAGATCCTAAAGTAATCTTATATGGATCTCAATATCTAAAAGTAATATGTATAAGTTATATCTTTACAGCTATAACTTTAGCTTATAGTGTTTCGTTACGCTGTGTAGGTCAAGCAATAGTTCCAATGCTAGTAAGTGCTGTAGCTTTACTATGTAATACATTTTTTAACTATATATTTATTTTTGGAAAATTTGGAGCGCCAGTTTTAGGGGTAAAGGGAGCAGCCTTAGCTACATTAATAGCAAGAATTATTGAATCAGTATTATTAGTAACATATGTATATAAAACTAAAGGAGTTTTAGCAGCTAAACTAGGTGAAATGCTAGATTTAACTAAGGAATTTATAATAAAAGTTGTATCAACAGTTATACATGTAGTGCTCAACGAAGCATGTTGGGGATTGGGAACCATAGTTTATTCAGCTGTATATGGAAGAATTGGTACAAAGGCAGTAGCATCTGTACAAATTTGTACAACAGTACAAAACTTATTTATGGTTATAACTTTCGGTATTGCAAATGCAGCTACGGTTATGATAGGTAATAAAATAGGAGCCAATAAAGAAGACTTAGGAAAGATATATGCAAAAAGATTTTCTATAATTGGATGTACAATAGGATTATCTTTAGGAATATTATTATGGATAAGCTCTTCGCACATATTATCACTTTTTAATGTATCCAACGAAGTTTTACATGATTCATTAATAATACTTCGTATAACTTCTATTATTATGATCATAAGAGTGTTCAATATTATACTTATAGTAGGAATTTTAAGAGGAGGAGGAGATGCAAAGTATTCTTTAATGGTGGAAGCTTTTACAATGTGGTGTATAGGAGTTCCATTGTCTTTGATAGGTGCTTTTCTGCTTAAATTTCCAGTTTATTGGGTAGTTGCTTTAGTAACTATAGAAGAAATAGTAAAATGTATCGTAGGACTAACCAGATTACTATCTAATAGATGGGTAAGAAATGTAGTTTTAGATATGTAGAATTTAATAACGGTGTTAATTATGTGAAAAAATGCTACTTTACCTGTGGATAATTTAAGTAAAGTAGCATTTAATTTTATTAAGTTAAATTTATAATTTGCCCTCTAGAGAATATTTCTATTATATTAGTGCTAATTTCATGACTACTTTCAAGAATTTTATTTTTAAAGTCCTTTGTAATAGAGTTTTTAGCCCAAAAGTGCATAGGAATAAACATTTCGGGGTGGATTTTTTCTATAAAATATTTACCGCCTAAATAACTAAATTCTTCCAGTCTTGGATCTACAGGAAAAAATGCAATATTGATGTTTTCGCCCTCTAGTTTAGTTATCTCTTTTTTAAAATCTAATTCCATTTTAACTCTTTCTTCTATAGGATCCTCTTTCCAATTCCACCAGTTAAGGTCTCCGGCATGAAATATAGTAAGTCCGTCAACTTTAACCAAGAAAGCTACTCCTATATCTGTAGAGTGAAAGGTTTTTATGTATATATCATCTAATTGTAAATCTTTATTTTCCCATATAGTATAATAATTATTCTTATATTCAGGAAGGGTGATATCACTACTCAAAATATACTTTATTTCAGAATTATATTTTTCCCAATCTAGTATAACTGGATTAAAATGATCATGATGTCCATGAGAAGAAAAAACAAATATGTTCTTTTTATTTTTAATATCATCTAATCCAACTACGCCGTTTTGTAGATTCATTTCTTCTCCCATTGGAGTATTATAGTAATAATCAAATATTAAAAAATGATTAGTTGTTTCCACTGCAAAGCCATCATGATATAAATAATGAATTTTAGCTTTTATTTCATTCATATTATTATACCTCCGTAATTTATCTAATTATTAATAATTAACTTAATATAATATTATATCATTATAATATTTATAATATAAAGTCAAATTTATAGGGACAAAAAATTATTGACATTAATTGCATACTTATGCTAAATTAAAGCGGAAATTGTAATTTATATGACTTTTAATTGTTTGGGAGAAAGGAATGGGGAATTTATGAAAGAGAAAGAAGAGGTGCATTTAAAAAAAGGATTAGGACTTATATCAACTACTGCTATAGTAACTGGAAATGTTATGGGATCAGGAATATTTTTGTTAGTAGCATCATTATCCCAGGAATGTAGTCCAGGTTCTGCAATGATTGGATGGATTATAAGTGGATTGGGAGCTATTTTTATGGGATTATCTTTTGCAAATTTAGGAGCAAAAATCCCTAAAACTGGAGGCCCTTATGAGTATGTAAAGCAAGCTTTTGGAGATTTTGTGGGTTTTACAAATGCCTGGTTGTTTTGGAATTCTTATTGGATAGCAATTATTGCATCCTTAGTGTCAGCTACAGCTTATGTAGCTGCATTTATACCGTTTTTAAATGAAAATAGATTAGCTGCATTTTTATTCACAAGTGCAGTGTTATGGATATTTACATATATAAACATAAAAGGAATAGAAGAAGCAGCTGTATTTCAAACTATATTAACTACAGCAGTAATAATTTTATCTATAGTATTTGTTTTTGTAACAGCACCTAAATTTGATATAAAAAATATAACACCTCTTTTTTCAGAGAAAAAGGGGTTAGGCTCAGTAAGTGTAGCCGTTTCAATAACATTATGGGCTTTTTCAGGTTTTGAAGCTGCGGCAGTTTCGGCAGGAGAGGTGAAGAATGCTAAAAGAAATGTAAAACTTGCTACTATATTAGGCATAGGGATAAGTATTATATTATATTTAACTTTAAGTTTTTCTACTATGGGAGCTATAGATTCTAAGGATTTAGCTAAAGTAGATGGAAATTATGTAGAAATATTAGCACCCTATTTTGGAAATAAATTTGCTTATATAGTTATTATAACAGAACTTATAAGTATATTTGGAACTGCTTTTGCAACAATATTAACCACAGCTAGAATGTCTTATGCAGCAGCTAAGGATAATATGTTTCCCAAAATATTTCAAGGGGTTAACCATAAATATCAAACACCATCTTCATCATTAATAATAGCAGCGGTTTTAGGAAATATATTACTTGCAATGAATTATACGAAAAGTTTATCTCAGTTGTTTACTTTCATGATACTTTTATCAAATTTATCCTGTTTGCCTATATATGCATGTACATCCTTATCAGATATAAAGTTATGGAGAAAAGAAAATAAAAAATACACAAAATTTCAATTAATTAAATATTCAATAATACCAATACTAGGATTTATATATGCATTATGGGCAATATATGGTTCAGGCTTAGAAAGCATAATTTATTGCTTAGTATTAATGGGTGCAGGGGTTCCACTGTATTTTTATCAAAAAAGAAAAAATATATCAGTTATAGACAACAAAGACATATATATTGATTTGTTAGAATAAAATTATAATTTAGGCTCATATCTTAAATTTAGAAATAAATTTAAGATATGAGCTTAAACTAATTTTAACTTAGAATTATTAATAAATCTTCTTATTTCTGTAGCTAATTTATTCGATGACTACCCGCTCTAATACTCACATCTTCTTTAAAGTGGGAGTAAAGAGCGGATACGTCCCTGGATAACGATTTCTAAGCTTCAGTGGAAGTAAAAACTCCTTCTGAAGCTTAGAAATCTGTTTATCAAGAATATAAATGGACGGAATTAAAAAGCTTATTATACAATAAAAAAATGTATATTATCTAAAACTTATATTATAGAAGGATGCTTAAAGAATTTAAAGGTGAGTATAGGGAATAATAGAGATAGCATAGAGAATAGTAGACAGATAACTAAATTAGTTAAGTGTGTACGGAATGAGGTTTTATAATGGAAGAGAATAGTTTAATAAAGAGAAGTAGCTACAAGCAAATAAGAAGATATAAATGGTACAAATTATTCATTATAGGGCTTATAACCTATATATTAGGATTAGTAGTTTTAATATGGACTGGAAATTCTATATTATTCCCTTCAGTAGTTATGTTAGGAAATTTTCTTATACCTGTAACATATGTGGCTTTCTTTTATGAAAGAAGACGTTTTAGTAATGTAAATATGACAGATACTGTAGCTAGTTTCTTTTATGGAGGATTTTTAGGAACTTTTGCAGCAGCTATATTAGAGCCTATTTTTATTACAAGCTTAAATTTTAGAACTGCTATAATAGTTGGAATTATTGAAGAATTTACAAAGATTTTAGGAGTATTATTTATATATAGACGCAAAAGGCATAGTCTAGAGATAGATGGCATAATCTTGGGAGCGGCAGCAGGCATGGGATTTGCGGCTTTAGAAAGTATAGGATATGCTTTTACATTTTTTTTAAAGAGTAGAGGAAGTTTATCGCTTACTGTTTATATTACTATGTTAAGGGGAATTTTAGCTCCTTTAGGTCATGGTACTTGGACTGCTATTTTAGCTGGAGTATTTGCTAGGGAAAATATTAAGGGACATTTTATCATAAATAAAAAGGTTATAAGAGCTTATATTACAGTAGTTTTATTACATGGACTTTGGGATGCTATACCTTCTCTTATGGCAATCATTATGCCAACAGGGATAGCTGTTTTTATAGGAGAATTTATAGTAGGTTTTACAGGTATCTTTATTCTTATGAGACTATGGTTTGAAGCTAAGAAACAGGCAAGAGAAAGTATAGAATAAAATAAATACCTTATTCATATATGTACTAAGGTTTTATATGAATAAGGTTAATTTTATAAAGTAAAATTTATTATGCTAATCCAATTAATCTTACAAATTGAGTAAAAACAAAGCATATACTTATACCTGCTATTGTAGGTACTAGAAAAGATACTAATGTCCACTTTAAACTTTTTGTTTCTTTTTTTATAGTTAAAAGTGTAGTGGCACAAGGAAAGTGCATCAAACAAAACAACATAACATTTATTGCTGTAAGTAAAGTCCAACCATTTGAAACTAATAAATCTCTTAAAGCTGATAGGTTTTCTAACTCTAACATTGAACCTGTAGCCATATAACTCATTATTAAAATAGGCATAACAATTTCGTTAGCAGGAAGTCCAAGTATAAAAGCCATAAGTATATAACCGTCCATGCCAATTAAATGAGCAAAAGGGTCTAAAAATTCTGCAGCATGAGTAAGTATGCTCATATTACCAACTTTAATATTTGCAAATATCCATATTACAAGTCCAGCTGGTGCTGCAACTATTATAGCTCGGCCTAATACAAATATGGTTCTATCAAGAATTGATCTTACAATTATTCTACCTATTTGAGGTTTTCTGTATGGAGGAAGCTCTAATGTAAAAGATGAAGGAACTCCTTTAAGTAATGTCTTTGATAAAATCTTTGAAACTAAGAGTGTCATAATGACACCAAATACTATTATGCCAGTAATAGTTAGAGTAGCAATTAGGCTTTTTTTATTGTTACCTGCAGATCCAGCAATAAATATAGTAGTAATAGCAATTAACGTTGGAAAACGACCGTTACAAGGAACAAAGAAGTTGGTAATAATAGCAATTAACCTTTCTCTTGGAGAATCTATTATTCTACATCCTACAACTCCTGCAGCATTGCATCCAAAGCCCATGCACATAGTTAATGCTTGTTTACCGTGAGTACAAGCTTTTTTAAAAAAGTTATCTAAGTTAAAAGCGACTCGAGGCAAATATCCTAGGTCTTCTAGAAGTGTAAATAGTGGGAAAAATATGGCCATAGGAGGAAGCATAACGGATATAACCCAAGCTAACGTTTTATAAACTCCAAGAACCAAAACTCCATGAAGCCATTCAGGCCAACCTTTACTTAAAAATAAATAAGTAAGTTTATCTTCTATAATGCCAAACATATTAGCAAGTGCTTCTGAGGGATAGTTAGCTCCTACAATTGTTATCCAAAATATTATAGCTAACATGCATATCATGATTGGAATACCAAAAATCTTAGAAGTTAGTATATTATCTATTTTTCTATCAAAGTCATTATAGTGTTTGTTCTCAAATCGAACTACTTTATTACTTATCTCTTCACCTAATTTAACAATATTTTCTACAATTTCATCTCTTAAGTCATGTACTTTTATAGAACAATTTGAACAGGATTTACAATTGCAATCTAGTGTAGTATCAATATTATCCAAACAAGTTAATTTTTTTTCTATATCAAAACCTATATATTTATTTATAGAATTCAATATAGTTTTATCATTATCTAAGAGTTTTAAGCATAGCCATCTATTATTTACTTTATCTCCTATTAAAGAGTTTATTCTCTTTTCTAGAGAGTTTATTTCATTTTCTATAAATTCATTGTATTGAACTTTTAATGGATTAGTTTCAAGTTTCCTTTGGGAAACTTGAAAAACTGCTTCCATTAAATCATCTAAGCCTTCGCCATCTCTTGCATTAGTTCCTATCACAGGTACTCCTAAAAGCTTTGATAGTTTATTAATATCAATATGAATTTTTTTTCTTTTGGCTTCATCCATTAAATTTACACAAACTACTACTCTATCCGTCATTTCAAGGATTTGAAGTACTAAATTTAAGTTGCGTTGTAAGGAAGTAGCATCTGTCACTACTACAGTAGCATGAGGATTAGCAAAGCATATAAAATCTCTAGCAATTTCTTCTTCAGCAGAATTAGAAAGCAAAGAATAGGTTCCAGGTAGGTCTACTAAAATAAAATTTTTATCTTTGAATTTGTAATTACCTTGAGCTGTGGTTACGGTTTTACCAGTCCAGTTACCAGTATGTTGATTTAATCCAGTTAAGCTATTAAATACAGTACTTTTACCAGTGTTTGGATTGCCAGCTAAAGCTACAATAATGTCATCTGGCGAAGTTAGATTTAAATCTAACATTTCTTTTAAAGCACCTGATCCAGTAGATTGACTAGTTAGGCCCATGATTTAACCTCCAAATAAATTATTACATTAATTCAACTAATATTTTACTTGCTTCTTCAGAGCGAAGAGCAATTACTGTACCACGTATTTCATAAGCTATAGGGTCACCAGAAGGGCTTTGTCTTAAAGATTCCACCTCTGTATCTGTAATTAGTCCAAGATCTAACATTCTTCTTCTAGAAATACCTTGTGAAGTTAGTTCCTTAACTTTTGCAATACTTCCAATAGGAATAAGATTTAAAGGAATAAGTGTATTTTCCATAAAATATACCTCCATTATATTTAATTAAATGACTACTTATAATCATAGAAAAAAGTTAGTCACGTGAAATTTTTAATATATCTATTCATAATATATTACTAATTAATTAAAAAGGTTACACATATTATTTATAGAGTACAAATAATAAAACTTTTATTTTGCTATTCTACAGAAAAAACTTTAATTATATAAATAATAAAGGATAGATGTGGAGAAAAGTTTACTTATTATTAAAAAAATTTGCAGTTTTAATTCTCAATTATTAAGTAAAAAAGGAGGGAGTTATTTGGGTAGAGATAATTTCTATACGGTTCGAGGTTATGAAATTTTAGAAAAAGAAAAAACTTTATTGACCCATAGCATGGAAGACTATTTGGAGATGATTTATAGAAAAAGTATTAATGAAGGATATACAAGAATTAGTATATTAGCAGAGTGTTTAAATGTACAGCCGTCCTCTGCTACAAAGATGGTTCAGAAATTAACTAAGTTAGGATGTATAGATTATAAAAAATATGGATTAGTTAAGTTGACAAACAAAGGTAAAAGTATTGGTGAATTTCTTTTAAATAGACATAAAATAATAGAAAATTTTTTTCAAATCATTGGAGTAGAGGATGAATTGTTAGTTAATATTGAGCTTATGGAGCATAATATAACAAAGGATGCTTTGTATAAAATTAAGAGATTAAATAATTTTTTTAAAGATAATAAAGAAGTTAGAGAAAGATTTTTAGAATATAAAAATAGATAAAAAATTGTATTTTAAATTAGGCTAATGATAAATATATTTTGTCATTAGTCTTTTTTATTTATAACAGAAATTTAGCACTTGAAAATATTTATAAAAGTATCCTTGACAAATGAATAATAAAGTATATACTTTAATAAGTAAGACTTCCTAACGTTAGGTAGGAAGATGATAAGTGAATTTAAAGGAGCGTTAGTATGTATACAAAGCAAAAAATAATGAATTCCGCATTTCATTTATTTGCCCAGAAAGGTTCAGATTTTTCATTAAATGAAGTGGCAGAAGAAGTAGAAATAAAAAAACCATCTATTTATGCTCATTTTCAAAGTAAAGAAGAATTATTACACAAAGTTATAGATAGAGAAATAGACACTTATTTTTTGAAAATAAATGACGAAATGGATAGTTTTTGTAAGAATGAAGACAACATAGAAAAAATATTAAAGAAAACATTTATGACTATATTACATTACTATGATTCTTTAGATAGATTATATTTTTGGAAAAGGATAATACTTTTGCCCCCTAAAGGATTTGAAGTAGAATTAATAGAAAAGTCTAAAGAATTGTTTAATCAACGTTATAATTTAGTAAAGAATCTTCTTTTAAAAGCTATAGAAGAAAATATAATAAGAAAACAATGTATTGAGACTATTGCATTAAGCTATTTTTCTACAATTCATGGAATATTAGCTAGTGTAATTATTTATAAAGAAAAAGATCTAACTCATTATTATGATAGTATATGGGAAAATTTTTGGAGAGGAATGAAATAAAATGTTTATGCCAAAGTTATTTTCTATTGCAAAAGAAGAAGGATTAGAAAAAGGACAATTGATGAAGGATTTTATTGCAGGAATAATTGTAGCCATCATTGCATTACCTTTATCAGTAGCCTTAGCTATTTCATCAGGAGTATCACCAGAAAAAGGACTTATTACAGCTATAATAGCAGGATTTTTCATATCTTTATTAGGTGGAAGTAAAGTACAAATTGGAGGACCTACTGGAGCCTTTGTTGTTATTGTGTATGGGATAATTCAAAAATATGGGATTGAAGGATTAACTATTGCAACAATTATGGCAGGAGTATTTTTAATAATTTTTGGTTTGCTAAAGTTTGGAGATTTAGTTAAATATATACCTTATACAATTACCATAGGATTTACTGCAGGAATTGCAGTGGTGTTATTTTCTACACAAATTAAAGATTTTTTAGGATTAAGTATCAATAAAGTTCCTTCAGAGTTTTTACCTAAGTGGTATAGTTATATAACTAATTTAAATACATTAAGTTATTCAACTGTTATAATAGGATTAGTATCTTTACTTACTATAATTTATTGGCCTAGGATAAATAAAACTATTCCAGGCTCATTAGTAGCCCTTATAGTTGCTACGGTAGCTGTAAAGTTATTAAATTTACCTGTTGAAACTATAGGAAGTCGTTTTGGGCAAATCTCTTCTAGTATACCTAAACCAGTTATACCTAATATGAATATGGAAGTAATCAAAGGATTAATAGGACCAGCCATGACAATTGCCATCCTAGCAGGAATAGAATCATTGCTTTCTGCTGTAGTAGCGGATGGTATGATAAGAGATAAACATGATTCAAATGCAGAATTAGTAGCACAAGGAGTAGCAAATATTGTTTCTGCACTATTTGGGGGAATACCAGCTACAGGAGCTATTGCCAGAACTGCTGCTAATGTTAAAAATGGTGGTAAAACTCCAATAGCAGGAATAATACATGCTATTACTCTTTTATTTATTATGCTAATATTTATGCCTTATGCTAAGCTAATACCTATGACTACTTTGGGAGCTATTCTTATAGTAGTATCTTATAATATGAGTAATTGGAGAACATTTAAAGAACTTTTAAAAGCACCAAAAGGAGAAGTGGCTGTGCTTTTAACTACTTTTACATTAACTGTAGTATTCGATTTGGTTGTAGCTATAGAAATAGGCATGGTATTATCTATGTTCTTGTTTATGAAAAAAATGTGTGATCATACAAAAATAAGTCCTATAATTTCTGAAAAGGAATTAGATAATAAGGTATTACTATATGAAATAAGGGGACCATTCTTTTTTGCAGTGTCACAGAATCTTAAGAATGTTTTAAATGAAATAAAGAGTGAAACTAGAGTTGTAATATTAAATATGAACAAGGTTCCAGTTATGGATGCATCTGCCTATAATACATTGAATGATATTTATTCTCACTGTAAGAAAAACAATATAAAACTTATTTACTCAGAAGTTCAAGAGCAACCTATGAGACTAATTAAGAGAATGAGTAATTTTGCAAAGCAGGAGGAAAAGAGATTTTTTTCTAGTTTAAATGAGGCATTAAGTGAAGCAAGAGAACTTATAAGTATAAAGTCTATGAGTTAACTTCATTTGAATAGATAGAATAATAAAATTTTAAATTAATATATTTTGAAGTGTAAATGTAAAAGATAGTATTAATAAAAAGGGACCATCTCACAATGCATAAAAATGTAATATGAGAGGTCTCTTCTCTGTTTTATAGGCAAATTATATTTAAAATACATTTTTGCTATTTTAAAATATTTTTGTATAATAATTTATTTTGTTTTATGCGTTAACAATTTTTCCTCCATTTAAATGAATTATTTCTCCTGTAATAAAAGAAGCATCATTGGAAGCTAAGAATACATAAGCTCCTGCCAGTTCTACTGGTTGCCCAGGTCTTTTTAGTGATGTATCATTGCCAAATGTAGCAACTTCAGCAGCTTCAAAGGATGAAGGAATTAATGGAGTCCATATAGGACCTGGTGCTATAGCATTAACTCTTATACCCATATTTGCAAGAGAAATAGCCATTGAACGAGTAAAAGAAACAATAGCTCCTTTACTAGAAGAATAGTCAATTAATCTTTCATTTCCTTTATAAGCAGTAATGGAAGCCGTATTTATAATAGAGCTTCCTTCTTTTAAATAAGGCATTGCAGCTCTTACTAAATAAAACATACTAAAAATATTTGTTTTAAAGGTTTTTTCAAGCTGTTCATCTGTAATGTCTTCAATACTGTTTTGTGCGTATTGTACTGCTGCATTATTAACCAATATATGAAGGCTTTTAAATTCATTTATAGTTTTTTGTATAACATTGTTACAAAATTTAGAATCTGTTATATCACCAGGAATTAGTAAACATTTTCGTCCTAATCCTTCTATTATTTTTTTAGTTTCCTCAGCATCTTCATGTTCATCGTAATAAACAATAGCTAAATTTGCACCTTCTTTAGCATAAGCTACAGCCACAGCTCTTCCAATACCACTGTCGCCTCCAGTAATTAAAGCAACTTTATCTTGTAATTTATTAGAGGCTTTGTAGTTTGTGTTATCAAAAATCGGTCTTGGATTCATAGTACATTCTATTCCAGGATGTTTAGTTTGCTTTTGTGCAGGTATAGACTTTGGAAAACTATTAATAAAATCTAGTTCTTTATCCATTGAACTTCGTCCCTTCTAAAAATATTTTCAAAAATTATTATTAGTAATTTCATATAAAAAATACCTAAGATATAACTAAATGAAAAAGTATGATGAAATTATGTTAAAATTGTTAAGAAATATTGAAGTTATTGTATTATAATGGGAAAGGTGATTATATAATAGTATTCACAAATATATTTTAAGATAGAAAAATTATTCAACAATTATGGAAAGGAAAGAGAAAATTACATATGAATAGAGAAAATAAATTAGAAATAGATTATGGATTAAAAATGATGCTTCAAAATTTTGAAAGTGTATCTGTCTTAATTTTAGATAGATCATATAAATATATTATGTTAAATAATAACCATAAGGAATTTATGAAAGAATTACTTGGAATAGAAATAGAAGTAGGAATGAATATTTTAGATATAATTTATAAGAATGTAAGAGATGATATTAAAGAGAATCTAGTGTTTAGAATAAAGCAAAAGTTAGAAAATGCTTTTAACGGAAATAAAGTGATTACTAATGAAGAACTATTAGTAAAAAAAAATGAAATAGAATATTTTCAAGCAGAGGTAATACCAATTAAAGATAGTAATGGAAGTATTTATGCAGTAGGAGTATATGTTTTAAATATAACTGATAAAATTAATTCTATGAAATATTCTCTTAAAAAAAAGTTAGATATATCTTCTGAATATGATGAAAAATCTAGCTTCCTAAGAAATATAAGTCATGAAATAAGAACCCCTATAAATGGGATTATTGGATTGACAGATATATTGTTAAAGGATGAATTAAATTTTAAACAAAGACAGTATATGATGTCAATTAGGCATTCAGCAGCTTCTTTACTAGAAAATATCGAAAACATATTATATAATTGTAAAAATGAATCTAGTAAACTGCAGATACAATATAAAGAATTTAATTTTTATAAATTTATAGATAATATTAAAAATATATTTTTAGCTAAGGGAGAAGAAACTAAAATAAAAGTAAAATACAGTATTGGTGAAGATATTCCACAATGGATTATTGGAGATGATCTGTTATTACAAAGATTATTAATAAACTTAATTTCAAATTCTTTAAAATTAAGTAGTTCAAGGGAAATGGAAGTTAATATAACAAAAGAGAGTAAATTTATATATCATTATAATAAAAAAGGTATTAGATTGAGATTTACAATAAAATACTTAGGTCATGAGTTAAATAAAAAAGATACTATTCAAATTATAAAAGAACTAATAAAAGATTTAGATGGAAATATTGAATTTAATAGTAATTACTCTAAGAATAAAATCAATATGGATATTCCTTTTATATTATCTAATAAAGTTGAAGAAAATATTGGAGCTGATGGAATTAAAGAAAATATTGAATTGGGAGCTAATGAGGGAATTTGTGAAAACAAGTTTAATGAGTTAGATAAATTAGAGAATATAAAGATATTAGTAGCTGAGGATAATCTAGTAAATCAGATGGTAATTAGTGAATTAATAAAAATATTAGGATGGGAAGGTAAAGTTGTAAATAATGGTAAGCAAGCAATAGAAGAATTAGAAAATGACAACTATAATTTAGTCTTAATGGATATTTCTATGCCGGAGATGAATGGATTAGAAGCAATGAAAATTATTAAAAGTAAAAAAAGATTTAAAGAAATACCTATCATAGCGTTAACAGCTTATGCATTAGTTGAGGATAAGGAAAAACTTATAGAATTAGGAATGGACGATTATTTATCAAAGCCAATAGATAAAGAAAGATTATATTATATGGTAAACAAACATTTAAACTTAGACAATGAATATTTTAATGGATTTAGAAGATTAGAGAAAGTTTTAGATGGAAATACTGAACTCATATTTGAATTAGGAAATAAAATAATTCAGATATTTTCTAAAGAACAAATGAATGAAATAATAGAATTATCAAATAATGGACAAATAGTAGAGCTAAGAGAGGTAATACATAAGTTAAAGGGAGCAATTTCTAATTTTAAGTTAACAGAAATTATAGAGGCTTTAAATAACATTAAGGAAAAGGCTATTAATGGAGAGATATATTTAGTATATGAGTTAACTGATAAAATAAATAGAAATATAGAGAAATTTCAAGAAAAACTTATAGAATACTGTAATAAACATTAATTTTGCTAATATTGAATTTAGTAGAAAATTGACTTATAAATTGTTATAGTGTAAAATCTTAATGCAGGTATTGAAGTGAATGTATCAATAAGACTAATGGAAAGTAAGAAATTATTTTGCCGTAAGTATATTGATATTTGTAAGATACATGAAAGTAATATATGTTACTGGTATGATTGATAGAGGATAAGTTTTTATTCTGCTAAATATAAACCAGCGTAATTAGTTTTTATATTAAAAACTAATTGTGCTGGTTTTTTTGTTTTTTATATTAATTGGGATTAGGGGGATATATTATGGAGATGAATTGTTCAATAAACAATGATTTTAAGGTTGTAAAGGATGAAAAGATAAGCTTAGAAACTTTTTTACATAGTAAAAGAGTAGCCATATATGCAAAGAAAATAGCACAATCTATGAATTATTGTTCTAAAGAGATTAATATTTTAATTTTGGCTGCATTATATCATGATATTGGAAAATCAAGGGTACCATTAAATATTATTAATAAAAAAGGAAAGTTAACAAGTTTAGAATTTGAAACGGTTAAAATGCATGCTAAGTATGGTGCAGATATATTAATGGAAAATAGATATTCTAAAGATTTTTGTGATATTGTTAAATTTCATCATGAGAACTATGAAGGTAGTGGCTATCATAATCTATATAGAGATTCTATTCCAATTGCTTCTCGTATAATTCGAATAGCAGATGTTTTTGATGCATTAACTACAGATAGGCCTTATAGAAAAGCTTATACAGTGGAAAATGCTTTAGAAATAATGTTATGTGAAAAACATATATATGATCCCAAAATATTTAATATATTTATTAAATATATTAGTAAAAATATAAAAAAACCTTTATTAAAAAACATATCATAAAACATATAAGACATAGCATGGAGGTATGGAATGAAGATAAAGAATAAAGTTATAAAAAAAGATAATTTTACTAGTTTTAGTACTATAATAATGCTGCAAATACTTATATTAATTATAGTTGTCTGTGGTTTTTTAGGATTTATATCCTATAAAAGCTCATCAACTGCCTTAAATGAATCTATAAAAAATACATTAGAGAGAAGAACCAATGATGGAGCAAAATTTTTATCTGCTAAAATAAATGAAAAAATCCAAAGATTGAATGTAATTGCAAGTTGGAATGAAATGAAAACAATGGATTTAGCTAAGCAGAGAGAAGAACTAAAAGAAGAAAGCGAAACAAAACTTTGGGGATTTGAAAGATTCAAAATTGTAAACCTAAAGGGTGAAGTATTTAACATTGATAATAACATGGTTAAACGTATATCAGATAAATATTTAAAGCAAATAGTTCAAGGGCAAACTTTCATAATAGATGATGAATTTTATAAAATTAAAGATATAGACGTTATGGATATATGTGTACCTATAAAAGATGCAGGAGGAAATGTAAAGGGAGCTTTAATAGGAGCTATAGATTTAAATTATATAAATAATATAGTTGTGGATATGAAATCAGGAGATGAAGAATCAGCTTTTGTTCTTAATAAGGAGGGGGATTATATTGCTGATGATGACATTAGTTTAGTTTTAAACAAAGAAAATGATATAAAGAATTTAGAGAAAAAGCCAGAATTAAAACAACTTGTTGAATTAGAAAAAAAGATGATTAAGGGGGAAATTGGATTTGGTACATATATATATAATGGAGTAGAAAAATTTATGGCATATAGGCCTATAGCAAATACTAATTGGGTTATAGGAATAGCAGTATGCAAAACAACATTATTTAAAAATATTTATACACTAAGAAAAATTATAGTAATTATTACGATTATATTCATTGTTATAGGAATAGCAGTGGCCAAATTAATTTCTAGTAGAATTAAGAAACCTCTTTCAAAGATGCAAGAACATGTAGAAAAATTAGCCACATACGATTTGAGTTATAAAAGTGAAACAGATAGTAATAATGAATTTGGGGAAACAGCTAGATCTTTAAATAATGCTTGTGATATATTAAGTAAAACTATAGAAAATGTAAAAAATAGTACTGATGATATAATGAATAGTAGTAGCAATACAAAAGAAATGTTTGAAGAAGTAAATGAACAAATTCAGCAGGTAACCGCATATACAGAGGAAATCTCAGCAAGTATGCAAGAATCTTCAGCAGCAGTAGAGGAAGTCGCATCTATGGCTGAATCTGTAAAAGAAGATGTAAAAATCAATGCAGATTCAGCGCAAAAAGGTTTAGAACTAGCTTCAAATGTAGAAAAGAATGCAGAAAAAGTTAATAAAGATATGTATGAATCCATGAATAGAGTAGAGAACATATATGAACATTCTAAAGAAAAATTAGAAAAATCAATACAGGATGCAAAGGTTGTTAATAATATATCTGAAATGGCTAATAGTATTCTTGAAATTGCAGAAAAAACTAACTTATTAGCATTAAATGCAGCAATTGAAGCAGCAAGGGCAGGGGAACAAGGAAGAGGATTTGCCGTTGTAGCAGAAGAAGTAAGAAAATTAGCAGAACAATCATCTAATGCTGTAGAGAAAATACAAAATGATGTAAAGACAGTATTAAAAACAGTACAAGAACTTTCTAATTCTTCAGAAGATGTATTAAAATTGCTAGGGGAAGATGTATTAAAAGATTATAGAAAGCTTATAAATATAAGTGTTCAATATAAGGAAGATGGAATTTCTATTAAAAATATTACTGAAGGTTTTGCTAAGGCTTCAGAAAGTATATTAATATCTATGGAACAAATGGCTAAAGGTATGGAAGACATAGCAACTTCTGTAACTGAAGTTGCAAGCTCATCAGAAGATATAGCAAATAATGTAAGTGATATTGGTAAAAAACATAATATTATATTGGAAGATGCTAAACAAAATGAAGTAAATGCAAAAGAATTATCTAGTATTATTGAAAAATTTAAAACAGAATAATCATGTGTTATAAAAAGGTATTTAATTTGTGTTAAATACCTTTTTATAATTAATAATTATATTAAAAGCAACTTAAACAATAAAAATTTGAACATTTAATACAAATTTGATAAAATTAGCTTAACAATGAGAGATATGCAAAATTAGGCCATTCATAGAATACTTAAATAACATATTTAAGATGAGGTGTTTATAGAAGAATGGACAAAGTTAATAAAATAGTTAATAATATTAAAGTCTTATATGTAGAAGATGAAGAAATAACAAGGATTATAACTAAAAAAATTCTAAAAGAATTTGTTGGTAAATTATTTATAGGTAAGGATGGCAAAGAAGGACTTGAGTTATTTATAAAACATAGGCCTCAAATTGTTATATCAGATTTAAGAATGCCTAGCATGAATGGAATAGAGATGATAAAAAGAATAAGGGAAATGGATGGAGAATGTGGCATTATCATAAATACTGAAGTTGAGGATATAGAATACATATTACAAAGTGTGGATATAGGCATTGATAAGTATTTAGTAAAGCCTATAGAAAAAGAAGAATTGTTGGAGTCTTTATATAAAGTATTATCTAAGGTTGTTAATAGAAAAAAGAATAATAATAAACTATATGAGATTTCAGAACTAACCAAGGAAGAAAAGCAAAATATTGAAGAGGAAATAAAAGCAAAGATTCCATCTTTCTTAAAAAAAGTTACAGGAAAAGGGCCAAAAGATACTCAAGTATTTTTTTCAGGAAGTATTATAGACATAAAAACATATGATATACTAACTCCTATGGAAAGAACTTTACTGAAGAATAGGGATAATTTAATGTTAGTTAAGTATTATAGAAGGTTGTTTTATAAGGAAATAGTCAATGATTTAATAAAGTTGATTACAGAAATTATAGGAATAAAAGTATCAGTAAGTAAAATTCACATAGATCCATTTGAAAATTTAGAACAGATTGTTCTTGAAGTTCAATTTGATAAAATTTTTAAAAGATAAGTAGGATTTTTATTATATAAAGGAGTAATAAAATGGACAAAAAATATGAAGAAATATTAAATATAGTAGAAAAGGAGTTATCTTGTTCTGCTCATAATATTCAGCATATATTAAGAGTTCATAATATATGTTTATATTTATCAAAGTATGAAGATAATGTAGATGAGGAAGTATTGACATTGTCAGCTTTACTTCATGATATTGCAAGAGTAAAAGAGGATTTAGACCCAGATAGAAAAATCAAACATGAAGTTTTAGGAAGTGAAATGGCTGAAAAAATATTAAAAGATAAAGGATATTCAATAGATAAAATTAAAAAGATAAAACATTGTATATTATGTCACAGATTCAGAAGCGGTAATAAACCTGAAAGCATAGAAGCAAAGATTTTATTTGATGCGGACAAGTTAGATGCCATAGGTGCTGTGGGATTAGCACGAGCTTTTATGTTAGGAGGAGAATTTGGACAAAGTGTATACTTAGATATATCGCCAGAAGAATACATTAAGGAAAATATATTGGAAAATGGAAGGATAAAAGATTTTAGTAAGCATTCTGTTAATATGGAATATGAGTTAAAGATGAAAAAAGTACCAGAAAGACTACATACTAAAAGAGCTAAAGAGATAGGGGAAGAACGATTAAAATTTATAGAAATGTTTTTTAATACAATTAAAGAAGAGATAAAGGGAAATAAATAATTTAGCTTTGTAAAAGTGTTGCTAAAATGCAATTTGTTGCATTTTAGCAACACTTTTATAATTTATAAATATATAAGCTTTATAAAGGAATATTACTAGCTTATATATTTATAAATTTATATATATTTGTTGCAAATCTGCAATTAAAGCTTTAGATTTATTAATGTTTAAGCACTGGTATGGTTATTGCTCTATTATAATTATAAATAATAGAAAATGGGAGGATTATTATGAATAACATAGATAAACTTAACAAAATATTACGTGATGTTTTTAATATTAAGGATGATTGTTATACAAAAGATGAATTAGGACCAGATGAAATAGAAGGATGGGATTCATTAGCACACGTTGATTTAGTTACTAATTTGGAAGAACAGTTTGAAATTTCTTTGGATGTTATAGATATATCTAGGATGTATACCATTGGGGATATAAAAAATATACTTAAAAAGTATGGGGTTTCAATATGAATTTTTCAGATTATATTTTTCAGTTTTCATCACATTATAATAAGAGTGCTGTTATAGATAAAGAAGAATATTGTTATAAATATATATATTCTAAAGTAGAAAATGTGGCTAATACATTAAATAACAAGGGATTGACTAGGAAAGATTCAGTTTTACTTATATCAGAAAATTCTATATTTTTTATAGAAAGCTATTTTGGCATTATAAAAAGTGGAGCTATATGTGTTCCTATAAATCCTAGTCTAGGACAAGAACATATAAAATATATATTAAATTCATTGAAAATAAGACATATATTTATTGAAAAGAAATTAATGAAAAACATAGAGAATTTATTAAATGAAGATATAGAAATATATACAGAAGAAGATTTAAAAAAACTAGGAGACATTTTTTTAAATACAGAGATTGAAAGTAATAAATCTGATGATGTAGCAGTTATATTATTTACATCAGGTTCTACAGCTAGGCCTAAAGGAGTAATGCTTACACATGAAAATCTAATAAGTAATACAAATTCTATTATAGAATATTTACAATTAAGTAAAGTAGATAGAATAGAAGTAGTGTTACCATTTTATTATTGCTATGGAACATCTCTCCTTCATACTCATATTAGAGTAGGGGGAAGTTTAGTCATAAATAATAGATTTATGTTTCCAGAAACCGTATTAGATGATATAGATAAGTATCAATGTACAGGCTTTGCTGGAGTACCAAGTACTTTTCAAATACTTTTAAAAATGAGTAATATAAAAAATAGAAGCATGCCTTCTTTACGATATATAACCCAAGCAGGAGGGAGAATGGCTAAAATATTTATAAAGGAATTAATGAATATTTTGCCCCATGTAGATATTTATATAATGTATGGACAAACAGAAGCCACCGCTAGATTATCCTATCTTCCACCTAAAATGTTAGAAAGCAAAATGGAGTCTATAGGCAAAGGGATTCCAGGAACAGAATTAAAAGTTATAGACAAGGACGGAAAAGAAGTAAATGTAGGAGAAGTTGGAGAAATTGTAGCCAAGGGAAAGAACATAATGAAAGGATACTTTAATGATGAAGAGGAAACTAAACGAGTATTGAAAAATAGATATTTATATACTGGGGACTTAGGAACTGTAGATAAAGATGGATATATATATATTGTGGGTAGGGGAAAAAATATTATAAAAAGTGCAGGCAATAGAATAAGCCCAAAGGAAATTGAAGATGTAATTTTACGAATAAATGAAGTTATAGAATGTGCTGTTATAGGTATTGAAGATGATGTTTTAGGAGAAGCAGTAAAAGCATTTGTGGTATTAAAGGATAAATTATTAAATGATAAGTATATTATAAATTATTGTAAAAATAACTTGCCTAGTTATAAAGTACCTAAGGTTGTTACAATATTAGATGAACTTCCTAAAAATTCCTCTGGGAAAGTAATTATAAATGCTCTGAAAGGAATGGATTAGCAATAAATGTATAGCAAAGTAGGTGAATCTATTGAATAATTATAATAAAGTACAACAGCTTATGTTTAATAAACTTTTTCAAATAACACAACATGAAAAGGAAAAGGCTTTAATTGAAATTTTTAAACAACAGCTAGAAAGAAATAAAAAAAATAAAAATATAGAAAGTATGTACAATAAATTGGGATTTGATATTAAATATTTAAATACATTAGATGATATTCCATATATACCAGTAAGTATGTTTAAACAGTTTGATTTATATACTTGTGAAAAAGAAGAAGTAGTTAGAGTATTAAATTCTAGTGGGACTACTAAAGGGGTACCAAGTAAAATATATATTGATAAAAAGACAAGCATAAGGCAATCTCAAGCTCTTATAACTACTTTAACGCACTTTTTAGGAGATAAGAGGAGACCACTATTAGTTATAGATAGTGAAAGCTCAAATAGCAATTCCTCTAATTTGACTGCTAGGGGCGCAGCAATTAGAGGAATAAGTAATTTTGCCAATAAAATAGTATATGCCATGGATAATGAAGGAGAAGAATTAAAAATTAATTTTGATAGAATTTCAAAGTTTCAACAAGAATATGGAAATGAAGACATATTGGTATATGGATTCACATATATAATATGGTCAAAATTTTTAAATCAACTTAAAGAAATGGGGAAAAAGTTACACTTTAATAAAGGGAAAATATTACACAGTGGAGGATGGAAGAAGCTTATATCTGAAAAAGTTACTAAGGAAGAGTTTAATAGAGAACTAGGAGAATTATTTCATATAGATTCCAATAGTATTATAGATTTTTATGGAATGGTTGAACAACTGGGAGTTGTATTTATTGACTGTGAATGTGGATATAAGCATGTACCAGACTTTGCTGAAGTAATAATTAGAAACATAAACAATTTGGAGGAAGTAGAAATAGGAGGAAAAGGATTAATACAAGTGATGAGTACTTTAGCTTCAAGTTATCCTGCTCAAGCCATTTTAACAGAAGATATAGGAGAATTAGTTGGAATAGATGATTGTAAATGTGGACGAAAAGGAAAGTACTTTAAATTCATATCTAGAGTTGAAAAGGCAGAAATAAGAGGATGTGGGGATACTTTTGCAGAAAGGGAGAAAAGAGATGATTAAATGCTACACATTAAATGGAGAATTTTATGATAATGGAAAATCCTTTACTGACTTTAAAGAAATTTGTGAATCATTAAGAAAAAATGGAGAAAATATTAAAGAATTTCCTTTAGAAGCAATGATACAAATAATAAATGAATACAGTAAAATAATATCTAAAAACAAGGAATTGTTGAAACAGGAAGGAATACCTTTTTTATGCTTTTATTTAAAAAAGAATAATCTTGAAAAAGTAATAAATTTAAATCTAAAAAATAAGGATTTTTTAGATAAGTTTATAGAAATAGAAGAAGGAAGATTTATTAAAGCCCAAAGAAGAGGTTTAGCATGTCATTGGATTTCAGCAAATGTCGCCACATTGGGAATATATTCTATATTTCAATCTCTTATTTGTAAAAATTATAATTTAGTAAAAATTCCCCTAGAAAGTATGCAATTAATAACAAAACTTTTAAAGCCATTGAAAAAAATACAGGTGAATTTTAATGGAAAGGAATACTTTGGAGAAGACATCCTAACCAATATTTGTATTGTTAATTTTCCCAGTTCTAACTTACAGATTAACAGGGAAATGTCACAGAATGCAGATTGTAGAATATTTTGGGGTGGAGAAGAAGCTTTAAATTCTATAAAAAAACTACCTCAAAAAACTACCTGTAAAGATATAATATTTGGTCCTAAATATTCTTTTGCAGTGTTTGATAAAGAAGCTATAGAAAGTATAGAGTTAGAAAAATATTTAGAAAATTTAGTTATAGATATAATAAATTTCAATCAAAAGGCTTGTTCATCACCTCAAGTATTATTTTTAGAGAAAAGTTCTATATCTATAGAGGAAGTTAGTCATAGACTTATAAAAGTTTTTAATAAAGTGAATAAAAGATATCCAGTCAAGCATATGGATGAATTTACTGCAGCTTCAATAATAAATAAAAGAGGAGAATATTTTTTAAGTTTAGATAAGATGATTCATTGCAGTAAGGGATTTGATTACACTATTTTACTAAATAATGATCTTAAGTTAGAAGAACCTATAGGAGGAAGAACCATATTTATAAAAGAAGTTAGCAACATTTTTCATATAAAACAGCTTATTACTCCTAGAATTCAGACTATAGGTATTGCTATGAAAAATAAAGAGAAAATAGTAGAGTTTAGCCATGAATTAACCGCACTAGGAGTAGATAGAATAGTAAAAGTAGGATATATGAATTTATATGATACTCCTTGGGATGGTACTTTTTTAATTAGTGAATTGGTAAGATGGTGTTCAATTAATGTAAGTGGAATGATATAACATAAAGATGGCTAAAGCTATGTGAAAAGCTTTAGCCTAACAATTTCATATAGCAATATAATTAGTTTGAATATTTTAAATTTTATAAAATTCAATTGTTTAATTTGTTAATTAAACTTATAATATATTTTAAAAGGGTGATTTGTGTTAAGGAAATTAAAGAATATTACTGAATTTGAGGTGATATTATTAATGAATAAAAAACACACATTTATAGGAGCTAAAGCATTAGAAAATAACAATGAAAGGAGTCCTAATAATAACTTAGACAAAATAATTAATGAGCTAGAAAAAACCAAATCACTATGTAGTGAATTAGACGCTGTAATAGAGTGCTCTTATGACGGTATATATATTACAGATGGACAAGCCAATACTTTAAAGATAAATAAGTCTTATGAAAAAATTACAGGACTTACAAGAGAGTATATGATTGGTAAGAATATGAAGGATTTAGTTAAAGAAGGAGTCATATCTCAGTCAGGTACATTATTAGTAATAAAAAGTAAAAAACCTACCACTATAGAACAAACCTTTAAAACTGGTAAAAAAGTTTTGGTATCTAGTAGTCCCATATTTCATGAGAATGGAAACATAAGGATGGTAGTCACCAATGTTAGGGATGTTACTCAACTATATGAACTTAAGGAGCAACTAGCTAAAAATGAAGAATTAACAAAAAAATATTATTCAGAGATAGAGGCCATGAGAAATCAACTTTTAAATTCTTCTGATATAATAGCTCAAGACAAGAATATGCTAGACACTTTAAGAATAGGCAAAAAAGTTGCCAATGTTGATACTACTGTACTTTTGTTAGGAGAAACTGGAGTGGGAAAAGAAGAGGTTGCAAAATATATACATAAGAACAGCAAAAGATGTAATAAGCATTTTATAAAAGTAAATTGTGGAGCTATACCAGAAAATTTAATTGAAAGTGAATTATTTGGATATGAGAAAGGAGCCTTTACAGGAGCAAATAAAGAGGGAAAAATTGGGTTATTTGAGGTAGCAGATGAAGGAACTATTTTTTTAGATGAAGTAGGAGAACTCCCTTTGGATATGCAGGTTAAACTCTTAAGAGTTCTACAGGAGAAGGAAATTGAAAGAGTAGGAGGGGTAAAGCCTATAAAAATAGATGTAAGAATACTTGCAGCTACAAATAGGAATTTAGAAGAAATGGTTTCAAAAAAATTATTTAGAGAAGATTTATATTATCGATTAAATGTTGTTCCCATTGAAATACCACCACTAAGAGAGAGGAAAAAAGATATAGTACCTTTGGTGGAACATTTTTTAAGTGAATTAAACAAGAAATATAATTTGAGTAAAAGATTTACCTCAGTAGCTATGCAAAGCCTTTTACAATATAATTGGCCGGGAAATGTAAGAGAGCTTAAAAATATAGTGGAAAGAGTGGTTATTATGAGTAGCAATGACGTAATACTTAAAAGTGATTTGCCAATAAATAATACATTTAATTTGCTTGAAGAAGAAATAGGAAGTATTGATGAAGAAGTAAATCTAAAGGAAATAGTAGAAAGATTTGAATTAAAATTTATAAATAAAGCTTTTGAAAATTATAAGAATGTAAGAGATGCAGCAAAATATTTAGGAATGGATCCTTCAACTTTTGTAAGAAAGAGAAAGAAGTATACAGATAAATATATGTTGCAAAAGTGAAATTTGTTGCATTTATGCAAAGAAATTAATTTTAACACATTTATCTATAATCATAAGGTTTATAAACTTGTATAAATTTTACATATCAAAGTTTGTTGCTTTTATGCAACAAACTTTGATATTTTTTTGTCAATACAAATAAAGTTTATAATATTAAAATCACTGAAAACGTTACAAATTCGATGTTTTAAAAATTTTCTAAAAAGTTATTTTAAAAAAATATTTTTGGCACAGTACTTGCTAAATATATAAGTGTAAAGAAAATAAAAAAAGATTGAAATAGGAAAGGGATGGTTTTAAGTGGCTTTAATGACAGGGGAAAAATATGTGGAAAGTCTTAGAAAACTTAATTTAAAGATTTATATGTTTGGAGAAAAAATAGAAAATCCAGTGGACAATCCAGTGCTTCGTCCATCAATGAATTCAGTTAAAATGACTTATGATTTGGCTCAGATGCCAGAATATGAAGATTTAATGACTACTACTTCTACATTAACTGGAGAGAAAATAAATCGTTTCTGCCATATTCATAATAGTGCTGAAGACCTTATTAAAAAGGTAAAAATGCAAAGATTATGTGGGCAGAAAACAGCAGCTTGTTTTCAAAGATGTGTTGGTATGGATGCTTTCAATGCTGAGTATAGTACTACATACGAGATAGATAAAGCACATGGAACAAACTATCATGAAAGATTTAATAAATTTTTAGAATATGTACAAAAAAATGATTTAACTGTTGATGGGGCTATGACAGATCCAAAAGGAGATAGAGGATTATCACCAAGTAAACAAGAAGATCCAGATCTTTATTTAAGAGTTGTAGAAAGAAGACCAGATGGCGTTGTGGTAAGAGGAGCAAAAGCACATCAAACTGGTATTTGTAATTCTCATGAAGTTTTAGTTATGCCAACTATAGCTATGAGACCAGAAGATAAGGATTATGCAATTTCATTTTCTATTCCAACAGATACTGAGGGCGTATTTATGATAATAGGACGTCAATCCTGTGATACTAGAAAACTAGAGAAGTCTGCAGATATTGATGTGGGAAATAAAAATTTTGGAGGAGTAGAAGCTTTAACTATATTTGATAACGTATTTGTACCAAATGAAAGAATATTCTTAAATGGAGAAACTGAATTTGCTGGAATGCTTGTTGAAAGATTTGCAGGATATCACAGACAAAGCTATGGTGGATGTAAAGTTGGAGTTGGTGATGTTCTTATAGGAGCAGCAGCACTGGCAGCCGATTATAACGGAGCAGCTAAAGCTTCACATATTAAGGATAAACTAATTGAAATGACTCATTTAAATGAAACACTTTATGCTTGTGGAATTGCTTGTTCTGCAGAAGGATATAAGACTGAGTCAGGTAACTATATAATAGATTTATTGCTTGCTAATGTCTGTAAGCAAAATGTTACAAGATATCCATATGAAATAGCTAGACTTGCTGAAGACATAGCAGGTGGATTAATGGTTACTGCTCCATCTGAAAAAGATTTAAGGCATGAAAAAATAGGACCTTATGTTGAAAAATATCTAAAGGGTGTAGCTTCTATTCCAACAGAAAATCGTTTGAGGATATTAAGGCTTATTGAAAATCTAACTTTAGGAACAGCTGCAGTAGGATATAGAACAGAGTCAATGCATGGTGCTGGTTCACCACAGGCACAAAGAATTATGATTGCAAGACAGGGGAATTTAGCTCATAAGAAATCATTAGCAAAGGCTATTGCCAATATTAAGTAGGATTAGCTAAGGAAAAGATAGTGACTTTTAGAGAATAGAATATAGAGTATATTAAATGAATTCAACATATCAGTAGATGGTCTCTATAATCTATTCTCTAATATTTGTAAAAGTTGAATATCAATTTTTATAGAGAAATGGAGTTGTGGCCTATGATTTCAGAAGTAGAAAAAACAATAGATAGAGAAATAAGACCCTATCTTAGAGAACATTATGGTGATATACAGTTATTAGATATTAAAAATGGTATTGTTCAAATTAAATTAATAGGACAATGTAGTGGCTGTCCATCAGCTAAATATACAGTGGAAGATGTAATTGAAACTAAATTAAAGGAAAGATTTGCAGAAGTAAAAAAAGTAGTTCTTATAAATGAAGTTAGTGAAGATTTATTGGATATGGCAAGAAAAATATTAAATGTCAACAAGGTGGTCTAATGAAAGTAGGTATAAAATATTGCGGTGGATGTAATCCCAAATATGATAGAACAAATATTGTTACTAAATTAACAAAGCAGTATGACAATTTAATAATAAATTTAGCTAAAGAGGATGAAATTTATGATTTTATTATAGTTTTATGTGGATGCACTAGTTGTTGTGCTAAAGATGAAAATTTAAAAAGTAAGTACGGAAAAATTTTTGTAAGTAGTGAAAATGATTACTATAAGATTTCTAAATTTCTTGATGGAATAGATAAATAGGAGGGGAGTTATTTTGGAGAATATATATAAAAGTAAAATAGTTTCTGCAGAAGAAGCGGCTAAAAAGATAAAATCAGGGGATAGAGTTGTATTAGGACATGCTGTTGGAGAACCAGTAGCTGTTATAGATGAAATGATAAAAAATAAAGAAAGATATAGCAATGTAGAAATTGTTCATATGGTAGCTATGGGAAAGGCTGAGTATGCTCAGTCAGGTATGGAGAAATATTTTAGACATAATTCAATATTTGTAGGTAGCACCACAAGAGAGGCTGTAAGTTCAGGTAGAGGAGATTTTACCCCATGTTTTTTTTATGAAGTACCGAAATTATTTAAAGAAAGCTTGCCAGTAGATGTAGCTTTAATTCAAGTTACACCACCAGATGAACATGGATATTGTAGTTTTGGTGTTTCAGATGACTATACTAAACCGGCGGCAGAATGTGCAAAAACTGTAATAGCAGAAGTCAATAATCAAATGCCAAGAACCATGGGAGATTGTTTTATACACATTTCGGATATAGATTATATAGTTGAAAGGTCACATCCAGTTATTGAACTTAAACCAGCTAAAATAGGT
This sequence comes from Clostridium tetanomorphum, assembly GCF_017873215.1. Lineage (GTDB taxonomy): Bacteria > Bacillota > Clostridia > Clostridiales > Clostridiaceae > Clostridium_AO > Clostridium_AO tetanomorphum. Next base: position 131,618 of record NZ_JAGGKA010000002.1, read on the forward strand.
GATGTAGAGAAAGCTATTGGAGAAAATTGTGCATCATTAATAGAGGATGGAGCTACACTTCAGTTAGGAATAGGGGCAATTCCTGATGCAGTATTATTATTCTTAAAGGATAAGAAGGATTTAGGAATTCATTCAGAAATGATATCAGATGGAGTAGTGGAACTTGTGGAAGCTGGAGTTATAACTAATAAAGCAAAAACATTACATCCAGGTAAGATTGTTGTAACATTTTTGATGGGAACAAAGAAATTATACGATTTTGCCAATAATAATCCAATGTTAGAAATGTATCCAGTAGATTATGTAAATGACCCAACAATAATAATGAAAAATAATAAAATGGTTTCAATAAATTCATGTGTTCAGGTGGATTTGATGGGACAAGTTGCTTCAGAGAGCGTAGGATTAAAGCAAATAAGTGGAGTTGGAGGACAGGTAGATTTTGTAAGAGGGGCTAACATGTGTAAGGATGGGAAGTCTATTATGGCTATGCCAGCAACTGCATCAAAAGGAACAGTATCAAAAATAGTTCCAATTTTAGATGAAGGCGCTACAGTAACTACATCAAGAAATGATGTGGACTACATTGTTACAGAATATGGTGTTGCTCATCTTAAAGGAAAAACATTAAAACAAAGAGCTAGAGCATTAATAAATATAGCACATCCAAGTTTTAGGGAAGAATTAATACAAGAGTTTGAAAAAAGATTTCATAGTAAATTTTAATAAGAGGAGGAAATTATATGGCCATGCAAAGAGAACATGGAAAAGAGCACCCTTACTTATCCGCTGGCTTATTTAAAATTAGGCTTCCCTTTGTTCATTATAAGTGGGAATGGTCTGAAGCATTACAAGCTATATTAATGTGTGCTACTTGCCTTGGAGCTATTCCAATTTTAACTGAAGTTTTAGGTATATCCTTTGAATTAGCCTGGGGAATGGTTATAATAAATGGATTGTTATATTGTATGCATGCACTATTAGGAGACCCTGTGGTACCAGGTTGGATAACTCCATCTATTCCGCTTACTACTGCATATTTAAGTAGCTTTGCTATAGGAGTTGACAGAATACACGCATTAATAGCTTTACAACTTTTAGTAGGTATAATATTTATTATTATGGGTATAACAGGAATGGCTAGTAAGCTAATAAATATAGTTCCTAATTCAATAAAAGCTGGTATTTTACTTGGAGCAGGTTTTGCGGCTATAATGGGTGAATTTAAAGTTAGCGGAAGATATGGTAAATATCCAATAGCTATCACAATAGGAGTTATATTTGCATATTATGTTTTATTTTCAGAGGGCTTCAGAGCTTTGAGGAAGAAAAGCAAATTCCTAAATATAGTAGGTAAATATGGTATGTTACCTGCTATTATTGTAAGTATAATAGTGGGACCTATTGCAAAGGAATTACCAGTACCTAAAATAGAAATAGGTTCAGTTATTCATTTGCCTAATATTTCAGAGATGATAAAAACTATAAGTCCATTTGGAATAGGGTTCCCAAAAGCTCAATTATTTATATCAGCTATACCAATGGCAATTATGGTATATATAATAGCCTTTGGAGATTTTGTTACAGGAGAAGCTTTAATAAAAGAAGCTGATGAAATAAGAAAAGATGAAAAAATTGATTTCAATTCAAATAGATCAAATTTAATCAGCGGTTTTAGAAATGTAGTAATGGCATTTATAACACCTTATGTTCCTTTATGTGGTCCGCTTTGGGCAGCTGTAACAGCAGCAGTTTCCCAAAGATATAAAGAGGGACGTGAAGCAATGGATTCTATATTTGGTGGGGTAGGAACTTTTAGATGGGTAACTTTTATATGTGTATCTTTGGTTCCTATAGTATCACTTGTACAGCCGGTATTACCTGTAGCATTATCATTAACTTTACTAGTTCAAGGGTATGTGTGTACTAGGCTTGCAATGGATATATGTTCTACAGATTTAGAAAAAGGTATTGCAGGAGTTATGGGAGCAGTTTTAGCTACTAGAGGAGCAGCTTGGGGATTAATAGTAGGAATTATCCTTCATATTACATTAAGCGATTTAAAGAAAAATAAAAATGTAGTAACAAATTCTCAGGCTTCTACTGAAGTAAAATAATTATAGAAAAAGCTATTTTTCGTGTAATGCACGGAAGATAGCTTTTTTATCTTAAAAAGCTAAATTTACAATTATATACTTTTGATAATTAGTAAAAGTATATATTATATGTTAAAATTATGATATAAAAATATATTTTGGGGGATAGTTCTATGTATGAAGAGACTTGGAATAAGTATGTGAAAGGATTGAAATTTTTATTACCATTCATTTTGGTACAGGTGTTGTTTGAAATTATTAGTTTTAAAATTTTTAATAATATAGGAGTTGATAAATATAATTTTATCACAGAAGGGGAAAATTTAATAAGAAACTCCATAGGAAGAAATATTAAAGAACTGATAACCGGAAACTTAGCATTAATTATATTTTCTTTGCTTGTTGAACCATTGTTTTATTCATTTGTGATGATAATTATGAAAAAATTAATAACTGATAAAGACGTTAATTACACAGAAGATTTTAAAGTAAGTTTAAGTTTTTATTTAAGGTATTTAGGATTAACTATAATTATTGGTGCTATTTTATTAGGAACGATGCTTTTAAGTCTTTTTGCTATGGTGGTTATATTTGTATTTTTTTTAATAATTATTTTAGTAATATATCTTGCTATAGCAGTAACTCCATGTAGTGCTTATTTAATATATTATGATACAACACCAGAAGAAGCTTTAAGTAAAGGAATGGCTTTAGGAAAGAAGTATTTTTGGAAAATATTATTATTAAGTATTATAATGGGGGTACTTAATAGGTTTATAGATGTAGGTCCAAATGCTAGCATTATAGGTTATGTAGCAATAGCTTTTATAAGAACAAGTGTGAAATTTTATTTACTTATGTTTACTATGAATATTTGTAAAGAAGAAGAAATAATAGAAGGATATTAATTTATAAAAAAATCATGTCATCTGAAAATTAAAAGATGGCATGATTTTTATTTTCCCATATATTAATTATGGGAGGGAGCTTTATGAAAAAGATGGCAGATGCAGTTTTTGAAGGAGGAGGGATAAAAGCAGTAGCTTTTGCAGGAGCACTAAAGATTATGGAAGATAGAGGATTTACATGGAGAAATCTAGCAGGAACTTCCGCAGGAGCTATAATAGCTTCTCTTGTTTCTGTAGGATATACTGCAAAAGAAATTCAAAGTCTTATTCAAAATATAGATTATAATGATGTAGTAAAAAAGAGAGGAATTACAGTACCGGTAATTACCCCAGCAATTAATTTAATAGTAAATAAGGGAATAAATAAATCAGATTATATAGAAGAATTTATAGACAAACTATTATACGAAAAAATGAAAAATAAATTAAAAGAAAAAAGAAAAGTAAAGTTTAAAGATCTCATTATTCCAGGGGAAAATGATATATTGATTAATAATTCTAAATACAAAAGAAAGTATAAGCTTCATATAATTGCAGTAGATGTCACAAGAGAAAGGATGCTGATACTTCCTGAGGATATAAGATATTATGGTATGAATCCAGATGAGTTAGATGTTAGTTTAGCAGTAAGGATGAGTATAAGCATTCCTATATATTTTAAACCAGTAGTAATAAAAAATATTTTGGATGGGGAAAAGTATTTTATAGTAGATGGGGGGATTTTAAGTAATTATCCTGTATGGATTTTTGATGTAAATGGAGAACCACAATGGCCTACTATAGGATTTAAATTAACAGATACAGAAGAGAAATGCAAAAAAAACAAAATGAATACTATAGTAGGTTTTTCAAAAGCACTTATAGAAACTATGTTAAAAAGTGAAATTGATATGAATGTTATACAAATGAATAATTTAAGAACAATTGAAATTGATACTCTAGGTGTAAAAACAACTGATTTTAAAATGTCTAAAGAAAAAATGATGGAACTATACGTATCCGGGGAAAATTGTGCTGAAAAATTTTTAAATGATTGGGAAGAAAATTATAGTGTATATTTAAATTTAAGAAAAGCTTACTCTAAAAGCATATAGACTAAATAACTGTTACACATAACCATTGATAATAAATAATATATTAATATGAAAGAGATAATCTTTAATTTAGGGGGAACATTATGATATATGTAGATAATGCAGCAACAACTTATCCAAAGCCTAAGGAAGTATATAAAGAAGTCTTAGAGTGCATGGAAAAATATGCTGCAAATCCAGGGAGAAGTTCACATGATATGGCAATAAAGTCTCAACGAAAAGTGTGGGAAACAAGAGAAGCTATAGCAGATTTTTTTAATATAGATAATCCTTTAAATATAGTATTTACATCTAATGCCACAGAAGGGTTGAATATAGGAATTAATGGAGTACTAAAATCTGGTGATCATGTAATAAGTACAGTTATAGAACATAATTCTGTATTAAGACCCTTGACTAATGCAAAAGAAAAAGGTGTTGAAGTTACATTAGTTGATGTGGATAAGTATGGAAACTTAAATATAGAAAATTTAAAAAAACAAATAAAAAATAACACAAAACTTATAGTAATAAATCATGCTTCTAATGTTTTAGGAACTGTACAAAACATAAATTTAATAGGGAATATAGCTAGAGAAAAAGAAATATTATTTATGGTAGATGCATCACAAAGTGCAGGAATTTTAGACATAGATGTAAATAGGGACAATATTGATTTATTAGCTTTTCCAGGTCATAAAGGACTTCTGGGACCTCAAGGGACAGGGGGATTGTTTATAAGAGAGGCAGCTTTGGCAGAACCATTAAAATATGGAGGAACTGGAAGTAATTCTAATTTAATAACTCAGCCAGAATTTGCTCCAGACAAATTTGAAAGTGGAACATTGAATGTCCCAGGCATTGCAGGATTGTGTGAAGGAATTAAATTTATAAAAAAAGTGGGAAGAGATAATATAGAGAAACATGAAAAAGAGCTAATAGAATATTTACTAAAAGAATTAAAAAAACTGCCTTATATAAAAATATATGGATATGACTCTTATAAGAATAGATGTGGTGTTGTATCTATTAATATAGATAATATAGACAGTTCACAAGTAGGATATTTACTAAATAAAAAGAATATAGCTGTTAGAACTGGATATCATTGTGCTGCATTAATACATGAAATAATAGAAAGCAATAAATGGGGAACCGTAAGAATTAGTCCAGGATATTATAATACTTTTAATGATATAGAACAGGTAGTTACAGCAATAGTAGATATATATAATGCTAAATAGGGAGGTTTCTTGTGAATGATATAAGGGAGTGGGCAAAGGAATATTGTATAAAGAATAATATAAAGTATAAAGACTTATTATATAAATCTTTAAAAAATTATAAGAATTATATAGAAAATGATTGGAAGCTGGAAGATTATATAAATAGCAAAAACTTTAAACAAGCAGTGAAAAAATTAAATAGTTTGCTTAATGAAAATAGTGATAACTGGATTTTAAGAGTTATAAATAATTTTAATGATAAAGTGAATTATTGTGATGAGTATAAAGAATATTTAAGAGAAAATATAATAAATGGACAATGTGAATTATTACAGATAAAAAAAGGAGATATAATAAAGGCCTATTGTATAATAAGTTATGAGGATGATAATTATGGTAAATATGCATTTTTGCATAAAATAAATTTTATAGAAAAAGCAAATATGGCAGATTATAAACTAATAGAAGAAAAAATTATCAAGTATATTAAAAGTAAATCTATTATGTACATGGATAGGATTCTTATAAATGCAGACGAAGAAGATATAAAAAAAGCAGGATATTTTTTATTAGCAGATAATGTATCTGTGAAATTAAATGCATTTAGTAATAATAGCGAAATAGATTATAAATATGAGCAGTGTGATAATATACCAGAAAATTATTATTGCATTTCTAATACAATGCCCTTACGATTAGAAAAAAAATTAAATCAAAGTTATAGATTGTGTTTTAAAAAAGGAGAATTTTATATATCCTTTAAAATTTTAAAGGATAATAGCTTAGTTAATATATATATAAATAATGATAGTAGAAATAATGACTATTTAGTAGAACTATATAATACAATAAGAAGTTTCATGTTTAATAAGGGAGTAAAAACAATATACACCTCAATACCTAAAAAGCATATAATATTAATAAATAAAGACTTTGAAATTACAGGAAATATCCTTTGGATTAGAAAGAGTATTTAATCTAAAGTGTTATGGGAGTGAATGTGGTATGGCTTACTATAATAATGATAATAAGGAGTATATTGTTGTATTTCAATCCTACAATGGAGCAATTTACTTATATAATAAATTACTAAGAGAGAGATGTAAGGCAGAAATTATATCAACTCCTTGCAGAATATCAGCAGGATGTACCCAATCTATAAAATTTAAATGTGAATACATGGATATAGTTCAGAAAAATCTAAAACTATACAATATACCTATAAAAGGAATATATGAAATAGTAAAAAGTAATAAAAGATTCAATTATGTGAAAATTATGTAAAAAACAAGTGTAAAAATAGAGTTTCAAATTTTATATGCTCCCCTTATGGCAACAGTTTTTGTTATTTAAACTGTCTATCACAAGGGGAGCATTTTAATTTAGGAAACTCTATTATATTTTTAATTCTTTTTTTAATATGTCCAATATCTTATTGGTACGGCTACTCCAGCTATTATTTTCAGCGGTTTTTATTCTAAGGTTAATTAAATTTTTATCATTTTCATTTATAGCTAAATTGATATGCTTTTTAAAGCTATCTTTACTATTAGCAATATAACATAAATTAGAAAAATTAACTACTTCTTTCATAGCAGTACTCACAATAGGTTTTCCTGAACTCATATATTCATATAATTTTATAGGATTACACGCATTAGTCATGCTATTTATTTGAAATGGTATTATGCAACAATTAAAGTTGTTTATATAGTAAGGAATATATTCGTAATTCTTAACTCCTAAAAAATATACATTGCTTCGGAGTATAGGAAAATTATTTATATTGTACAAAGGACCTACAAAGACAAAATTGTGACTTGAGTCTTTAACTATATGATTTATAAGATTCCAATCTAACCAAGAGGCAACTGCTCCCACATAGCCTACTATCTTTTTATTTTTTGGTAAATCACGAGGAGTGAAAGTTTTGGATTTAGAAAAGTTATCTAAATCCACTCCATTATTTACAAGATAAACTTTATTATGCATTCCTTTAAATTTATCATATAATTGTTTGGAAGATGTAAATACTATATTAGCTCTGGAAAGCATGGAATTTATATGTCCAGACCAAGATGAAAATTCATGAGTAGCATCATCTACTACATCATATATTACATAATCATGTGGTATTTTATCAATATTAGATACTTGGTCAGGAGAAGAACACCAAAGAATAATAGGTCTGTTTAGATATTTAGAAGTAATATTATAATTTGCTCCAATTATATTTAAGTTATTATTTTCTTTTTTTATATAATTGCCTTGTTTTGACTCTATATAATAAACAGTATGTCCTTTTAGGCTTAGTTGTTTCATTATTTGTTGAGGTCTCTGAACCATCCAATTATAAGGAACCGTGGGCATTTGAATAAAGGTAACCATACTTATCCTCCTATAATTAGTTTTCCCATATATTTCTTAGTTTCATTTCTTTTATAAGGGAGTCTATTTTATTATTGTAATTATGATATAGAGAGCATTGAAGCTGTCCATTTTTAGCTATTTTAGTCCTATCTTTTTTGTGTTTTAAATAATATTCTATATATTTTAATGTGTCATTAGAGTTTCTACACCATACTAAATGCTTTTTATTTGTAAAGTATTTTTCTAATGAAGGAACATATTGAGATAAATAAAATCCACTACAACCCATTACTTCAAAAGTCCTCATACTCATCATGGTACTAGAATTACCTACGGAATGAAGTCCCAATATTATTTTTGCAGTACTATATGCATTAGGAATTTCTTCATAATTACAATATCCACCATAAAACTTTTTATCTAATATAAATTTTTGATTATCATCAAACCACCAATCATTTCCATATACTTTTAAATCATAGTTTCTTTCAATTAAAGGTTTTAACATTATGTTATTTCCATAAATTCTAGTTGCATGCCTTGAATAATTGTTACCTATAAATATTATGTCATGGTCAAATTTTTTATCATATATGCCGGATTTATGAAAAGTGTCGTTGATTCCAAACATCATAAACATGGCATTTATCCCATAGCGTTTATAAATAGGAATACATTCTATGGATGTAGTTAATGTTAAGTCTGCATTTAATGCATGAGGTAAGGAAACAGACTTAAAATCTACAGGATCCTCTATAGCCCAATAGATATATTTTATGTTGCTGATTTTTATCTTATATAGAAAAGCATTTATATTATTTATAATACACATACCTGCATTAAAAATCGCATTGGGTTTAAATGATTCAATTTCTTTTACTAAAGTGCTGAAATTACCATTTGATATATCAATATATAATTGACTATATTTAACTTCTATATTTTTCTTTTCCATAATAGGGCCTATTCCATATTTAACCAAGGGAGAATCCTCTAAAAATAGTATCTTCATAAGATGTACACCTCCATATTATTTATAGTATTCTTTTTATATAATTTAAGTTACTGTAAAAAAATCTGATACCACTTTTAAATAGGCATCAGATTTTTCTTTATATTAAATTACAATAACTATCATAAAGAGGGGATACACATTTATTCCAATTAAAGTTTTTTGCTATATAATGAGAAAGGTTCACATTGTTATCACTTTTTAATGCTATTTCAATTGACTTAAATATACTATCATAATCATAGGGATTACAATATATAGCCATGTCTTTAAAATATTCATTTGCACTTCCCTCTATAGTAGATACTATATTACAGCCATTTATAGCTGCCTCTAAAGAAGATAGGCCAGGAGTTTCCACATAAGATGGAAGGGCATGAACTTTAGCAGATTTATATATATTATAAATATGGTGATTATTTATAAAGCCTAAGTAATGAACATTATTAAAAGCTATGCATTTATTAAAATAATCTTTATCATTAATACTGCCTGCTAATAATAATTTAACTTTTAATTTATTACATATTTCAGCTAAAGCTAATTGATTTTTCCTAGGGCAAATTCTTCCAACACATAAAACATGATTTTCTAATTTATTTTCACTATCAATATTAGAAGAAAAAGACTTTGATTTAGGGATTTCTATACCATTATAAATAACAGTATATGGTAATGGAACTTTGAAATCTTTTTTTATAAGCTCTCCTTCAATAATACTATTTGGATACATCATAGTACAGGAGTTCAAAATTTCTTTTCTATAGGGATCACACTTTTTCCAAAGACTTATACTTTTAGAATCATGTATATAATTATAATATTTATTTAAATTCCAATATATAGGGGAAATAACTATAGGTTTATTATAAAATTTAGCTATTTTATAGTATTTATATGTTTCTCCCATTCGAGTTAAATTAAATAAGTGTATTAAGTCATAATTAGAATAGTTGGTTATGTTACCATTATTAATATCTATGTTGACTTTCATATTACGTAAATATTCTGCTGTTTTTAATAGTTGCATAGAATCTCCGGCAAAATTTTTTAAGTAGTCATTTCTTATACAAAACAACACTTTCATATAGGGAGCCTCCAAATTTTATATTATTTAAACTATAAAATTTAAGGAGCTGAATGTTACCAGCTCCTTAAATATTAATTTTATAGATAAAGTGTATTTTTTATAGTTGACAATTTATATCTTCATACTGTGGTGGGAAGAAATCCTCTGGGAATGGAGTTTGTGTAAAATCTAAGAAAATTTCACAAACATCTTCTGGAACAGGGCCAGTATAATCTTCACATTCTGGAGGTTCTGGGCAATACCCAAATGCAGGAATTAATAATTGAACCTCACCAACAACTTTTATTACTATGAATACTCCAGCTGCAAATACGATGTCTTCACCAGATATAATAGGAGTATTTAGTAAGTTAGTTCTTGTTTCTAAGACTATATCGAAGTTAAATTCATCACGAGATTTTGGCATAAACATAATAATATCTTTTGATATTGGAAGTAAAGATGTTTCTAAAGTTGAACCATTGTTATATTTGATAGTTACAGGAACATCAATTGTAAACTGTACTCTAGAAAAGTTAGGTCTTTCATCTAAAGGAGTTACAATTAGGCTTCCAGGAACTATTGTTCCATTACCAAATGTTACACTTTGGATACTATCAAAGGTAGTTCCAACAGGTGGTTCTATAACTACGTTATTTTGGCAATCCCTTGATTGGCAATGAGAGAATACTTTATTTGCAAGTATGCATACTGATTCAGTTATATCGTCTAACTGATAACTATCTGTTAAGTCAATAGGATCTCCAGGAGAAATTGAAGTACCTAAATATCCTGCAGCAACATCAAAAGGAACATCAGCTAATCCAATAGAGCCTTCCACAGTTTTGGTTGCTATATCTATTATTGTTAATGCTCCACTACCATTAGTAGCTAATAACTTGGTAGCATCTGGTGTAATAGCAAGCCTTATAGGTTGAATTGTAGGAATAGTTGTTGCAGATACATCATAATTTAATGTATTAATTAAAGTAATGTCATTTGATCCATTATTAGCTACAAATAAAGTTGTTCCTATCATTGCCAGTCCTTGAGGATTTGAGCCTGGGGTAAGAGGTATAGTTATTATTGTAGTAAAGGTAGTTAAATCAATAACTGATATTGTACTATCACCTGTATTGCTTATAAAGGCTCTCTTACCGTCTTCTGTAATTAATATATAATTTGGATTTAATCCTACAGGTATAGTTGCTATTGGATTCAAAGTAGAAGTACTAAATATTTTTACTTTATTATTGTCTAGAACTAATAATTTGCTTCTATCTGGTGTAACTTTAAGGAATGTTTCGTCTATAAAGCCAGGTATGGTTCCAAGTAATAAACCACTAGCTGTATTGTATATGCTAACTTCTGAACTATTTGATACATACAATTTTCCAGATATACCATCAACCTCTATATATCCGTTGTTTGGTATAGGTAAAGTTCGTATGGTTCCATCAAAACAAAGTATAGAAACTACATTATTGGTATAACTCGCAACATATGCAGTATTGTCATTTGATAACACTACTTGATATGCTCCAAGGCCTACAGTATAAGTTTGCACTATGTTGTTAGTAAGACCGTCAATTACAGTTAAAGTGCCTGCAGAAGGGCTGGATACGTAATATCTTATTCTTTTAGTAACATCTGCTACTGGCATAAATTTTACCTCCTCATGGATAAATATTTTTTAAATTAATAAAATGAATAATTTTATACAAGAATATACTTAAAGCGTATTTTATTTCTACACTTATAATATATGTTAATTTCTGAAACTTGTTATTGATTTTCCATATAAAAATTAATAAAATTATAAATTTTTACATATAAATTATTAAGAAGAAAAATATAGCTATTACTATAAAATTGGAGGAATATTTTAATGATATATAATAATAAATATTATTTCTTACTTAGGGATAGTAAAGGAATTTACTATAAATTTTCATTATATAATAAGATATTAAATATAGAAGAATATGATCATAAAGAAAAAATAAAAAACACTTCTTTGGATGACTATATCATTGACTATTCTGTAGATATAGATGAAAACAATAATATTCACATATTATATGTATCTTTAGATGGCAAAATCAAATATAGACTATATAATTCGCAAAAGGAAGTAATTGTATCAAATATTAATTTAAAAAATTATAATATCAATTTTTTAAGTTTAAAAATTTTATCTTCAGATATACATATCTTTTATATGTTATGTAGTAAAATTAATACAAAATATTGGAATGTATTTCATAGTTATTGGACTAATAATAATTGGTGTATAAAAAAGATTGGGGATATTTATTCTAAAAAATATGTATATCCATATATAATTGACTGTCATAATGACAATTTGTATTTTTTTTATTCTCCAGAATGTAATGGAAAGTACAAAATTAAAAAGTTTAATCTTACATTTAAAGTATGGACAGATTTAGATAATAATATAAATATAAGATCACAATACAATGCTGCTTTCTTTGTAAATAATGAAGGAATTGCAATAGTTTGTTATAATGCAATTATAAATGATAAGCTTATTCTTTTAATGAGATATAGAAATTTAGAAGGTAAAAATTGTAGTGTTAATTGGTCTAAAGATATAGTTATAGGTAGTGAACTTTTAAGCCCAATATATCCATCAATATTTTGTAAGAAAAATTTATGTTATATTATGTGGAAAGAAAAATCAAATATAGTATATAGAAAATGTGAAGAGTTAAATAAGTGGGAAGGGAAAAAGGTTATAAATACAGGTACTGGTAGTATAGGAAACTTTATTTATATAAGTAATAATAAAAAAGATGAATATCTTAAGAATAATTTTATGTTATTATCTATGGAGAATATTACTAAAGAATTCATTGAACTTAATGATAGTGTAGATAAAAATAATAACCTAAATTATGAAAAGTTTATTCCTTTTAATATGGAAAGTAATTCACTTAAGGGCATAGGAACTTTAAAGATTGGTGATAGTATGAATGTTATTAGTGATACCACAAATAAGGTAATTGAAAGTGAAATAGAACTAAAAGATAATTATATAAATCAACTTTCAAAAATTATCAATGATAAAAATAGATATTTAATTAATATAAAAAATGAAATAGAGAATTTACAAAGTAAAATTCAACAATCATCAAAATGTGAAGATGGTTTAAAAGCAGAAAATGGTGCTTTGAAAGAAGAAAATATTACTTTAAAAGAAGAATTAAAACAACTAAAGAATACTCACCAATCAGCCAATGAAAAGAATTTTATTATAGAAGATTTGAATACTAAAATAAATAATTTATATTCAATTTTAGAGACCAAGGAAAATATTATATCAAATTTAAAAAGCAAATTGGAAATTTTAGACGAAGATAATAAAGAAAAAGATGAAAAAATATCATCTTTAGAAGGAAAACTTAATAAAGGATTATGGAAAATATTTAAATCTTAAATAAATCTTATAGTAATACAAAAATATAAAAATTCATAAAAAATTTAACCATTTTGACACATTTGACAAAATATATGTTGTATTATATATATAGAGAGCTAAAATTCTAATTGCTAAAAGGACAAAATTTTAGGAAGGTGAAATGTACATGCTATTAGAAACAAAAAATCAGGCTTATTCTAGAAGAAAAAGTAAAGCACGTAAGAGAAAAATGCAAAGAAGAAGAATTGCTATCTTATCTTTAACTTTTCTTTTTATAGGCGCAGTATTAATAGGGGGAGGTAAGGCTTTTTCAATATATAATACAGTTAAAAAATATGAGAATTTAATTTATCCAGGAATATTTATAGAAGGAGTAAATGTAGGAGGGAAAACTAAAGAGCAAGCAATAGATTTGTTATCACAAAAATATAAAAACCAAAATAAAGCAAGAGATATTGTCATAAAAACATCAAATAATGAATATAAATTAAATTTTTCAAAACTTAATATAGAGTACAATTTTAGTGATGTAGTAAATTCAGCTTATCTTCTTCATAAAAATGACAAATTTTTAAAAAAATATGATAATATAAAAAATCCTAAAAGTGAGGATATGAACTTAAAATATAAATACAGTACTAGTAAAATAGATGAATTTATAAAAAACATAGAAGAAAAAAACAATATACAAGCTAGTAATGCAGAAATAACTAAAAGTCCATCAGGAAATTTTATTATAAAAGGGGAAACTTGTGGACAAGTTGTAGATAAAGAGAAAATAAAAAAAGAAATAGATAAGAATATGGATATTAGAAAAAAAGACAATATAGTTATAAGTTCTGTAATGAAAGAAGTAAAGCCTCATATTAATTCTCAAGACTTAAAAAAAATAGATACTAAAATATCTACATTTACAACTGATTTTGCTTCTTCAAACAACAATAGAGCAACAAATGTTGATCTTAGCACTAGGGCAATCAACGGTACAATATTAATGCCAGGAGATACATTTAGTTTTAACGAAGTAGTTGGTCAAAGAACTGAAGAAAAAGGGTATAAGCCCGCTACAGTTATAGTAGGAGATAAGTTCGTGGATGACTTTGGGGGAGGAGTTTGTCAGGTGTCTTCAACGCTTTATAATGCAGTAACAAGAGCTAATATATTACCTAAAGAGAGAACTCATCATACAATAGCTTCAACCTATGTGCCACTTGGAATGGATGCAACTGTGGATTTTGGGAATATAGATTATAAATTTGGTAATACTTTGCCGTATCCCATATATATAGAAGGAATTATATATAATAGAAAATTAACTTTTAATATATATTCAAACAATGCTCTAACTGATAAAAAGTATGATTTAATTAATGAAATAAAGGGAAATAGAGTTAATGTATATAAAGTAACTTGTAAAAATGGTAAAGAAATAGACAAACAGTTGATTAGTAGTGATAGTTATAAAGATTAAATGAAATATTTTCCAATAGATTTTATTCTAAATTATGGATATAATATATATGAGGTAGGTGATATTTTGGATAAAGAAATACTTGATATTTTAAAATTAATTCAAAGTGATATGAAATCAATGCAAAGTGATATGAAATCAATGCAAAGTGATATGAAATCAATTCAGGGCGATATAAAGAAATTAGATAGTAAAGTGGAAAATGTTGAAAATAACACAGATAAAAATACACTATTACTTGAAGAACTGAACAAAAAAGTGAAGGTTGTTGGAGAAGTACAAACTTCATTTGCAGAACAATTAGATAGAGAAAAAGGCAAAGAAGAAAAATCTTTAGATGATAGATTAGAAGTTATAGAATTAGCAATTAAAGATACATCATCAAGAGTGAAGGAAGTTCAAAAAGAATTGGCTAGAGTCGTAAGAAATACAGCAGAAAATTGGGCAGAGATAGTGGAATTAAAGGTAATAAAATAATTTTAGGCTGAGAACGGTAAATTATAATAGATGAGATTAATTACTATGGGAGATAAACTCCTGTAGTAATTTTTGTTTTTCTGGGCATTACTAAATAATGAGGTTATGTAGATTTACTATATGTTTTACACCTTTGTTTTTAAGTCATCACATACAGAAAGCCAGAATTTTGTAGAACGTAAGCACATTTGTATTTACACAAATCTGTTTACGTTCTCAAAGTAGTAGCTATAATTCATTGCATAGACTAGCAATGGCCATAGGAGAATTCCATTTTCCACATTTATCTCCAAAACAGCCTAGTACTTTTTCATCACCAATTATTTTTACAACTTCGCATCCATTGCCGCAGCCGGTACATTCAAAACTTTTAGAGGAAAAATTTATAGCCGATATATTAAAGCCTTTAAAGTAGGTTTTTCTTTTTTCTTTTTTTATAGTTTCCATAGCGATTATAGCAGCCCCTATAGCTCCCATAACTTTATGATTCTCGGGGATTATAAGATCTAATCCTAAAGCATTTTCAAAGGATGCCTTTATCCCCTTATTAGCTGCAACTCCACCTTGAAAAAATACAGGGGCTTTAATTTCTTTACCTTTACCTACGTTATTTAAATAGTTTCTAACTAAAGCATCACATAATCCGTTTATTATATCTTCTTCATCATAACCTAATTGTTGTTTATGAATCATATCTGATTCCGCAAAAACAGCACATCTTCCAGCTATTCTTATAGGAGTTTTAGATTTTAGTGCATAATTTCCAAAGGATTCTATAGGAATATCTAATCTTTCAGCTTGCCTATCAAGAAAAGAGCCAGTACCGGCAGCACAAACTGTATTCATAGCAAAGTCTGTTACAATACCATTTCTAAGTATTATTATTTTAGAATCCTGCCCACCTATTTCTATTATAGTCTTAACATCTTTATTTAAGTGTAAAGCTGCTACGGCATGAGCAGTTATTTCATTTTTAACTGCATCACCTCCAATGATAAAAGAGGCAATATGCCTACCACTACCTGTGACTCCTACAGCTTTTATATCAGTGTGTTTATATTTATCTTTTAATATTTTAAAGCCTTCCTGTATAATGTTTATAGGCTTACCTTTAGTTCTAAGGTAAAGACTTTCTACTAAATTTAAGTTTTCATCTAAAAGTATAATATCTGTGCTAACAGAACCAACATCAACACCCATGTAATACATTTTCTTTTCTCCTTTCAAGTAAATCTAAAAAAGCTTCTATTCTAGTTTGATAACCTCCCTCTCCGGTCATTTCATCTACTACTAAAGTCATAATAGGAAAATCTTTATCTTTAGATATATTAGGAAGTATGGATTTTGAAACTATCTCTGGCATACATCCCATAGGTAAGATTTGAATTGCTCCATCAAATCCTTGTTCTTTGGCAAGAACTGCTTCCCCTATACATTCTTTCCCAAACCCACCTATGTAGTAGGGAAGATACTTCTTTGAAGCCCTTTTTATGTCTAAGGAATTTAACTTTACTGGAGTTAAAACAGCATTTTTTACCCACCAGCTAGGGTATAAGAATCGTTTAGATGAAATTCCATAATCCATAAGTTTATCCTCTATATAGATGTTAGAAAAAGGTTCCATTAAAGTATATATTTCTCCAATTATGGCGACCTTTAAAGGAGTTTTAGATTTGTTTAAAGTTATATTATCTAAAAGAGCATTATATTTTCTAAATAAAGAAATCATTTCATCAGGTTTTTTAGTAAGAAGAGCTTTTCTTTTACATTCATTTAAAGCCCTTTTAAAGTCTCCTTTGTTTACCTCATAGCCTGTTAAAAGTCTAGCTTTTTGCTCTATTTTATCTATTAGATTTATAACTTTATATCCACTTATCAAAGCATTTATTTTTTCTTTATTATTTTTATCACTTTTAATAGAAACTTTATTTATTCTATTTAATAGTTCTTTTATCCCTATATCTTTAGGATAATCTAATACTATAAAATTTATATTATAGCCTAGTCTTTTTAATATTTTCATGTGAAGTTCTGAGTACTCTCCAAATCTACAGGGGCCACAGCTTCCAGGTATAAGTATAGTATCTGCCCCATTTTCTATACTCTTAATAAAACTTCCAAGCATTATTTTAAATGGAAGACACATTTCCTCAGGAGCATAATAAGAACCTATTTCTAAAGAGGTTTTATTGCTTACAGGAGGCAATATGTAATCTATATTTAACCCATCAAAAATTGCTTTTGCAGCAAAAGCTGTATTACCAAGATGGGGGAAAGTTATAACCATAATTAACAACATCTCCTTTCTTTTTAGTAGATGATTTCTTAATATTTATTCTTTAACTGTCAATTATCAATTGTCTTTTCTCAGCTAAAAATTCTCTTCTCTGTAACATATCCACAAAAGCTTCTATTCTTGTGTCTAGCCCTGCTTCACCAGTATGTTCATCTAGTTTTAAAACTAATATGGGAAATTCTTTCAATCTATCTTTTATAAGTTCTACTGTTACAGAATCTGTTCCGCAGGCAAAAGAAGATAAATATATAATTCCATCAACCTTTTCATGAGTTCCAACATAGGAAGAAAAACCATATGAATTTCTAGTAAAAGTCCAAAAGGGTCTCTTAAACAGCATCTTTACTTCTTTATCAATATAATTATTTTTTACATATTCTTCAGTAATTGCACCTACACCCATTTTGTGAAGTTTGGACACTAAATCCATATTTACAAAGTTATCGTAAATATTATATGGATGCCCTACTAAAGCTACTTTTAACTTATAATTATTATCATTAATTCCAGGGGTATATTTTTTTTGATGTTCTATAGCAGTTTGAAAAGCTTTATTTATTTTAAAATAATTTTTAGTAAATATAAGTCCCGTTTTAACTGCCCATTTATGTAAGCTTTTCTCAGAGTAAGCATATATAGGAAAAGTAATAGCTTTAGGCATATCTGGTATGCTGTTTATTATCATTTCAGGAAGTCCACAAAATTTAGGACATATGTATTCTCTTTCCCTTAACTGCATTATTCTCGGAAGGAATATAATGTCGCATTTATCTCTTAAATAGGCTGCATGTCCGTGAAAAATTTTTATAGGTAAACAGGCTTCATCTACAGAATACTTTGTACCTAAGTTTAATATGTCTTTATTTGTGTCTGGGGATAGTATTATTTCTCCACCTAATTCTTTGAAAAATGTAGTAATAAATGGATTATATTTATAAAATAATAATCCTTTTGGTATACCTATTTTCATAAAAATCTCCTTTAATAATTTAAGAATTATAGTTTTACATGAGATTTTAACCACATATAGAAATATTATTCATATTATATAAAGAAAAAATAAGTGGATTGAAAACATATAAATGCTTTACAATCCACATTTTAAGGATTACAGGATATATCTATAAGAATTTTAACTTTTCTTTTTAGTACTTTATAAATATCTTCACATTGCTCATTTATACTATATATAAGATTTATAGTATCTTTAATTTTTGAATCCTTAGAATGAACTATGATAGAAGTAGATAAAAGTGAAGAGGATGTGGATAAATTTAATGAGGTTGCACTAAGAGATAACAAAGTAGTAAGTAGTGGGTTTACATCATTATCAAAGTAAAGTCTGGCTTTTGGATTTAATTCTAATTTTATTAACTCCTCTCTAAGTAAGTTTATACTCCGAATTCTTAGAGCCATCTTAGCAATTAAATCATCTGTGTCTTTATCATAGTAGTCAGAGGTATGTTCATTAGTGTAACCTTTATTACTAGAAGAATCTTTTTTATTGGAATCTATATTGCTCTCAAAAATTTCATTTGGATTTTTATTATAATTATTTTCCATAACCCTCTACACAAAATAAGTATTATTATTTATTTATATGAAAATTCAATAAAAATATTATTATATAATATAAAAAGAGTAATATAAAATGTAATTTTATATTATCATTGACTGGGAAATATCAGATAACTAAAAAATATAACTGAAAATATGTGTGTTAATGCCGATAATGTAAATATAACTTTAGAGCTATTTCCAATATGAAAAGGAGATATTTATGAATATATTTATAGCGAGACAGCCTATTTTTAATAAAGACAAATCTGTAATATTTTATGAGTTATTGTATAGAAGTAATTTAAATAATTTTTGTGAAGAAATAGATGGAAATAAGGCTACTTATAAGGTGATAGCAGACAGTTTTTATTTAATAGGCATACATAATATTACAGCAGGAAAAAGAGCTCTTATAAATTTTACAGAAGATCTATTAAAAGAGGAAATAGGTACTATTCTTCCTAAAGAATTAGTTGCTATTGAAATACTTGAAACAGTTAAACCAACAAAAGAAATATTACAATGTTTGAAAAGGCTTAAAAACAAGGGATATGTCATAGCTTTAGATGATTTTGTGTTTCATAAAAAATATCAAGAGTTTATAGAATTGACAGACATTATAAAGATAGATTTTAGGACTACTTTAGGCAAAGAAAGAAAAGAAGTAATAAAAAAAATAAGTAGAAAAGACATTAAGTTTTTAGCAGAAAAAATTGAATGTGAAGAAGAATTTAAAGAAGCAGTTTCATATGGTTATACTTATTTTCAAGGGTACTTTTTTTGTAAACCTTCTGTACTTAAGGCAAGGGATATTCCAGCAAATAAATTAGCACATATAAAAATAATGGAAAAGATAAATTTAAATGAATTAGATTTTGATGATTTAGGAGAATTAATAAAAAGGGATGTATCCCTTTCGTATAAGCTTTTAAGAGCAGTAAATAACTCATACATGGGATTGAAAGGCAAAATAAGCTCCATAGAACAAGCTATGGGACTCTTTGGTATAAAAGAACTTTATAAATGGATAAATGTAGTATTGATAAGTAATATAGCTAAAGATAAACCAGATGAATTAATTAAAATAAGTATTATAAGAGCTAAATTTTGCGAAGAGATAAGCAAAAGAATTAAAGCTAATGTATGTGAATTTAATGCTTATATAACAGGACTATTATCTATGATAGATGTAATTTTAGATATGCCAATGGAAAAGGCTTTAGAAAACTTAGCAGTGCCTAGTGAAGTAAAATATGCGCTTTTAGGTAATAAAAATTATTTAAGTGATATATTATGTTTAGTTTTAAGTTATGAAAATGGAGAATGGAAAAGTGTTTCTAAGAAAGCTAAAGAATTAAAGATATTAGAATGGGATATAGGGGAGTGTTACTTAAAAGCTATAAAATGGATATCAATTACATGAAAAACACCATGTAAAAATTTACAAAAATAGATTTTTACATAGTGATTTAGTTTATTTGATAAATGCTTCTAATAATCCATTTAAAAATTCGATATTATCATCTTTTTCCTCTTTGTGGGATTCGATAAGGATGGGAATAGATAAAAGCAAGGTTTCTGATAACCTTCTATTTATCCCTACATCATTTTTAAAATTAGTTTTTTTCTCTATAGGTGCTAAAGATACTTCAATATTTTTAGTGAGTCTTTCTTTAAATTCTAAAATTCTAGGATCTTTAGTTAAATCATTTATATTGTTATTTACTAGTTCTTTAGCAATTCCTTGTCTGCTTTCTATATTTTCATAAAGAGTAACCAAAGCCTTTCTAATTTTTTCTTTAGGCTCATAGGAAGAAGTTTTAATATCTTCAAGCTTTTTAAAAATTTCATTCCAACTTTTATTTAGTATACATATATATAGTTCTTTTTTATTTGGATAATAGTTATAAAGAGTACCTACAGCTATATTACATTTTTTAGCAATCAATTTCATATCTACTTTTTCATAACCATTTTCAGAAAATAATTTCATGGAAATATTGAATATTGTATTATTTAAGTCCTTTATTATTTTAGGCATTATAAACTCCTCCTTATATAATGAACCTTAATTCATTTTAGAATAATAAATAAAATTTGTCAACAACTATTTGTTTAATTATTGACAAATTTAAAAAATTATATTGTATCCAATTTGAACATAATTTAAGTGGTAGGATATAATAATTGTATAGGTTAAAAAATTGTACTTTATAGAAAGGAGCGTAAAGAATGTTTTATCCTTTAAAATTCAAACCTAATTATAAAGATTATCTTTGGGGAGGAAGAAATTTAGAAAAGCTGGGAAAAGTACTACCAGAGGGCATAGTAGCGGAAAGTTGGGAAGTATCCACTCATAGGGATGGAATAAGTATAATAGATAACGGAAAATTTAAAGGTATGAAATTTAATGATTTTATAGAAGAATATAGATATGAAGCCTTAGGGAAGAAACAATTTAAAGAATTTCCTTTAATTATAAAATTTATAGATGCTAATAATAAGCTTTCTGTACAAGTACACCCAAATGATAGTTATGCATTTTACCATGAGAATGGCCAGCAGGGTAAAAATGAAATGTGGTATATTTTAGATGCAAAACCTGGAGCCAAACTTATTTATGATTTAAAACAAGGGATAGACAAGGAAAGTTTTTTAAAATCAGTTAAACAGGATAGAATAGAACAGTGTTTAAAATATATAGAGGTAAAAAAAGGAGATATAATAAATATATCTGCAGGAGTAGTACATGCTATAGGAGAAGGAATACTTTTAGCAGAAATACAGCAAAACTCTAATTTAACATACAGAATTTATGATTATAATAGAATTGATAAAAATGGTAATAAAAGAGATCTACATATAGATAAAGCATTAGAAGTAATAGATTTTAACGCTAAAGAAAGACAAGAAAAATACAAAGGTTTACAAATAAAGGAAAAGGATTTCATGGTTACTTACATTGCTTTAAGTAAATATTTTTCATTAGAACTTTATGAAGGCAATGGCAAAATGGAATTTAAAAATAATGAAGGAATATTTTCAGTTTATACTTTTTTAGAAGGAGAAGGCCAAATAGAATATGGTAAAGAGTTTTTAAAATTTAAAGCAGGGGAATCAATATTTATACCAGCAGCTTTAAAAGAATATAGCCTTTTAGGAAATTTTAAAACTTTAAAAAGCTATATTATAGATGATGAGGAAATAAATAAAAAAAAATCATATTTAAAAAATAGAGGATATTCACTAGAAGAAATTATATTATAATTACATGAAATTTAATTTTTAAAGTTGAGGGATGCATATGATAAAAAATTTTTTTACCAATTCCATGAATATAGCTAAAGAAATATGCAAGATAAAAGTAAAGAATGGGGATATAGTTGTAGATGCTACTATGGGTAATGGTAATGATACTTTGTTCTTAGCAGAATTAGTAGGAAATGAAGGTAAGGTGTATTCTTTTGATATTCAAAATATTGCCTTGGAAAATACAGAAAAGAAACTTAAAGAAATGAATATGGAAAATAGAGTTAAAGTGATACTAGATGGCCATGAGAATTTAGACAAGTATATACAGGGAAAGATAAAACTTGTCATATTTAATTTAGGATATTTACCTAATGCCTGCCATGAAGTAACAACAAAAAGTGAAACAACTTTATTAGCAATAAAGAAGTCTTTAAATATATTAGAAAAACATGGAATTGTTATTTTAGTTATATACCATGGACATGAGGAGGGAAAGAGAGAAAAGAAAGCTATAGAAGAATTTACATCATGTTTAAATCAAAAAGAATTTAACGTAGCTAAACTTTCTTTTACTAATCAAATAAATAATCCTCCAGAGCTAATATGTATAGAAAAAAGGTAAGTAAAAAATTCTACAAAAAAGATAAAAGACGGTGTAACACCGTCTTTTAAGGGGCTATCATTTATAAGCAAAGGAGAAGAAATATAAAATTGAGGGTAGAAAGTGATTAGGAATTTTTACCACAACAATTTTTATACTTCTTACCACTACCACAAGGACATAATTCATTTCTGCCTATTCTTGTAGGAGCTACTATAGTTTTCGTATCTCCGTAGGCAATCTTTAACTCCGTTATCTTTTCTTTTCCAAAAATAAGATTCCATTCAGGTAAATTATATAAATAATCTGTATTAGATTGGAGCATTTCAATATATAATTTTTCAAAATCTATATGTAATTCTATTTCAGAGTCTTCAGTCAAACTTTCTAGTTCTAAAGGTTGCTTTAAAGAAGTGTTTATTCCATCAAGAAACCCCATGAAGGAAACAGATGAAACATTAAAACTTTTTGCTAAATCCTTTAATTTTCCCTTTGTAGTATCTTTATAATTTTTAAGTATGTTAGGTATAATTTTTTCTTCTACGGAACCTAACTCCTTCCAAAATTCTTCTTCGCCTTCAGTTTGCACGAAAAATACAACTAACTTTTTCCATTCATTGTATAAGCTCATATCCTATTCTCCTTTTACTAAGTATAGTTCCACGCCTTATTATATAAAAAGTTCTGTGGATTTTCAACTTATATTTCTATTAAAGGATCTGCACCAAAAATTAAACTATAAAACTAGTTTAGCATAATATTAAAAAAAATCAATAAATAAAAATAAAAAAGCTATGATATAATGTAAATTGCAAGAAAAATGTGGAAGGAAGGTGTAGGTCATAGATAAAAAAAACATAGTAGAAATGAACGTTGGAAAGGCATTGGGAATAATAGGAGTGGTAATTATTCATATATCTGCATTTTCTTTAGGAAGCAGTAAAGAAGGAAGTTTTATCTATATATTATCTTTAATTATAAATCAATTATCAAGATTTTCCGTGCCCTTATTTGTATTTTTTTCAGGTTTGGGTTTAGCGTTAAGTTATAAAAGAGAAAAAGGATATCTATATTTTTTAAGAAGAAGATTAGGAAAAGTATTACCACTTTATATATTTTGGGGCATAGTATATTTATTGATAATTAATAAAAATTATGATTTTAACTCTTGGTGGGAAGCTTTTATGAAAGGCGATAAAATTTTCTATCATTTGTACTTTATGTCTATGATAATTAAACTATATATAATTTTTCCTATATTATATTTATGTTTTAAAAATATTTTAGGAGTATTTATATCATTAATTATATCTGGAGGTATTATTACTACTGGACATTATTTTAACATGCCTAATTTAACTTTAGATTTTTTTTCAAAGAGAAATATTCTATTTTGGTTATTTTATTTTATTTTGGGAATATATTTAAGTGGAAATATAGCAAATTATATAAAATCAATGAAAAAGCATAAAAAACTTTTTGACTTCATATTATTAGTATGTATAATATGTATATTGTGGGAAACTTTTCACAGTATTAAAATAGGTAAAAGTATGGATTATTCTACAACATTTATAAGACCTTCCATAATTATATATTCTATAATAGTTACAGCTTTTTTATTTAGTAGAAGTTTTAGCCAAAAAACCCTTAAGGTTTTAAGAAAGATTTCGAATAACTCCTATGTGGTGTATTTAGCCCACCCTTTAGTACTATATTATTACATAATTTTGTTTAAACATTTTAAATGGAGCATAGCTAGTATTGGTTTTATTACTGGAGCATTATGCTTATGTATTTTTTTACCTATGATATTTGGATATATAAGGCTAACATTTAAAATTATGATTAATAATGAAAAAAACATATGAATTTTAACAATATAATAAAATAATAAAAAAATTCTATTTTTTTAAAAATTAATCTTAAGAATTAGAAGGATTTATGGGGGTTATGTAGAATAATAAAGCTATGCAGTAAATATGAGTAAAATAGTATATAATACAATGGTATTCTTGGATATAATTTCTAAGGAAAAAAGTATAGAAAAATTACATATGTTGTTGTATAATAGTATTCGAGGTTAAAAATACTAATGTGTGAGATGTTTTCACTATGATGAAAAATATGGATTACATAAAATATATCCGGATATTGACACAATAAAATCCAAAAATATTTTCTACAACTATAGAAAATACTATATTTTTATGTTATAATTACCCTTAAGTTTAAAATTGGGCATCTTATGAATAATAATGTTTATAAACATAAATAATCATAGTGCACCGTTTTAAACCACAAAATCGTTATAAATTTATAATTATATAAATAAAATTTATATACATTAATTATTTAATTTCACTTAAATGAGGAGGTTATCATAATATGAGTAAAAGAAGCCACAAGGCACTAGCAAGTGCTACAGTTATGAGCTTAATTTTAACATCAACTTTAACTGCTACTAATGTACAAGCAGCAGCTGAAGTAACAAGAATGCCAGGAGCTGACAGATTTGCAACAGCTCAGGAAGTTGCTACACAGGCATTCGGAAAGGCTGAAAATGTAGTTTTAGTTAATGGATTAGGATATGCAGACGCAGTTTCTGCTACACCATTTGCAAAAGCAATAAATGCACCAATCCTTTTAACTGATGCTTCAAACAAACCATCAGCAGATTTATTAGCTACATTAACTAAGTTAGAAGCTAAAAATATATATATTGTTGGTGGAACTGGTGTTGTAACAGAAGCTATGCAAAGCGAATTAGCTAAAACTTACAAAGTAGAAAGAATAGCAGGAGATGCTAAAGATGGAAGATACGGTACAAACGCAGCAGTTGCTAAAAAAGTTTTAGAATCAACTAAAGCAACTAATGCAGTACTTGTAAGTGCTGAAGGATATGCAGATGCACTATCAGTAGCATCAATAGCAGCAACTAAAGGAATGCCAGTATTATTTGGAAACAGAAATGAAGTTCCTGAAGTTGTAAAGAACATCGCTAAAGACTTAAAAGTAATGGCAGTAGGTGGAGACGTTGTTTTACCTGAATCAGTTCTTTCACAAGTTAAAGCTGAAAGAATTGCTAAGGGAGCAGACAGATTTGAAACTAACTTAAAAGTTTTAGGTCATTTTAAAGCAGATTTAAAATTCGATAATATATATGTTGCAGCAGGTGGAGATGACAATAAGTCAAAATTTGCTGACGCTTTAGTTGCATCAGCAGCAGCAGCTAAAAATGGTGCTCCAGTTGTATTAAATGGATTAGGAGCTAACTCAACAAGAGTAAGTGAAGCTAACAAATTCATAAAAGACAATATGGGAGATAGCACTAAGGTTACTATCGTTGGTGGAGAAGCTTCAGTAAGCAAAGCTATAGAAGATGAATTAAGAGGTAAAAAAGATTCAGATGGTAAAGCAGAAGTTAGCAGCATTGAAGCACTTAACTTAAATCAAGTTAAGATTGTATTTGCTGGTAAAGTAGATTCAGATTCAGCAGAAGATGTTTCAAACTATGAAGTAGATGGAAATCAATTAACTAAATATGATAAAGATAAATCATACAGAGACACAGATGCAATTGCAGTGCTTCAGGATGATGATAGAACAGTTATATTAACTTTAGCTAAATCACAAGAACAACAAGATGAAACAACAGTTAAAGTTAGAAAAGGTGTTTTATCAGAAGATAAAGTTAAAACTGTAAAAGAATACGAAAAAGATGTTACTTTCAAAGACCTAGTTAACCCAACAGTTAAAAAGGTTGAAGTAAGAGGTAACAGCAAGCTAATAGTTGAATTCTCAGAAGCTGTATTTGTAAAAGATGCAATTGATGAACATGATGCAGCTGACAAATTAGCAGATGAATTAGAAATAAATGGCCAGACAGTTAAGAGCGTAGGTGCTGACTATGATTTAAGTAAAGCTAAAGATACTTTAATATTTGAAAAGGGAGCGTATGTAAATAAAGTAGAATACTACTTTGCATCATCTCTTGATACAGGAACAAATAAACTTAAAGTTCCAGATGGAGAAAAGGGAGAAATTCTTTGTGATGCAGCTGGATTTAAAGTTCAAGAAGTAACTAAAGAATTTAAAGTAGATGATGTAACTTCAAAACCAAGAGTTAAGAAGATTACTGGTGGAACTGATGGAAAAATCTACATCGACTTCGATAGAGCAATGGATGCAGAAACAGCTGTAGAAAAATCAAACTACAAGCTAAATGATCATACATTACCAAGTGATGCAAAAATAGAATTGAAAAAAGATGATACTCAAGTTAAGATAACTGGAGTAGGCGGAGATATAAAGACTGGTTCTAATACTGTAGAAATAAGCGATAATGTAAGAGATGCTTATGGAAACAAAGTAGCAGAAGATACAAGAGAAAACTTCAAAGCTGAAAAAGACGATACTAAGCCAAAGGTTGCAAGTATAACTTCAATAGATGCTGAAACTATAAGAGTAAGATTTACTGAAGATGTTAGATATACTCATGCAACAAATACAAAGAACTATGAATTAAAGGATTCAAGTGGAACAGATATTAGTAGCGATATTAAAGAAGTAAAAGCTGCTAATGGAACAGATGATGATACAGATGTATATGATATCAAATTAAAAGATGAAAAGAACTTAAGTTCAAAGAAATATACATTAAAGATTAAAAACATTGCTGATACTTCAGACAATATAATGGATGATTATGAAGGTCAATTAAATGGTGAAGACGATGTTGCACCAAAGGTTGATGGAGCAAGAAGAGATGGAAAGAAAATAGTTATCCAGTTCTCAGAAGAAATGGATTCATCTTCAGTTAAAAAAGCTGCAAACTACAGATATATAGATAAAGAAAATAAAGTAAAAGAACTTCCATCAAAGACAGATATTAAATTAGCTTCAGACAGTAAGACAGTTACAATAGAATTTAAGGATTCTTATGAAGCAGAAGATCAGATTAAAGGAATAATCGTAAAATCTGATGTTAAAGACTTAGCTGGAAACAACATGGAAGCTGATTACCAAGATAGAAACATGAATAGTGATCTTGCTATAAAAGTGTTAGATTCATCAATTAAGATGAGTGAACCATCAAGTGATGTTGAAGTAGAAATGCAATTTACTGCAGCTGTTAAAAAACCAGTTAAGAATAAGTTCTTATTCTACAAAGATGGAAATAGCAGTGATTATGTAATAGCAGATACTGTTAGACCTTCAGGAGATAAATTAATCTTCAAATTCAAGGATGGCGAAGATAATAATAAGTTTGTAAAAGAAGCAGGTGCTGACTTAAAGATTAGATTTGATAAGGACGCTGCTGAAAATGAAGCTGGACAAAGCATACAGGCAAATGATGTAAAATTATATGACAATTTAATTAAGCCAGAACTTGATATTGATGAAAAGAACGGATATGTAGATAACTGGGGATTTGATGAAACTAACAACACAGTTACAATCAAATTTGACACTCAACTAGATCCAACTATGGTTGGAGCTTATACAGATGACTTTAACTTTATAAGTGATAAAAACAGTAAGCTTGAAGTTAAGTCAGTAAAAATAGTTAACGGAACTTACTTAGTTTACACTATGGAATCAAGCACTCCTGTTAAAGGAAGCGATAAGATTACTGTGACAGCTATTAAAGATAAAGTAACTATTAGAACTAAGAAAGATAGAGCTGGTAACACTCAGCCATATGAACCATCAAGTAAAGATACTAACGGAAGAAAAGTTAATAGAAAAAACTTTAATGTTGAAGAAAATACTGAATATGCAAAGAAATTAGCTGATGCTAAAGCAGCAGTATCTAAAGCTGAAAGTAGCAGAAAGCAAGCTGATGTAGATGCTGCTAGAGAATTAGTTAAAGGCTTAAAAGATTCAGATAGAGAAGATTTAACTAAGAGATTAGATAGTATAAAAGTTATTAGCAATGGCTTTACAGTAGAAACAAAAGCAGGTGCAGTAGTAGGAACAACTATAGTTATGGTTAAAGATGTAGATGCTGCAAAATATGATGTATTTGTTGATGGACAGGAAGCAAGACTTGTAGATGGAACATTTGTAGTAACAATTAACAAAACATTAACTACTGCAGAAGCTGAAAAATTAGTTCAGTTAAAAGAAAAATCAACTACACCAGTTGAAAACTTCACAGTAGAAACAAAACCAGGTGCAGTAGTAGGAACAACTATAGTTATGGTTAAAGGTGTTGATGCATCAAAAACTGTAACAGTAGATGGCGAAGCTACAAGAAACGTAAATGGAACATTTGTAGTAACTATTAACAAGACTTTAACAGCTGATGAAGCTAAAGCTCTTGTAGTTATAAAATAGTTTTAGAGTTAAATTTATGATAGGGGTCTGTATAGACCCTTATCCATAAATTCAGAAAAATAAATTAAAGATGGGATAGACTTATGAAGAAAAAGATAGTTAGTATAATAAGTACATTAATGATATCCTTTCTGGTTTCAACATCAGCAAGTGCTAAAGTTGCTAGTGTATTGGTAAAAGATACTAATACATATTATCAATATTATTATGATGATATAAGATTAGCAGCTGAAGATAAAGCGTTGGGACTTGACTCACAATTATATGATGAGTATGTAAAAAGAAGTAGCAATGTAATATCACTTAGAGATGATTTAAAAGGCTATGTTGACTATAAAGCTATAAAGATTGCTGCTGAAAATGCGGCAGTATTCAACCAAACTTTTAATCTTGACAGTTTTACATCAAATGTAAGTGGTAGTGATATAATCTCTATTACATTTGATATACAACAAAGAATTGTTAAAGATGGAAAAGTTGTTGATGGTGGAATAATAAAACCTGGACAACAAGAATTTGATGTTGTAGATATTTATTAATAGGTTTAAATATAACATATGAATTTACGAGTAAGGAAAGGAATGAGAATGTTTATGAAAAACAATAAAAAATGTCTTTCAGTATTATCAACAGCTGCTATGGGTACGTTAATAGCAACTGCTCTTACTTCTGGCGTATCTGCAAAGACTACAGATGTAATAGTAAAATTAGCTTCACAGAACGTTAAGTTCAATTTTAGTGAGTTAAATAATTCATATGAAGATAAGTCATTAGGATTAGAAGCTCCATTATATGACAAATTTTCAACAAATGAAGGAATAATATCTTTATTAGATGATAAAACAGGATATGTAGATTATAAAGCAGTTTCAAAAGCAGCAGAAGATGCAGCTGTACTTGGTAAAGATTTCGCATTAGATACTTTCACAGAAGCAGCTAAAGGTGATCAGATTTTACCAGAAGTGAAAATAGATGCTGAATGGAAAGACGGACAAGTTACTCCAGTAGATGGACAATTAAAAGTTGAATCAGTAAGTGCTATTACCGATTCAAAATTAAACGTTAAATTATCAAAAGCAGTTGATGAAGCTAAAGCTGAAAACTTCAAAATAGAAGGAATGACAGTAATATCAGCTACATTAAGTGAAAATAAGAAAGAGATTACTTTAAAAGTAAGTGGTGCAGAAGTAAAAAAAGGCTATAATGTATTAGTTACTGGTCTTAAGGTAAGTGGAGAAACCCAGAAGGATATGACTTACAAATTCACTATGCCAGATATATCATCATTATATAGTACAAAAATGACCATTAAAGATGATAGAACTTTCTTAAAATCAGATGGCTCAGATAGTGCATTAGTTACATTTGAATTAACAGATTCAGAAGGAAATGTTGTAACAGATGCAGGAGATGTAGAAGTAGGATTTACAACTACATTTGGTAACTTTGCAGAAAAGCGTGTAACATTACAAAATGGTAAAGCAACAGTAATGCTTATATCTGAAGCATTGAATGTTGAAAGAACAGCAATTTTAAGAGCAACAGTTCTTGAAGCAGCAAATAAAAATTTAATTAATCTTACTGCAACAAGAAATATGCTAATGACTCCAAATCCTGATAACGGTGGAGAAGAAAAATTAGGAGCAACATTAACAGATGTTTTAGCAGAACAAGCTGATCGTGTTATTCTATATTTTAACAAAGATGTGCCAATAGAAAAATATGTTAATGCTGATGGTTCTATCAATGACAAAGTATCAATTAATGTTAGAACAGAAGCTGCGAATGATATGACAGCTGGAAAACCTAGAGTTATAAAAGGGCTTAAGGAAGTACCAGGAAATAGTAAAGCCTTATATGTTATATTAGATACAAGTAGTGTATTAACAGATAACGCCAATGTAGCTGTAGATTTTAGCGATGGTACAGGTACAGTTCCTACAAGTGGAACGAAAATGACAAAATTGACAGATGCTAGAAGACCGGCAATGTTAGGAATAGAAAGAGAAGGGCTTAAAACTATCAAAGTTACATTCTCAGAAGCAGTAGTTTCTAACGATGCAGAGAAACCAGAAAACTGGGTAATAGATGGATTCCAGCTAGGTAATGATAAATGGGGAGTAGGAACTAATAAGGCTACTGCAAAAGTAGGTACATTCAATGCTAAAACTGGAGAAGATACTAGAAATGTTGTTACAATTACTTTAGGTAAAGATATTAATGGGGATCAAATTTACTTTGTACCAGAAACACATTCATTACAAGGATCAAATATTGGTGACTGGGCAAACCAGACTGATGATCCTAATAATGTAATGAATACACAAACATTAGATTTTGTTATTCCAGAAGATGTTGGAGTTCCAGATGCAAAAGTTGAAGTTCAATCCCCAGAACAATATATAGTTACATTTAATAAAGAAATTACAAAAGATTTATCAAATGAAGCATTAATTAAACTTCAAAGATATAATACAACCTTAAAGGAATGGAAAGATGTTCCTATAGGTAGTATGGTTAAAGATCAACAAGAACTTAAAGTAACTAGAATAGGTACTGAAAATGTTAAATTTAAAGTTGAAGTAAAACAAGACTGGACAAAATTTTATGATACAGGAAATACAAATAAAAACTACTTTAATGATAGCTATCGTCTAGTAATAGAAAAGGATAAAGTAGTAGCAGCAAGTAATGGTAAGAAAAATGTAGAAATACTTATGCCTTTAGATGGAGCTATGAAGACTCCTGATGTAACAAGCCCAATAATAAGTAAAATTGAACAAGCTAAAGATGAACAAGGTAAACTTCTTCCACAATATAAAGTTACTATGTCCGAGCCAATTAAAATGCCAGGAGGTGGAGATACTTTACCAACTGAGGCACAAGGACAACCTGTTATTCCACAACCAACAGCAGAATTCATTAAAAAAGACAATAGCCAAACAATACAAGCTAAGGCAATTACTAAGGTTTTAGATGATTATGATACAGTTATAGAAGTAGAGCCAACAAAAGCCCTTGATCCAGGTGAATGGACACTTGTAGTAAGATCAATATCAGATGATGTTGGAAATACAGCAGCTTCAGCAACAAAAGCCTTTACAGTAGAAGGAACACCAGTATCACAAGAAAAATTCAAAATTTTATGGGCAGTAGCAGATACAAATTATTCTGATGGATTTGATACCCTAACAGATGAAAAAAATACACTAGAAAAAGATGCTGTTTATATTAAGTTTAATAAACCAGTTAAAGTTAGTGGAAGTTATGCAAATGCATTAACAACATCAAATTATACATTAAATGGAGCACCACTACCAACAGGTACACAAATTGTTGCTGATATTAAAAACTACGATGATAAGGATGCTCAAGTAGATTCTATAACTATAGTGCTTCCAAATGGAACATTAACAAATGCTAAAACAACAGTAGTAACAATCTCTAACTTTATAGAAAGTATA
This sequence comes from Clostridium tetanomorphum, assembly GCF_017873215.1. Classification (GTDB taxonomy): domain Bacteria; phylum Bacillota; class Clostridia; order Clostridiales; family Clostridiaceae; genus Clostridium_AO; species Clostridium_AO tetanomorphum. Next base: position 164,277 of record NZ_JAGGKA010000002.1, read on the forward strand.
GATGGAGAGCAATTGACAAATGGAGGACAGAAGAAGCTTCCATACCAAATTAATGGCGATGTAAATACAGAAGCATCTGTTAAAGATGCGGATGAATTTAAAGCTGCAATAGCAAAAGATGCTGTTCGTGTAATAACATTAACTGATAATATTGATGTTGCGGATTTAACAATAGGACATCCAGTTGATATTAATTTAAATGGAAAAACACTTAAAGCAAATATAAGCTATAATTTCACATTAGGTGCAACAGTTAAATTAGATAACGGAACTTTGGATGGAGACTTAACAGTAAATACTCCAAATGCGGAATTTATAAATGGTTCAACAGTTACTGGAACTGTTAACATTAAAGATGTTGTAAGTGGAACATTTGTTAACCAAGGAACAATAGCTAATGTAGTTATAACAGATGCTAATGGTTCAGGATTCAAGAATGATGGTGGAACTGTTACTGGTAAAGTTACTGTGAATACTACAGGAGCAGTAGCTTTAGGTGGAAATATTACTAATGTAGAAGTTACAAAAGCTGCTAAATTAGCAATAAACGGAACTGTAACTAACTTAAATCTTACATCAGATGCAAAAGGTGTTAAAGTGACAGGTGATTCTGGATCAGTAATAAATATGAATGATAGTACTGGTGAAAAAGTTACTGTTGAAGATAAAGTAGCTCCAACAGTATCAAACATAAAAGTAAATGGTCAGAACGTAACTATAAGTGCTAATGGTGTTATAGACTTAAAAGCTGCTACAGAAAATGGTACTAAAGCTGTAACTTCAGCAACTGCTGTGTTAAGTGAAGATGCAACAGCAGAAGTTACAATTGGTGGAAATCCAATTTCTAAGGCTGTTAAAACAACAGATACTTTCAAAGTACTTTCAGCAGATGAAAATATAACACCAGAAATGGTTTCTGCATTAGATGGAGTAACTGTTACTCTAACAGATGCGGCTGGAAATGTAACAACTTACACATTAGATACTAAATAATAAAAGAGCCAAACCTTGCTCTCCAAACATTTAAGTGAAAAGAGCGTAATTTAAACTATAAACAAAAATGGATATAGAGTATAAATTATTTGTACTCTATATTCTATTGTTTATACTTACACGGTGTTAAGCACCTTAAAATAAATGTGAACGGATTTAAATAAACATTTCAAACCCAAATCATGTCAACACAAATTCAAATCAAATCTCATAAAATAGCCATTTCATATCACTGGCTGTAAAATTAAATATACATTTCATAGGGAACTAATCCTTTTTTGGGGGATTAGTTCTTTTTGTGCTTAAAATATATTGATTATAAGCTACGAAATTAATGTAGACGTAGTTTCATATCTATTTTACCTTTTGATATGCTCTAAATGCTTTTAAATGAATTTTACAGCTATAATATAAGAATAATATCTATATATTAAGAAACTGAAAATAGGATTGTAGAGAAATATTGATACATATATAAATAAAAGAAGAGAAGAGTACCATTTCTAGTACTCTTTTTTAATGATATGGCTTATTTTTAAGTTAGTTGTGTTTAATAGTTTAGTATAGATGTGATTTGTTTTTAGATATGTTTTTATTCATTAGGTTAAGTTTTTGTGAAAGAACTGAAGGTATTACACCTTTGGAACAACTAATGTTAATGTTGCGCCATTTGAATTAATAACTATTGTATTTCCGTTAACCTGTAAATCTCCTAAAGTAGCTTGAGTGTAATCTTTACCGTTTAAATCTAAAGCTTCTTTTATAGCATCTGCAGTTGAGCATGTTTTTCCGTTAACAACGATTGATGTTGGAGTTAATCCCATTGAAAGTATAGCATCCATACTTACTAAGCTATCTACTGATGCTGTGCTTTCAAGTATATTTGCAGTTATAGTAGTATTTTCTGCTGTAGCAGAAACTTTACCAATCAAATTAGCATTATTGTTTATTTTATAAGCAACTCCTTGTGCTAAACCTTTGTCTGTTATTTTAACAGTAAATGTTACAATTTTACCTTGGTATGAACCTGTAAATATTGCAGTATCGCCTACTTTAGCACCATCAGTTACTTTTATACTACCTGCAACATAAGTAGCTACTGAAGTATCTGATGACTTCCAGTTTGTTATAGTACTAGCTTTAATTGCTGGATTTGCTTCTCCACCAAAATTATCTTTTGCTAATAATGTTATAGTATTTAAGTCTAAGTCTACTTCTGTTATGTCTTTAACTTTATCTGCTTCTGCAAAATCTAAACTTACAAGTGTTGGCTCAGCATCTGTAAATGTTATTGTTATATTTCCTACTGCTTTACCTGCTTGATAAGCTGTAACTTTTCCTGTTGCTGTATGGTTTTCATCAATAGTGTCGGCTTTTACGCTAAATGTAGAATTAGCTTCATCAAATGTTATCATTGCTGGAAGTTCTGATGTATCCCATGTAAAATCTGATGCCTTTACTATTATTGAATTTCCATCTGCATCTAATCCAGTTAAATTAAGTGCAACTGTGTTATATGTGTCAGTATCACCCATTACTGTATCATGTAGTTTAGTATCTAATACTCCATCATTGTCAGCATCATCACCAAATTTAAGTGCTACAACATCTCCAGCAGCTTTAACCGCAGCATTTAAATCTATTGTTTTAGTAATTGTTTCTGAGAACTTAACTTTAACTGTTATTTGTTCTGATCCTTTAGCATTTCCTATAAGCGGTAATGTGTATCCAACTAATTTATCGCCATCTTTCTTTTCAGTTACTGTTCCTAATGCAACTGTAGTTGGTGTACCATCTAATGTAATTTGGAAAGCTTCACCGTTTTTAGGTATAGCTATAACATCTCCATATTGGTCTACTGGTGTTATTACAACATTTGCAGTTGAACCAAGAGTTACAACTATATCAGTATTTGCAATAGTTACTTTATCAAGTGCTCTTGCTTCTCTTACTACCATGTTAACTACGTTTGATTTAATTGTCTTATCAGCATTTTCTACCCATACGCTGTAAGTTCCAGCTGCTAAATCAGTAGTATTTGGAGTTAATTCTAGTACGATACCTACTGCTCCATCTTTTGTAACATCATAAGTTGCTGTGCCATCTTGTGCTAAATGTTTATATTTTAATGTAGCAAAAGCTTTTCCTAGGTTATCATTTGCATCTTTTATGATTACGCTTAGTCCTGACATATCCATCATAACTGCATCATCTGTATCCTTTAATACTACATCTACATATTGCTTAGCAGTGTCGTTAACAATAAATTTATCATCAGCAACTATTCCTTTTGCAATTTGCACACTCTTAAGTGTTGCTACTGAGCAACTTACTTTAGCTGTATCCATAGCTACTGTATCTTTTACTTCTGCTTTTAATGTGTAAGTTGTAGGGTCCGTTCCCTTAAATGTTACTCCAACTTTTGCAACTGCTGTTGTTGATGAAGCTGGTGTAGTTATTTCATTACCATCAATATCATAGTATTTTACAGTTATTGCAGATGAAATATCATCTACTTTTGAGCCAGTGCTATTAAACCATGTTAATAAAAGGTTTTGAGCTTGTACAGGAAGAACTTCATCATGTTTATTTATTGCTTTAACATCGAATTTAACTTCAGCTGCTCCTGTTTTAGTTGTAAAATCAGCAATATCAGCAAGTTTAACAACTGCTGTATCAGCTTCTGATATAACTGTGAAATCTGCTGTTTTATCAGCGTAAGTCATTGTAATTGTATAAGTTCCAGACTTTTTAGCATTTACTTTTAATCCTTTAAATGTTCCATCTTCGTTTGCAAGAGTTGTAAGAACAATATCATTGGCTGTTAATTTATCACCTGATTTAAAGGCAAAAGTTACATCTTTAGCAAGTGGCTTTAATGTATTTAGTTGATCGTTTATATCAGTGAAAGTAAATCCAGTTGTTACTTCTTTATCTTCAAAGTTTACAGCACCTGTTACATTAGTTGCTGCTATTGACTTTAATCCTGCTAATGTAATAGTTACCTTGTATTCAGTTTTAGCTCCATTTGCAAGATATGCTGTAACTATAGCTGTTCCTTGTGCCTTTACATCAAATGTTTGAGTTTTAGGTGCAGCATTTACAACTGTTTTTGCAGCATTTATACCATTAAATGCTATAACACTATTGTCTGAAATTGACCAAGTTACTATATTGTCATCTGTAGATGCATTTCCGTATTGATCTAATAAATTTGCTGTTAAATCAAATTGAGTTAGTTTTCCAAGTATAAATCCGTTGTTTTCAGGATCAGTTTCTCCTTGAGCATTTGATATTGTTATATTCTTTATTGATGCAGCAGCAGCAGCATCTCCTACTTTTAATTTAGTTGTAGCAGTTTTTGTTACATCTCCTGCTGTATAAGTTATACTAACTTCTATTTCTGTATCTTTAGCTAGTCCTGTAGCATTAAATGTTGCAGTTTTATCTCCAGTTATAGCAACTTCTATTGGAAGTCCTGAAACTGTAAGTGTTGCAGCAGCAGAAGTGATTTTTCCTGATGCTAAAGCTGTTGCATCTGTATATTCAATACCATAGTTATCAGTTAATTTATAAGCTATAGTTTGATTAGCTGCTGGTGCAACTCCAATTGATGTTATTTCTATCTTATCAGCTGCTGTCTTTTTTGTAACTGAAGCTGTGTTTTTATCAGCTATAGAAAGACCAGCCATGTCTGATATTCCAGATAATTTAACATCATATTTTGCATCAGCAAATATTGAACCATCCTTTGATGGTATAGTGATTGTTAAACCATCTTCACTTAATACTGGAGTTCCTACATCAATTAAAGTATCATCTTTTCTTACTTCCACAGAGATACTTCCTTCAGCTGTTGCTTTTACTTTTTCACTTAATGTTAAAACTAAATCCTTTGCACCAGTTTTAACATTTACGCTCTTTACTTCTGGTGCTGAAATATTGTATAATGTAGTTATATTAGCAGGAATTTCAAAATTTGTTGAAGTTACTTCATAAATTCCTTCTGGTAAATTAGTCTCAGATATAACAAAAACAGCTGCATTGTTGTCCAAGCTACCTTCTTTGTAGGTTGCTGTTACAGTTGTTTCTCCTTGCTTCAATGTTAAAGTTTTTCCTGTTACTTTGTCTTCTGTTACAGTTGACTGACTAGAAAATGTAACAGTTAATTCAGTTGTTTCGTTAATAGCACTTATATTTCCAATTTTTTTGGATTAATATTCCAATGAGTAAATAAGGCTATAGCTTGTACATAGGGGATTTAATGAAGGGGCAATTGTTAAAATAAATATTAATTAAATAAAGATAGTCTCTTGCATTATCAAATCTTTATTAAATATTTAATAAAATAAAAATATTGTTTCATTATAAAAATAAATATATAACTAATATTAAAAGAAAAAATATTATAAAAAGCAAGTAACTAGCTAAAAAATAAAATGTCATACCGAGGTATAGACATTTTATGAAAATAATGTATTGATTTCACTTTCATAACCGTATTTTTTTAGAAATTCTATAATAGCTACTTCAAAGATTTCTCTTTGGCTTATATTTTTTTCTTTACTAAATTCTTTAATCAATTCAGCTAAAGAATGTGACATGCAAAGAGATTTAGTTATAGTGATTCCACCCACTATATATCTTGGAATAGTAGCAGATGAATTTATGGATAAAAGTTCAGCTAATTTATCTTTATTTTTATTTATCATTTCTAGCATGGGTAGTAAACTTTCAAATTTTTCCATGCCATCTATTGATAAATCACTTTTATTTAATTGAGAATAATAATTTGAATTATCTGTATTATCTAATTCTAAAGAATCATCTAGTTCTATATTATTATCATTCTTATCATTAGAAGAAACATCACCCTTTAAAAGAATATAATTTTGCTGTTCTGAAGACCAAATATATCCTTTAGATTTCATGTAAGTAGCAATAGATCTATGATCCTTCATACCCAGTTTTTTAGCGATTTCAGTGGGATCCATACCAGCATCAAAAAGAGAAAGTATTCTCTTAATTTTTCCTGTAGTTGGTTGATCAAAATTTAATTTTTTTTCTGAATCTATTCCTTTAACATATATTTGTTTTTCAGAATTCCAACTATATCCATGTCTTCTCATATACATATCTATAGTCCTATAGTTTTTATGATTAAGTTCAATAGCTATTTCATCTCTAGTTATTCCTTCCATGAGACGTTTTAATATATATTTATCATCGTAATCAATTTTGGAGTATTGTTCCATGTTTTCACCTCTTAATTATAAAAGATTTATTGAATTATTTAAATCCTCAATGCTAGCATGGGTATATATAGAAGTAACCTTTAAATTTGAATGTCCTAAAAGTTTTTGAACATAAACTAAGTTAACCCCATTTTTTATTAAGTTAGAAGCAAAGCTATGCCTTAGTATATGGGCACTAACATGTTTTTTCCACCCTAATTCTTTTACAGTATCGCTTAATACTCTATTTACATAAGGCGCACTTAAGTGCCCTGACTTTTCTGTTGCGAAAAAATACTTACTATCTATTGAAGAACGATATGTTTTTAAATAATCTCCTAATATACATACTAAATTTTTATTTATAGGTATATTTCTGTCTTTTGCTCCTTTACCATTTATTATATAGATGATTTTATTCTCTAAATCCACATCTTTCATTTCTAAATTTAAGCATTCACTTATTCTCATGCCTGTATAAAAAAGCGCTTGGACAACGGTTTTAACTAGAGGATGATGTATAGCATCTATAAGGGTATGTACCTCTTCTATAGATAAAAATGTTCTCTCCTTATTTTGAACTTTTATAGGTTCTACTGCCATAGCTATATTCCATTGGCATAATTTATTTTTATACGCATAATTCCAAAAAGATCTTAAAGTATATAAGTTTCTACTTCTACTAGCTGTGGTTAGCTTTCTCTTTTTTAGATAAAAAAGAAAATCTTCTATATCTACCGATTTAATTTCGCTTATATATAAAGGACAATTATATTTTTCTTCTAGGAAGTATGAAAAACATATTAAATCAGAATTGTAAGCTTTAATAGTTTCTTCGCTTTTATTAGTTATGGTTAAATAGTAAATAAATTCTTTTATAGCTTTACTTAGTAGCATAATATACCTCCTTTCTGAAATAATTTCAATATAAACATAATAATTCATTATATAGAAAATAATATTAATATATGACATAATATTAACAATTGCGACTTGCGTTTGTCAATTTAATATGTCAATATTGGCATAATTATTTTGTCGTATATAATTATTATCACTTTATTAGTATTGTTCTCTTAAAAGTTTATATTATGCAGTTTAAAGTTCTAGTAAACGGTGATAGGCACCCCATGTATTAAATAGGGGGTGCCTAGTATCTTATTTAATTAACTGTGAAAACAGAAACGGATTCTTTTAGTTCATCTGCTAAGCTTTGAAGTTCTTGAACTTCCTGATGAACAGAAACTGTTACAGCGCTTTGTTCTTGTATTGTAGCACATATCTCTTCAGATGCAGCTGCAGTTAAACTAGAAACATTAGCTATGGAATCTATTTTTGATATTAATAAATTTTTACTATTTTCCATATTAAGTATGATATTATTAACAGAAGTTATTCCATCACTAATTTGAATTATTTTATTAACTATATTATTAAAGAACTCTTGAGTTTCTTTCATTATTTCTTTGTTGCTTAGTACTATTGTATCGGTTTTTTGTATAGCTAACACGGATTTTTCAATTTCCTGTTGTATATCTTCAATAATGTTAGATATTTCAGAAGTAGATGTTGCTGATTGCTCTGATAATTTACGAACTTCCTCAGCAACAACTGCAAAACCTTTACCAGCCTCACCAGCTCGTGCAGCTTCTATGGAAGCATTAAGAGCTAATAGGGTTGTTTGATCTGATATACCGTTGATAACATGAATTATATTCCCTATGTCTTTAGAACGCTTTTGAAGCATTGAAATCGTAGTTAGTATAGATTTAACAGATGAAGTTATTTCTTCACTTTTAGAATGAAGATTTTCAACGGTTATGCTTCCTTTACTAGCAAAAGATTTTATAGCATCAGATTCTACTTTTATTTCATTTGAATGATTGGAAGCAGTTTCAATTTTTGAAGATAAATCTGATACTTCAGTAACTAAATCATTTGAAGATTTTTCTTGTTCTCCTACTCCTTTTGCTACGTCTTCAATGGTTTTTGATATTTCTTCTGCTGATACAGAAATTTGTCCTGTAGTCTCTGAAAGAGAATTTGATGACTTCATTAAATATTGTGTAGTTTCTTGGGATTTATTTATTAAGTTTCCCATATTATCAACCATATGATTAAAACAATTTGATAAAATACCTATTTCATCATTGGATTTTATATTGGATTTTACATTTAAATTACCTTTTTCCACTTCATTTAATAATTTGCTAAGCTTTACAATAGGATTAGATATTTTATTTGAAACTGGAATTGCAACTATAATGGATATTATAAGTGATATTATGCTTATAATGAAAACCAAGTAACTAATTCCATTCATACTATCTGTAAAAACTGATTTATCAACAAACTCTACTATTTTCCAATCTGTTAGTTTGTTTGTTTTATATATAACATAATTGTTTTTATTGGAAAAATTTCCATTATCTCCTTCATATATTTTTTTAATCAAATCATTATCTTTAATTAATTGATTATTTTCTTCTTTGTCTGTACTAGATAAAATTGTATAGTTATCCCCACTTTTATTAACTACCCATATTTTACTTTTATCTATAGTTTTAAATGTAGTTACTTTTTCAGACAAATCTTTAAGGTATAAATCTATAGCCATAACTCCACTTACACTGTTAGTTGAATCTTTTACAGATTTAGAGAGAGTAATCATAGGTAACTTTGTTGTAGTATCAATATAAGGCTTAGACCACACAATTTGTCCATCTTTTGCTATAGCATCTTTATACCAAGTTCTTTCTGTAGCAAGCCATTTTGGATCTTTAGCTAATTTTAAATTAGAATCTGGCCAAGTAACTAACTTTTTATTACCTGATAAAACTTTTTTAGGACCAAAGTATACAAAAGCAGCAGCTGGTTTTGATTCTTTGAATGATTTAAATAGTTGCATAGTTTTAGGGTAGTCTTTTTCTTCATTTACTACTTCCTTTACAAGTTCAGTATTACTAAACATATTTAAAGAAGTTTGAAACTCATTTAAAAATTCATATATAGAAGCATCTAACTGCGTTATAGTTTTGTCTATGGATTTAGTGATTTCTTTTTTTATAATTTTAGTACCATAGTAATAGCTTGATACTCCTAAAATTAAAACACACATAATTGAAAGAGATACAAAAATTAAAATAAGTTTGTTTTTGATTTTTTTCATACCGTCACACTCCTAGTCTTTTCCAAATATAGATTTATTATAACATAATAACCATTATTTATATAATTTTTTTGAAAAATATTAGTTTAATAGTATTTAATAATATACTTTATGATATCCATCACTTTATGTTTTGAAAGTATGCCAAGTTAAATAAGGTATTTAAAGAAAATTTTTAATGAATAGTTATTTATTCATAGTAGAATTTAAAGTATAATATAGATAAAATCCAAAGGAGGAAAAGATTATGAAATTAAAAAGAACTATTATTATATCAATTTTTTTTGTTTTAATGTTATGTGGAAGTGTACTAGCTTCTCCAAGTAGTAACAATTCAAAAAGAATAAATTCTACATACATATCTGCAGCTACAGAGGAAACAAACATAAGATATATTAATGATAAATTTGAAGTAGCTCCAGATAAACAGTGGACAATAAAATTTAATAAAGAAGTAAATCCCTTAGCTATCAACACAGAGAATGTACAGGTATTAGACAGTAAAGGACAAGCTGTTAATATTACTTTAGGGTTATCATCTGATGGTAAACATGTTAGTATAAATCCTCCAGCTTCAAAATATATTAGCGGAGAAACTTATTCTTTAATTATAAAGAAGTCTTTAAGTAATAAATTAAATGAAACTTTACCAAAAGAAGTTAGAATGAAATTTACTATAATGAAAGATAACAGCAATGATACAGGGAATAATGTAAATCCAGTATTATATGAAGCAAGACAAGGGTTAGACAAAATTTATAATCTAGTAAAGACTGATAAAGAAAGAGCTTTGGTTTCAGCATTAAGAGATGGAGTAAACACCAAAATAAATAATCCATCTGCTACCATAGATGTAAATCCATTAAAGGATCAATATGGAAATCTTTCTTCAGATGAAAAAAGTGATTTTAAAAATGCTATATTAAGCAATTTTTCAATAGGAGCACTATTTGAAATTAAGAGCATATTTGAATAGAATTTAGGGACGGTTAACAAGTTTTTAGTTTTTAAATACACTTTTTATTAGATAGCATAATAATTAGATTAAATGTTAATTTTACCAGCAAGTATTTGCTGGTTTTGTTTTTTATATATTCTTTTAAATTGACTTATATGATGTTATACTATATTAGTATTAAAAGTACCATGGGAGGGAATAGGTATGAAGAAAAAATTAGCTTTAGTTTTAGCAATAGTTATGGTAGGAGGAATAGCTTTTTCAACTCAATTTGTAAAAAATAAAGGTAATAAAGAACAGAGTACTACAACAGATACGCAAAAGGAAAAGAAAAATGTTGAGTTTGCAGTTAAATATGCTTTTGCAGATATAGATATGGATCAAATAATACAGGAAATAGATCCAAAAGATGATGATACTAAAGCAGATTATGTATTCGTAAGATTTACAACAGGAGTTTCCAATGATAAAAAGGACACTAGTCCACTAAATTTTAAGAATTATAAGCTAGATAATAAAGAACTTCCTAAAGGAACACAGCTACATATTAAAAAGGACAGTAAGGATACTGTTGTAATTAAATTACCACAGGGATGTTTAAAAGGGAAAAATGCTGGACATACTCTTGAGTTATCAAAAGAGATAATAAATGTTGATACAAAGGTATCTGGAAACTTAAAATTAAACATGCCTTATAGTATACCTAATAATGCTGATAATAAAGATGATAAAAAAGATAACTTAAATAATAATACATCAAAAGATAATAAAGAACAAAGTAAAGATAGTAATAAAAACACCACTAATCCACCTGTAAAAAATAATGATAAAGATAAAGCACAATCAAATAATAGTACAGTGCCTAAATATACTGTAGAAGTTGGAAAAGGAATTCCATTTTCTACTACAATTTTAGTAAAACTTCAGACACCAAAGGTTGAAGAATATAAAGTAAGCATAGAAAACTTGCAACTAAAGATAAGAGAAAATAGTAAAAAAGAAAAAGTATTTATAGGAACTATAAAAAAAGACTTAACTTATGATGAAGTATTATCTAACATAAAGGTAGAGAAAATAAAAAAGTAGACTAATATTTGATATGAGCATGAAAACCTTCAAGTTTTCATGCTGCTTTTTTATAACATTTATAAAAATAGAAGTTATTTATATTGTAGAAAATTCTAAGGAGAAAAAATAGTTGTAAAATTACATTTTAGAGAAATTATACTTTAAATGTATTGAATAACATTGAAAAAACAGTTATATTATATAAAGAAGCTTCCCTCAATGGTAAATTTTACTTTGAGGGAAGCCTATGTTTTTAGTTTTACCCACAAAGGAGGTTTTTTAATGAAAAAAAGAAATAGAAGAGCACTAGTAAGTAGCTTTGTTACTACGTTTATTTTAACATCTACGTTAGTCCCAAAGACTAAGGCAAAAGCTGCAGCTACAGTCGAAAGAATGCCTGGAGCAGATAGGTTTGTAACTGCACAAAATGTAGCAAAGCAAGCCTTTGGAAGAGCAGAAAATATAGTACTTGTAAATGGACTTGGTTATGCGGATGCAGTAAGTGCAGCTCCACTTGCAAAAATATTGGATGCACCAATACTTTTAATAGATAATGCAAAAGAGCCTTCCATAGATCTTTTGGAAACATTATGGAGTCTTGGTACAAAGAAAATATATATAGTTGGTGGACAAGGCGTTGTATCAAAAGAATTAGAAGCTGATTTGACAAAAACCTATTCAGTAGAAAGGGTAGCAGGAAATTCTAAAGATGGAAGATATGGTACTAATGCTGCTGTGGCTAAAAAGGTTTTAGAGAAAACAAAAGCCACTACAGGAATCCTTGTAAGTGCAGAGGGATATGCTGATGCATTGTCTGTAGCTTCCATTGCAGCAAGTAAAGGATATCCAATATTATTTGGTAATAAAAGTGAAGTTCCCAATGTGGTAAAGGAAGCCTCAAAAGGATTAAAAGCTATGGCAGTAGGTGGAGAGGGAGTTTTACCAGATAAGGTTTTAGCAGGAGTTAGTGCCGAAAGAATTGCTAAGGGAGTAGACAGATTTTCTACTAACTTAAAAGTATTAGATTATTTTAAAGATGAATTGAAATTTAATAATATATTTGTAGCTGCAGGGGGAGATGATAGCAAGCATAAATTTGCAGATGCACTAGTAGCTTCAGCAGCGGCAGCAAAATATGGATCACCATTGGTTTTGAATGGTTTAGGAACTAAAGAGGAAAGTAAAACTGCGGCAAACGATTATATAAAAGGTAAACTTGGAAGAGATACAAAAGTAACCATTATTGGTGGAGCGGCTTCTATAGATGCATTTATAGAAAGTGAATTGAAAAATAAAGCAGAAGAGATAAATTCATCAATTATAAATAATGAAAAGGATCCAGATAAGAAACCAGTTACTGAATATATGAATGTACAATCCATAGAAGCATTAAGTTTACATCAAATAAAAGTAGTTTTTAATAAAGAAGTAAATAAAGATTTAGCAGAAAATTTAATAGCATATCAGATAGACGATAAAAATTTACTAGATGCTGAGGCAAAAACACTAGATGATGGAAAGACGGTTATTATAACATTTAAAAAGGCTTTAAAAGAAGGAAGTACTATAAGATTTAAAGTTAGAGAAGATCTTATCAGAGCTAAAAATACTGAAGATCCCGTGAAGGAAGAAGTAAAAAGCTTAACTTTAATTGATAAACAAGCACCTACAGTTCAAAATATTGAATCAAAAGGTAATAAAATTTATATTAATTTTAGTGAAGGAATAAGTTATGATGCTTTAAAGAAAGTAGATAATTTTAAGTTAGATGGAGATATTTTAGATTCTTCTAAGGTTTTTATTGAGCCAATTGGAGAAATTTCAAAGGTAATAGATGAAAATGGAGCAAATATTGATATTGTAAATGGAATAGTATTAAAATTTAGCACATCCTTAGATAAAGGACAACATACATTACTATTTCCTATAGATGATTCCTTAAAAATAGTGGATACTGCAAACCTTTCTTTAGGTAAAGATGCGTATACCTTTGAAGTGAAATAAATTTAATATTACAGGGTACAGCCTATAGCTTTATATTTAAGCTATAGGTTTTATTTTTGAACTAATTTTAAATAAGAATACTATGAAAATTAAGGAATTTTTAAGCAATATTTAATATTATTTTTATAGAAATATGCAAATCTATATGATAAAATTACTTCATATATGAAATAATTTTAAAAATATAAGAAAGGAATTAGCATGAAAGATGAAAAAATATACGAATTGTTAAGAGATTTGTCTAATATATCTAAAATTTTAAATAGAAAAATAAGCAGTAGGATGAATTGTAAAAGATTTAGTGTATATCCTTATTTAATAGTAAATCAATTGGAGGTGGATAAAGCAAAAACATTAACTGAATTAAGTAAAACTTTAGGGCTTCCTAATAGCACTACTTCTGTTATTATAGATAGACTTATGAAAGAAGGATTAGTTAGAAAAGAAAAAGATGAGAAAGATAAGAGAAGAAGTCTTATATATGTGACAGAAAAAGCATTAGCTGAAGAAAAAAAGCTTATATTTGAACATACTAAATATTTTAAAGAGTTATTAGAAGATGCAACGGAAGATGATATGGAAGCTATTATGCGTGGTGTGAAATTACTTATGGAAAATATTCAGAGAAGTGTAGAGTAAAGAAATTTTAAAAATTTTTATATAAAGGGAGAGAAGTCATGGAAAAGAAAAAAAAATTTAAATTAGGCAAGAAAAGTATAATTATTATTTTAATAGTTGCTTTAGTAGTTGCAGTAGGAGCTATATACTCCAATAAGGGTAAAAAAAGTAATGCTATTAGTGTAGATACTGGGGAAGTTGAAAAGAAAAAGTTAGTCCAGGTTACCACAGCTACAGGAAATATTGAGGCAAACTATAGAAATGACATAGCTTTAAATCCAGCTCAAAAAGTGATAAAGGTTTTTGTAAAAGAAGGACAAATCGTTAAAAAAGGTGATATTTTAGTTAAGCTAGATGATGAAGAATATAGAACTCAATTAGAAAAACAACAGTTAAATCTTCAAAATGCTAATTTAACCTTATCACAGCTTCAAGGAACAAGTACTGTAAATGAGAGAAAGAATGCAGCAAATGCAGTTTCACAAGCAGAGTTAACATTACAAAATGCAAAAAATAATTATTCAGATTTAAAGAGGAAATTTGATCAAAGTAAATCACTATATGAAGGTGGATATATATCTAAAAATGATTATGATGCAGCTGATAAAGCGTTAAAAGAAGCTGGAAATACTATGAAAAATGCTGAACTAGCTTTAACAAATTCTAAAAATTCTTTATCAAATATAAGTGTAAGCACAGATGATAAAATTGCAAGTCAAAGAAATCAGTTAGCACTTATACAAGCAGATATTAAAAATTTACAAAATAAAATAGAAGATTGTAATATAAAAGCTAATGTAAATGGAAAAATTGTAAAAATGGATGCAAAAGAAGATCAATATCCAAAAACAGGAGATATGATTATAGTTGATGATGTTTCTAAGTATAAAATGTCATTAGATATAAATCAATATGATGCTGTAAATCTTAAAAAAGGACAAAAAGCTACAGTAAAATTAAAAGGGGTAGATAAAAAATATCCAGCTACAGTGACAGAAGTAGGACAAGTTGCTCAAACTACTATAAATACTAATACTGGAGGGAATCAAGAATTTAAAATAAATGTAAAAATAACTTTAAATAATTCTGATGACAAGATAAAAGCAGGTTATGAAGGAGATGCAGAAATCATTCTTAATGAAAGAGCTTCATCTTTAGCAATTGGATTTGATGGAATTAAGGAAGATAGAGTAAAAAACCAAAAGTATGTATATGTAGTTGATGCAAACAATAAAGTTTCTAAAAGATATATAAAGAGCGGATTGGAAACAGAGTATGATGTAGAAGTTTTAGAAGGGCTTAAAGAAGGAGAAAAATATGTAATTAATCCTCCTGAAAATTTAAAAGAAGGGGACATAGTTTCACCAAGAAAATAGTTAAAGGAGGGGTTTAATGTGATTATAAGTCTAGAAGATATTAGAAAAACATATGATACTGGTGCAATTAAGCTAGAAGCATTAAAAGGTGTTAATCTTTCCATAGAAGAAAAAGAATTTGTGGCTATAATGGGGGCCTCTGGTTCAGGAAAATCTACTCTTATGAATATATTGGGATGTCTTGATAGATTGACTTCAGGAAAATACATTTTAGATGGAGTAGATATATCTTCATTAGATGATAATAGTTTAGCACAAATAAGAAATAAAAAAATAGGATTTGTTTTTCAGGCATTTAATTTACTACCTAAACTTACAGCTATAGCAAATGTAGAGCTACCTATGGTTTATGCTGGAGTACCAAAAGCTGAAAGACAAGAAAAGGCAAGAAAGGCTTTAGAAAGAGTAGGATTAGGGGAGAGAATTCATCATAAACCAAATGAAGTTTCTGGTGGTCAAAAACAAAGAATTGCCATAGCAAGATCCCTAGTTAATAATCCTTCTATAATACTTGCAGATGAACCAACTGGAAATTTGGATAGTAAGTCTAGTGAAGAAATTATGGGAATATTTCAAGCTCTTAATGATGAAGGTGTTACTATAGTAATGGTTACCCATGAACCAGATATTGCAATGCATACTAAAAGAGCCATAGTATTTAAAGATGGAAATGTAATCTCAGATAATCCAGTAAAAGATAGAATTATAATAGGGGGGCAGAAATAAATGAATATTTTTGAAAGTTTTCAATCTGCCTTTCAAAGTGTAAGGGCTAATAAATTAAGATCTTTTCTTACTATGCTGGGAATTATAATTGGTATATCTTCTGTAATTACAATAGTATCTATAGGAGATGGAGCCAAAAATTTTATAGCAGGAGAATTTGCAGATATAGGTACAAATTTAATAAATCTTAAAGTAAATTCATCCATAGAGGAAAGTGTAGAAGAAAGAGACTATTTTACAACAGATGATATAAAGCTTATAAAAGAAAAGATACCAGAAATTACTCATGTAATGCCTGATTTGAGTGGATTTGGAGCACTTAAGAATGAAAATAAATTAAAACCAGTAAGAATAGGAGCAACTAATCCAGATTCACAAAAGGTTTATAACATAAAGATGATTAAAGGAAGATACTTAAGCGAAAGGGATGTAGATGCGGCTAAAAATGTAGTTGTATTAGATGAGCCTACAGCTAAGAAATTATTTAACGATACAGATATAGTGGGAGAAAAGGTAAAGTTAACTGTAAGAGATAAAAATATAGATTTAAATATAATTGGGGTTTGCAAAGATCCTAATGGAAATTTATCATCTGCTTTTGGAGACAATATGCCAGGCCTTATTTTAATGCCAATGACTATAGCGGATAGAGTTTTCGAAAATACTGATGTATCGGGACTTTCGGTTATTTTGTCTGATATGACTAATGCAGATGAGCTAAGTAATAAAATGATAAGACTTATAGAAAATAGACATAAAAATAAGGAAAAATATTCTGCACAAAAAGGGTTTAAAGAATTAGAAACAATAAACAATGTGTTAAATACTTTAACTACAGTTTTAGGTGCTATAGCAGCTATATCCCTTTTAGTAGGGGGTATTGGTGTTATGAACATAATGCTCGTATCTGTAACAGAAAGAACAAGGGAAATTGGAATAAGAAAGGCAATAGGAGCAAAAACCAAGGATATAAGAATACAATTTTTAATGGAATCTGTAATACTTTGTTTAATAGGAGGAACCATTGGTACTATATTAGGAGTTTCTGTAGGTAAAATAGCAAGTAGTATAGTCCATGTAGATGTACCTGTATCTATAAAGGTTATTCTTGTATCTTTCGGATTTTCATCAGCAGTAGGTATATTCTTTGGATTATATCCAGCAAGTAAAGCTGCAAAACTAGATCCAATAGAAGCGTTGAGATACGAATAATTAATGTGGAGAAGAGCAAAGAAGATATCAGGCTGTTTTATTGCTCTTCTTTGTTAACTATTAATTTTGAAAAGGTGGGATGAGGATGAAGAAAGTTAAGGTTTTATGCACGGCTTTAATAATAGCCACTACTTTTGCAACAGGTGTATTCGCTCAAGAAGCTGGTGGAAAAGTTCTTGATGTAAATTCAGCCATAAATAGTGCCATAAAAAATTCTTATGAAGTAAAGAATAAAGAGAATTCTATAAAAAGAGCTGAAGATAATTATACTGATGAAGTAAGAAGAGGAAATTCACTCGAAGAAAGGGCAAAAATAAATGATAGATTTATTAGATTGGCTAATAAAAGTGATAGAACAGAGGAAGAAGAAGAGGATTACAAGTTTTATCTTGCAGTATATGGAAGCCCTATGAGTGATGAAGAGGTATCTGAATCACTAAAAATGGCAGGATCTATTGCAGTAAAATATGATTTTAATAAATTCCAAAATAAAAGTGCATTAGAAATTATTAAAAATAAGATTAAAGAAAATGTGTATGAGGAGTACGGAAATTTACTTAAGGATAAAGACAAATTGGAATTGGAAAGAAGAAAATTTGAAGTAGCTAAGGGAGAGTTTGAACAAGTAAAGCTTAGTGCTAAAATTGGAACAATTTCTAAACTTGAAGGAAAAGAAAAAGAGGTAGAATATTTAAAAGCAAAAGAAGAATATGAAGCATGCAAAAGAGATTTTAATATACAAAGAATGAATTTTAATAAATTAATTGGAGCACCAATTAATACAGAGTATGATAAATATTTGCAAGAATATACTGTAGATTCTGAGCAAATAAAAGATTATGAAGAATATTTAAATGATGCACTTACAAATAGGGCAGAAATTATAAATGGAAAAGAATATATAGAAGTTAAAAGATATGAGAGAAGCTTAGCTATTGGAGTATATTATTCAGAACATAGAGAAGCAAAAATTGCAGATGCAGCCTTTGAAAATTCAAAGGATATGTTAGAGTTAAAAAAGCTGGATATACAATTAGAAATTAAAAAATTATATGATGACATTGAAATAAAGAATAAAAATTTTAAAAGTGTATTACAGCAATATAAAGAAGCAAAGAAAAGTTATGATGAGATAAGCAAAAGATATTCTCTTGGAATGGTAAGTAAGTTGGAATATAATAAAAGATCTGCTCAGTTGTTTGAAGAAATGTTGAATTATAAAAATATAGAGAGAGATCTTTATATTGCAAAACTTAAATTAGAAAATGCATGTTCTTTAGGTACGGATGTAAATAAGGCCAATTATAGTGATATAGGATAAAAAAGGGAGGGATTTTTAATGAAAAAAGGAATATTATCTTTTATGATGTCTACAGTTATGATGTTTTCTCTAAGTAGTAATGTATTTGCCCAGGAAATAAATGATACAAAAAAAGACAATAAGGAAACTACATTAAACTTAACAATTGCAGACGTTTTAGATAGAGTAAAAAATGATAATTTAGAAATAAAAATAATTGATCAAAAAATAGAACTTTTAAGCAAGATATATGATAGGGATAAGGCAAGAGCTTTTGAGGCAGAATCAATGAATAGAAATGATGTTTTTAGTAAGAGAACTGAACTTATTATCCCTAAACAATCATCTCTTAGAATTGATGATGCGGAACATGAAAAGGATAAAAGGCTAAAGGAGATAAAACATGATTTAGAAAATCAATATCTAAAT
Source organism: Clostridium tetanomorphum (assembly GCF_017873215.1). GTDB lineage: Bacteria > Bacillota > Clostridia > Clostridiales > Clostridiaceae > Clostridium_AO > Clostridium_AO tetanomorphum. The sequence goes on from NZ_JAGGKA010000002.1 coordinate 183,364, forward strand.
TTAGTTAATTCTAATAGAGAAATAAATATAATTAATAAATCCATAGAAAATGTTGAAGAAGAAATTAAAAAGACTAACGCAAAGATAAACCAAGGATTAGAAGTGACAAGGGCGTTGGAGTCATTAAATGTAAAAAAGGCACAGCTTTTATCATCATTAAGTAAGCCAAAGCTTGAAAGAGAAGAAGCTTTAATAAAGATTAAACAATATTTAAATATAGACAAAGACACTGAAATGAATTTGGCTGCAGCTAAAATAGACTTTATTAAGTATGATGATAATAATATAGAAGAAATTATAGAGAAAGCTTTACCTAAGAATTATGATTTAATTAGAAAGAATAAAGAGTTAGAGATTTCTAAAGAAGAAGAAAAAATTTATTCAAAATATGGAAGAAATACTATGGATGAAGAAACTGATTTAAGAATAAAAATAGAAGATTTAGAAAATGATATAGTGGAATTTAAAGCAAATTTAAAGATAAATTATTGGAAAGCTTATTATAATGTAAAAGCTAAGCAGAATATGGCAGAAATAGAGATGTTGAATTTAGAAAACGCTAAATCCAGGTATACTGAAATGGATAAAAAGTTTAAAGAAGGTATGATTGATAAGCTTCAACTTAATGAAGTGAAACTTCAGTTAGATAAACAGAATGTAGCTACAGAGAGAGCTATAAATGAATATATGATAATAGTAGATGGATTTAAGGATTTATTAGAAGGATTTTAAAATATTTTAGAAAAATAATTTTATTAAAAGCAACTTATAAGATTTTTACAATCTTATAAGTTGCTTTTAGTATTTTATAATTTAATAGTTTGTAAAAGCTACGATAATAATATATGTTAATTTTAAAAAGTTATGAGGATTTCTTCATATAAGGTAAAATTAACAAATTATTTTCAAATAATATGTTGACAGTAAGTCAAAAAAGTTGTTTAATAAAACTGACCAGTCAGTATTGAGTGAAGTTTAATTACAAAAATTTAATAAAGAAGAGGGAGAGGGCATGAAATTTCTAAAGGTATTATGGAGCGATATTCGCAACATTTCTAAAAGCAAGTTTTTAAAAATGACAATAATCGCAATAACATTGTTGCCACTTGCGTATGGAGGGCTCTACCTTGCAGCCTTCTGGGATCCCTATGGAAAAACGGAAACCTTGCCCGTAGCTGTAGTAAATCTGGATTCGGGAGGAGAAAGAGAAGATGTACGGGTAAAGTATGGGGATGATGTAGTTGATGGACTTAGGAATAATGATGATCTGGGATGGCGATTTGTAAAAACTCTAAAAGAAGCCGAAGAGGGGCTTGAAGGGGATGACTATTATGCAATGTTGGTTATTCCTAAAGATTTTACCGAGAGAGTATTAGATGTAGAAAATGGAAAACTTAGAAAGCCAAAGGTAATATTTAAGGCTAATAAGAAGAAAAATTATGTAGTAGGGCTTATAACAGATAAAGCATCTACTGCTATAGAGAAACAAATTAGAGAAAAAGCAGGTAGCAAGTTCACAGAAATAGTTGTAGATAGTTTAGAAGATGTAAGAGATGGTTTGGAATTAGCAACAGATGCAACATACTTAATGAAAGATGGAGTAACAGAATTAAAGGACAAAGTACCTAGCTTAACAAATGCGCTTGATAAAATTCATGATGGATCTTCTACACTAAATGAAAAGTTAGGAGATGCCAAAGATGGAAGTAGCAAACTCATGGAAGGAGTTGGTGCGTTAAAGGGTAAAATGCCTGAGCTTCTTGATGGGATTGATAGACTTGGTAATGCAACGTCTATGTTAAATGAAAATGTAAGTGATGCTTATGATGGAAGCGTACTTTTAAGAAATGGTGCATCAGGATTATATGATAAGCTTCCAGATCTATCTGACGGAGTAGATCAGATCCATGATGGTTCACAATCTTTAAGTGAAGGAATAGGCCAAGTAAATGATAAAATGCCAGATTTGATAGATGGAGTAAAAAAGCTAAAAGATGGTGCAGCTCAGCTAGATACAGGGTTGAAAACAGCAGCAGACAGTGTAAAACTCTTATATGATAAAGATGAAGAAGGAAATGTAAAAAAAGACGCAGGTCTTCCAGCAATAAAAAATGGCTCAGATAAAATGAGAGCTAAAATATCCTTAGGAATCATGGATAAGTTATATGAGAAGGATGGCAATATTAGAAATATAGATAAACTTTGCGGAGGATTTGGACAAATAGTTGGAGGAATCAACTCATTAGATGGAATAATTAAATCTGGTAAAGTTCCTATTTCGGAGGAATCTGTTGAGAAATGGCAAAAAGATGCAGTTGATATGAGAACTTTAAATAACCTATTTAATATACTTAGATCAGAGGATGCTACTGACGAAGATAAAAGTATAGCTTTATTAAGAATTGCTTTTATATTGAATGGGGATAATCTAGATGTACCAGTAGATAGACTTCAAGAAATAGCTATGGATTTAAAAGAAATGGCTATGGAAATAGAGAAGATACCTAATTATAATATACCGAATTATGAAAAGGTACCTCAAATTAAAGCGTTACATGATATACATGATGCATTAGTAAAACTTTCAATGGGAACATCAGGATTAAATAAGCAACTTAGTGAGTTAAAAACAACCCTTGCAATGTATCAGGGTATATCTGCTATATCAGCAGGTTTAGGACAGGCATCAGAAGGTGTAGGTGGACTAGTTGAAGGTCTTGATGCATTATATCAAGGATCAAATAAACTTTATAAAGGATTAGACTCTCTTTATGATAATACTAGAAATTTACAAGATGGAATAGGATTATTGTATACAGGATCTAAAGACTTAACTAATGGAGCAGATAAATTTCAAAGTACAGTACCCGTACTTACAAATGGTATAGCTCAGCTTACAGATGGAACCATAGATTTAAGTGATGGGTTGTTTAAACTTAATAAAGGAACAGAGACACTTACAGATAAAGTGGGAGAACTTAATCAAAAGGCTCCAGATATGGAGGAGGGAGTTCATGAACTCTATGATGGTTCTTCTGAATTGACTAATGGTCTTTCTAAATTAATTGATGGATCAGCGAAACTTACAGATGGAGTTTCTGCCTTACAGGGTAAAATGCCTGATTTACAGGATGGTGTGGACAGACTTTATGAAGGAACTGCAACATTAAATGATAGCCTTGGAAAAGGAGCAGAAAAAGTATCAGATAAGCTTGTAAGAAGCAGTAAAACTATGGGAGATTTTGTGGGAGATCCAATAAAATTAGATGATGAACCAATAGTTGAAGTAGATAAATATGGTTTAGGACTTTCACCATACTTTGTATCATTAGGGTTATGGGTAGGAGCTTTAATGATGTTCTTTGTAGTTGGTGGAGAGACGGGAAAAGATATAAATAATGTTAGACCAGCTTCAGTTGTTTTAGGAAAATATGTATTTTGTTGTATCATAGGAGCTTTTCAGGCAATACTTTTAAGCCTAGCTGTTATGAAGCTAGGATTAAGGCCGACTAATATACCGGCTTATATAGGATTTAATATATTCTTATCCTGTGTATTTATTGCAGTAGCTCAGAATTTAATATTCCTATTTGGGGATGTTGGAAAATTAGGTGTAGTTTTAATGTTATTATTACAGCTTACATCTTCGGGAGGTACTTTCCCAAGAGAATTGTTACCAACATTCTTTGATAAAGTAAATCCATTCTTACCATTTACTTATTCTATATCTGGTTTAAGAGAAATCAGTTGGGGTATAGACCCTCATGTATTACGTAAAGACATAGCTATACTTGGAGGAGTATTAGTAGCATTCCTTACAATGTCTATTATACTTAAGAGATATACAGATAAGTTTCAAGGCAATGTATCAATAGAACATCAGAAAGAAATTTCTTTGGAAGAAGAAACAATAGATACTCCTTCAAACACTATAAGTCAATAAATAATGTTTAATACCAGTTATAATATTTCTTTTAATATAAGAGTATTATAACTGGTATTTAAATAAATAAATACAATGTAATATTATTCCATAAGATAAGTGAGGTGAAGACGACTTTTAAAAGTCGAATTATTATGGGAAGAAGAAAGCTGACAATAGTTATATTAACTACTTTTTTATTTACAGGAATTGTTCCTAATTTTTCACAAAATGTTTATGCAAAAGATAACTATACAACTAATACTGTTGCAACGGATTCTATAGATTACTATGCAGCAAATTCTGATGCAATAGATAATGAAAATGAAATAAAATTTATTGATAAAAATTTAGAAAAAGTAGTAAGAGAAGAAATAAATAAGCCAGTAGGACCTATTAATAAAGATGATGTTTTAAATGTATCTGAATTAGATATAAGAAATAAATCAATAAAAAGTATTGAAGGAATACAATATTTTAAAAATTTACAAACCATAGATGCCGCAAATAATAAAATTAAGGATTTATCACCAATTAAAGAATGTACATCTTTAAGTAAAATAAATTTTTCATCAAATAAAATAGAGGACATAACACCTTTAAAATATTTATCAATACTTGAAAAAGTATATTTAAAGGATAATGAAATAAGTAATATATGGCCGCTTGAAGATTTAAGAGATATAAAGGAACTTGATTTAAGCAGCAATAAAATAAAAGATTTAAAACCTTTAACGTATATAGGAAATAGCTTGAAAACTTTAATGTTAGCAGACAATGATTTAAAAGATATTAATGAATTGGCTTCTTTGCAAAAACTTCAGAGTTTAACATTAAGCAAAAATAAAATATCAGATGTAAGTACTATAAGACTTTTAAGGGAACTGAATAAGCTTTATATAGACGAAAATGATGTAACAGATGTACAGGAATTAGCTAAAATGGGTAACCTTGAAAGAATAAATCTTGATAAAAATAAAATAAAAAATATTGAAGAGTTAGAAAGAAATAAAGCCAATCTTAAATGGGTTAAATATAGAGGAAAAGAAATAACTGATATTGGAAGTTTACATTACATAGTGGAACAAGCTAATGTAGATGTAAATTTTAAAGATAAAAATTTGGAAAGAGAAATAAGAAAAAAAATAGATAAACCAACAGGACAGTTAAAACTAGGTGATGTAGAATTTATAAAAGATTTAAATTTATTTAGTAAAAATATAAGGGATATTTCAGGAGTTGAATATTTACAAGGATTGAAATCATTAAACCTTGGAAGAAATAACATAAAAGATTTAACACCTCTTAAAGATTTAGAAGCATTGGAAAGTTTATATCTTTACAAGTGTAAAACAAATAATATATCAGCATTAGAAGGACTTGAAAGTTTGAAAAATCTGCAAATAACAGAAGCAAATATCTCAGAAACCACGGCGTTTAGGAATTTAACTAATTTGGAGAGTTTGGATTTAAGTGATAATGAAATATTAGATGTGGAAGACTTAATGGGATTAACAAAGCTTGAAACATTAAATTTAAGCAAAAATCATATAAAAGATATAAGCCCTCTAAGCAATTTAGATTATATAAAAGAGCTAAATTTAAATGAAAATAGCATAAGTGATATAAGCGTTGTAACATATATGCCAGACTTAGAGAGACTATATATGGATAAAAATAAATTATCATCATTAAAACCTTTAAGTAATAGTAAAGAAATAAATTGGATTTCAGTTAATGAGAATAGTATAAGTAGTCTTGAAGGTTTAGAGAATTTAATAAATCTAAAAGAAATTCATGCAGACAATAATAAAATAACTAAGCTTGATTCTATTAAACAATTAAGAGATTTAGAAACATTAAGTCTTAAAACAAATAAAGTAAGCGATTTGAAACCAATAGAAGAGTTAGACTATATAAAGAATCTATATTTATATGAAAATAATATTTCAGATATAACACCGCTTAAAAATATGACAGGTATTGTAAGATTAATATTGGACAAAAACAACATAAAAGATATAAGTACTGTATCAAATATGTCCCAACTTGTAACCCTCTCATTAGGAGATAACAATATAACAGATATAAAACCTGTAAAAGGACTTGAAAATCTTGAAACTCTAGATATCGGAAATAATGACGTAAGAGACTTAACGGTTTTATTTGACTTACCAGCATTAGATAAACTTGTAGTAACAGATAATGATAATCTACCTAAGTATCAAATAAATGCCTTACCAAAAGAATTGAAGGTAGTTTATTAAGTTTAAGTTTAATATTTTAAGGGACGGTTAACAAGTTTTGATAAAAAGCGTAAGTAGAACTGCTAAGTTTTGAAGGTAGGGCAGGCAGTAGGGACAGTTAACAATAGTTCATAAAATAAAAAACTGTTAACCGTGCCAAAACTCAAAACTCAACAAAACTCAAAACTTACCAAAATAAAACTCTAAATTTAAAATCAATTGCCTAAATTTTAAATTTGTAAAATTAAAGTTATGAGTTTAATCTAAATAAGATGAAACTAAAAAGAGAGGTGAATACTGGTTTTATACCAGAGGATGTTATGAATAAAAAGAAGATTTCTATAATTATTGCGTCAACACTAGCTTGTGTAATTAGTTTTTCAGTTTTGGCTTATTCTAATGAAGAAAATTTAAGCATAAAAAGTGCTGTTAGTAAAGTATTTGCAGCAGGAACAATAGATTCAAAAAATATAAAGTTTCCAGATAAAAATTTAGATAAGGCTATAAGAGAAGCTATAAACAAGGAAGATGATGTAACTATCCAAAAGGATGATTTAAAAAATATAACTAAGCTTAATCTAAGCAGTAAAAATATAAAGGATATATCAGGTTTGGAATTTTTTACAAGTATTCAATCATTAGATTTAAGTAATAATGAAATACTAGATTTAACTTCTTTAAGTGATCTAGAATATTTAAAAGACTTAAATCTTTATAAGAATAAGATAACAGATATAAAACCCTTAGAAAAACTTAAAAACTTAGAAAAACTTAATTTAAGAGATAATAAAGTTAAAAATATTGAAGCATTAAAAGGTCTTGATAAATTAAAAGATCTAGATTTAGGAATAAATAGTGTTTTTCAACCTCAACCATTAAAGGAATTAAAGAATCTTAAGAATGTTAATCTAGAAAGTAATAGTATAGGCGATGCTGAAGACTTAGAAGGATTAACTCAAATAGAAAGTCTAATATTAAGTAATAATACTATAAATGATGTGGAGAATTTAGCCGTATTAACTAACTTAAAAAAGCTATATTTAGATGATAATCCTATTAACCAAATAGGAAAACTTAAAAGCTTGTCAAAATTGAAACGATTAAATATAAACAATGATGATATAGATGATATATCTGAATTAAAAAATTTTAAAAGTCTTCAATGGGTAAGATATAGAAATAAAGATATTATAGATATGACAAAATTAAATGATTTAATTTCTGAGCCAAATAAAGAAGTCAAATTTGCAGATAAGAGTCTTGAAATGGCAATAAGAGAAAAGATAGAAAAACCTATAGGAGCTATTAAGAAATCCGAACTTCAAAGAATTTCACAGCTTAATTTATGGGATAAAAATATAACAAATCTATCAGGTATAGAGAACTTAATAGATCTTAGAGTTTTAAATTTAGGGAAAAATAATATAACAGATTTAAATCCATTAAAAACACTTAGTAATCTTGAAAATCTTTATTTAACTAAAACAAATATAAATAGTCTTTTAGGAATTGCAGAATTAACTAATTTGAAAGCTTTAGTTATTAATGAAACTAATGTTTCTGACTTGAAGCCTCTTAAAAATTTAATAAATCTTGAAAGGCTAACTTTAGGAGATAATAAGATTACATCGCTATCAGGAATTGAAAATCTAATTAATTTAGAATTATTAGACATCAATAAAAATAACGTAACTAGTTTAAATGAAATAAAGAAATTAACTAATTTGACATCATTAAACATAAATGAAAATAATATATCTGATTTAAGTGTTGTAAGTAATTTTAAACAGTTAGAAAGAATATCTTGTAACAAGAATAGTATAGGAAGCTTAACTTCACTTGCAGGACTCCCAGAGCTTGAATGGGTCACAGCTAAAGAAAATAACTTAGCTAATGCATCAGGACTTCAAAATGCATTAAAATTAAAAGAGTTATTCTTAGATAATAACCATATTTCTGATATATCAGCTTTAGCTAATCTAAAATCATTAGAAACACTTAGTTTAAGAACAAATAATATAAGCAATATAAATCCTTTAAGTGAGCTAACTAATATGAGAAATCTATATTTATATCAGAATAATATAAGCAGTCTTGCACCAATTAGTAAGATGACTGGACTTGGAACACTTTATGCAGATAAGAATAATTTATCTGATATAAATGTAGTATCTAACATGAAAAATCTTCAAGTTTTATCAGTAGGAGACAACATGATCTCAAGTATAGCACCTGTTTCAGGATTACCAATATTAAAAACTTTAGATGTAAGTGACAATTCAATTACAGATATAAGTCCAGCTATGGGACTACCTAAGCTAAAAGATCTAATGATAACAGGAACAAAGGTTTCAGATGCCCAGATTAATGCAATGCCTCCAACTGTAACTGTAACTAAATAGAACTACCACAAAACCAGAAACTAGAAACTAAGAAACTAAGAAAAACTAAGGGACGGTTAACAAAATATTGTTAATAAGCAATTACATTAAATTATAACTTAGTAAATATGATAATAAAAATACAGCTATCATTAATTAAAATAATAGCTGTATTTTTATTATATTTGAGTATTTAAAATATAATAAAATTAATTAGTAAAAGTATAATGCTTGTCCTATTTTTGATTTCAATAAGCATTTAAAATATAAAAACAAAAATAAGTATCAAGTATATTGTTAGTGTTTTAATAAATTTAATAAATTTAAACTTTATATGTCAATATGAAATTATTAATAATATTTTTAAATTGAGGGTCTGTATCAATAATATTTATACCCATACTACATAAACTTGAAACTCTTGATTGAGTTATGTTACCTAGAGATTTACATATATCACTACATTTGAAGTTACATAATCCGCGCATTAAAAGAACACACAATGCTCTTGCTTTTGTGTTACTATGACTATTTTTTATATATAATTTAAATTTATCCACTCCTGTTTTGGCAGATACAAAATCCATAATATCATCTGAAGAGAAATTTCTAATAATAATTTTTCTTTCACTTTTATATATGGTTTTTTCTTCGTTAAATTCTATTTCTTTAATAACGTTTTCATCAGTACACATATTCATAAGAGATTTATAATTGTTACGAGCTTTATTTACATCATGATTAAATAATTGCATTATGAAATCTTCATCAAGTATTTGAAAGGAGTCTTTTTTTAGACCTAAGTATACTGGTAAACTTGAAAATTCATATTTCTCAGGATGTTTTCTATATTTTTTTATGTCAATAGGATTATTATGAATATATGCTGAAACTGTAATTAGATATTGATCTGAAGTTATTATCTTACTTTTAAATCTATCTTGGAAAAGATGGCCATGTCTTTTATATCTTTTATTAAAATTTTTAGCATATTTTAAATTAATGCTATGCATAATCTTTGAAATATCAGCACCATTAGAATCTATTAGAAAATGTCCATGATTACTCATAAGACAATATGCGTAGACTTTAAAATTATATATTTTTTGATAGCTTTTTATAAAATCTAAATATTGTTTTTTATCAAAAGCAGTTTTGAATAACATTACTTCACTGATACTTCTTACCATTATATGAAAAATAGAGTTTGATGATTTTATTCTTGCACATCTAGGCAATGAGAACACCTTCCTTTAATATGATACTGTTTAAATTATTGACAGAATTTTAGATTATATTCAATTTTGAAGATTAAGTATCAAAAAATGTTAACCGTCCCCATTAGTAAAAAATGTTAACCGTCCCCATTAGTACTTACATTAGTAGTACTTACATTAGTACTTACATTAGTACTTAGTACTTAGTATTAGTACACATTAGTAGGGGGACGGGGAATTTGGGAATATGTCTATGATTAAGAGAAAAGTAGAACAATTTAAAATTAAAATGGTAGAACCTATTAGAATGGTTGATAAAGAAGAAAGAGATTTAAAAGAAGCAGTATATAATCCTTTCTTATTAAAAGCTGAAAGACGTATACATTGATCTTTTAACTGGCAGTGGTACAGGAGCTATGAGTGATAAGCAGTGGTTAGGACTTATACTTAGATATGAGTCTTATGCAGGAAGTAGAAATTATTATAATATTGTAAATGCAGTTAATGATATAATAGAATATCCTATGACATTGCCTACTCATCAAGGAAGAGGAGCTGAAAAGATACTATTTTCTTCACTTATTAAAAAGCCAGGACAATATGTCCTTGGAAATATGCATTTTGATGCTACAAAAGCATATATTGAATTATGTAGTATAAATTGGATAATTTTTGCTTGAAAGAGATCCAGAAACAGGAGAATAATTAGAGTCACTTTTGGAACTATTGAAACTCACTATTTCTAGAAGAGAGTTTACATTAATAATCATATAAACATAATTGCAGATGCATTAATAAAAAATTAAGAATAAAGCTCATGCTTTAAAAGAATTAGAATTTACTTATAAGACAGAGTAAGGAATGTAGAAGATCCTTACTCTTTTTAAATACTCTGATATAAAAAAGTTATAAATAATTCTAAATTTTAATAAGGTTAATTAATATTCTTTAAAAAGTCATTACCAAAGAATATTAACTGAACCCAATCTATCACAATGTTTCAATGTAAATGTTGCTTGTTTTTGTTAACCGTCCCTGCGTTTTCCACGCATTTCAAACAGTTAAAAAATGTTAACCGTCCCCCATTTTTCACATTTTTTACATTTTTCTTTAGATTAATTCATAACTGCTTACGATTACAGGCAATTTTAATGTGTCTAGAACTTTTTCAAGTAGAACACCTTCACGATTTGGATATTTAAAACCATAACTAGCCTTTATACAGGTGGTTATGAATTGAACGCTTCTGTCTAGGGCAATAGGGAGACTATCTCCTTGAAGAAGGCTTCCAACTAAAACACTAGTAAAGGAATCACCAGTACCAGGATAAAATGCAGGTATATGCTTACAGCTTACTTTCCAGAATATATTATCTTCTTTATTATAAGCTATCACATTAGCACTATTATCCTTTTGAAAATCAGGGACACTGGTAATTATTACAGTATCTGGCCCCATGTTTGAAAGCCTAATTAGCCAATCTTTAATATTACTTTGACTAATATTTTCATCACATTCTTCGCCTAAAAGATAAGCTGCTTCAGTAAAATTAGGAGTAATTATATTAGCTTTATTTATAAGCTTTCTCATATTTTCCACCATGTCAATACTCATGGTACTATATAATTTACCGTTATCGCCCATTACAGGATCAACTACTACGAGAGTATTATCCTTACGAAATAGATCTATAAATTTAGATACAATATTTATTTGTTTTACAGAACCTAAAAAGCCACTATATATACAATCGAAATCTATTCCAACTTTATACCAGTGATTTATATAATCTTCCATAGAATCTGTTAAATCAACAAAGCTATAATCATTAAAGCCTCCTGTATGAGTTGAAAGAATTGCAGTAGGAACAGGACAGACTTGAATACCCATACTAGATATTATTGGTATTATAGCGGTTAAAGAAGCTCTTCCAAAGCCTGATAAGTCATGAATAGCTGCTACTCTTTTCACTGGCCTAATCATTTTTAAAATCTCCTTCCTGAACTATAAATTAAGTTTATAACATTTTATTTAAGTTTATAAGTACAATATCCTTTGTAATTTATTTTATCTATATTTTCATCCTTGCTTAATTTGTCAAATATAGTTTCTATTTTTAAATTAGTACATTTTCTACTTGTAAGAAAATTTTTTATTTCATGCTGATTCATAGGATGTCTTTTTATTATACTAATTATACTTTCATAATCATCTGTAATTTGGCTAAAAAATTTACCTTGTTGAAGATGGTCTATAGAAATACCATTTAGTATTTTAACTGCTTTTTCAATACTTTCTTTTGATGCAGCTTTAATATAGGATTCAGCAGGAGGCCTTACAGCAGTATTTACGTATATTTTTGAATAATTAATATTGTTAATTAAATTTTTTAGTTTAAGTAAATCTTCTTCTGATGTATTAATATCCTCTAAAATCATAACTTCTAGCCATAATTCTCCCTGATATTTTTTTGAGAATTCTATTAATCCTTCATAGCAATCTTTAAATTTTATTTTTCCATAGGGACGATGAATAGTTTTGAAAGTTTCTTCATCAAAAGCGTCCATAGAAGGCAATACTATATCACTTTCTAAAAGTTCATTTTGTACTTCCTTATCATATAGCAAGCCGCCGTTGGTTATTACAGCTACAGGTTTTGAAGTTGATTTTTTTAATTCTTTTATAAGCTTTCCTAAACTTTTGTATAAAGTTGGTTCACCTTCTCCTACAATAGAAACTACATCAAAGTTATCATTGTTTTTTATATAATCCTTAAATTCTTTTAATATATCATCTAATAAGAAAAAGTCTTCTCTAGTGTTTGTAAGATTATGAGTTCTTCCTATTTGGCAGTAAAGACAAGAATAATTGCAATATTTCTTGGGAATAGGACTAACACCTAAAGACGTTCCTAATCTCCTAGAAGGAATTGGGCCGTAGATATAATTATAACCTGCCATATAAATCTCTCCTTTAAATTATAAATATTTTAACAATTATATAAAAGTTATCATTTTATTATTTCATACAAATAACAGTTTTTCAAATGCATGGGTACAATTTGTAGAGATTTTACAGAGAGATTTTTTTATATATAATTTCTGGTAATATGTTTCTGTTTTCCTTAGTAACTCTAAATATGATTACATCTTTTCTTTTTTTGATTTTATTTATAAAATCTCCATTAAAGTCTTTTAATACACCTAAAACTATTTTATTTGAATCCAGTGCATTCATTACAGCAGTTTTAAAATTATTACATTGAGATTCAATAAAACCAATTTCATCTAAAATAATAATTTCTTTTTTATTAATATCAGAATTAATTAATTTACTAGCGAAATTTTCTAATGCGTCCTCATAAATATGAATAATTTTTTTCTTATTTATGTCACCTATAGCCATTAAGGAATTTTCAATTCCATTATTAATAGAAGTTATATAAAAATATTTAAAATTCTCTCTTATTATAGGAATTACAGTATACCCACCTATACTATATTCATAACGTTTTATTATCTTATGTATTATAGTACTTTTCCCTATACCTTTTTCTCCAGTTAAAAAAATATTTAGCATATATTATCACCTAATGATTATTATAGCAAAATTTTGTCTAAAATATAAAATTTTCTTATATGGGATGAGAAAAATACTTAAAATTCTTTTTAACTAATGTTATATTCTAATTATACAGCTATGCTATATAAAATAGATTTTATTAGAAAATGGCGAAGGATATAGAAGCCTTTATAGCTAAGAATGATAAAGGGCTAAAGAATAAAGTGGAGGTATAAATGTATATTTATGAAGCTTTAAATATAAATGAACATAGAAAAGATGTAATAACTTTTGTAGGAGCTGGTGGAAAAACTTCTACCATGTTTAATTTAGGTGAAGAGCTTAAAAAATTAAATAAAAAAGTTTTAATAACAACTACCACCTGTATATATAAACCATGTAAAAAACAATATGATAATTTATTTATAGGAGAACTTTTAGATGACTTATTAAAGGAAATTAAAGAAGGAAGTATAACTGTTATTGGAAGTTACTTTATAAATGAAAATAAGTTAAAAGGTATATCTAGTGAATTAATTGACAGTATAGTTGAAAAAAATATATTTGATTTTATATTAATAGAAGGCGATGGAGCTAGAAGAAAATCTATAAAAGCTCCAGACTTTTATGAACCAATAATTCCTATTGGTACAAGTAAAACAGTTGGAGTTATTGGAATGGACTCTATTGGAAAAGAAATAAATGAGGACAATGTACATAGGACAGAATTATTTTGTAAAATTACAGAAAGTAAAATTGGACAAATAATAGGAGAAGACACAGTTGTTAAGCTTATAGAAAATAAGAATGGGCTTTTTAAAGGAGTACCTAAAAATTCGGAAAGATATTTATTATTGAATAAAGCCGACAGTTTATATAATCCCGAATTAGTATATAACATAATTAAAAATATTGACTTTAAATATGTTCATATGAATTGTATAATTGGAATTAATATGAAGAGCAAAAATTATAAAATAGAAATTACTTAAGCAAATTTAAAATTTTGGAGTGATTAAATTGATTTCAGCTATAATAATGGCTTCAGGATTTGGAAGAAGAATGAATAAAGAAAAGCTTGTGATGCCTGTACAAAATGTTCCAATGATAAAAAAAGTGTTGATAGAAATAAGCAGTTCGAAAGTGGAAGAAATAATTTTGGTATATAGAAATGTGGAAGTAATGAATATTTGCAAAGAATATAATACAAAAATGATACTTAATAAAAGAGCTTACTTAGGTCAGAGTGAATCAATAAAATTAGGAATAATTAATTCAAGCAGTGTTACAGAAGGATATATGTTTTTTGTAGGAGATCAACCCTTCATAAAAAAATATACTATAGATAAACTAATATATGAATTTAATAAGGATAAGAATTTTATTATTGTACCACGATATAGCGGAAAAAGAGGAAATCCAGTGATTTTCCCGAATAACTTAAAAGATCAATTGATGGATTTAAAAGGAGATATAGGCGGAAGGAATGTAATAAATAGTAACATAAAACTTGTAAAGTTTGTAGATATTGAAGATGAGAAGCAAGGCTTAGATGTTGATGATTTAGATACTTATAGTATTATAAATTAGTGGGGAAGGGATAAAATGTTTAAAGAATTAGTAGTAGTTAGAAGCGGAGGAGACTTAGGTACTGCCATAGCTCATAAGTTATTTAATTGTGGATTTAAAGTAGTAGTAACGGATATACAAAAACCTCTTGTAGTAAGAAGAACAGTATCCTTTGCTCAGGCCATATTTCAGGGGGAAATCACTATAGAAAACATAAAAGGGGTAAAGATTAATAATTTCAATGATATAGAAAGTACATTAAAAAATAAATGTGTACCTGTAATAGTAGACCCTTATTTAAATATATTAAAAAATCATAAGGTAGATGTAATTATTGATGCTACATTAAGAAAGAAAAATGTAGATATGAATAAGGATTTAGCTCAATTTACTATAGGGGTAGGACCAGGGTTTTATGCATCAAAGGATGTACATATAGTTATTGAAACAAAAAGAGGACATAATCTTGGAAGAGTAATATATAATGGTGAAGCTATAAAGAATACAGGAGTTCCTGGATCAATATTAGGTTATACAAATGAAAGAGTACTTAGGGCACCATGTAGCGGCAAAGTTAGAAATTTTCTTAATATAGGTGATTATGTAAAGAAAGGACAAATTATAGGCCAAATTGAAGTTGAAGATAAAGAAGATAATATTTTTTATAAGAAACAAAAAGAAAGTAATAAGTGCTTTAATTTTAAATCTGAAATAGATGGTGTACTAAGAGGACTTATAATGGAGGGAACATATATAGAAAAAGGAGTTAAGATAGGAGATGTTGATCCTAGGGGTATAAGAGAATATTGCTATAGCATATCTGATAAAGGAAGGGCTATTGCAGGTGGTGTTTTAGAAGGAATACTTTGGTGGAGAAATTCTTTGAAAGATGGTGATTTATATGGAAATTAAAATAATGGAAAGAATAACTAAAGAATTAGAAATGAATAAAAAAGTTGCTTTAGCTGTAATAACTGAAGTAAAGGGTGCTTCTCCAGGTAAAATAGGAACAATGATGGCGGTGTTTGAAAATGGAGAAACTCTAGGAACTGTAGGTGGAGGAAATTTAGAACATATGGTAATAAATGAATCACTTAAATGCTTAAATGAAGGCTTAAGTAAAGAATATGAATATAGATTAGAAAACGATGAAGGTTCATTACATATGGAATGTGGAGGAAGCGTAAAGGTATTTATTAAAAGTTTTGTTCCAAAAGATAAACTTTTAATAGTAGGAGCTGGCCATGTTGGGCAAAATATATATAAATTTAGTGAATTATTAGAATTTAATACTATAGTATTTGATGATAGAGAAGAATTTGCAAATAAAGAAAATTTCCCTAAAGCTGATGGGATAATATTAGGTGATATAAAAGAAAGCCTTTTAAAATATCCAGTAGATGAAAATACTTATGTAATAATTGTTACAAGAGGTCATAATTTTGATGAAGAAGCTTTAGAATCAGTTATATATTCAAAGGCAAAATATATTGGAATGATAGGAAGTAAGAATAAGGTAAAAACTATAATAAATAATTTAAAGAACAAAGGTATAGAAGAAAAAGCATTAAAAAAAGTTTATGCACCAGTAGGGATAAAACTTGGGGGTTCCACACCAATAGAAGTGGCACTTAGCATAATCAGTGAAATGATACTTATAAAAAATAATGGAAAGCTCATTCATATGAGAGATACTATTGTATGAATAGGGAAAAGAATGTAATTTTTAAACCAGGAGTTAGAGAATCTTTGATGAGAAAATGGAGAATTTCTAGAGAGAGTAAAATCAATATAGCATTATTTATTGTATTGATAATATTAATATTTATATCATTAATAATAGGGAAATATCCTATAGAGCCTTTAATGCTTTTCAAAAGTATATTTGCCACGGTATTTACAACAGAGCTAAACATACCTGAAGAAATCTATACAGTAATATTCAACATAAGATTACCCAGAATTTTTGCTGGAGTTTTAATAGGAGCTGCTCTTTCAACAGCAGGAGCTGCTTATCAAGGTATGTTCAAAAATCCTATGGTATCACCAGATATTTTAGGGGCTTCATCAGGAGCAGCTTTTGGAGCAGCCACAGGAATATTATTTTCTTTTAGTGTAGTGGGAATACAAATAATATCCTTTTTATTTGGCATTATAGCTGTAGTCATAACTTATATAATAAGTGAGAAAGTATGTAGAAGTGGAGATTCTACTCTAACATTGATTCTTTCAGGAATGCTTATATCTACCCTATTTTCTTCCTTTGTTTCCTTAATAAAGTATGTGGCGGATTCTTATAATAAACTTCCTGATATAACTTTTTGGCTTATGGGAAGTCTTTCTGCTATTAATAAAAAAGATTTATATATAATAAGTTTACCTATAATAATAGGAATAGCAGTGATTATTTTTGTAAGATGGAAATTAAATATAATGGCTTTTGGAGAGGAAGAAGCATTAGCTATGGGGGTAAACACAAAAAGGTTAAGAGTTATTGTAATAATGGCTTCTACCCTTATAATATCATCTTCAGTATCCATAAGTGGACTTATAGGATGGGTAGGACTTATAATTCCACATTTTGCAAGAATACTGGTTGGTCCTAATTATAAACATCTTATTCCCACTTCCATACTTGCAGGCAGCAGTTATCTTATTTTAGTTGACAATATGGCAAGGAATTTAGGTTTTGGGGAAATTCCTATAGGAATATTGACATCTATAATAGGAGCGCCATTTTTTGTATATCTTATGATGAATATAAAGAGGGGATGGGTATGACACTTCAATTAAATAACATAACAAGTGGGTATAAGAATAGAGAAATAATAAAAAATATAAGTTTTAAGATAGGTTTAGGAGAAGCACTTTGTATTTTAGGCCCTAATGGGGTAGGAAAAACTACCCTTTTAAAAACTATACTTGGGTTTATAAAGCCTAAAATAGGAGAAATACTTTTAAATGGTAAAGATATTTCTAATATGGAAAGAAGGGAAATAGCTAAGATAATAGGCTATGTTCCACAGGTTCATATACCACCATTCCCCTATAGAGTAAAGGATGTAGTAATAATGGGTAGATGCCCTTATATAGGAAGTTTTGGTTCGCCCATGATTAAAGATGAGGAGTTTGTTGATAGTTTACTTTTAAAATTAAATATATATCATTTAAAAGATAAATATTATACAGAAATAAGCGGAGGAGAAAGACAGCTTGTTTTAATAGCTAGGGCATTAGCACAAGAGCCAAAGATACTTATAATGGACGAGCCTACTTCCAGTTTAGACTTTGGTAATCAAATAAGGGTTTTAGAACACATAAAGAATCTTGTGAATTATTCTGATATAGGTCTAATTATGAATACACATCATCCTAATCATGCATTTTTATGCGGAACTAAAGTGGCACTTATGAAAGAAGGGGAAATACTTAAAATAGGGGATCCATCTTCTGTATTAACAGAGGAAAATTTAAATTTAATTTATGGAGTAAATACAGTTTTGATAAATGATAAAGAAAAAAGTATAAAAGGCTTTATAGCTAAAATATAAGGAGGGTTTATTCATGAAAAGAAAGTTAATAGTATTTTTGACTTCTATTATGCTCATAATGGTATTTTTTATAGGATGTGCAAATAAAGAAAGTGAAAATATAAAGAAAGATGAACCAGTAAAAAAAAGTGAAGCATCTATTACTAAAGATATGGCGGGAAGGGAAATAAAATTACCAGAAAAAATAGAAAGAGTATATGCTACAAACCCAGCAGGAACTATTATTGTTTATACTTTAGTTCCAGATAAGCTTACAGGATGGAATGTTAAACTTGCAGAAGAGGAAAAGAAGTTTATGCCAGAAAAATATAGAAATCTTCCTGTTGTAGGAGGATGGTATGGAAAGGATACCACAGGAAATGCAGAAACTATATTAAAGGCTAAACCTGACATTATAATTCATGTTGCTTCAATTAATGATAAGGAAAAATCTACAGCAGATAGAATACAACAACAGTTGAATGTACCTGTTATAATGGCAGACACTAGTTTGTTAAATTCTGATAAAACTTATGAATTCTTAGGTAAAATACTTAAGGAAGAAGAGAAAGCTAAAAAATTAGGAGACTATTGCAAAAAAACTATAAATGATGTTAAAGATAAAGTAAGTAAGATAGGACAGGATAAAAGAGTAAAAGTATATTACGCAGAAGGACTAAATGGACTTCAAACTGAACCAAAAGGATCTGTAAGAAATGAAGTGCTAGATATTGCAGGAGGGGAAAATGTAATCAAATCTGCAACAAATAAAAGCAGTTATGGAAATAGTAAAATATCATTAGAACAGCTTATAGCTCTTAATCCAGAAGTTATCATAACAAGAGCAAGTATAAATGATGGAAAAATAAATAGTGCTTATGATAATATAATAAAAAATAAAGACTGGCAGAGTATAAAAGCGATTAAAGATAAAAGAGTATATCAAATACCACAGGTCCCATTTAACTGGTTTGATAGACCACCTTCTGTAAATAGAGTCATTGGAATTAAGTGGATATATGGACTTTTATATGAAAATTCAGCTATGAATATTGGTAAGGAAGTGAAAGAATTCTATAAAGAATTTTATCATTATGAACTTACAGACAAAGAGGTAGAAGAGATTTTAAATAAAGCTAAGTAAATTATTGAATATAGTAAAAAGGCAAAAGTAATAAGGTGTAAATTTCCTATTAACTTTTGCCTTTTATTTGTAACTAAATTATAGAAATATGTTATAATTAACGATATGATGAATTGCTCAGGAGGTATTAGAAATGAATGAATCAAACAGAAAAAAAGTCATAGCTGTAGTAGTAGCCGTTATTGTAATAATAGGAGGTGCATTGTATTTTAACAAAGGAAGTAAAAATATAAGTTCAAATGGTTCAAATAAAAACAATACAGAATCAGTTAATAATTCAAATAATAATACTGAAGAGAAAAAACAATTAACAAAAGAAGAAAAAGAACAAGAAGAAAAAAATAAAATTGTGCAGAATGAAGATTTAACTAAGAAAATAAAGAATGAAAAGCTATTATTAGACGGTCAAGTATATATACAAAATGATATAGTTAATTGTACTATGGTAGCTAAAAAAGATGTAAATCCAGAAGAAGTTAAAAAACTTGCTCAGGATTATAGTAAAAAATTAAGTGCACAATTTAAAGGTAAAAAAATAAATGTACAGGCAGTGCAGAATAGAAAGAGTATAGCAGATATCACTATTAATAAATAATTTGGTAATAATGAAAAGATCACTATCAACGTGTTAAAAGTTTGATGGTGATTTTTATGTACAAATTAACTATGGATTACTTTCTATTAATATGGTATAATATCGAATGTTTATGCTTAGAAATTTAATTACATTTATTTAAATTAGATGAGAAGAAATTAGTAAAATGTTGAATGGAAGGAATAGTAAGTCTAGTTCAACTTTATACTAAATTATATAAATAAACGGAGGAATGTAAAAAGTATGATAAGTACTAATAATGTAAGTTTAAGATATGGAGCAAGAGCTTTATTTGAAGATGTTAATGTAAAGTTTACGCCAGGAAATTGCTATGGGCTTATAGGAGCTAATGGAGCAGGAAAATCTACATTCTTAAAGATACTTTCAGGAGAAATAGAACCTAATACAGGAGAAGTTAGTATAACTCCTGGGGAGAGAATGGCAGTTTTAAAACAAGATCATTTCCAGTTTGATGAATTTAAAGTTTTAGACGCAGTAATAATGGGACATGAAAGACTTTATCAGATTATGAAAGAAAAAGATGCTATATATGCAAAGGAAGACTTTACAGAAGAGGACGGAATAAAGGCATCAGAATTAGAAGGAGAATTTGCAGAGTTAAATGGATGGGAAGCGGAAGCAGAAGCAGCTACTATTTTAACAGGTCTTGGAATAGAAGTAGATTTACATGAAAAGACAATGAAAGATTTAGATGGTGGACAAAAGGTTAGAGTACTTTTAGCTCAAGCTCTTTTTGGAAAACCACATATACTATTGCTAGATGAACCTACTAACCATTTGGATATTAAGTCTATAGCTTGGTTAGAAGAATTTCTTATAAATTTTGAAAATACAGTAATAGTAATATCCCATGATAGACACTTTTTAAATAAGGTGTGCACTCATATAGCTGATTTAGATTTTGGGAAAATACAGTTATATGTTGGTAACTATGATTTTTGGTACGAATCCAGCCAGTTAGCATTACAAATGGCTAAAGATCAAAACAAGAAAAAAGAAGAAAAAATTAAACAATTACAAGAATTCGTTGCAAGATTTAGTGCTAATGCATCTAAGTCAAAACAAGCAACTTCTCGTAAAAAGATGTTAGATAAAATTAGTTTAGATGATATAAGACCTTCTTCAAGAAGATATCCATTTGTAGGTTTTAAACCAGATAGAGAAGCAGGCAATGACTTGCTTATGGTAGAAGGACTTACAAAAACTATCGATGGGGAAAAAGTTTTAAATAATGTAAGTTTTATAGTAAACAAAGGAGATAAAATAGCTTTTGTTGGAGACAATGGTATAGCTAAAACTACACTTTTCCAAATACTTATGGGAGAAATGGAACCTGATAGTGGAGAATTTAAATGGGGTATAACTACTTCTCAGTCATATTTTCCAAAGGATAATAGTAAGTACTTTGATGGAGTAGATTTAAATTTAGTGGATTGGTTACGTCAATTTTCTGAGGAGAAAAGTGAAACCTTTATAAGAGGATTTTTAGGAAGAATGCTTTTTTCAGGGGAAGAAGCTTTAAAAGATGCAAGTGTATTATCTGGAGGAGAAAAGGTAAGATGTATGTTGTCTAGAATGATGCTTAGTGGAGCTAACGTAATTATTTTAGATGAACCAACAAATCATCTTGATCTTGAATCTATTACAGCTGTAAACAATGGACTTATAAATTTCCCTGGAACAGTGTTATTTGCATCTCATGACCATCAATTTGTTCAAACTGTTGCAAATAGAATTATAGAAATAACTCCAGAGGGAATTATAGATAAACAAATGACTTATGATGAATATTTAGAATGGAAATAATATGAGCTAAATACATTTAAATACAGGATTTTGATTTTATCCCATGACTATATTTGTAGCATTTTAAATAGAAATGTTATAAAACAAGGTCATGGGATAATTCAATTAAATACAAAAATTATGATATTAAGTTTTTTTCTTCATCAGTTCTATTTTGAAAGTTCATCTTTTCATTTAAAACTTTATATATAGTTGAGTCACTTATTTTTAATTTTACATCAAAAGTTTTAGCATAACCTGTCCCCCATTCGAATATTGAATAAAGAATTGGGAGAAGAGTTCTTCCACAGTTAGTTAAGCTATATTCCACTTTAAGAGGTTTTTCATAGTAAATTTTTTTATTAATAAGATCTAATTGAATCAATTCTTTTAATTCACGACTAAGTACTTTTTCACTTATTCCATCTAAATATTTTTTTAGTTGACCAAATCTAATTTTCTCATTTCTCAAATACCAAAGTATCATTAGTTTCCATTTTCCGCTTAATATTTCAGAGGTAAGTTCTACGCCACAGGTGTAAAGTTCTTTTTTTGTTTTTATCATAATAGATCAGCCTCCTATGAAATTATATATTTTAGACATGATTATATAAATGGGAGTATATGACAAAAAAGTAACTACTTGTTGAATGATGTATTGTATAGTAATATTATAATATAAGATCAATATATAATCAAAATATACAATTAAATATATTAAGATATTATATAAATGTAATCATAATAATTAAATTTTAAATATATAATTAATCAAAAGTTAAATTAGACTTGCTTAAAATGCAGGTTTTAATATTATACATGGGAGTATTGATTATGGAAAATTTAATTGTAAAAGTGGAGGAAGGGATAGCTGAAATTACTATTGACAGACCTAAAGCTTTAAATGCTTTAAATAGTGAAAATTTAAAAGAATTAGCAGTAGTAATAAAGCAGATATCAGAGAATAAGGATGTTAAGGTTTTGATAATAACAGGAGCAGGAAACAAAGCTTTTGTTGCAGGTGCAGATATAACTGAAATGAAAGATTCAAATGCAGTACAAGGAAGAGAACTAGCAAGACTTGCACAAAAAGTATTTTCGGATATAGAAAATATGCCACAGATTGTTATAGCTGCAGTTAATGGATATGCCTTAGGAGGAGGATGTGAACTTTCTATGGCATGTGATATAAGAGTTGCTTCCAGCAAAGCGAAATTTGGACAGCTAGAAGTTAATTTAGGAATAACCCCTGGTTTTGCGGGAACTCAAAGACTTCCAAGACTAGTTGGTAAAGGAATAGCAAAAGAACTTATAGTTACTACAGATATGATAGATGCAAAAGAAGCTTACCGCATAGGTCTTGTAAATAAAATTTATGAACCAGAAGAATTAATGACAAAAGCAAAAGAAATGGCTAAAAAAATAATGAGTAAAGGAAGTTATGCTGTTAGTTTAGCAAAAGCTGCTATAAATAATGGAATGAATATGGATACTGAATCAGCTTATAACTATGAAGCAGACATATTTGGATTATGTTTTGCAACAGAAGATCAAAAAGAAGGTATGAAAGCTTTTGTAGAAAAAAGACAAGCTAATTTTAAAGGATGTTAGTAAGTTAAATAAGTAAAAAGAAAGGGCTGATATGGGGTGAAACTCTTAAAAGCTTATGAAGCTGTAAAGTTAGTGAAAGATGAGGATACTATTGTAACAGGTGGATTTGTAGGTAGTTGTTGTCCGGAAGCTCTTAGCGTTGCATTGGAAAAACGTTTTTTGGATACAGGTTGTCCTAAAAATTTAACTTTAGCTTATGCAGCAGCTCAAGGAAATGGAAAAGGAAAAGGAGCAGATCATTTTGCACATGAAGGTATGATAAAAAGAGTTATAGGAGGACACTGGAATTTGTCACCTAAGTTAGGAAAGATGGCTATAGAAAATAAAATAGAAGCATATAATTTGCCACAAGGAACAATTTCACAACTTTTTAGGGATATTGCAGGAAAAAGAATAGGAACTATAACTCATGTGGGATTAAATACTTTTGTAGATCCAAGAATACAAGGTGGAAAACTAAATGAAGTGACAAAAGAAGACATTGTAAAGCTAATAAATATTGAAGGAAAAGAAAAGTTACTTTATAAAGCATTTCCTATAAATATATGTTTTATAAGAGGTTCTTTAGGTGATGAAAACGGAAATGTTACTTTGCAAAGAGAAGTTGCAACTCTTGAAGCTACTTCTATAGCGCAAGCTACTAAAAATAGTGGAGGAATTGTTATAGTTCAAGTAGAAAAGATAGTAGCTGCAGGAACACTTGATCCTCGTCTTGTAAAAATACCAGGAATATATGTAGATGGAATTGTAGTTGCCAATAGTGAAGAACATGAGCAGTCATTCGAATGTGAATATAACCCAGGAGCAACTGGGGAAATAAGAGTTCCTATAAATAGCATAGAAAAAGCTGAATTTAATGAAAGAAAAATAATATCAAGAAGAGCAGCTTTAGAACTTAAGCCAAATACTATTGTAAATTTAGGTATAGGAATTCCAGAGGTAATAGCATCAGTAGCTAATGAAGAGAATATTAGTGAATATATGACGCTAACAGTAGAGGCAGGAGCAGTAGGTGGAATACCTGAAGGGGGATTGGCTTTTGGAGCAGCGATAAATCCTGAAGCAATTTTAGACCAAGCTTATCAGTTTGATTTTTATGATGGGGGAGGTTTGGATTTAGCTTTTTTAGGATTAGCTCAAGCGGATAGAAACGGAAATATAAATGTAAGTAAGTTTGGACCGCGTATAGCAGGGTGCGGTGGATTTATAAATATAACCCAAAATGCTAAAAAGGTGTTTTTCTGTGGAACTTTTACTGCAGGAGGATTAAACATAGAAATAAAAGACGGAAAATTGAAAATTTTAAAAGAAGGAAAGGTATCTAAGTTTGTAAAAGAGGTAGAACAGATAACCTTTAGTGGAAAGTATGCAAAGAAAATAAATCAACCTGTTATGTATATAACTGAAAGAGCAGTTTTTGAGTTAAGAGAAGATGGATTATATCTTACGGAAATAGCTCCAGGAATAGACTTAGAAAAAGATATATTAAGTTTAATGGAATTTGCACCTAAAATGGACGGAGAACCTGGAATCATGGATGAGCGTATCTTCTATAATAAACCTATGGGATTGAAAAAATCAAGTCACTCTTAGTCTTAGCTACAATTTATTTGTACAGGGTAGTTAACCTACAGAATGTGATTATATAAATATTGGAATTTAAAAGGGAGGAAATATATATGGATTTTAATCTATCAAAGCAACAAGAAATGATAAGAAATATGGTAAGAGATTTTGCTGAACAGGAGCTTAGACCTATAGCTATAGAAAATGATGAAAATAGTGAATTTCCAGTACAAGCTTATAAAAAGATGGGAGATATGGGACTTATAGGACTTCCATACCCAAAGGAGTATGGTGGAACAGATGGAGATTATCTATCTTATATCTTAGCTGTTGAGGAAATATCAAAAGTACATGGTTCAGTTGGAATTTCATATTCAGTAACTACCTCACTTTGTGCAGGAGCTATATTTAACTATGCATCTGAAGAACAGAAGAAAAAATACCTTCCAGATATACTTTCAGGAAAGAAGTTTGGATCATTTGGATTAACTGAGCCAAATGCAGGATCAGATGCAGGAAATGCTCAAACTATGGCTGTAAAAGAAGGGGATTATTATATATTAAATGGATCAAAATGTTTTATTACAAATGGTCCTTTATCAGATACCTTTGTAGTATTTGCTGTAACAGACCAAAGTAAAGGACCTAAGGGTGTATCAGCTTTTATAGTAGAAAAGGAGTTTGAAGGATTTTCTATAGGAAAAATTGAGAATAAATGTGGAATAAGGTCAGCCCAAGTATCTGAGCTTATCTTTAAAGACTGTAAGGTTCCTGTTGAGAATTTAATGGGAGAGGAAGGAAAAGGTTTAGGAATAGGATTAAGTACTCTAGATGGTGGAAGAATAGGAGTGGCAGCTCAGGGACTTGGAATAGCAGAAGGAGCTTTTGAAATAGCAAGACAATATATGAAAGAAAGAGTTCAATTTGGAAAGCCTATATATAAAAATCAATATTTAAGTTTTAAGATGGCAGAGTTAGATTTAGAAATTGAACAGGCAAAGTATATATTATATAAGGCTGCTCTTGATAAACAGGCAGGAAGACCATACTCAATTTCAGCAGCTAAAGCAAAACTTGCTTGCACAAATGCTGCTATGCACGTAACAGTGGAAGCAGTTCAAATGCTTGGTGGATATGGATACATGCGAGAATATAATGTTGAAAGAATGATGAGGGATGCCAAAATAACACAAATTTATGAAGGTACTAATGAAATACAAAAAATGATTATAGGTGGTAGTCTATTTAGATAATAGAATGTTCAATATAAACAAAGTTCTAAGCTTTAGAGGGAGTTTTTACTCCCTCTGAAGCTTAGAACTCGTTAGCCAGGAACGTAGCAGCTCTTTACTCTTACTTTGAAGAAGATGGGAGTATTAGAGCAGGTAGTGATTGAATAAAATCCTGTGCAATTAGATTGCACAGGATTTTGTATTAAGGTATTACCATATAACTAGTTTACATTAATTATAAGCTACTATGTTCTTCTGGAACTATTAAATTAACATTGTTAGTATTAAAGTAATCAACAATGTCCTTTCTAGGCGTTTTATTTGTAATAAATACATCTATATCCTTTAAGTTACAATAAGTCATTAGAGAAATTACTCCCAATTTTGAGTTATCTGCTAGTATTATAATTTCTTTACTTTTTTCTATAACAGCTGTTTTTATTTCATATTCAAAAGGAGAGGAATTGGTAACTCCCTTTTCTATAGTAACTCCTGTAGTAGCCATAAAACATTTAGAAATATTATAATTTCTTAGGAAATGTACTGCTTCAATACCAATTAATGAATTAGTTTTTCTAAATAAAGACCCTCCAGTAGATAATATATTTAAATTTGTATATGGAAAAGATTTCACTATTGCATTCATATTGTTTGTTATTATAGTTAAATTCTTTTTATCAGCTAAAAATGGTATCATGTGGATAGTAGTAGTTCCTGAATCTATAAAAATTATATCTCCGTCTTCAACTAATTTGCTAGCTTCTTTAGCTATAAGTTGTTTAGGAAGTTTGTTTGTTATTTCCCTTTGGCCAAAAGGAATAGTAGGCTTTTTATTGTTGTCATTTAAAGTAATACCTCCGTATATTTTTTTTATAATTCCTTTTTTTTCTAATTCTGCAATATCTCTTCTTATAGTGTTTTTAGAAACATCAAATAAAGAGCATAAAGTATCTATGGAAACATTCTCATGTTTTAGTACATAATTTTCTATTTCTTTTATTCTACTTTCTTTTAACATTTATACCTCCAATAATATAATATTATTTCAAGATCATAAGAATTTCTGGCACATTGTAAAATTATTATATAATACAAGTTGTAATATTACAAGTAAAATATAATAAATGTCATCAATAATTAACAATAATATACCAAAATGTATTCATAATATACATAAAAATACAAAACAATGTTGACAATGGGAAAAGCGTGTGATAAAATTTAACCAAAATATAATCAAAATATTAATTAAATATAATCATAATTATATCACAATATGCATATATATATAGTGAATGGGAGGGATAACATGGCGTATGATGTAACGATTCCAAAGAATATTATATATGGTAAAAATGCTTTAGAGAAATCATGTGATCATATAAAGGTATTAGGAAAAAAAGCGTTAATAGTCACTGATAAAGTAATGATAGATATAGGTAATATTTCAAAACTTACAACACTTCTAGACAATAATTCCATAAGTTATGCAGTATATAGTGAAGTTAATTCAGAACCAACTGATTTAATTGTAAATAGCGGAGTAGAGAAATATAAAAATACAGAATGTAATTTTATAATTGCACTTGGAGGAGGAAGTCCAATTGATGCAGCTAAAGCCATTGGAGCTATGGTTGTAAACTCAGGAAGCATAAATGATTATATGGGAAAGTTAATGGAAAAAACCTTACCTAATGTTGTAGCTATTCCAACAACAGCTGGAACTGGATCAGAAGCAACACAATTTACCATTATATCAAATACAAAAGATAATGTAAAAATGTTACTTAAAGGTAAGGCTTTAATGCCTACATTGGCAATTGTAGACCCAGAGTTTACTATGACATCACCACAAAAGGTTACAGCAGCTACAGGAATAGATGCATTAACTCATGCTATTGAGGCATACACTTCAAAATGTGCTAATCCATTAGCAGATACATTTGCGTTATCTGCAGCTAAACGTATCTTTAATAACTTAAAAAGAGCATATGAAAATGGACAAGATTTTAGCGCAAGAACTGAAATGAGTTTAGGTGCACTTGAAGCAGGTGTTGCTTTTAATAACTCATCAGTTACTATAATTCATGGAATGAGTAGGCCTATTGGAGCTTTGTTTCATGTACCACATGGTGTTTCAAATGCAATGCTAATTGTTAAATGTCTAAGCTTTGCAATTAAAGGACAAGAAAAAAGGTTCGCGGATATATCCAGAGCAATAGGTATATGTGGACTAGAAACATCAGATATAAATTGTGCTAATAAGTTGATAGAAGAAATTAAGAGATTATGTGAAGATATTCAGATACCTACATTAGAGAAATTTGAAGTAGATCGTGAAAAGTTCTTTCAAAGTATAGATAAAATGGCAGAAGATGCTTTAATAAGTGGAAGTCCTTTAAATACTAGACGACAGCCTAGTAAAGAAGACATAATAAAAATTTATAAGGAATTGTGGGAATAAAGATTATGCCTATTGTAAATATGAAAGAACTTTTAATAAATGCAGAGCAAGGAAACTATTGCATAGGGGCTTTTAGTATAGCTAATATGGAAATGATTATGGGAGTATTAAAAGCAGCAGAAGAAACAAGATCCCCTATTATACTTCAAATTGCAGAAGTTCGCCTTAAACATTCACCTCTTTCTTTAATAGGGCCAGTGATGATGGAAGGAGCACGACATGCAAAAGTACCAGTAGCAGTTCATTTAGATCATGGAGAAAGTCTTCATACTATAAAAGAAGCTTTAGATTTAGGATTTACTTCCGTTATGTATGATGGATCTCATCTTTCATTAGAGGAAAATATTAAAAATACTAAAAAAATTATATCTGTGGCAAAAACATACGGTGCAGCAGTAGAAGGGGAAGTAGGTATAATTGGTAGAAAGGAAGATGGATCAGGTAATGATGAGGTACTTATAACAAGCTTAGAAGATGCAAAAAAATTTTATAAAGAAACAGGAGTTGATGCATTAGCAATAGCTATTGGCAATGCTCACGGAATTTACAAAAGTAAACCAAATCTTAATTTTAAGAGGTTGAAAGAAATTAATAATAACGTAAAAGTGCCCTTAGTTTTACATGGTGGTTCAGGAATTACAGAGGAAGGGTTTAAGAAATCTATAGAATGTGGAATAAGAAAGATAAATGTGGCAACAGCTACTTTTAATAGTGTGGTGAAAACTGTGGATAAGTTATTTAAAAGTTCTGATGAAGTGGATTATTTTACTTATCATAATAAGATTATAGAAGCTGCTTATGAAAATGTTAAAGAACACATAAGAATATTTGGCAGTAATAATAAAGCATAATTAAAGGGAGGTAATTTAGTGAATAATATTAAGTTTCATAAGGAAAAGGAAATGGATGTAGTTCCTATAGGGAGAGTAGCTATAGATTTTAATCCTAATGAAATAAATAGACCTTTAGAAGAAAGCAGAACTTTTACAAAATATGTGGGTGGATCTCCTGCAAATATAGCAGTAGGACTAGCTAGATTAGGGAAAAAAATAGGGTTTATTGGAAAGGTATCTGATGATCAATTTGGAAACTTTGTAATAAATTATTTTAATAAAGAAGGAATAGATATATCACAAATAAGTAGATCAAAGAATGGAGAATCTTTAGGACTTACTTTTACAGAAATTTTAAGCCCTATAGAAAGTAGTATATTAATGTATAGAAATGGAATAGCAGATTTACAACTATCTCCAGAAGATATAGATGAAGAGTATATAAAAAATACTAAAGCTATAGTTTTATCAGGTACTGCTTTAGCGGCAAGTCCATCTAGAGAGGCAGCTTTTATGGCACTAGAATATGCAAAGAAATATGATACTAAAATTATATTCGATGTAGATTATAGAGAATATACATGGAAGTCAAAAGAAGAAATAGCTATTTATTATGCACTAGCAGCAAGAATGAGTGATATAGTTATTGGATCTAGAGAAGAATTTGATCTTATGGAAAGATTAATAAATCCACAAGGAAGTAGTGATAAAGAAACAGCAGATAGATGGATAAGCTATGGAAATAAAATTGTTGTAATAAAACATGGAAAAGAAGGCTCTACAGCTTATACAGATGAAGGAGAAATGTATAAAATAAAACCATTTCCTGTAAAGCTTTTAAAATCTTTTGGTGGAGGAGATGCTTATGCATCAGCATTTATATATGGACTAATGGAAGGATGGAACGTTATAGATGCTTTAGAATTTGGAAGTGCATCTGCAGCCATGCTTGTAGCTAGCCATAGTTGTTCTGAGGCTATGCCTAAGGTTAAGGAAATTGAAGAATTTATAAGAAAAGCAAAAGAAGAGTATGGAGAGATGGTAGTAAGAGACTAAAAATATTATACAGAAATAAGGAGGAATAAATTGTGGTTGAAAGACTTGAACAGCTTAATGAGGGATATAACTCATTAACTAAGATAGATGGAAAGCATAGTGATATGCTAATGGATATAGGTGTTTATAAGTTAAAAGAAGGACAAGAAAAACAATTTATAGATGATAATAAAGAAAGTGCATTTTTATTATTATCAGGAGAAGTTTTGATAAAGTGGGAAAAAACACAGGAGAAAATTAAAAGAAATTCTTTGTTTGATGAAGATCCTTGGTGTCTCCATGTGCCTAAGAATGTTAATGTTACAATTAAAGCATTTAGTGACTCAGAGGTGTTGATTCAAAAAACAATTAATAAAAAAGAGTTTCACTGTAAATTGTACACTCCCCAAGAATGTAAAAGTGATATATTTGGAGAAGGTGTATGGAATGATACAGCAAGAAGAGTTGTAAGAACTATTTTTGATTATTCTAATGCACCTTATTCAAATATGGTAATAGGAGAAGTTATAACTTATCCAGGAAAGTGGTCAAGTTATCCTCCACATCATCACCCACAACCGGAAGTTTATTATTATAGATTCAATAAGCCCCAAGGATTTGGATGTTCTATAATAGGAGAAAATGTATATAAAGTTGTAGATAATTCAATAGCAGCAATTAAGGGAGAATTAGTACATCCACAAACATCAGCACCTGGATATGCAATGTATTATTGTTGGATGATAAGGCATTTAGAAAATAATCCTTGGAAAGATAGAATTAATGAGAAAGAACATGAATGGCTTCTAGAATCCAATGTAAAGATATGGCCTGACAAGTAGAAAAGGAGGGGTTATTTTGAACACAATTAGAATGACAACAGCTCAAGCACTTGTAAGATTCTTAAATGAACAATATGTAGAATTTGATGGCATACAACATAGATTTATAAAAGGAATTTTCGCAATATTTGGACACGGGAATGTTTTGGGCTTAGGACAAGCTTTGGAAGAGAATCCGGGGAAACTGGAAGTATTTCAGGGACATAATGAGCAAGGAATGGCACATTCAGCTATAGCATTTGCAAAGCAAAGCCATAGAAAACAAATATGTGCATGTACATCTTCCATTGGACCTGGAGCAGCTAATATGGTGACTGCTGCTGCTACTGCTAGTGCCAATAATATTCCAGTACTTTTATTGCCGGGTGATACTTTTGCTACAAGGCAACCAGATCCAGTACTTCAACAAGTAGAACACATTCACAATTTATCTATTACTACAAATGATGCTTTTAAGGCAGTAAGTAAGTATTGGGATAGAATAAATAGACCAGAACAACTTATGATAGCTATGATAAATGCTATGAGAGTATTAACAGATCCTGCTAATACAGGAGCGGTGACAATAGCATTGCCTCAAGATGTACAGGGAGAGGCTTATGATTTTCCAGAATATTTTTTCAAAAAGCGTGTTCATAGAATAGAAAGAAGATTGCCATCAAAGGAAGCGATAAATGATGCAATTAATTTAATAAAAAGAAAAAGAAAACCTTTAATAATATGTGGTGGTGGAGTAAGATATTCAGAAGCTTGCGAGGCACTTAAAACATTTACAGAGAAATTTAATATACCATTTGGAGAAACACAGGCTGGAAAGAGCGCAATTCAGTGGAATCATAAATTTAACTTAGGAGGTATAGGAGTAACAGGAAACCTTGCAGCAAATACAATAGCCAAGAATGCAGATTTAGTTATAGGAATAGGAACTAGGTTTACAGACTTTACAACCTCATCAAAGTTACTATTTCAAAATGAAAATGTAGAATTTTTAACTATAAATGTGTCAGAATTTCATGCAGATAAGCTTGATGCAGTAAAAGTGGTAGGAGATGCTAAAGAAGTTTTATGTTCTCTAACTAAGGAATTAGAGAATATAGGATATAAATCGGGTTACAAAGATGAAATAGTAGAGGCAAAAGAAGTTTGGGAAAAAGAACTTAATAGGCTACTTAATATAGAGTATACGGGAAAAGGGTTTGTACCTGAAATAGCTGGACATTGCAATGAGGTTTTAGGGGAATTTTATGAAGAATTTAACTCTTGTTTAACACAAACGAAAGTACTTGGACAGTTAAATAAACTTTTAGATGATGACTCAATTATAGTAGGAGCAGCAGGAAGTTTGCCAGGGGATTTACAAAGAGTATGGTGTGCTAGAAAACCAAATACCTATCATATGGAATATGGCTATTCTTGTATGGGGTATGAGATAGCAGCAGCTTTAGGGGTTAAACTTTTAGAAGAGGATAAAGAAGTTTATGCAATGGTTGGAGATGGAAGCTATTTAATGCTTCATTCAGAACTTGTTACCAGTATAAGAGAGAGAAAGAAGATAAATATACTATTATTTGATAATGCAGGATTTGGCTGTATAAATAATTTACAAATGGCTAATGGAATGGGGAGTTTTGGAACTGAATTTAGATATAGAAATAAAGATACAGGAAAACTTGATGGAAACCTTTTTAAGATTGATTTTGCTAAATCAGCAGAAGCATATGGAGCAAAAACTTATACAGTAGAAAATATAGAGGAACTTAAATTAGCTGTGGAAGATTCTAAAAAACAGAAGGTTTCAACTTTAATTCATATTAAAGTACTTCCAAAGACAATGACTAATGGATATGAAGCATGGTGGCATGTAGGAGTAGCAGAAACATCAAAAAATAGTAAAATACAAGAAGCATATAAGGATAGAATTGAGCATTTAAATAAAGCTAGAAAATATTAAAATTATATAAAATATTAAGCTTAGGGAGGAAAAACAATGATTAATTTAGGAATTATCGGTTTTGGAAGAATAGGAAAGGTACATGCAGAAAGCTTAACAAAATATGTTCCAAATGCTGTAATAAAAGCTGTTGCAGATCCATTTATTGATGAAAAGGGAACAGAATATGCAAAAACTATAGGAATCAATTGTGTGTATAAAGATTATAAGGAAATATTAAATGATCCAGAAATCAATGGAGTGCTAGTATGTTCTTCTACTGATACCCATTCAAAAATATCCATTGAAGCTTTAAGGGCAGGTAAGCATGTATTTTGTGAAAAGCCAATTGACCACGATATTAACAGAATAAAAGAAGTTTTAGATGAAGTTAAAAAATCAAACCTTAAATTTCAAGTGGGATTCAATAGGAGATTTGATCATAATTTTAAAACTATCAAAGATACTGTCAAATCAGGAAAGATTGGAGATCCACATATTATAAAAATTACATCAAGAGATCCAGAAGCTCCTCCAGCAGAATATGTAAAGGTTTCAGGAGGAATATTCTTAGACATGAGTATACACGATTTTGATATGATACGTTATTTGTCCGGTAGTGAAGTAGAAGAAGTATATGCGCTAGGTAATGTACTTGTAGATGAAAAAATAGGAGAAGCAGGAGATGTGGACACAGCTATAATAACATTAAAATTAGCAAATGGGGCATTGGGAGTTATAGACAATAGCAGAAAAGCTGTCTATGGATACGATCAAAGAGCAGAGGTATTTGGTTCAAAGGGTTCAGTTGCCGTAACCAATGACACTAATTCTACAGCTATAGTTAGCACAGAAGAGGGAATAATCTCAGAGAAACCTTTATATTTCTTTTTAGAAAGATACATGCAATCTTTTGCTGATGAAATAAAAGAATTTGTTAGTGCTATAGAAAATGATGAAGATGTACCAGTAAATGCTTTAGATGGACTTAATTCTGTATTGATAGGACTTGCGGCTACAAAGTCTTTAAAAGAAGGAAGACCAGTTAAAATTTCAGAGATTTAATCTAACTATAATGAATCAAAGCTTATATATTTCTAATAAAAATCAATAAAATGTATACTTTTTTATTAAAATGATAATTTTTATGTATTCAAAGAAGTGGGGGAATAAAAATGTTTAATAAAGATAAAGTACAAGTTGGTATAGCTCCAATAGCATGGACTAATGATGATATGCCTGAATTGGGAGCAGAAAATACTTTTGAACAATGTATAAGTGAAATGGCTTTGGCGGGATTTAAAGGGACAGAGATAGGAAATAAATATCCTAAGGATACAACTATTCTTAAAAGGGCTTTAGAGCTTAGGGCAATGAAAATAGCTAGTGCATGGTTTAGTGCTTTTTTAACCACAAAACCTTATGAAGAAACAGAAAAAGAATTTATAAAACACAGAAATTTTCTTTATGAAATGGGAGCTAAAGTCATAGTTGTATCAGAACAAGGACATAGTATTCAAGGAAAAATGCACACCCCTATATTTAAAGAAAAACCAATATTTTCTCAGGATGAATGGGACAAATTATCCAATGGATTAAATAAACTTGGGAAGCTTGCTAAAGAAAAAGATATGAAACTTGTATATCATCATCATATGGGAACAGGAGTGCAGACTACAGAAGAAATAGATAAGTTAATGGAAAGAACAGATTCAGATTTAGTATATCTTTTATATGATACTGGACATCTTATATTCTCAGGAGAAGATGCTGTAGCCATTCTTAAAAAATATAAAAACAGGATTAAGCATGTTCATTTAAAAGATATAAGAATGGATATTGTAAAAGAGGTAGAGGAAAAAGAAATGAGCTTTTTACAAGCTGTAAAATCAGGAGCCTTTACTGTGCCAGGTGATGGATGTATAGACTTTAAGCCTATATTTAACATATTAGAGGAGAACAAATATGAAGGATGGCTTTTAGTTGAAGCAGAACAGGATCCAGCAAAAGCAAATCCACTTGAATATGCTATAAAAGCTAGAAAATATATAAAAGAAAAAGCAGAAATTTAAATGTTATTTCAATTTTAAGGGGTGTAAAAAGTGAAGAAGATAAAAGTTGGAATTGTTGGACTTGGAAGGCTTGGAAGAAAACATGCTGAAAATATAGCTTTTAAAATACCTAATGCAGAACTTACTGCAGTCTGTAGCGTGGTTAAAGAGGAAGTTGAAGAGATTCAGAAAAAATGGCGAATAAAATATGGATATATAAGTTATGATGAAATGCTTGAGAATAAAGAATTGGATGCTATATTTATATCCTCCCCTTCAGGATTTCATTGTGAGCAAATAATAAAAGCTTTGGAAAAAGGATTTCATGTATTTAGTGAGAAACCTCTTGGACTTTATTTAGAGGAAACTGAAAAAGTAGCTAAGATAGTTAATAAATATAAGGCTAAACAAGTATTTATGCTTGGATTTATGAGAAGATATGATAATTCTTATGAATATGTAAAGAAAAAAATAGAGGAAGGTATTATTGGAAAGCCTGTATTTATAAGATGTTATGGATTAGATCCAGCTAAAGGAATGGAAAGCTTTTTAAAGTTTGCTAAAGATAGTTATAGTGGAGGCTTGTTTTTAGATATGGCAATTCATGATTTAGATTTGGCAAGATGGTATCTAAAGTCAGAAGCTAAAAGTGTATGGGCCATAGGAGGAGCCTATGAGTACCCTGAATTTGAAGAAATAAATGATGCTGAAACAGGAGCAGCTTTAGTTAAGTTTGAAAATGGAGCTATGGGAATGTTTTTAGCAGGAAGAAATTGCGCCCATGGATATCACATAGAAACAGAAATAATTGGAACTAAGGGGACTTTAAGAGTAGGAGCTATACCAGAAAAGAATTTAGTTACTATATTTGATGACAATGGAGCTATAAGAGAATGTTCACAAGGATTTTTAGAAAGATTTGAACAAGCTTATTTAAGTGAAACAGAAGAGTTTATAAATTGTATAATTGAGAAAAGACAGCCAGATGTAACTGTAGAAGATGGTGTAAACTCAACAGCATTAGCTTATGCTTGTAAAAAATCTTTTGAAACTGGTGAATTAGTAACTCTTAAAGAATAGTTTTTATAAAAAATGGCATACTGGTTTTAGGTAAAAGGTTGTATATCAATGTCAGTATGCCTTAATTATATGTATAAATATATACACATAAATTTAAATAAATAAAAATATATGCTTTAAATAATTATAATAGAAAAAGAATATTTTGTAAAATGAAAACGTTAACCATATAAATAGGGGGGAGAAACTTGAATTCAATGACATTTATATCATTTATATTCTTTACAGTATTAGTAGCAGTACTATCATGGCTGAAAACTCGTAATGATGATTTGTCTAGTCAGGATGGATATTTTCTTGCAGGAAGAAGTTTAACAGGGATATTTATAGGTGGTTCTTTAATGTTGACAAATTTGTCCACAGAGCAATTGGTAGGACAAAATGGACAAGGATATAGATATACAATGGCTGTAATGGCGTGGGAAGTAACTTCAGCTTTTGCATTAATACTTATGGCTCGTGTATTTTTACCAAGATATTTGAAAAGTGGAATAACTACTATTCCAAATTTTTTAGAAGAGAGATATGATGCTACAACTCGTAGAATAATATCTATATTATTTTTAATAGGAAATGTAGTAGCTTATCTTCCAACGGTATTGTATTCAGGGGCTTTAGTTTTAAATAGCATATTTAATATTCAACAAGTGGTAGGGGGGTCAGAATTAAAAGCAATAATAATAATGGTTTGGACTATAGGTATAGTTGGTTCTATATATGCCATATTTGGAGGACTTAAAGCAGTTGCAGTATCTGATACTTTTAATGGAATTGGACTTTTAATTGGTGGATTTATGATAACTATATTGGCTCTGTGTAAATTAGGAGAAGGAAGTTTCCAATTAGGAGTCAATACTTTAGTTACAGCTCATCCGGAAAAATTAAATGCTATAGGGGGAAAAGATTCACCAGTACCATGGATGACATTATTTACAGGAATGCTGTTTAATAATTTATATTATTGGTGTACAAATCAAACAATAGTTCAAAGAACTTTAGGAGCCAAGAATTTAGCAGAAGGACAAAAAGGTACTTTGTTAGCAGGATTTCTTAAATTATTAGGCCCTTTATATTTAGTTTTACCAGGGATTATTGCCTTCAATTTATATGGAGGGTCAATTTCAAACCAAGATATTGTTTATCCAAAATTAGTAGTTGATATTTTACCGAAGCCTTTAGCAGGATTTTTTGCTGCGGTGTTGTTTGGAGCTATATTAAGTTCATTTAATAGTGCATTAAATAGTTCTTCCACACTATTTACATTGGATATATATAGACCAATGTTTAAACCAGAGGCTACAGATGAGGATTTAATAAAGATTGGAAAAAAATTTGGCACTATTTTATCCATAGCATCTATGGCTATAGCTCCTGTTATAATGTATACCCCATCTGGACTATATAATTATTTGCAAGAATGCAATGGATTTTACAATGTACCGATTCTAGCTGCCATTTTAGTAGGCTTCTTTACTAAAAGAGTACCTTCTATAGCACCTAAAATAGCTTTAGTATTTCATATCATGTTTTATAGCTTATCAAAAATATTTCTTAAGGATATAAATTTTTTACATGTATTAGGATTCTTATTTCCAGCATGTGTAATTATAATGCTTGTAATAGGAAAATTTAAGCCGCGTGAAGTTGAGTATGTACAGCAATACACTGAACAGGTTGATATAACTCCATGGAAAAATGCAAGACTAGTTTCAGTTATTATAGTTATATTAATGCTTTGCGTATATGCTTTATTCTCGAAAATAGGTATAGCATCTTAAAATTAATAACTGTTCTTTTATTCCACTATATTTTTTATAATTTAAGATTTGCTATAGAGTAGAGAAAGAAAATAATCCTTAATTGTCAGTTATAATTTAGTACTTGTAAAGTAAAACAAGGGAATATACTTTTATCATTGACAATGGAAAAATTTGAATATAAAATTTAATTATAATTACAAATGTTGTAAATAAATAAAGGGGGATATTTATGATTAGCAAGAGAACCTTCAGGAAAGTTGCAGCTTCCATAACTTTGTCATTAGTGCTAGCAACATCCACAGTCTCTTATGTTTTTGCAGCTCCTTATGCACCGGATTCATACTATAAACAGACTCCAGAAATAATACAAAATTATTTTCCAAAACCACAAGAACCTATATTTACACCAGCTTTTACTAAAGGAAAAGAAAACTTTACATCCCATGAAGAAATGATGAAATTTATTTATGACTTACAAAAATCCAGCCAATATATGAAGGTAGCTATAATAGGTGAAACTCAAGAAGGAAAGCCTATACCTCTTTTAATATTTAGTAAACCTTCCTATGATAAATCAGCAGACATATTAAAGCTTGGGAAACCTGTAGTTTGGCTTCAAGGACAAATTCATGGAAATGAACCAGCAGGTGGAGAGGCTATGCTTGGAGTAGCTAGAAATTTAGCTATAGGTAAGTTTGGAGAAGAAGTTTTGGAAAAGGTTTCTGTAGTTATTTTACCTAGATTTAATGGGGATGGCTCATATTATTATGATAGAAGAACTTCTACTAATATAGATTCAAATAGAGATCATTTAAAATTTGATAATATGGAAACTATAGCTGTGCATAAAGCCTTCAATAAGTTTATGCCTGAAGTTGTAGTAGATGCACATGAATATGGGGTAGAATCAAATTTTAAGAGTGTAGGAAAAAAAGGCTCACTAACAGCCTATGATGTTTTAATATCTTCAGCTAAAAATTTAAATATTCCTAAAGAGGTAAGAAGCGTTTCAGATAGTTTGTTTGTAAATAATGCTCAAAAGCAGTTGGCAGCAAATAAACATACAAGTCATATGTATCATACTGTATCTAAAAAAGGTAATAACTTTACTATTTATGAAGCAGGTACTGATGCGAAAATAGGTAGAAATGCTTATGGATTACAACCTTCATTTTCCTTCTTAGTTGAAACCAGAGGAATTGGTATAGGAAAAGAAAACTTTGAAAGAAGAGTGATGAGTCACATTATAACATCTGAAAATATAATAAAAACCACAGCAGACAATGCTAAGCTGGTTAAGGATACTGTAGATAATGCAAGAAATAAAATAACAAAATTAGGAGAAAAAATAGAGCCTTCAGATAAAATTACTATTGCAAGTGAAAGTAAAAACATGGGAAAATCAACTTTAGATATAATAGATGTGGAAACTGGTAAAAAAGTAAAATTAGATGTAGACGTATTCAGTAATACTGAGGGAAAACCAGTAGTGGAAAGGGTAAGACCTACAGCTTATATTTTACCACCAGCTTATCATGAGGTAGCTAAGAGACTATCCTATTCTGGAGTTACTGTGAGGAAATTAAATAATGCTATAGAATTGCCAGTAGAAGCATTTAAGGTTACTGATAAAAAGATTGATACAAATTATTATGAAGGTCATTTACGTAATAGTGTTACTGTAAATACAAGCAGTAAAGTTGTTAAATTTCCTAAGGAAAGTTATGTATTTGCTATGTCTCAGCCAAATGCTAATATAATTTCAATGGCACTAGAACCGGATGCTGATGACAGTTTTGTAAAATTTAATTTAATTCCTGTAGATATAAATGAAGAAGTACCGGTTTATAGATACATGCATAATAATAAATTGGATACTTATATTATAGAATTACAATAAATATATAAAATTTAATAATTATAAGGGTTTATTCTTGGCTAAAAAACATTATATTGATTTTTTAGTCAAGAATTTTTAATTTTGCAGAATTTAATTGTTGGTTGGAACATATTGTTAATAACTACAAATTTGAATATAATTGATATAAGGGTCATAGATAAATAAATTTAAGGAGGATTATTTATATGTATAAAATTAAAAAGTGTCCCATTATTATTTCCACAATGGTTGTTTCTATTTTAGCTGGAATATTAAATGGTGATAATGTAGTTGCATCAAATACGTTATCAAGTTCACAAAGACTTTGGGGAAAGGACAGATATGAAACAGCAGCAAATATATCTGAAGCTGGATGGGGATTTTCTAAGTACGCAATAATAGCATCAGGAGAAGGATATGCAGATGCATTATGTGCAGCACCACTTGCTAAAATTAGTGAAGCACCTATACTATTAACAAACAGTAATGAACTGAATAAAAATACCTTAGATGAATTAAAAAGACTAGAAGTAAAGCATGTATATATTGTAGGAGGGGAAGCTTCTGTTTCAAAAGAAGTAGAGGAAAAAATAAAATATTTAACTGGAGCGGATGTTGAAAGACTTCAGGGAAAAGATAGATATGAAACTTCAATAAAAATTGCAGAAAAATTAGGCAAACCAAATAAATTAATAATAGCATCAGGAGAAGGGTATGCAGATGCATTATCAGCAGCACCTGTAGCTGCTATAAAGGCAATACCTATAGTATTAACAAAGTCAAAGGAATTGCCAACATCTGCAAAGAAATATATAAATAATTTAGAGATTGATAATACTTATATAATAGGAGGAGAAGCTTCAGTAAGTAATAATATAAAAGATTTAGTTCCAAATGGAGAGAGGATTTATGGAAAAGACAGATTTGGAACTAATGTAGAAGTAATAAAAGCTTTTTCTTCTGATTTTGAATTTAAAAATGCGTATGTTGCTTTAGCTTCAGGAGAAAATGGAAATGAGTTTGCAGATGCATTAGCTGGATCTGCATTGGCAGGTAAAAAAAGTGCGCCAGTTGTATTAACAGGTAAATATTTAAATAATGAAACAAAAGAATTATCTCAAGAATTGTTTTTTCCAACAACTCAGGTAATAGGTTTAGGTGGAAAAAATAATGTTTCAGATGAATTGATAAATGATATTGGCATTAGTATAGTAAAAAACTTTAGTGATAAAGATAAAGATTATACTGGTGATGTAAATGGTAATGCCTTAATTAAAGCTGAAGATGTTAGACTTAAAGACATGAAAATAAAAGGAAATCTTTATATTCAAGAGAAAGATTCAGAAATAACTAACGTAACTGTAAATGGGAATGTATATATTGATGCAGGAAGAGAAGGGACATGCAATTTAAAAAATGTTACTGCTAAGAATATAGTTGTTTTATCAGGACATGATAATAAAGATAGTATACAATTAGAAAATGTTAAAGCAAATAAATTAAATGTATTAACTAAATCAATGTTGAAAATAGCTATCCAAAAGGGAACAGAGATATCCAATACTTTAATTTCAGGTAATGTTTCTCTTGAACGTAGAGATGGTTCTTTTGGTAAAGTTAGAATATTAGATACTTCTAAAAATAAAGAAGTTGAATTAGGTGGAAACTTTTCAGATACAGTTATAGTAGAAGGAAGAGCAGAACTAAAGTCACCTTATGCAGCATATAGTGGAAAGATTGAAATAAGAACTAAAAAGGATGAGCAGGTTTTACTAGATGGAAAGTTTGAAGAAGTAGAAGTATATAGCCAAACAGATATAAAAACTACTAAAGATACAAAGGCTACTGTAAAGGCAATAGACTCTAAAGCAAGATCAGGAGCTAAAATAAATTTACCATATGGGTCAGATGTTAAAGTAGAGGGAATTAGAAGAGACAATATAACTGAGAACAACTAATAATAAATTAAGTTCAAATGGAAATAGCTAGGGGATTTACCCTAGCTATTTTTATTTGAAAAATATTGAAGTTTGGTTAAATCTACAAATTAATTATTTTAAAATAAAGATTATTTTGAATTTTTAAAGAGAAATAAGAGAAAAAATAGAAAGGTAAGTTAAAGTTATAGTATTATAAAAATAGTTACAGAAACGTTACAAAAATGTTACAAATGTAATTGTAAATGTTTCACTAAAGGTTAATTTTATTTTAGGGGGTTAGGTTATGAATAAAAAGAAATTATTTAGTATTACTTCATTAGTTGCATCCCTAGTATTAACGGTTGGACTAGTGGGATGTGGGAAAAGTTCAACTCCTACAGCGGATACAGCAAAACAACAAGAACAAAAAGAAGAAAAACCTAAAATTAACTTAAAAAGAGATGCTAAAGGAAAAAATGGTGTTGTAGCAGCAGCAAAACCTGAAGCATCGCAAGTTGGGGCAGAGATCATGAAGAAAGGTGGAAATGCCATAGACGCTGCAGTAGCCACAGCTTTTGCATTAGGAGTAGTTGAACCAAATGCTTCTGGAATCGGTGGAGGCGGATTTATGTTAGTTAGATTTGCAAAAACCGGTGAAGAAGTGTTTATAGATTTCAGGGAAACAGCTCCTAAAAAAGCAAAACCAGATATGTATAAGTTAGATGATAAAGGAAAAGTAATTAATAATGAATCTGTTATTGGTGGGAAATCTGTAGCAGTACCTGGAGAAGTGGCAGGACTTTTAACAGCTCTAGAAAAATACGGAACTATGAAAAGAGAAGAGGTTATGCAACCAGCTATAGATTTAGCGGAAAAGGGATTTAAAGTAACAGCAAATTTTTCAGGAATAATAAAGGATGAATTTGAAAACATAAATAAATTTGAAGCTACAAAGAAAATATATACAAAAAATGGACTTCCTTTTGAAGAAGGAGATACTATAAAAAATCCGGATTATGCTAATACATTAAGATTAATAGCTAAAGGAGGTAAAGATGCTTTCTATAAAGGGGAGCTTGCAAAAGAAATAGCAAATGCAGTACAAAAATCAGGGGGCATAATTACTATAGAAGATTTAGCAAATTATTCAGCTAAAATGAGAAAGCCAGTAAAAGGAACTTATAGAGGATATGAAATAGTTTCTGCACCACCAGCAAGTTCAGGTGGTACTCATGTAATAGAAATGCTTAATATGATGGAAAACTATGATGTAAAAGCTATGGGAGTAAACACAACTGACTCTTTACACCTATGGTCAGAAGTTTCAAAAATAATGTTTGCTGATAGAGGAAAATACATGGCAGATACAGACTTTATAAAAGTTCCTTTAGCAGGTTTAGCATCAAAAGATTATGCAAAAGAACAAGTTAAAAAGATAAATAAAGATAAGTCAGCAGAAAAAGTACAACCAGGAAATCCAAATAAATATGAAAGTGGAAGTACAACTCACTTCTCAGTTATGGATAAAGAAGGAAATATGGTTGCTGTAACTAAAACTATAAATCACTTCTTTGGATCTTGTGTAACAGTTCCAGGTAGAGGAATATTATTAAATGACGAAATGGATGATTTTGAATTCAAACCAGGGGTTTCAAATTCAATTGCTCCAGGAAAGAGACCATTAAGCAGTATGACACCAACATTAATTCTTAAAGATGGAAAGCCATTTATGACAATAGGTTCACCAGGAGCTACAAGAATAATAACAACAGTTGCCCAGGTAATAAGTAATGTAATCGATCATGGTATGGACATTCAAACAGCTATAAATACGCCAAGAATGTATGATAAGAGTGGAGAACTTAATCTAGAAGGTGGAATAGATCAAAAGGTTATAGACGAACTTAAGGGAAAAGGTCACAAAGTTAAATCTACTAAAGAATATGATTTATTCTTTGGTGGAGTACAAGGGGTAATGATGGAGGCTTCAGGAGATTTACACGGTGGAGCTGATCCAAGAAGAGATGGACAAGCAGTAG
Source organism: Clostridium tetanomorphum (assembly GCF_017873215.1). GTDB lineage: Bacteria > Bacillota > Clostridia > Clostridiales > Clostridiaceae > Clostridium_AO > Clostridium_AO tetanomorphum. Next base: position 227,576 of record NZ_JAGGKA010000002.1, read on the forward strand.
CATATTAATAATATTTTAGGAGGAGATATTCATGACAAAAAGAAAGATGAAAGGGATATTAGGACTATTAGTTTCAGTAGCGCTGTGCACATCTTTAGTAGCCTGCGGATCAAAAACTGAAAGTAAGCCTAAAGCAGGTGATAAATCTGCTACAACAGAAGCTAAAAAGGAAGTTAAAGGTCTAGATAAAGCTATAGCAGAACAGCCAATACTTTTAACCTCTGTTGGGCAAAGTGCTGATTTAGAAATGGTAAAGGCTTTAATGGATAATGCAGCATTGAAATATAATTTAAATAAAGTTGTAAAAGCAAATGAAATTAAAGATGAAAAAACATTAGTGCTGGCAGTAGGAGGAAGTTCAAAAGGCCTTGGTGCAGCAGGTATTAAGGTAGAGGATGAATTAAAAAGAACTGAAGAATTAATAAAAGCTGCAAAGGACAAAAAAATGACTATAATTGCAGCCCATGTTGGAGGAGAGAATAGAAGAGGAGAACTTTCAGATAAATTTATAAAACCATCCTTAGAAAATGCTAACTATATTATTGTAGTAGAATCAGGAAATAAAGATGGATTGTTTACTAATATAGCTTCAGAAAAGAATATCCCAATGGATTCAGTTAAAAGTATAGCTGATGTTATGAATCCACTAAAAAAAGCATTTAAATAAAATTTAATATTGGGGGAGCATCTCTCCCCCTCCAAATAAAGGAGGGATTAATTTGCAAATAGAATTTATTATATTTATTGCAATGATATTAGTATTTATAGTTGGATGTTTTCTTTTAAAACTACCGGTAAGTATTTCAATGCTACTAGCCTCAATTACTGGTACGTTAATAGGTGGAAAGGGAATCCCTATAAGACATTTAGTGGAGGGAACTTTTGGGTACATAGATACCATATTAGTAATTGCCACGGCTATGATATTTATGAAAGTGGTACAAGAATCAGGAGCATTGGATGCACTAAGCTCATCTATAGTAAACAAATTCTATAAAAAGCCTGCCATATTATTAATTTTTCTCATGTTCATTGTAATGTTTCCAGGAATGATAACAGGTTCTTCTACAGCTTCAGTATTAAGTGCAGGAGGTATAATAGCTCCAGTACTTATGATGCTTGGTATACCTAAAATTGAAACTGCTGCAATAATTGCTATAGGAGGAATTCTTGGAATGATAGCACCTCCAGTAAATGTACCAGCTATGATAATTGGTGGCGGTATTGACATTCCCTATGTAGGATTTGGTACACCTCTTTTGCTGTTAACTATACCAACAGCAATTTTTACAGTACTATTCTTAGGTTATAAGCATACAAAGAATTTCGATTATGCCAAGTTGACAGAACATGTTGCTTCAACAACAGAAGAAAAGAAGGGTTTTAAGTTATATATACCTATAATAGTGGTTTTAGTTTTAATGGTAGTTACGAAATTCTTACCAGGTATAATACCTGATTTAGGAATGCCATTGATATTTACAGTAGGTGCAATATTAGGAATGTTTACTGGCAAAAAAATAAATATGTTAAAGGCATGCAAAGAAGCAGTTAATAGTGCACTACCTGTTTTAGGAATATTAATGGGGGTAGGAATGTTTATACAAGTTATGACTCTTACTGGTGTTAGGGGATTTATTGTAACAAGTTGTTTAAGTCTTCCATCAATACTACTTTATTTAGGAATAGCAATAGCAATACCAGCCTTTGGTGCAGTATCTTCTTTTGGAGCTGCTTCAGTTTTAGGAGTACCTTTCTTGTTAGCATTACTCGGCAAAAATGAAATAGTAACAGCAGCTGCTTTATCTTTTATTGCAGGATTAGGAGATTTGGTTCCACCAACAGCATTAGCAGGAATATTTGCAGCTCAAGTAGTAGACGAAAAAAACTATACAAATGTATTGAAAAAATGTGTAATACCAGCTTTATTCATAGTGGTATATGGATTGTTATTTATAGTATTTGCTAAAGAAATTGCTTCATTTATTTATTAAAAGTGAGGTGTGTTAAATGACTTTAATTTATAGATTGTTAGTGGCTATAGTTTTCATATTTACTTTATGGAATCTATTTGATGAGGAAGATATTAAAAAGCAGGCTAATGCAGCTTTAGTTTTAATTCCTCTAATCTTAAGAATATTAATGATTAAATAAGAAATGGAGGGGAAAAAATGAAGAAAACTAAGATAACAGCAGCCATATTTCTATGCCTTTCCATATGCTGCGATATAGTTGCAGGAAAATCTTTTTTATCAATGCGTAAAGAAGAGCCTATTGTAAAAGGAGATGGAGTATCAGAAGTTAAAATGTTAAGTGAATATTTCCCGAAGTTAAAAGGAACTAACGGAGATACAGAAATCTATGTGTTTAAAGGAAAAGAAGCAGGAGGAAGCATGATTGTATTAGGTGGAACTCATCCCAATGAGCCTTCAGGATTTTTAACAGCAGTAACTTTAATAGAAAATGCTAAGCTAAGTAAAGGAACACTTTATGTAATTCCAAGGGCTAATAATAGTGGATTTACCCATAATGATTCTCAGGAAGGGTCTCCACAAAAATTCACTATAAAAACTGCTAATGGAGAAAGATGGTTTAGATATGGTTCTAGGGCTACCAATCCCATTGATCAGTGGCCAGACCCTGATGTATATATTCATGCATCATCAGGACAAAGTTTATCTGGTAGTGAAACAAGAAATCTTAACAGAGGGTATCCAGGAAGACCGGATGGAACTCTTACAGAAAAAGTTTGCTATGGTATAACTGAATTGATAAAAAAGGAGAAAGTGGATATAACAGTAGACTTGCATGAAGCATCCCCAGAATATCCTGTTATAAATGCTACTGTAGCCCATGAAAAGGCAATGCCAATGGCATCTTTAGCAGTTATAAACTTACAGCTTCAAGGAATACAAATGGGGCTAGAACCTTCCCCAAAAAATCTTCATGGATTAACTCATAGAGAGCTAGGAGATTTTACAGATACCTATGCAGTACTTATGGAAACAGCCAATGCAGCTCAAGGAAGACTTAGAGGAAAAACAGATGAAAATCTAGTGGTAACAGGTAAGGATAAAGCATATGAAAAAGCAGCAAAGCTTGGAAGGTTATTTGTTCCTTATGATGAAAATGGGCATCCTATGGAAGAAAGAGTTGGTAGACATTTATCAGGAATAAATGAATTTGCAAAGGCTTATACAAAAGAAAAACCAGATAAAGCCATAATTATTGAAAATGTACCAAATTACAATGAAATGTTGAATAAAGGATTAGGTAATTTCTTGAAACCCCTTGAATAAAGTTTATATACAAAAGGCATCTTTTACTGATTATTTTTAGTAAGATGCCTAAAACCCCGACATCTTTGTTTATGTCGGGGTTATTAAGCAATTATATGTAAATTGTACAATTTTTAAAATATGGATTATTTTTGTTTAAACTATAAATTATAAAGAATAGATAATAAGGAATAAATAAGGAAACTTCAATTTTTAATTTTACTAAGTGCTAGTGAAAAAAAGCAACCTTGATTGAACTCTATTAATTGTACTTTGAATAAAGGGGTCTATATATAATGAGAAAAAAATATGTTTTTATTATAGTTATTTTAATATTGATAGCAGGGGTAGGCACTTATATAAAATCTGGAACGGTTAATAAAAGCTATTATATTATGAAGGGGAGTGAACTTGAGACTTCTGTGTATTTTATAAATGGAGAAGAAAATGGAGCCAAGATATTTATAATAGGGGGAATACACGGAAATGAAATTGCAGGAATAGAGGCAGCAGAAAAAATAAAGAAATTAAATATAAAAAAAGGAAAGATTATTGTAATACCTAAATGTAATATAGAGGCTTGTAAGAATGGAGAAAGAAATCCCTATTATATGCAGGATTTGAATAGAAATTTTCCTGGGAAAGATAATGGTACGGATACAGAAAGACTGGCTTATGAAATATATAATTTAATTAAAAAAGAGAAGCCAGATATAGTTATTGACCTGCACGAATGGGAAAGTAGTTCACCTGCTATTATTTTTAATTCAACAAAAAATGCATTTCCATTAATACTTACCATAATTGATAAAATGAATAATGATATAATAGGAGTAAAGAACTTTTCATATTATAGTACTCCTCCACCAGGTTCCATTAATAAAGAAGTATCACAAAGATTAAATATTCCTATAATAACTATAGAAAGTTACATGAAAGAAAAATTAGAAGATAGAATAAATATGCATATAAATATAGTAAATACAGTACTAAAATATTATGGAATGGATGAATAGTATGGATATATTGATTATAATATTAAGTATTTTTTATATTATTTACTTATTAATAGAATACAAAGAAAACTTAAATAGAAGAAAAAAATTTCTTCACATAATACATGTAAATGGCACAAGGGGAAAATCCTCTACTTGTAGGCTTATAGATGCAGCACTAAGACAGGCAGGGTATAAGGTGTTTTGTAAGACCACTGGTACAAGTGCAAGAACTATTGATGTATTTGGAGAAGAAAAGCCAATTAAAAGAAAGGGCAAGCCAAATATAAAGGAGCAAATAAAAATATTAAAAGAAGCAGAAAAACAGGGGGCAGAAATTGTAGTTATTGAATGTATGGCAGTAAAGCCACAGCTTCAATATGTATCCCAAAATAAAATATTGATGGCAGATATATGTGTAATTACCAATGCTAGAAGAGATCATTTAGAGGAAATGGGGCCAACATTACAGGATGTAGCAGAGTCTTTAGGAAATGTAATGCCAAAGGAAGGATATTTTGTTACAGGAGAAAAGAAATTTATAGATTATTATAGAAAGAAAGGACAAAGTCTAAAAACTCAGGTTATATTGGCTGAAAGTTATGAAAAAGGGTATTTGGTAGATTTTGGAGAAAATATAGGCATAGCTTTAGAAGTTTGTAGTATATTAGGTGTTACCAAAGAAACTGCTTTAAAGGGAATGAAAAATTACAAAAGAGATCCGGGAGTATTAAAAATATATAAAATTAAAACTCATAGCGATAATGAAGTATCTTTTGTAAACGGTTTTGCTATAAATGATCCAGATTCAACTAAAAATATATATGAGCATTTACAGAAAAATGGATTATTCAATAATAAAGAAGTTATCATTATGATAAATAATAGAAGAGATAGAGCTTATAGAATGACTCAACACATAAAGCTTATAAAGGAATTATCACCTAATAAAGTTTGGATAAGTGGTCATTATCTAAATCTAATGAGGGACAAGCTTATGAAAGAGGGTATGGAAGATAAAAAAATAATTATGATAAAAAATATAGAAGATATAAATATGAAAGAAATAAACAAAGATACAGTTATTTTTGGAATAGGAAATATAGTTGGAAATGGGGAGAAGATAATAAGTTATGTTGAAGGAGTAGGTGATAGTAATGTCAAATAACATAATTATTTTAGGAATTATAATTAGTATCATTTTTTATGAAATAACAGAAATATCACCAGGAGGAATGATAGTACCTGGATATATAGCACTTTTTTTAGACCAACCATTAAGAATTGTACTCACAATATTTTTAAGTATGGCAACTTTATATCTGGTGAATTTTTTATCAGAGTACACTATAATTTATGGTAAAAGAAAATTTGCATTAATGATTATAGTAAGCTTTATTCTAAAGTTTTTATTTAAAGAAAGTACAGAAGTACTATCAATAACTCTAATAACTACATCTGCTATAGGTTATATAGTGCCAGGTATAGCAGCACAAGATATGGACAGGCAAGGCATATTAAAAACAGTATCCTCTATGATGCTAGTAGCTTGCATTATTAAATTAATAACTATAGTTATAGGAAGAGGAATATCAATATGAAGAAAAAATTTAAAAAGGCAGATGGAATAATTATAGCACTTGCAGTATTTCTTATCATATTTACTTTTGTTATAAAAGGTGAAAGAGTTAAAGTTAAGGATAAATGGTATAAAGAAAAAATTGAAGCAGCTTCCCTTATGGATAAATGTATGAAAGAAATTAAGGAAGAAAAACTTAGAAAGAACATAAAAATAGATAAAAAATATGATATAAATTATACTGGACTTATTGGAGTTGAAATCAGTAGCATAACTACTACTTCTGGAGCTTTAGAAGCTAAGAGAACTTCCACAAATCCTAACTTTGCAGCAGTGGTAGTTCATATGATGAAAAAGGCAGGACTAAAAAAAGGAGATAAAATCGCAGTGAATTTTTCTAGTTCCTTTCCAGCTCTTAATATAGCTGTATTATCTGCCTGTGAAGTTTTAAAGATTAATCCTATAGTAATATCTTCAATTGGAGCATCCACCTGGGGAGCTAATATACCAGAATTTAATTATATGGATATGGAAGAGTTTTTATATAAAAAGAAAATATTAAATAATAAATCTATTGCTATATCTATAGGAGGAGCTGCAGATATAGGAAAAGATATGGAGTCAAAAGTAGTAGAAGAGATTTTAAAAAGGGCTAAGAACTATGGAAGGATTATAATTCATCAAGAGAATTTACAGGAAAATATAAAAGAAAGATATTCTATTTATACAAAGTATAGTAAAAATATAAAAGCTTTCATAAATGTTGGTGGAAATATTGTATCCTTAGGAGAGACAGAAGATTCGGCAGATATATCACCAGGATTAATTAAAACAGATAAATATAAAGCAAACTCTAAATCAGGACTTATTCAAATATTTTTAGAAAAGAATATTCCAGTAATACATATGTTGAATATTAAAAAGTTGGCTTCGGATCATGGCATAGGAATAGATCCAGTGCCATTGCCTAAGGTGGGGCAGGGAGAAGTATACTATGAAAATGAATATCCTATTAAAACTATATTAGCAGTTTTAAGTATTACTAGTATAATAATCATAATCTATGGAAGTAAGGTAAGGAGTAAATATGATTAAAGGAGATATTGAAATAAAATTCAATAGAGTAGGTATTACTTGGGGAATTGTTTTAATTTTAATTGGTATAATAGCTCCAGATATTATAAATGTACAGAATTTTGGAATATATGGTTTGTTATCTAATAGTATCAGAAATAATGATAAAAGTGCACTTATAATAGCAGCATTTAGACTTGTAATATTAAATAGTATAAGAGGACTACCACATTATTTAGGAACTTTTTTAATAGCAGAATCTATAGATATAAGTATGAAGAAAAAAAAGGTACCTCATGTTAAAGGTGCTGTAGCAGTGATAATAATACCTTTAGTATATGCTTTGATAAATCAAATTCATGATATTAGATATGACTTAGGTATACCAGCTTTTATTATTATATTTTCTATAGTACTTTTAGAAAAATTAAATTTTTCTACAGTAAATATATTCAAAAAATCAGCTATAATAATTCTCTTACTTATGGGGGTTCAGTGGATGGATATAATACCAGAACTTTCCCGTTTTAAATTTGGAAGAGGAGAAACTTCACAGGATATAAAAAATATTGCAAACTTTATTCATAGTTCCGAAGTACTTACAATGACTGCAGTAATGTTTTTTATAATATTTACTATAAATGCATTACTTATAATTAAGCTTGTAAGTGATGAACATAAATTGATTGTAACCACAGAAGAAAACAGAAGAGTGCAAAGTGAATTGGCAGAAGCTAGAATAAAAGCTTTAGAAGCCAGAAACTATATAGAAATCAAAAATTTAGTTCATGACTTAAAAACCCCCTTAACTTCTATGCAGGCATTAGTTAGTGTTATTGAGCTTATGGAACAGGATGAAAAGAAACTTTCATATTTAAATAGAATAGAAGGCTCTATAGATAAGCTTAGTGAAATGATTTCACAAATACTTTATGAAGAAAAGAAAAATATAATAAATACAGAGGAACTAGTTCAATTTGTATTGTCACAGGTTTCTCCATTTCCCTATGCTGAAAAAATCAAGTATGAAAATACAGCAAAGGAGAGTAATATATGTATAAACAAAATAAGAGTTTCGCGAGCCATTGTAAATGCTTTGGACAATGCATATAATGCCATAGATAAGGAAAGGGGAAGTATATATATAAATGTTTATGCTATGGAAAGACAGGTTTTCATAGAGATAAAAGATGATGGAATTGGTATAGAAGAAAAGATAATTCCTAAAATATGGAATATGGGTTTTAGTACTAAGAAATCTACAGGACTTGGGTTAAGCTTTATACAAAGTGTTGTAAAAAAACATAAGGGATATGTAGGAATTAATAGTGAATTAAATAAAGGAACTTGTATAAAAATAATTTTACCTGAGGTGATAGATTGTGAGCAATGTAAAAATATTAGTCATTGATGATGATAAGGAAATACTATTTGCTATTTCAGCAATATGCGAATATCAAGGATGGATTCCATTAACTGCTAGTAGTGTACAAGAAGGAGTTGAAAAATTTAAAGAAATTAAGCCAGACATAGTACTTATAGATTATCATTTACCTAAAACAAATGGAATTCAAGGGGTTAAAATGCTAAAGAAAATTTCAAATAATATCCCTATCATTGTTTTAACTATTGAAGAAAATGAAAAAGTAGCTTATGAATTTATGAAGGCAGGAGCTAGTGACTTTGCATTGAAGCCTATAAAGGCTCTAGATATAATTGCAAGAATAAATGTGCATTTAAGATTGAAGGAAACTATTGAAAATGTGAATAAAAATATTAATGATTATTCAAAAGGTATTAGCATAGAGACTTTAGAAAAGATTCAAAATTATATGAGTGGATTAAGTGGTTATATAAGTATAAATAACATATCTAAAAATACTGGATTAGCTTATCAAACAGTACATAGATATCTTCAGTATATGATAGAAAAGGGAAAAGTTGAAGTAAATCAAAGCTATGGAAAGATAGGAAGGCCAAAACAAAGCTATAAATTCATTAAATAAACATAAAAGGGTAGTTTTACTATCCTTTTGTTTAAGTAAAAATATATATTTTATGTAAATATACGATATAATAAATTTATATATAATATAGTTAACTAGGAGTGAATAGGATGAAAATGTTTAAAAAAGTGATTTTGGCTTTTTTTGTAGTTTTGATAGTATTAGTAATTGGCAGTTTAACTTTTCCATTGAGTAAAAATGGTTATCAAAAAGGGGACAACTCTTCTATTGAAGGAATAAGCAAAGTAAGAGAAGGGGAGAAAAAAGGAGAAAAGGTTACTTTAAATTCTAAGGAATTAAATAATATATTTGCAGTAGTATATAAAAATAATAAAAAGTTAGACAACATAGTTATAAAAACACCAGAAGCTTATGTAAAAGAAGATAAGATAGGAATTAAAATTCCTGTGGAAATAAAAGGTATGGAATTTATTGCAAGTTCAGAGGGAACATTAAAATACGAAAATGATAATGTTATTTATACACCGGAGTTTTTTAAGGTAGGTAAATTAAATTTGCCAAAGAATTTTGTAATAAATAAAATAAAAGAATTTAAAAATTTAGGTATCACAGTAGAAGATGGAAATATAAAATTAAATAAGAATAAAATACCATTTTCTATAAAAGATTTATATATAGAAAATGGTACATTAACTATATCTATGAATAAATTTTCCTCTAATACATTGTTTAAGCATAGAAATAATGTTAAAATTGAACTGTCTAAATTAAAAGAACAACTAATTTTACAAAGGGAAAAAAGCCCATCTGAGGAAGAAAAAAGGGAAATAGATAAAATAATAACTCAAATTGAAAAAGATAATCCATCACAACAACTGTTAGATAAAGTTAATAGACAAATAAAAGAAAATAATAATATATCACAGGAAATTAAGGAAGCCCAAAATAAGAATAATTCAGATAAAGTACAAGCTTTATCAAGAGTAAGAGATGGGTTGTCAAAGGCTATGGGACAAACTGGTTCAGAAGAAGGAAAAAAAATTATAGGCATGATGATTTCTACTATAAATAAAATGATATCTGATGCTGCCTATGACTATAATGGAGATGCAGTAGCTGTACGAAGCATTTATAGCAAGTTATCTCCACAAAAAAAGGCATCATTTAAAAGTGCTATTTTCTCTAATGTAGATGGAGGAAGCATAATGGAACTTAGAAATGCCTTTGGGATATAATTTATTTTAAGGAGTGTGCATAATGAATAAGATTAATTTTAGTTTAAGAAACTTTTATAAAAAGTTTTCAGTAATGATTACAATGGCTTTAGTATTATCACCAATAGGAGCTAAAGCAGAAGGAAATTCTTTTCAAAGATTAAATGGTAAAAATAGATATGAAACTGCGTCAGCTATTTCAAAGCATGGTTGGACACAATCACAATACATATTGATAGCTAATGGAGAAAATTTTCCAGATGCATTATGTTCAGTGCCTTTAGCTAAAAAATATAATGCCCCTATTTTATTAACAAATAAAAACACATTAAGTAAAGAGGCAGAGGAAGAAATAAAAAGATTAGGAGCTAAAAACATAATACTTGTAGGAGGAGAAGGTTCCATATCTTCAAATATTGAAAATTACATAAAAACTAATTTTAAAGGCAGTACTGTAGAAAGAATATGGGGTAAGGATAGATATGAAACTTCATTAAAAATAGCCCAAAAGTTAGAATTTAAAGGAGATGTAGTGGTAGCTTCTTCTATGTATTATGCAGATGCACTTTCTATAGCTCCAGTAGCAGCTAAAAATGGAATACCAATATTACTTACAGCAAAAGATAAATTGTCTGATGGAGCTAAAACTTATTTAAAAGATAAGAAAGTGAATAAAACCTATGTAATAGGTGGAGAAGGTGTTATTAGTAAAAAATCTGAATCAGAACTAAATAACGTTGTTAGAATAAGTGGAAAAGATAGATTTCAAACTAATGTAGAAATATTAAAAGCGTTTCAGAAGGATGCAAAATGTAATAATGTATTTGTAGCATTAGGACAAGGTCCAAAAGGCAATGAATTTGCTGATGCACTTCCAGGAGCAGCTTTAGCAGCAAAAGTAGATGGAGCAATGGTTCTTTCAGCTAAGGATTTGCCAAAGGATACAGAAGCTTACTTAAAAAATAGTTTAAGTAGTGAAGCAAAAATATTTGCATTAGGTGGAGAAGGAGTTTTACCAAATGCAGCAGTAGAAAAGATTAAACCAGTAGCTAATCCAAATAATAATGGTGAAAATAAACCTTCTACAGGAACTAGCGAAAACACTGGTAGTAGCAATACTGGCAGCAATGGTGGAAGTAGTGGAACACCAGTAGAAGAAAGTAAGTTTAAAGTAGATAAATTCTATTTAAAGGGATCTGATGGATATAAAATTGATGGAGAAGTTAAAGATGACAGCTTAGAATTAGCTATACCAAAGGATTATAAAGAGAAAATAACTAACGTAGTATTTGCTACATCCAATAGTATTAATAATGTTACTGCTATGGGGCAACAAATAACAAAAGAACAATTTGAAAAAATTTACGGAAAAGATGCTAAAGAATTTGACTTAATACTATATTTAAGACATATGGGCTTTGACAAAGAAGGAGATGGAGTAGGGTTAGGAAATATAAGTCTCTTAAATGGTTCCACTATTATCTTAAAAGATGATAAAAACAATGAAGCTAAATACAAACTAGTTGTTAAATCAAAGTAAAAAATAAATTTCAATATATAATAAGGTTCAGGAGGAATTCTACTAATGGAGGAAGAAATAACGTTAGATTTAAGGGACTTTTTTCGCATAATGAGAAAAAGAGGAAAGCTTATAGTTTTAATAACTTTAATTTGTACTCTAATATCAGGTGTTTTAAGTTTCTTTGTATTAAGCCCTACTTATGAAGCTAAAACCAGTATAATTATAGGTAAGCTGCAAACAGAAGAAGGAAAACTTAATAATAATGATGTAGTAATGTACCAAAATCTTGTTAAAACCTATGCTGTAATTGCTGAATCAGTTAGAGTTACGGATTCTGCTATAAAAAAATTAGGTGGAAATTATACAAGAAAAGAATTGGAAAAGATGATAACAGTGACCCCTCAACAAGGAACACAAATACTTTTAATAAAAGCAGAAAATAAAGATGCAAAAGATGCCGCAAGAGTTGCAGATGCAGTATCAAAATCCTTTGTTGAAGAATCAAAAATTGTATACCCAACAGGTGGAAATATAACTATAATGGATAATCCTAAAGTTCCAGAAAAACCTGTAAAGCCTAAGAAAGCTTTAAATGTAGCTATTGCATTTTTTATAGGTCTTATGGTATCAGTAGGTTTAGCTTTTGTGTTAGAATACATGGATAGTACTATAAAAACAGAAGATGATGTAGAAAGATATTTAGGCCTTCCAATTGTGGGAATTATACCAAAGCAAAATATGGATAACAATTAACAAAGGACAGATAGCAGAGTGCATATGTTAGGTAAGATGGCTAGAATTAAGATAATATTATTTTAATTCTCATATCGAAACATAGTAATTATATAGACATAAAAATGGCTTTTTGCTATTGGATAATTGCAAAGAGGTAACAAAAATGTTGTTTCTACAATAAAAACTATGAAACTTTAATTTAGAAAACTAATATCTGTACTCTGACTGTGTAATCTGAAAAAAGGGTTGATAAAAGTGTTAGATATACATTCGCATATATTACCACAAATAGATGATGGAGCAAAGTCATTGGAAATTTCTTTAGAAATGCTTAAAATGGCAAAGAAAGATAATGTGGAAAATATAATAGCCACTCCTCATTATTATAGAGGATATTATGAAACTGAATATGATAAAGTACTTACTGTAATAGATAAAATAAATTCAGAAGCATTAAATATGGGAATAGATATAAAAGTATTGCCTGGGCAAGAAATATTTTTAGATAAACATACAGCTAAGCTATATAGAGAAGGAATTGTAAAAGGACTTAATAATAGTAAGTATGTGCTTGTAGAAACAGCTATGATGGATATGCCTAAAGATGTTTTAGAATATATATATGAACTTAAGCTCCAAGGAGCCATTCCTATATTAGCTCACCCTGAAAGATATAAATACATTATAGAGAAACCTGCTCTTATAAATGAATTTGGTAAGGAAGGGTGCTTATTTCAAATAAATACGGGTAGTATTAGAGGAATATTTGGTGCAAAAGTACAAAATACTGCAAAACTTTTAATAAAACATGGTATATGCAATTTCATAGCTTCAGATGCACATTCTACAGGAAATAGGTGTCCAGGATTAAATTCATCTTTACAGTTAGTTAAAGATATAAATAAAGATGTGTATAATTCATTTGATATAAATTGTAATTTGTTATTAAAAAATCAGGATATAAATTATGAATTTGAAGAGATAAAAGAGAAGAAAAGTATCTTTAGTTTTTTTAGAAAAAAATAAATGGAGTGAATTAAATGGGAAAAGTTGATTTGATTTCTGTAAAAGATCCAAAATCTCCTATATCAGAAGCATATAGAACCTTAAGAACCAATATACAGTTTTCATCCTTTGATAAAAAAATTCAAACTATAGTAATAACCAGTTCTGGTCCTGGGGAAGGTAAATCAACCACGTCTTCAAACTTAGCTGTGGTAATGGCACAAGGTGGAAGTAAGACTATAATTATAGACTGTGACCAGAGAAAACCAAGATTACATAAGTTATTTAGTTTATCTAATGAATCGGGATTATCAGATCTTTTAGCAGGAAATACAGAGTTTTCACAGGCTGTACATAAAACTGAAATTGAAAATTTAGATATACTTCCAGCTGGTACAAGACCTCCTAATCCATCGGAATTATTATCATCTAAAAAAATGGGTAGTTTTATAGAGGAATTAAGAGGAGAATATGATTGTATAATATTAGATACTCCTCCTGTAATAGCAGTAACAGATGCTCAACTTTTAGCAAGTAAAGCGGATGGCTGTGTACTTGTGTTATCCTCGGGAGAAGTGGAAAGAGAAGCTGCTATGAAGGCTAAAGAGCTTTTAGAAAAGGTTCAAGCTAAGATAATAGGAGTAGTATTAAATAAATTAGAAGTATCAGAGAAAGGATACTATGGATACTACTATCATTATTATTATGGTAATGATGGAGAAAAGATTAAAAAGAAAAAAAGCAAAAATTCTAAAGAAGATTTAGCAGTTTAATGCTAAAAAGTAACTCTTAAAGTTTAATACTATAAGAGTTATTTTTTCTTAAGTTGCAGCATAAAATAACGAATTAGTTATTAAAGAGGACAAATTTAAGGAAGAAAATAAAATGAAATAAATGGTAATATAGTCTTTATTTTAATATATTATTTAGTCATATAATGATGTATAATGTATAAAAATGAATTAATACCATTTTTTTAGTTTGTTTCTATTTAATAATTGGATTTGAAAAATTGAAATTAAGAAGAAAATAGAGCAAATTATTAATTTTAATAGGAATTCAAAGAAAAATGAATAAAAACAGTTAAATTTTGTGATAAAGTATATATTTTCTTGCTTAATAGGCAATATGAATATTTATGTAAACCAATAAATGCTATAAAATAGAAGTTGTAATAGGCTATTAGTGGTTCAATCATGTATAGGGGGGATAAGTTGTGCAGGAGTTCAATAGTGGGCTGAAAAGTGGGTCAGAGAATATAGAAATAGTATATGAAAATAAATATGAAAAAAGTAATGGTTATTTTATATTAAAGAGAACAATAGATATACTAGGTTCTCTTTGTGGATTAATATTATTAAGTCCAATAATAATAATTACAGCTATAGCTATTAAGTTGGATTCAGAGGGGCCAGTATTTTTTTCACAAGAGAGAGTTGGACAAAATGGAACTATATTCAAAATGTACAAGTTTAGATCCATGGTAACCAATGCAGAAGAAATTTTACACCAACTTAAGGATAAAAATGAAATGTCAGGACCTATGTTTAAAATAAAAAAAGATCCTAGAATCACAAAAGTAGGTCATTTTATAAGAAAGACAAGCATTGACGAGCTGCCTCAATTAATCAATGTATTAAAAGGAGAAATGTCCTTGGTAGGGCCAAGACCTAATCTTCCAAGGGAAGTAATAAAATTTACAGACTATCAAAAAACAAAGCTTTTAGCAAAACCCGGTCTTACTTGCTACTGGCAGGTGATGGGTAGAAATAGTATTGATTTTGAACAGTGGATGGAACTGGATGTAAGGTATGTGGAAGAGAGAAGTACTTGGGTGGATATAAAGTTGATATTTAGGACTGTTAAAGTATTATTCGGAGATGAAAATGCAGGATAAAAACAGCTAATAGTATGGTCATATGCTTTATAAATTATTATAATTTGAAGTTTTTCAGGTTGTTGTAAAGTAATATAAATTTTAGATAATTAAAATCGTCGCATTGTCGCGTTTTGATTATCTAAATGCCATAAAGATATAGAATTCACAGTTAAAGAAGTATATTTTACTTGTGAAATGGCGAAGCCTGCCCAAAAGGAGGAAAATTATGTGGTATGCAGTTCAAGTTAGAACAGGAGAGGAAGAAAAGATAAAGCTTATATGTAATAAGATGATATCTAATAATGTTCTAGAGGAATGCTGTATTCCTTATTATGAGAAGAAGATAAAATATATGGGAAAATGGCATATAACAACTGAAATATTATTCCCAGGATATATCTTTATGGTTAGTAATCACATAAATGATTTGCTATTGGATGTGAAAAAGATTCCTAAATTAATTAAAATTCTTGGGGATGGAAAAGAGATGATACCTCTATATGATAGAGAAATAGAATTTTTAATGAGGTTTGGGAAAGAAGATCATCTTATTAAAATGTCATATGGATATATAGAAAATGATAAAATTGTAATAACAGATGGTCCAATGAAGGATTATGAAGGAACTATAAAAAAGATTGATAGACATAAAAGAAAAGCAATAATAGAAATAGAGTTTTTTGGAAGAAATATAGAAGTTAGTGTTGGAGTGGAAATTGTAAGGAAGGTATAAGAAGAAAATGATGTTTCTGTGTGAATTTGAAGTTGATATTTAAGACAGTCAGAGTGCTGTTTGTGGATGACAATGTAGTATAGGGGAGGGGCATAGATGAAAGGAATTATTTTAGCTGGAGGATCTGGAACTAGACTTTATCCAGTAACAAAATCAGTATCAAAACAAATATTACCTATATATGATAAACCAATGATTTATTATCCGTTATCAGTACTAATGCTTGCAGGAATAAGAGATATTCTTATAATCTCAACGACTAGGGATATAAGCTCTTTTAAGGAGCTGTTAGGAGATGGAAGTCAGCTTGGATTGAATTTTCAATATGCAATTCAAGCTGAGCCAAGGGGCTTAGCAGAAGCTTTCATAATTGGTGAAGAGTTTATAGGAAAAGATAAGGTAGCACTAGTCTTAGGAGATAATATATTCTTTGGGTATGGACTTACTGAAAGATTAAAAAGAGCAGTTGAAAGAGAAGAAGCCACTATATTTGGATATCATGTAAGTAACCCAAAAGATTTTGGAGTAGTAGAGTTTGATGAAAATAATAATGTTATTTCTATAGAAGAAAAACCACAAAATCCAAGATCCAATTATGCAGTGCCAGGTCTTTACTTTTATGATAGTAGTGTAGTAGAAATAGCTAAGTCAATAAAGCCATCAGATAGAGGGGAACTTGAAATAACTTCAGTTAATAATGAGTATTTAAGAAACAACAAATTGAAAGTGGAGCTTTTAGGAAGAGGAATGGCTTGGCTAGATACGGGAACTCATAGGGGCTTATTAAATGCTGCTAATTTTGTGGAAGCTGTACAAACTAGGCAGGGATTGTATGTAGCTTGCATAGAAGAAATAGCGTATAGAAAAGGATACATAGATAGAGCGCAGTTAATAAAATTAGCTAAACCTTTTTCTAAAGTAGATTATGGAAAATATTTATTAATCATAGCTGAGGAGCTAACTGATGTTGTAAGAGAAGTTGCTGGTACTATGCAAATAATAGAATAGATTTTAGTCTTGGAGGATATTATGAAGAATTATTTAGTTACAGGTGGAGCTGGATTTATAGGATCAAATTTTATTATATATATGTTGAATAAGTATTCAGATATAAGAATAATAAATTTAGATAAAATTACATATGCAGGTAATTTGCAAAACCTTAAATCCGTAGAAGACAATCAGAATTACGTATTTGTTCAAGGGGATATATGCGATGAACAATTAGTAGAAGGGTTATTTGAAAAATATGACATAGATTATGTAGTGAATTTTGCAGCAGAATCACATGTTGATAGAAGTATAAAAGAACCAGAAGTGTTTGTAAGAACTAATGTACTAGGAACAGTCATATTATTAAATGCAGCGAAAAAATCTTGGGAAACAAATGAGGGGATTAAAGGAGGAAAAAAATATATTCAAGTTTCTACAGATGAAGTATATGGTTCTCTTGGAGAAAATGGTTTCTTCATTGAGACAACATCAATAGATCCCCATAGTCCATATTCATCAAGTAAGGCTAGTGCAGATTTGATGGTAAAGTCATATGCTGATACATATAAGATGCCAGTAAATATAACAAGGTGTTCAAACAATTATGGACCACATCAATTTCCGGAAAAATTAATACCATTATTGATAAATAATTGTTTAAATCATAAAGTATTGCCTGTATATGGTGATGGACTAAATATAAGGGATTGGTTATATGTAGAAGATCACTGTAAAGCCATAGATATGGTTATAAATAGTGGAAGATTAGGAGAAGTTTATAACGTAGGTGGACACAATGAAAGAACCAATATACAAATTGTTAAGACAGTTATAAGGTATCTCAATAAAAATGTAGATAAAGAAATAAATGAGGACTTAATCAAATTTGTAGAAGACAGAAAAGGACATGATAGAAGGTATGGAATAGATCCAGCTAAGATAAAAGAAGAACTAGGATGGTATCCTGAAACTACCTTTGAAGTTGGAATTAAGAAAACAATTGAATGGTATTTAATTAATCAAGAATGGATGAAGAATATAACCAATGGTGAATATCAAAATTATTATATAAAAATGTATGGAGAAAAATAGAAGGTTATATTCATGGAGCAAGTTAAGTTTTATATGTAATTTAATCTAAGGTATTTG
Organism: Clostridium tetanomorphum; assembly: GCF_017873215.1. Taxonomy (GTDB): domain Bacteria; phylum Bacillota; class Clostridia; order Clostridiales; family Clostridiaceae; genus Clostridium_AO; species Clostridium_AO tetanomorphum. Next base: position 245,699 of record NZ_JAGGKA010000002.1, read on the forward strand.
GTAATTACAGAGGATACTTTATGGGAATATATAATTATGAAGATTTTATTGAAGCTGGATTAGATATGATTTTTGTTCAAGATAGTCAGTCTAAATGTAAAAGACGTAGTTGATTACCAAACAGGAAATCCAACCAATGCATAAGATTTAGAATATCATATTTTAAAATTGGCATTAGAGATGAGGGGTTGGAGAGAGTTTTAAAAGTTTTTATTGAAAAATATAAATAGATATTATTATAAACTTAGAAGAAAATGTATAATATGAAGAAAAAATTAATCTTTTAAAAGTAATATAATGATAAGCAATAATATAAAATATTTAAAAATTAATCAAAAATTAATAAATTTTGGAAAATTATTGATAAAACATTTATTTTATGATAAAATTCACAATGTATTATTTAATTTAATTATAGGAAGAAGATAAAATGTATGGGAAAATGGGGTATAATAACTTAAATATTATTTCTCGAATATATCTTTATGATTAGTAATCAAATAAATGAGTTGCTATTGGAATTGTAAGAAAGATATAAGAAGTATGTATGGAGAAGTATTAGAATTAGTTGTTAAAGCAGCGAAGCAAATTATAGGAAAATTTGAATTACATAAAAATAAATATAAGAATATGGTATAATAAGCTTGTGTAATAATAGGGACAACAAATTAAGAGGTTATAGAATTCTGATTTGTATTCGAAAATTCTTGTTCTAGAAATGAGAAAAATCTTTGAAAATCAAGGAAATCTCGACAGGAAGGGAGACTGTTATTATACTGGTGGATGTTCAAAAGATATCTGTCTTTTCTTGTGTTTTGGGATGAAAAAGTTTCAAAATGGTTATTTTGAAAGATACGTTGCTAGATCAACTATTTATAAATCATTGAATAATGAATAGGAGAATAAAGTGTCTGTGAGGAATAGATATTTTCACGTTGAGACTTTATCGCAATAAGGTAAAAGTATAAAACAACTCAGTGTAGAAAAAACGTTGGTGGAATTGAAGGTTTGTGTATTATTGTTCCTGAGATATATCTTAATAATAAAGACTATTTTTTGAATCCTATGATTTACAAGATATAATTAATAACGGTTTAGATTTGAATTTTGTTCAATATAATCAGTCTAAAAGTTTTAAAGGTGTACTGCAAGTATTTCATGTTAATAGGAATTATCCTTAGAGGAAATTGATACGAGTGATAAGTGGTTTCGTATTTGAGGTTGCAGTGAATTTAAGGAAAGAAAGTAGTACATATAAGAAGTGATATGGTGCTGAGTTATCAGCTGACAATTGTAAACAGTTTTATTTACCAAAGGGATTTGGTCACGGATTCCTAACTTTGTGTGATATAGCTGAAGTGTGCTTCAAAGTTTCAGAGCATTGGTACACAAATTACGAAATTAGAATTGCATGGAATGATCCTAAGATAGATATAGAATGGCCTATTGATGATAATATCGAACTTGTTATGGCAGACAAAGATAAGAATAATAAACTTTTGGCTGAAATTGAATTGTAATGAAAGGGTTATGATTATGAATGTTCTTTACACATGTGATAACAATTATATATGGATAATGGGAATATCCATGATATCGCTTTTTGAGAATAATAAAGCGCAGAAGAGATTGAATGTATACCTTTTGGGAGATTGCATTTCAGAAGATAATAAGAAAATTCTTCAGATGATTGCGACAAAATATGAACGTAAATGTTTCATTATAGATGTTCCTAAGCTAGATATTCCAGAAGTTCTCATTTCACAGCGATGGCCTATTAGTGCATTCACTAGATTGTTTTCAGGACAATTATTACCAATAGAACTGGATAGAATTCTTTATTTGGATTGTGATACTATTATTGAGGGAGATATAAGTCCATTAGATAATTTTGATATGCAAGGTAAGGTGCTTTGCGGAATTAAGGATTGTATTGGAAAAACATATAAGCAGAATATTGGTCTACCAGGAGATGGACTTTATGTAAATGCAGGAGTTCTTTTGCTTGACTTGAATAAATTAAGAGAGATTGATATTTTAAAAGAAATAAAGAAGTATTTAAATAAATATACTTCCATAATAAATTATGCTGACCAGGATATTCTTAATGGGGTGTTTTCAAGTGTAGCTGGTGTATTAAGTCCTGAATATAATGTTATGACCTTATTAGCAGTATATAGTTATGAAGATGTAAAGAAACTTAGATTTCCAACAAATTTTTATACGAAAAAAGAAGTTGAGAATGCTGTTAAACATTCGAAAATAATCCATTATACAACCTGTATGCTGAATGTAAGACCGTGGTTTTCAAATAGTAGACACCCATATGTTAATGAGTTTGCAAAGTATAAGGCTATTAGTCCATGGGCAGATGTTGAGCTTACAGAATTTAAGTTTAAATCAAAAGTATCAAAAGTAGTAGCTATTGTGCAAAAACTACCTTATTGTCTTGCTATTAGAATATTAGGCTTAATTCATGCAGAGTTAAAACCACTCTATATTCGAGTCAAGGCAAATTTAAACAAATAATAATTTTAAATGATTAGAAGTAATTTTTTATATAAGGGTGATTTTTAATGACTAAAATTAGAGTGATGCATTTTGTTTCTGGATTAGTTTCTGGTGGAGTAGAACAGATGCTTGTAAATTACTGCAATAATATGGATCATGATAAATTTGAGTTTATAGTAGTTTATCAACATGAACCGGTCGAATTATGCATTAATAAAATTAAAGCTGCAGGCTGTAAGACAATTCGAATTACAGCAAGAAATGAGAGCTTTGTGAAAAATATCGTTGACAGTTATAAAATTATAAAGGAGTACAAACCGGATATTATTCACTGTCATATGAATCTAATGAATTTTTGTCCTGCTTTTCCAGCAATGCTATCTGGTGTTAAAGTTCGTATAAGCCATTCACATATAGCAGAAAAAGAAAAGTCTTTTATTTACAAAATAATGGCGAACATTTGTAAGACCTTAATAAAAATATCATCAAATGTTTTTTTGTCTTGCGGTCAAGAAGCCGGTTATTATCTATATGGTAAGAATCGTAGTTTTACTATCATAAACAATGCTATTAATCTTGAAGAGTTTCGATATAGAAGTTACAATTTTAGAAATTCTTTGAATTTACAAGATAAAGTTGTTGTTGGACATGTAGGAAGATTTTCCGAGCAGAAGAATCACAAGCGCCTTTTAGATATTTTTAAAGAGTTTCTCAAATTGGAAAAGAATGCAACGTTGTTGTTGGCAGGAACCGGTGAATTAGAAGAATCAACTAAAAAATATGCAGCTTCAATTGGAATTGACAATAACGTGGTTTTTCTAGGACCAGTTGAGGATATGCAAGGTTTTTATTCTAGTTTGGATTTATTTGTATTACCTTCTTTATTTGAGGGATTCCCAGTTGTTGCATTAGAAGTTCAAGCTGCTGGTGTAGTTTCCGTTTTTTCTGATAATATAGATTATTCAATAAAAATAACGGAGTTAGTACATTTTTTGAATTTAGATGAAAGTAATTCCGAGTTGGCAGAAACAATGAAATGTCTTTTAAAGCAAGAAAAATGTAGCGATTATAAAGAAAAATTAACTCAAGCTGGATACAATATTTTTAGTGAATCAATTAAATTAGAGAAAATATATTTTGATAATTATAGAAGAATGGACGCTTAGAAATGGATAAAAAATTAATTGTAAAAAATTTCGCATATGCGTTTTTGGCTAATGGTGTTCAATTGTTACTAAGTGTTATGATGACGCTGGTTATATCAAAAATTTTAGGTGTTAATGAATATAGCTATTGGCAGTTATTTATATTTTATTCAAATTATGTGGGATTTGTTCAATTAGGGCTAAATGATGGAATTTATCTAAAGTATGGAGGTTATGATTATAAGGAATTACCATATGATAAACTAAAAACACAATTTATAATTATGATGATACAACAGGCGATTATCACTGTAATTATAGCAAGTGCCTGTTTGTTGCTCTTAGATAATAATGATCGGAAGTTTGTTATTGTTATATTGGCTTTGTATGCTATTATAGTTAATGTAAATAGATTTTTTGGATATATTTTTCAAACTACAAATAATACGTCATGGTTCTCGATTTCTATAATAATAGACCAGTGTTCATTTGTAGTAATCGCTATAGCTAGTTTATTGTTTGGCTATAAAAACTATCAGCTTTTTATAGTTTTCTATACAGTGACAAAGTTATTTACCCTTATATATTGTGTATATAAGGGAAAAGAAATATTATCTACTAAATTTAGAATTAATAAAAATGGTTTTAGAGAATATAAGGGCAACCTTGCTCCTGGAATGAGTCTATTAATAGCTAATATGGTTAGCTCGTTTATTATTGGTATTTCTAGAGTTTTAGTAGATGTCAAATGGGGAATCGAAACTTTCGGAAAAATTTCTTTTTCAATTTCATTGACTAATTTTTTTCTTGCTTTTATAGCTCAGATTAGTATGGTGGTTTTCCCAGTACTTAAAAGAGTAGATAAGAATAATTCCAATTCAATATATAAAATGCTTCATGATATTGTTAACATAATACTGCCAATTATTTATGTCCTATATGTGCCTATAGGCATAATTTTATTACATTGGTTACCACAATACAAAGAGAGTATAGCCTATTTGGGATATATGATACCGATTTGTGTTTTTGATGGGAAAATGCAATTATTGAGTACAACATATTATAAGGTGTTACGAAAAGAAAAGACTCTTTTAAGAATCAATATATCTACGTTGATTATGAATACATTGCTAAGTTTATGCTCAGTATTTATATTTAATAATGTATTAGCTGTAGTATTTAGTATTGTATGTGCAATTATTATGAGGAGCATAATTGCAGATGTGATTTTGTGTAGATATCTTAATTGTAGCTTTATTAAGAGTATCATTCAAGAATTGATATTTGCACTTTTGTTTATTATTGCTAATATTATTTTAAGTAGCTATATATCATTTGCTATATTAGTAATGTTTTATGGTGCATATTTATTATTTAACAAAGAAAAAATTTTAGAAATAAAAAATTTTATATTCTATTTACAGAAGGGTAAATAAAAAATGGGAAAAAATAAAATTAAAAGAAATTCAATATTATATATTGTGATATTTACTTTGGCATTGTGTGCAATTCTAATTTTGCCGAAGAATAGAGAAGTGTTAATGATATTTAATCTTTTCCTTCTGTTAATTACAATTATTAAAGCAAAATTTTCTCTAATATCACTATGGTCAATTATCAATAATTATGTGTTAGTTAATGTATATTTTTATGAATTGACTGGAACGGCATATGGCATTTTAGGTCTAACAAGTAATATCTATTTTAATGATATGCTTTTTTATATGTTGATATACAATTTCAGTTTGTTCTTTTGGGGAACTTGCACGGATTATTGTAGATTGGAAAAAGAAATGCTTACATATGATAGTACGTATTTTAGTAAACAAATGAGTAGTATATATGCAATTATTGGTATTATTTTTGCATATATTGCTTTTCCTCAAATGCCATTTACATTTAACAGTAATACACGTTTTTCTGCTTTGCTTCCAGGAAATGGATGGAATCATTTTTCTATTGTTGCACTATTATTTGCAATGCCTGGATTGAGAAAAAATAGGATTGTTCAATTTTCGTATTTGTTTGTTTGTTCATGGTTTCTTATGCATTATGAGAGAGTAGATATACTTGGACTTATAATAGCTATATTATTAATATATGTGGTCAAAACAAGCAAAAATATTAAATTATCTACTGTTCTGAAAGTAGGAATTATCGTTACGCTGATTTTTATTATTTTAAGTTATGTTGGAGAAAGACGAACTGGCAATGTATCCTTTGGTATTTCGGATGTTTTAGCAAAATTAGTTTCTCAAAATACAGCATCAGATATAGGATATGTATATAATAGCTCATGTGATTTTGTAAAAAATGACAATTTGTTATATGGTAAAACTTATTTGACATATATTGAAGGATTGATTCCACTTGTTGATACACCATATAGAGCCGGATTGATCATTAAAAATTTGTACAATACACCTGGTGGTGAGTTTATCTTAACAGAGCCTTTGATTAATTTTGGAATGTTAGGAGTTATTATTATACCTAATATTTATTTATTCATATTTAAAATAATATTAAAGAAGAGAACCGTATTACGTTATAATTTATATATTTTTTTGATTGTTACAGCATTTAGATATTTATGGTATGGATTTAGTTATATAGAAACAGCAGTTATATGGTTCATACCATTACTATATTTATTATATAAATTCCTTAGATTGAGAGGTGTATCATATGGATAAAATCGGGATAGTAAACTGCTTTCAAATTAAAAATTATGGTAGTGTACTTCAATCTCTGGCATTAGAATATATTTTATATGATTTAGGATATGAGGGAGAAAGCATTTATTATAGCAACAAAAAGAATATACGTGACATCATTTCGTATTTGCCACAAATATTTGTACCGTCAATACGAAAAATGAAATTCGTAGCTATAAAAAAGAAGTTATATTTAAAATTACATAACAAGCAGCTTAAGACACTGATAAATAAGAGAAACGATAAATTTTTATCATTTGTTAATAACAACTTTCATTTAACGAAGTGTATTAGACAATACCAACAATTGCCAGAGCAAAGTAAAAAATATAGCGCTGTTGTATTAGGAAGTGATCAAGTTTGGCATCCTATAAATTTAGGAAGTCACTACTACACTTTAGAGTGGGTACAAGATTCAATTCCTAAGATTACATATGCTTCTAGCTTTGGTGTGAGCACAATACCATCAATTCAATGTGCTACCACAAAACGTTATTTAGCAAGGTTGGATGCAATTTCGGTTCGTGAAAAGGCGGGAGTAAGTATTGTAAAGAATCTTATTGGAGTAGAACCTTCATTAGTTGCTGATCCTACATTACTTGTAGATGTCAATCAGTGGTTTTCGCTTAAGAAAAATCCTGAATTGAATGAGAAGTATATTTTTTGTTATTTTTTAGGGGATAATGAATCTCATAGAGATTTAGCTGAAAAGTTAGCCAAAGAAACAGGATTGAAGATTGTAACGATACCGTTTATGGATGAAATCGTAAATAGAGATTTTGAATTTGGTGATTATAAACTTTTTGATGTTGACCCGAGTGACTTTTTGGGATTGATTTATAATGCAGAATATATTTTAACCGATTCGTTCCATGGAACTGTTTTTTCAATTGTATTTAAAAAGCAATTTTTGACGTTCAACAGATATGCTGGAAAAAATGGTTCAACAAATTCAAGAATTGATACTTTACTTAATATGTTTAATTTAGAGTCTAGACGTTATCATCAAGATATTGATGGTTCAGATATTGTAAATCAGTTAAATCAATATATTCCATATGACACTGTAGAAACTAGGATAGATGAATTAAGAAATAATAGTAAACAATTCTTAAGTAAAGCCTTGAGGAGATTGACCAATGAGTAATAATTTAGGTTACATAGTTCAAAATGTGAATATTGATGTACGAATGTCTAGCGCTTCAGGTGGCGCATTCACAGCTTTGGCACAAAATATTATAAATAAAGGTGGAATTGTATATGGTGCAGTTCTAGATGATAATCTGGAAGTTTGTCATAAGAGAATAACGAGAATCGATGATATTACTTCATTACGAGGTTCTAAGTATGTTCAAAGTAATCTTAAAAATACTTTTTCTGAAGCATTTTCTGATTTACAAGCTGAAAGCTTAGTTCTATTTAGTGGTACACCTTGTCAAATTGCTGGTTTAAAGTCTTACTTAAGAAAAGAATATGATAATTTGTACACTGTTAGTGTAGCTTGTAAAGGTGTAGCATCTAATAAATTCTGGGAAGAATATAAAGCATATCAAGAATCTAAATACAAAAGTAAGATAGAGAATGTTAAGTTTAGAGATAAACATTATGGATATTCCACTGCATCGATGGCTTTATCGTTTGAATATGGAAAAAACTATTACAAAGGATATGAAGAAGATCCATTTTTATTTTTTTATGTAAAAGAAATGATATCACGTCCGAGCTGTTCGAAATGTTACTTTAAAATTGAAAGTAATCCTAGCGATATTGTGATTTTTGATTGTTGGCATATTTATAAAATGCAGAAGGAAATGGATGATAATAAAGGTACAACTTCAGTAATTGTGAAAAATCTCAAAGGAAAGACTCTTTTGACAAACTGTATAGATTCTTTAAAAATTGTGGAGCATGATTGGAAAGAACTGATTGATTATGATGGAATTATGTTAGTAAAATCATTTCCTAAGAATTCTTATCGAGATGAAGTTTTTATGGATTTGAACAGTCATGGTATAGAGCATTGTATTAAAAAATATATGAACTTAAATACTAAAGTCAAATTAAAATCCATTTTAAAAGTATTATTGTATAAACTAGGTATGCTAAATAAGTTAAAGCGAATTAAGGGGAAATGATTATGAATAATGAAATAAAAGTACCCGTTTTATATATTGATAAATATGACTGTTGTGGATGTAGCGCATGTAAGATGGTATGTTCTAATGAGGCAATTAAAATGCTTTATGATAATGAAGGCTTTTTGTACCCTAAGGTTAATAATAATAAATGTGTAGGATGCAATAGCTGTATAGCAATTTGTCCAATTAAGAAATTAAAAAAAGGAGATTGTTAGTATGGCATCAAAACCGATTATAGTTACTGGTAGTAACGGTTTTTTGGGAAGCAACTTTATATTTCATATGTTAGATATCTATTTAACACCGGCATCAATAATAGATGTAAATGAATCTATTGCAGGTTGAGAAGCAATGTATAAGCTGTTTGAAGAAGAGAAGTTGGATGTCGTGGTGAACTTTGCAGCGGAATCACATGTGAATCGTTCCACCAAGAATCTGGAAGCATTCCTAGATAGCAATATTAAAGGAACGGAAGTGCTGATGGATGATTGTGGCAGGTGTAATATTGAAATATATCATTAGGAAGGTACTGGCTAAGTTTACAGATATCTGCCACTTGGCAAATCGCATATGTTCTTTATAGGGAAGATACATCAATTCATACAAGTAGTTCTTCTAAGGTTGGAGTGACCTGATAGTGTTTGTATACCATAGAACTTGTGGTCTGCTTGTTATCAATCGTTGTGCTAATAACTAAAACTCATATCATTTTCTAGAGAAGCTGATACTGCTTATGATTGCCAATGCGCTGAATGGTAAGTCGCTTCCGGTCTATGGTAGGGTTGAGAACATACGCGACTGACCTACATAGAGGATCATTGCTGAGCAATGGATCTGATTATTCATAAGGTGTGTGTCGGTGAAGTCTATAACGTAGGCGAACACAACGAAATGAAGAACATAGATATCGTAAAAGCTATGACATGTGTTATGCTATTGACCCTACTAAGACTTTCAATAAGTTTGGATGGTTATTGGAAACAAAGTTTGAAGATAATATTAAGAAAACCATCCAATAGTGTTTGGATAACAAAGAATTAATATGAGAAGATGTATAGTGATTTTAGATAGATACTAGAGGTGTGATATGAATATTTTGGTTACAGGTGGAACTGGATTTATTGGTGAATATTTTATTCCGCAATTATTAGAGAAGAATCATTCTGTGCGGCTATTAGTCAGAAACATTGAGAAAGCAAGGAGATTGTTTGGAGATAGTTGTGAGTATTTTTTGGCTGATATAAATGATAAGAAGTCATTAAAAGGTTGCTGTGATGGCATTGACATTGTATACCATATGGTAGCAAAAGTTGGAAATCAATTGCCTACAGAAAAAACAATGGCTGAGTTTAGAAAGGTTAACGTTGAGGGGACAAGAAACATAACAGAAGAAGCAAAGAAATCAGGTATTAAGAAGTTTATCTTTGTAAGTTCAATTGCTGCAATGGGTATTGTTCACGAAACACTGATTTCTGAAAAAAGTAAATGCACACCATACCTGCCATATCAGATTTCAAAGTATGAAGCAGAACAGATGCTTAATAAGGAATTTATTGAGAATAACTTCCCCGTTATAATAATTAGACCGACGAAGGTATATGGTGTTGGCGAACATGAATATTCTTATCTATCTTTAGCTAAGCTTTGTAGGAAAGGCTTCTTCCCGCGTGTTGGAAGAGGTAAGAATTATGTATCCAATGTATATGTAACGGATTTAGTTCAGGCACTCGTTAATCTTATTGACAATGGAAAATTTGGTGAGATATACATAATTACGTCTGCTCAATCAATTACGTTTGAAGATTCAGCAAAGATAATAGCAATGACTATGGGAGTAAAAATTCATTTTATTCCTGTTCCAAAGGGACTTATGATCTTTGTAGCCAATGTTTTTGAAAAGATATTTAACATCATGCGCAAGAAGCCTCCGGTTACAAAGAAGAATGTTGAAGCAACAGTGACTGATAGAGTATATGATATTTCTAAAGCTAGAGAGGACCTAAATTATAATCCGGAAGTGCATATGGTTGATGGAGTAGCTCGAGTAGTTGAGTGGTATATGAAGGACAAAATCGTATAACCCCTTCATCCCTCATCTTTCTGTTTCTCTGTTTCTCAAGAGGTTGAGTAGCAAGTTCAGCTACGTCTCGCAATGGTCAGTCCTATAGCCATCAACATTAGATAGGTTTTTGCTTACCTAATAGTTTCTTAAATTAAATTTAATATATTGGAAACATCAATTATTTAGTAATACTATATTGGAAGATATAAATTAAATTATTAGCCACTTAAATACAAATGTAATAATATAAGAATGTTTTTGTAATTTATGGTGTATTAAGTTGTTTAAATTGTCAATGATTCCAATTCACGTTCTTTAATTTTTACATTACTTACTATAATACATGGAGTTTTTTTCTTTATTTTTTAACTTAATGCCATCTTTTGATATGGATTTTATTGCCTGATAAAAAAATTAATTAATCCTATCTCATCATAGAATATTTTCTCTTGTAGGTTTCCAAAACGCTCTTTCACAATGTAAAAGGGTTTAAGCTCACTAATTTTTTCTTTTTTATCTTCAGGGATAATAGTAAGTTTGATCAAGACCTCGTAACGACACTTGGAGTTTGTGAACAGATTGTAAACAAAATAAAAAGAAAATTAATATAAATACTGTAAAAAACCAAGTTAGAAAAATTAACTATTGTTTTTTCTAGCCATCCTAAGAATACGGAGTAAAAATTGTTTTAATGGGTAGAATCAAATACACAAACTAACTGGAGATATATAGATATAACTGAATATGAGTTAAGAATATTGTATCTAGGAACAGCTTATCATATAATCATTATAGGAAATCATATAAAGATAAGCAGTATAATAGAAGAAGCATTAAAATGATCTTAGATAATTGCAAAAAAAATGGTATACAAGCAAATAAAGCAATATGTTTGAACTAATATTAAACAAATAAGATCAATTAAATAAATTTTAATAAACATGGAAGACTAAAAAAGTTTCCATGTTATTTTTTACGAAATTTTAAGGTACTAGCTACCTATAAAAAAATTTTGACAAATTAACTTTAATGCAATAATCTAATTTATATAGACATAGACATGTAAGGGTGGTGAGAGGCTTTAAGATTTTATCTGCATATAGTCGTAAATTTTATGATTATTAAAATATATAGTAAGTAGGTGTTAAAATGTTTACGTCAATGAAAATAGCTTTTAGGTTTTTAACTAAGGGCAAGCTTCAAAGTTTTATGATAATATTAGGTATTGCTATAGGGGTATCTGTTCAAATATTTATAGGATTACTTAGTAAAGGATTAGAAGGAAGTCTGTTAAGCAAAGTGGCTGGTAGTGCTACTCATATTGCCATATACTCTAAAAATAGTGATATATCTAATTATAAGTTAATAGAGAATAAAATAAAAACCGTTGAAGGTATTTCAACTATTTGTCCTGAATTAAATAAACATGCAGTTATAAAAGTTGATGACAAAAACTCTGAGCAGAATGTTGAAAATGAAATTAAAAATAAAAATGAAATTAAAAGTAAAATTGCATACGAAAATGAAGAAAAAAAAGGTAAACGAGAGGGAATATACTTAAGGGGTTTTATGCTAGATAGAATGAATAAACTATATAATATGGAAAGTAAAATTTATAAAGGCAAAATGGCCTATAAAGATAATGAAGTTATTATTGGAAAAGATTTAAATGAAAAACTAGGAGTAAATATTGGGGACAAGGTCACCCTACTTACTTCGGATGGTAATGATTTAGAAGTAGTGGTAACAGGATTTTATGATATTGGAGCAGTAAAAGTTAATAGCAGCTGGGTTATAACAAATTTAGCGACAGTTCAAAAATTAACAGGAGTAGGGGATAAAATTAATGCAATAGAAATGGGATTAAAAGACCCTTATGTGGCAGATGTAATGGCAAAGAAATTAGAAAAGATATTAGGAGATAAAAATTTAAAATTTGAAAATTGGAAAGAGCAAAATAAGATGTTGGTTAGTGCTATGTCCGGTCAAAAGATTTGTACTATTATAATCCAATTCTTTGTACTTTTAGCTACGGTGTTGAGTATAGTAAGTATATTAGGTATAAGTGTAGTTCAAAAATATAGACAAATAGGAATTTTAAAGGCAATGGGGACAAAGGATGGCTCCGCTTCTTCAATATTTTTGTTTCAAGCTTTTATGTTAGGAGTATTAGGAACTTTACTAGGTGTTTATCTTAATTTTGTATATATTCAAGAGTTTAATAAACACATAGTTACTGCAGATGGAAAACCAATAGTAGACATTATAATAAATAAAAGATTTATATTGATTTCTGCTGGTATAGATATTATAGCTTCAACTATTGCAGCATTTTTTCCAGCTATAAAGTCCTTTAAATTAAGTCCAGTGGAGGTAATAAAGAATGGCTAACATTATAGAGCTTAAAAATATAAATAAGATATATGGAAGAAGAGTAAAAACTCAAGTATTATATGATGTGAATTTAAATATTGAGGAAGGTTCTTTTAATTCTATTATTGGTGCCTCTGGAAGCGGGAAGACCACTCTTTTGAATATAATAGGCACTTTAGATAAACCTACCAATGGACAAGTTACTGTAGATGGGAAAAGAATAGATAAAATGGGAAGATGGTCTTTAGCGTCACTTAGAAATAAAAACATTGGTTTTGTATTTCAATTTCATTATTTGCTTCCTGAGTTTAATGTTATAGAAAATGTTTTAATGCCTCATACTATAAAAAGACTTTTTAATGGAAAAAAGGCTAAAAATAGGGCGGAGGAATTATTAGAATTGGTAGGACTAAATTCCATTAAAAAGAAAAAAGTGTATGATTTATCTGGAGGACAACAGCAAAGAGTTGCTATAGCAAGATCACTTATGAATAATCCTAAAATAATTCTTGCAGATGAACCTACAGGAAATTTGGATTCTCATTCTTCTACAGATGTATATAAAGTATTTAGAGATGTAAATGAAAAGTTTAAAACCACTTTTTTAGTAATAACTCATGATGATAGAATAGCTAAAAAATGTGATAGAATTATACAGATAGAGGACGGAAAAGTATCAGGATAAAATTATAGTTACATAAATTAGGAGAGAACTTTATTAAAGGTTCTCTCCTAATTAAATATACTCTATTCTTTCTGTAAAGAGGCAGAGAATTCTTTATAAAACTTATTTTCTTTTAAGGTAGATAAATATTTTAAGAAAGGCTCTCTTAAATCCTCTCTTTTTAGTGCAAATTCTACTGTAGCTTGTAAAAAGCCAAGCTTATCACCTACGTCATATCTTCTTCCTTCAAAAATGTAGGAATACATAGCTTCATCTTTAATTAAAGTTTTTAGAGCATCTGTAAGTTGAATCTCTCCATTTTTTCCAGGACAGGTTTTTTCTAATATATCAAATATTTTTGGAGTTATTATATATCTTCCTAGTATTGCTATATTGGAAGGCGCTTGTTCTACACTAGGTTTTTCTATTAAATCCTTTACTTTATAAACAGTATCTTCTATATGGAGTCCTTTTACAATTCCATATTTTGATACATTTTCTTTAGGCACTTCTTGTACACCTAAAATAGAGGTTTTATATTCATCATAGCAGTCTATAAGTTGCTTTAAACAAGGGGTTTTACTATCTACTATATCATCTCCAAGCATAACTGCGAAAGGTTCATTACCCACAAAGGTTTTTGCGCAGCTTATGGCATGACCTAATCCTTTAGGTTCTTTTTGTCTTATGTAATAGATATTTGCCATATTAGAAATCTGTTTTACCATAGATAAAAGCTTTGATTTATTATGTTCTTCTAATTCTTTTTCTAGTTCAATGGATTTATCAAAGTGATCTTCTATAGCTCGTTTATTTCGTCCTGTTATTATAAGTATTTCTTCTATACCAGAACATACGGCTTCTTCTATTATATATTGTATAGTAGGTTTGTCTACTATAGGAAGCATTTCTTTAGGTTGAGCTTTTGTAGCAGGTAAAAATCTTGTACCTAATCCTGCTGCAGGTATTACTGCTTTTCTAACTTTCATTTTTTCAAGTCCTTTCCTGGTATATTTTTTAACCTCATTTTATTATTCTCTAAAAATATTACAAAATCCTCTTTATTATTTAAATTAAATAGTTTTTTTAATTACATATTATAAAAATTAAATAAATAAAAAAAGAATCATTTTGATTCTTTTTTATAGATAAGATATAGCAGTAACAATTCCTGCCACTAATATTATAGCAAGTATGGATATAGTCCATGTGACTTTTTTTAGATGTTTTTTTCTTGCTTCAATAGGACTTAATTGTTGCACAATAGTTCACCTCTTGTATGTAAAAATTCACTAAAAAATTTAAAATGGTTAATATTATATTAAATTCCAATTACAATTATATAATCTTTTAACTATGAATACAATAATTTTTCCATAGTTAATATTGTGTTTAAATGGAATCTTAGGTTAGAATATGTTTATGCTTAGGAAGAAGGGTGATAATTTGAAAAGATATATTTATATAATTTTATGCCTACTTTGGATGGTATTTATTTTCTATAATTCTTCTAACACAGGGATTGAATCCAATAAAAAAAGCCATGAAATATTAAATGATATAAAAAATATATATAGCAAAATAGGAGAAAGTTCCACAAAGATTAGTGAAAATAATTCAAAAGTCTCCGAGAAAAAACATAGTAAATCATTAACTAAGGAAGAAAATAAAAAAAATTATTACAGAAATGAAAAGTTTAATTTGTTTTTAAGGAAAAATGCCCATGCATTTGAATATTTAGTATTAGCTTTGCTTTTAGCAAACATTTTTTATGCCTTTGGAGTAAAGGGGAAAAAAGCTATTATATATATTTTATTTATATGTCTTTTTTATGCTGTTACTGATGAATATCATCAATTATTTGTTAGAGGAAGAACCTCATCTGTTGAAGATGTTATAATTGACTTTTGTGGAAGTTTAAGTGGTATTTTCTTATATTATTTAATTTTTTTCAAAAAAAGATTTTAATTTTACAAAGTGATTATTAAAATGTCACAAATATGTCCTATTATAGGTAAAGAATTTAAAAAAAGGCACGACAACCATAGTAAAAAGTATATTAATTTTGACTAAAAAGGGTGAGTTTATGATAAGAAATAGAAAATGGCTATTAAGTTTTTTGTTAGGGGCAATAGGTAGTACAGTTATAAATTTTAATGTTTGTGCATCACCTATTAAAAATAGAATTTATGGTGAGGATAGATATGTAACTTCTGCTAAAGTAGCAGAAGCAGGTTGGGAAAATTCATATTATGCGGTTATAGCTTCTGGAGAAAATTTTCCGGATTCACTAAGTGCAGTTACTTTAGCTAAAAAATATGATGCACCTATTTTACTTACAAATAAAAACTATCTTAATTCCAATACAAGAAGTGAATTGAGAAGGATGAATGTTAAGAAAGTCTTTATTATAGGAGGATTAGGATCTGTAAGCTATGCTGCTGAAAGTTCAATAAAGTCTATGGGGATTTCTGTAGAAAGAATAGGTGGTAAAGACAGATATGAAACCAGTGTTAAGATTGCTAATAAACTAGGAAGTCCTAGATCAATATTTTTAGTTACTTCAAATCACTATGTAGATGCCTTATCTATAGCACCTATAGCTTCTAAAAAAGGTTCATCAATACTTTTAGTACCTAAAAATTATACTCCAGAATATATTAAGGAATATGTTAAAAGAAAAAGATTTGATAAAGTTTATGTAGTAGGGGATTCTAGCGTAATAAGTGATAATGTGGTTAGAGATTTTGAAGATTCAGTTCAAGACTATAATACAAACATAGAGAGAATACCAGGAGATAGCAAAACCGGTAAAGATAAAACTAAAACCTATGATATTTATGAAAGAAATTTAAATATAGGAGCTAAGTTTGAAAATGAACTTAATTTATACAAAAACATTTATATAGCTTCAGGACAGAGTTTTGCAGATGCACTTTCAGTTGGAGCTTTAGCAGCGAAAAAAGAGGCTCCTATTATGATGATAAATCCTAAGGATGGAAATCTTTTAAAAAGTTTTATATCTAAAAAATACGATGATATTCAAAATATGAATATAGTTGGAGGAACAGGAGTTATTTCTGAAAGCTATATGGACAGTATGATTGGATATTTTAAAGATGAAGAAATAGTATTCAATGATACAAATTTAAATAATGCAGTAAGAGAAAAGTTAGGTATAACAAATAAGAATAAGAGACTTTATAAATCTGACTTTGAAAAAATAACTTCTCTTGATTTAACAGATTGTCATATAAAAGATTTAACTGGTATAGAGGATATTACTACTATAAAGGATTTAAATCTAAGCAAAAATGATATAGAAGATATTTCACCTTTAAAGGATATGACAAGCCTTGTAAACTTAAATCTATCCAATAATAAAATAGTAGATATAGAAGATTTAAAGGAATTATATGATTTGAAGTCATTAAATTTATCCAAAAATAAAATATGGGATACGGACTATCTTGAAAAAAATATAAGACTTGAATATTTAAATTTATCAGGAAATGATATAAGTAGTATATCAAAATTAGATAAATTAACTAGACTTACTTATTTAGATTTAAGCAATAATGAGTCATTAGGTGGATTAAATGATATTTCTGAGTTAACTGATTTGACAGCACTTAAACTTAGCAATACTGGAATATCTAATTTAAGCTTCCTTGAGGATTTAGTAAATTTAACAGAATTGGATTTATCTAAAAATAGTATTGGCAATGTAAATGATCTTTCTAAGTTAAAGAAATTAAGAGTTCTTTATTTAAATGATAATAGCATAAATGATATAAAAGACTTAAAAGATTTAAAGGAGTTAAGAGAATTAAATCTTTGGGGAAACAAAATAGATGATGTAAGAGAATTGAGAAATTTAAGTAACTTAGAAAAATTAACTATAGATAAAGAGTTGTTAAATGATGATAATGAGGATGATTTAAAAACATTGTCAGTAAGAAACGTATATTATGAAGATACCTATTTAAGAGATTATGCAGATCCAAACGACTATTACAATAAAATAGATTCAAATAATAATCAGCTTGGAGAAGGAGAGTTTGAAGATGAGGAGCTAAATGATTTAAAACAACAACTTCTTACTTTTGAAAACATGTATGGATATAAATATAATCCTTATGAAGTGTTGTATAATTCTTATTCAGATGACAGATATAGAGGAGATGTTGAAAAATTCCTTCAAAAGGAGTTGGAAGTAGAGGCTTATATGAAGGATAGCAGTTATTCTTATGAAGTAAAGGCTATGATAAAAAAGGATTTTAAAGATGTTGTTAATAAGTATGCAATATTGGAAAAAAATCACCAAATGAATGAAAAGGTTAAAGCTTTAGAGATAAATTTAAAAACTAGTCTTACTGAAAAAGAAAAGAGAAGAATAAGAAATAAAATAAATTATACTTATGTAGACTATAGATTTGATTTTTATAAAAATGCAAATTATCTTTGTGAAAGACAAATGAAAGAACTTCAAGGTATGATAGAAGGATTAAAAATTGATGGAAGTTATAGTAGTAATGAAAGAATAAGAGAGTTAGAAGGGAATTTAAAGAATAAAAGGATAGAATATGCTATTATAAAAAGTAATTATGAAAAGTATTTTAACTATAGGAATTTCTTTGCTGTAGTTGATTCCTTAATCTAATATAAGGAGGTTTTTAATTGAGATGAATTTTAAGAAAAAGATGCAGTTGATTTTATCTATTGTATTTGCCGCCTCTACTTTAAATGTTCCAAAGGTACAGGCTGCTGAAATTACTACTAAAAGATTTGAAGGAGCAAATAGATATGAAACTGCAGCAAAAGTCTGTGAAGAAGGATGGAATGAAAATAGCGATTGGGCAGTAATTGTAAATGGAGAAAATTTTGCAGATGCTTTAAGTGCAGCTCCTCTTGCAAAGAAAAATAATGCCCCAATACTTTTAACCAATGGTAAGGTACTTAATATTTACACATCTATGCAGATTAATAGGTTAAAGGTGAAAAATGTATATTTAATAGGGGGAAAGGGAGTTATTTCTCAAAATGTAGAAGATGGTATAAAAGCTAGAGGAATCAAGGTAACAAGATTAGGGGGAAAGGATAGGTACGAAACTGCATTACTAGTAGCAGGCAAGGTTGGCAAGCCTAAGCAAATTGCTGTTGTAAATGGGAATGACTTTCATGATGCAGTATCTATAGCACCTATAGCTGCCCTAAAAGGAATGCCAATAGTTTTAGTTAATAAAAATTATATTCCACCTTCTGTAGTTAAATATTTAAGTTCAAATAAAAAAGTTGAACAAACTTATGTAATAGGTGGAGAAGATCAGATAAGTAGTAAAGTTTTTAAGGGTATTCCAAATGCTTTAAGGATTGGTAGTGGAGATTATTATAAAAGAAATATAGATGTAATAAATGCTTTTCAAAATGAATTGGATTTTAGTACAGTTTATATAGCTTCTGGTAGAGATTTTGCGGATGCTCTTTCTGCCTCAGCTATTGCACCAAAGACTTCATCCCCTATAGTTTTTGTTGGCAGTAGTTTAAATAGTTATACTAAAAATTTTATTCAAGGGAAAATAATAAATGATATAGGTATACTAGGAGGAACTGCTTCTGTAAGCTATGGTATGGAAACTACTATGAAGTATTTACCTTTAGAAGTATCAGATACAAACAATATTAAAAAAGATATATATCAAAATGAAGCATTTAATCCACCATCTACTATAGTAGTTACAGCAAGTGATGGAAGCAAAAAAGAGGTACAAGTTACTTGGAATCTAACAAGAGTAGATACTACAAAACCTGGAGTATATAATTTTATAGGTTCTATAGATGGATATGACAAGAAGGTTAATTTAACACTTGTAGTAAAACCTATTCCAGACAAGATTGAAGACATTGTTGCAGAGGCTGAAAGTAGATACAGTTACAATTTACCTAAGACTGTATCAGCTAAAATGACTGATGGAAGTATAAGCAGCGTATCTGTAGTATGGGACTATGGAACACAACAAAAGAGTAAACCTGGAACTTATGTATTTTATGGAACAGTGGAACATTATAAGAAAAAAGTTAAGCTAACTCTAAATGTTACTAATAAACCAAGTAATCAGATTATAAAAACTATAAATAATATAAAAGTAATAGTTCAGAGAAAATCTGATTTTAATTTACCAAGTACAGTTGTAGCCACTATGGAGGATAATTCTAAGAAGGATGTAAGAGTTACTTGGGGATCTGAAAAGAAATATCCTAATTATGAAGGTGTTTATACTTATGAAGGAATAGTTAGTGGATATAGCGGCAAGGTTAGACTTATGTTAATTGTTACTGGTGAAAATGGAGTGGATCCTAATGATCCTAACTATCCTGTAGATCCAGTGGATCCTAATAATCCAGATAATCCAGATGAGAATATCAAAGATTTAGGCGAACTTGGAGCTATAATGCAGGGAGAAGCATATCCAACTACTGTAATAGATCCAAGTACAAATAAACCTGTTCAAGTTTCTTGGACAAGAGCTGTTAATATCAATACTGACTTTATTGATGCAGAATATATAGATGATTGTAGAGTATCAAAGGTTACTTTAGAAGGAACTATAGGAGGAGCTAATGGTAAGAAGGTTAAAGCCACTATTGGAATAATTCCTAAGATTATAGGAATAACAACTGAAAATAACTATCCTAATATAGTACCTATAGTTATACCTGTAAATAGTAATGGAGTTTACGATATGTCACAAGCATCAGAAAAATTAAGAGCAGTGATAATAGGTAGTGATGGACATACTAGAACAGCTAAAAAGGTTAAGGTTCTTCTTTGGGACCCACCATATATTGATGTGGGTGATTCTCAAAACTATTATGTAAGAGCAACTATAAGTCACTATAATACTCCTGTTATGGTTACTTTAAAGATACAAAGATAAAAGCAAATATACAAAAAAATTAAAAGAGAACATAATTTATGTTCTCTTTTAATAAAATTTCGTGAAAATTACACGAATATAGTATCAAAGGAAGAAAAATTTTAATTAGCAAAATTTTGTCTTTAGGCAATAAATTGATAATCTTAATATATAAATGGAGGGAAGTATAAATGAAGAAAACCAAAATGATGGTTGTAACAGCCGGAATTGTATTTGGAGCTGGATCATCTGTGCAAGCTAAGTTACCTGCTAATTCCATAATAGTTGGATCTAATGTGTATAGTGCAGGGTATCTTTCTAATCCAAACAATTTGGCAATGGTAAATGACCAATTAATGAATAGTCTGGGTTTAATATACTTTGTAGATGATTCAGGAAAAGCAAAGGATGTATTTACTGGATCTGTAGTAGAAGATACCCAATTAGTTCAAAAAGTTGGAAATACTTTAACTTATTATACTGCAGTAGGTACAATGCAAAAGATAGTTACAGATTCTAATAATGAATTTACAGATCCTACAAATATGAACACAGATACATTTGCTATAATAAATGTAAGTTATAATCCCCTTACAACAGGATTAAATATGTATAATGTAAAAATAACTCGAATTGAAGGGGTAAGTAATGCAGCTTATTTTAAAATAGGAGATAGCAGTATTACTCCAATTAAAGATATAGTAAGATATTTTGGAGGAGCTACATCTGGAGGAAGTTTACTTTCTATATATGCTAGTGATGGATTAACGGAAATTGCTAATGGTTATGCAAATATAAAGCAAAATAGTAATATTGGTGGAGAGGAAAATGTTTCTGTTATTTTAACTCCAACAGCAGTACAAGATCCAACAGATAAGACAACCCATGGGAATACTGCTATAAATATATCTAACAATGGATTTGCTGCCATAGATAAAAATAATAAGTGGATATATTATCAAAATACAGGAGATAAGGACAAGCTTTATAAAAGAAGTGTAACTGGTGTAGAAGACTATGTTATAAGTAATGATAGTGCTGGATTTATAAATGTAGTTGGAGATTGGGTATATTATAGCAATTATGATGATAATGGAAAAATATATAAAATTAGAAATGATGGTACTCAAAAACAGAAAATAAGCGAGGATATGGCTTCATCTCTAAATGTAGTAGGAGACAAAATATATTATATAAATAACTCTGATAGAGGAAGAATATATATTATTGATTCACAGGGAAGAAGACAGCTTATATCAGATTCTGCTAAATTTTTAAGCGTTGGAGATAATTTTTTATTTTATGTAAATACTTCAGATGGGAATAAACTATATAGCTATGATTTATTAAGTAATAGAAAGTCAAAAATAAGTGACATAAATACTGCTTTTATAAGTGCATCAGGAGATTATTTAATTTTCTATACAGGTAAAGATGGAAAGCTTTATAGATCTACTAACTCCTTAATGCTTAATCCAGTTCCTATACCATTAATTACTAATATTCCTCAAAAAGGAGGAAAAGGTTCTGGAGATATGAAAGGGGTAGCAGATACAGCTACATCTATATGTGCAGTAGATGATAACAATATTTATTATAGAAGTCATGCAGATGGAGGTAAAATATACAAGCTAGATAATACAGGAAACGGATATAAAGTAGTAGATGCACCAGCAGATTATATCAATATAGTAGGAGACTCACTTTACTATACAAAGTCAGGTAAGGCTTATGTTATTCCTAAGGATTCAGATGGTACAGTAAAAGGAACACCAATAAAAAAACCAAAGTTAAATGAAAAGGTAGTAAAAGTAGAACCTTTTGATACATTTACTACAAGTGATATAACTAAGTTTAATTTTCCAGAAAGAGTATCTGCTATAATGAGTGATGGTACAATTCGTGAACTAGTAGTAGATTGGGATAAAAGTATTCCTAAACCAAAAAAAGGAGTATATAATTTTACAGGAAGTATATTAGGTTATGGAACTAAGGTTACTATGTCTGTAGCTTTAGATTCTGGAACATTAAATGCGGAGAGGGATGTTGTAGTTACAAATGAAATAGGAAGCAAGGATACTGTTAAAGTAACAGGAGCTGCTGCGAAATTAAATCCAGGAGATATAATAAATGTTTATAATGAATTGGGAGATGAAAAACCAATTAAAACAGCTGCTGTAGATAAAAATGGAAATGCTCTTGTATCTGGATTAAATTTAAATCCAGATGGCGGTGTTATTTATGTATCTATAACTAGAAAAGATAAAGCAGAAGGAAGTAAAATAACAGTAGCAGTTCCAGCAGAAGCACCAACAGGATTCTCTGTAGAAGCACAAACTGAACAGATAACTGGATTAAAGCCAAATAAACAATATAAGGTTTATATAAATGACTTAAGTACAGATGGTAGTATACCAGATTTACCTTTAGACTTTATATCAGTTACTTCTGACGATAAAGGTGTAATAACAGTAAGTGGAATGAAGAGTAAAATAACAAGCAATAAAGATAATAAGCAAATGCTTAGAGTTGTTGCTGTAGGTAATAAAGATAGTATGCCTTCATCACCAATAGAAATAAGCAAAGCAAAGGTTCCTGATTATGTATCTATTGATTTAATGCTTGGGAGAATTGTGGGAACTTCAGCTCAAATGCAATATAGATATAAGGATAGTGAAGAATGGAAAGATTGTCAGCCGGGAACAACAGGAATTTCTATGACAATGTCATTACAGGTACAAGTAAAGGTTAAAGCAGTAGGACCTGTTATGGAAAGTGATGTTGCTAAGTTTGGATTATTCCCAATGCCACAAATAAATGGAATTGAAAATGGTAAAATTTATGCGGTAAGTTCATTCCCAGATGTAACTTGGAGCCAAGATAATTCATCAAGTGGAATAAAATGTACTGCTACATTGACTAAGGATGGAAGTACAACAAATCTATTAAGTGATACAAATGCTGATGGAAAAATAGATGGAATAGATTTAAAGAAGAAGATTCAGGATAATGGAAATGGAGAGTATGTATTTACTGTAACTGCTACAAAAACTGATAGCAATATGACACCTTCTACGGCAACAAATAGTAAATCTATTAAGTTTACAGTTAACTCATCAGTACCAGGTAAGGCAGAAGTTACCATGACAGAGAAACCAGGAACTAAAAAAGTATCACCAACTGATCCAGATACTTATTATCAAGCAACTCCTGGTTGGACAGACTTAGCTGGAATTTATAGTAAAGCTACTCTTAAAATGACAAAGACTGCTTCAGGAACTGATGGAAATGTAACGTATACTGCTGTAGCTAATCCAGCAGAAGTATCTTTTATTAGAGGTAATACAATAACTCAGAACGGAGAATATGAACTTAAAGTTATAACAACAAGTAAGGAAAATGGAGCAGAAAATATTGTAACAGAGATATTTAGAGTTGATAACATCAATAAAGCAGTTTCACCAGATGTAGTTGGGGTAACTGAAGGCGGAGTATATAAGGATATTAAGACAGGTATAACTATAACTGATAAAGCAAATTGTAAGACTACAGCAACTATTATGCGTGATGGATATACTACACCATATAAATCAGGTGATGAGTTAACAGTAAATGGAAAATATGTGTTAATTCTTAATACTGTTAATGAAATTAATGGGCAACCTTTAGAAAAGAAGATTGCATTTACTATAGAAGATACAGGAAATGTATCTAGTGATGTACAAAATGTAATAGTAAATAATAATCCTTCAGGCGATGATACTATAGTTGTAAATGATACAATACCATTTGGAAGTACAATTAAAGTATATAGTGCTTCAGGAAGATTAATGGCATCACAAACTAATAATGGACCAGCAGGATCTGTAACTGTAACTATACCTGGAGGAATACCAGCTAGTGATGCTTATGTTTATGTAACAAGAACAGATTCAGGTAAAGAAGAAAGTAATAAGAAGAAAGTAGATGTAGATTTAGTACCAAGTATAAAATCAGTTTCACCGACAATATTAAAAGAAGCAGATACTAATGATGGAACTGTATCTGGAACTATAGTAGTTGAGATACAAAATGGAACTGTACAAGGAAATGTAAATGGACCAATAACTGTAACTCCAACTAATTTACCTGCAGGACTAACTTATAGTGCAGTAAAACTAGATGATACACACATAGGAATAACTATTTCAGGAAAAGCAACAAATCATACTAATGCTAATGATACTGATGAGTTAAGCTTTGCGATTTCAGCAGATCAAGTTGGTGGTTCAAATACTCAGGTATTAAATACAGGACATTTAACTATAGATTTTAATGATCAAGCAGAATTGAAAGCTTCACCAACAACTTTAACAGAAGCAGCAAGTAATGATGGAACTGTAACAGGAGACATAATAATAGAAGTTAAAAATGGAACATTTGTTGACCCAAGTATAACTGATACTAATACAGATAGTACTTCATATGTACGTGCAGCTAATTTACCAAGTGGATTACATTATAAGATGTCAAAAGTAGATAATACACATTTAAAAATATCTATTTCAGGAAAGACAACAGCACATGAAAATGCTAATGATGTAAATAATTTAGTTTTTACAATAGATAAATCTAAGATTATAGGCACAAATCAGGATTTGAATACAGAAAATATAATTATAGATTTTAAAGATAAATCAGCTATATCATATTCAGCTAATACATTTTCAGAAGCAACAACAAATGATGGAGCTATAAACAATAATACTCCAATAACTATTGTTCTTAGTGGAGATACACTTACTGGAAATAATAATGAGGATTTTGTTGCTACAGGAAAAGTATCTGTTAGTAATTGTCCAGATGGCTTAATTACTAAGGTAGTGAGAACAAGTTCAAATACGCTGTCAGTAACATTGGTAAATAAGGCAGCAAATCATACAAGTGCAAATAATGTAAATAATTTAACAATAACTTTTACTAATAGTGCATTTACAAATGAACCAGCATCTCAAATAATAGATTCTACTAAATCAGATTTAAAAATAAACTTTACTGATTAGGAATTGGGTGACAGGTGTTCGTTTAAAATTAATCCAGCAGTTTGAAATAAAGCTGCTGGATTTTAATATTTATATAAAAATGTATGTTTTTTATGTAAATAATGTAATTTTAGGTAATTTTATATCTTTATAAATAGTGATAATTATATTACGATAATAATATAACACTATTTATTTAGGAGGAATTTATGAAAAATATGAAAAAGTTTATAACAAGTTTTTTAATAATGATTTGTATAACTTTATTACCAATAAAGGCCGGTGCAGCACCAGACATAAATAAAAATAATGGTAAACAGTACAGAGTAGAAAGTGCCCAGGTAATAAATAAAAATACACTGGATTCGGAGAAAAACCAGACCATAAATACTCCAGTGTACAAAAGTTATGCTGAGTATACCTGTTATTCTGTAGATGATATTTTAGAAGTAGTTAAAGACTATTGTTTAAATAGAGAAGAAAGTTTTACTATAAGTTATATAGGAAATTTTGATGATTTACACAATATAGTTGATGAAATATACGATTATATAGAACGAACGGACGGTTATTTAGCTAATTCCATTAAGTCGTATTCGGGAAGATGGGCAATGTACACTGATGGAAGTATAGATTTACAACTTAATATAAGTTATAGAACTACTAAAGCGCAAGAGGAATATGTAGATGCAAAAGTAAGTTCTATATTAAACAATATAATTACTGAATATATGACTGATGATCAAAAGGAGAAAGCTATACATGATTATATTGTAGCTAATATAGCTTATGACACTTCTTTAACAAAATTTACTGCTTATGAGGCACTATATTCTGGCACAACTGTTTGTCAAGGATATGCTATGCTTGCTTATAAAATGTTAAATCAGGTAGGAATAGAAACAAAAATAGTAGTAGGGGAAGCAAATAATGGTAGTAGTACTGAAAGTCATGCATGGAATTTAGTAAATCTCCATGGAAAATGGTACCAATTAGATTGCACCTGGGATGATCCAGTTCCAGATAGAAAAGGAAGAGTAAGATATGATTATTATAATATAACAGATGAGAAGATGGGACAAGATCATTTTTGGGAAAGAGCAAAATATCCTGAAGCTTATACATATTATGATATGAGCAACATAGACAAGCCTTATGAAAAAAAAGATTTAAGCGGATTTAAGCAAATTACTGAAAAAAAGGATGTAGCTGTAGATAAAGTATGGAATATTGATTTTACAAAATCCGTAAATGTAGACAGTATAAATCATAATAATATATTTGTGGTTAGAGAAGATGAATTTAATAGTAGATTTAATTCTATAGAAGACATAAATGATATAAATTTTTTGAATAGTTTAAATAAAATTTCAACAAAGATAGGATATGATGAAAACAAGAGACTCTTAACTATTACTCCACAATATAAATACAATTCAGCATGTAGTTATTATATAATTATCACAGAAAAAGTATTGTCTTTATATGGTGAAAAAATACCGAAGCCAATTATAATGAAATTTACAACTAAGTAGATAATAGTAAAAAAAATAAAATATATTACGATAAGTATATTGTATACAACTATTTTAATAGTTGGATTAAAAGTTTAAATAATATAATTATAATGGAGGGATCATGTTTTGAAGGTAGTTAAGAACAAATGTAATGGTATTACTAATAAAAATTTAATAAAAACTTTTTCAGCTTTTTTATTGATTTTCTTTTTTGCGTTTTGTCTAGTTAATCAAAAGGTTTTTGCTGAAGAAGATTCAAAAAATTTAGGAATTAAATCTATAAATGATCCTAAATATGTATGGACAGTGGCTTTTACTAATGCAGGAGATTTTAATTCTATAAAAAATAATATAGGTGTTAGAGAATTAAATGGAAATAGTGTAGGAAAGTTAGTTAATGTAAAAGTTGAACCAGGAGAAGATGATAAAACAGTTAAAATAATACCTCCAACTAGCGGATATGAAATAGGTAAGTCCTATAGAATTATTGTAGGGAAAGGTGCAAAATCTAAAAATGATAAAAATATGAAGAGAGATGTATTATTAGATTTTAAAGTAACATCAGAGATAAAAGTTAATGTTAAGGTAGAGGTATCAGAGGTATTATCTATATTAAAGAAAATATCTGTAGATTGTGACAAAACAGCTAATGTTAAAAAGTATAAAATTGAAGGCAACAATAATTTGTTTCATATAGATAAGGAAGCTATTACTCTATTTAATGGAAATAGTGCTAAAATATATCTTTGTGATAATGAAAATAATATTTTAGGAGAAGGAACTATTGATGTAAGTAAATCTAATGAGAACACGATTATAGTAAGGTAGAAATAAAAGTTAAGAATTAAAGAGACAAGTTATGATTATGTTATGTAAAAGATCAGATTTTTGTCTGATCTTTTATGTAAACATTTTTCTTTTAGAATAAGTATAAGCTTTTTATAATAGAAGTATAGATAAGTTATTAGAATTTGTGTTAGATATAGAGGTGAAGTATGGCTAATGTATTAGTTGTTGATGATTCAGCCATTATGAGAATAAATATAAAGTCTATTTTAGCTCAAGCAGGGCATAATGTTGTAGCAGAAGCTGAAACTGCAACACAGGCCTATTGTGAGTATCAAAAGTATCATCCAGATTTAGTTACTATGGATATAAATATGCCGGGCATAAGCGGAATAGAAGGAACAAAAAAAATATTACAAACATATCCAGATGCTAAGATAATCATAGTAAGTTCATTAGAACAAAAAAATCAAGTAGTAGATGCTTTGGAAGCAGGAGCATTACATTATGTTTTAAAGCCTATTACTACGGAAAAACTTTTATCCAGAATAGGTTCTGTATTAGGAGATAATACAGATGCTGAAGAAGATAATGAAAAGGAAAAAATAGAAGAAAATAATGAAGAGGAAAAAGTAGAAGAAAATATTGAGGAAAAGAAAGAAGAACCTTTTTTAGTAATAAATAAAAATGGTGTATTTGTTATTAAAATAAATGGATCCATGGACATGGAAGGATTGGAAATATTAAAAAAGGTAATGTATGGTTTATCCTTTGTTAAGCCTTTACAAGTTATTTTTGATTTTAATGAAATTAAGTCTATTGAAATGACAATTTATAATGGATTAGTGGATTTAGCAAAAAATCTATTTGAAAAAGAAGCAGATGTAAAAGTTATTGTGAAGAATAGTGATTTGCATAAATTTATTATACATAATAATATAAATTCTTATGCAAAGATTTATAAAGATATGAGTGAAATAGAGAATGAAAATATTAGCGATGATAAAGAACAGGATCAACTTGAAACCAATATTAGTAAATAAGATGAAGTAGAATTACTTCATGTTTATTAATAAATTAGGAGGAAACTATGAATAGAAGAATAATATGTAAATTTATATGTACTATGTTGACCATTGCTTTTATGTCCATAGGAGCAACAAAAGCTTTTGCTAGTAGTATTGTAAAATTTTCAGATAAAACAGTAAAGGAAAACAAAGTTTGGGCTATAAAATTTAATTTTGAATTGGATTCAAATACAATTAATAACTCAGTTATTGTAAAGGATTCCTTGGGAAATAAAATAGATACAGATGTAAAACTTATAGAGGATAGAAAAACCATATTAGTATCCCCCCCTAATAATGGATATGAACATGGTAAAAGTTATACACTAGTTGTTGAAGATAATATAAAGTCTATTTATGGTAAAGAATTAAAAGAAGGAGCATCAGTTAATTTTGATATATCTAATAATACTAGTAGTGGAAATAATAGTTCAAGTACTTATAGCGCTAAGGCTAAGGTGGAAGTATCACCAGCTACTCCTTTATTTAAAGTAATTACTATAAAGTCTACAGATGTTTCTAATGCTAAGGGATTTAAGATTGAAGGAAATAATAATTTATTTCAAATAGGAAAATCAGCCTTTAGTATAGTAAATGAAGAAAAAGTAACTATATATTTTTATGGAGAAGACGGCACCACTATATTAGGAAAAGGAATTTTAGATGTTAGTAAAACAGCAGATAATGTAGATATCCAGGTAGAGAAGAGTAGATAAATTTATATTTTAATTCATGTAATAAAAGAGCTGTCGTATTAAGGAATTTACATACAATATACTTGTTTTGCAAGTTTAAAGTTAACACAATATATTGTAGAATTTATTCTTAATGCGACAGCTCCTTTGTAAATGAGTTTTGGTATTATTTGTTTCAATTTTTAGTGGAATCTGTTAAAATATAAAATAAGTTAATATAATTTTTATAGGAAAATATGTAGAAATTTATATTTTAAATTATATGGAATAAATTACTTTAAACTTATTCTACATAATACTTTACTAGTGTCTTCTAATGATGGTACTATTTAATTAAGATATAAATTTAAGTATACTATGTAGGAAGTTTAGAATAATTTTAGAGAAAAATAACTTTAAAGGAGAAAAAATCATGGAAGGTAGAAAAGACTTAGATTTAGAACTTTCATTAAAGCAAGAAATGGAAGATAGAATATCTGATTTACAAAAAGAGTGTATTTTAGATGATTTGCAAGAATTACCACCAGTAAAGGAAAATGATGTGAATATAAGTACCACTTATATATTTGAGAATGATGAAGGGTATGAAGCAAGCATTTTTTTGAGAAATGGATTAAATATACAAATAAATTTTGATAAGTTACCTCTTATTATAATAGATGAAAATAATAAGGTATTAGCATCAAAGGTATTTGATATGAAGGATTTAGGAGATATACCACCTTGTAGTGCAAGACCATATAAACTATTATTTGATAGAAATAGCTTATTAGTAGATAAGTTACCAGAAAGTAAATGTAAAGTAGTATTTAGTACTAATATTAAAGCAGTAAATAGTGTGAAAACTCAATATGAAAACTTACCTGAAAGTATTTCACCGAATTATAAAAGAGCACTAGAAAATTGTTTGACAAATTTACCTATTATAGAAAACGGACAAATATCTATGTCAGTATATGATATAAAGTATAATGGGGATGAGAAAAAAATATATGTTACAATAATTATACGTAATGGTGCACAGAAGAAAATTAAAGTAGAAAAGATACCTATGACATTATTTGATGACAAAAATAGAAAAGTCACTTCTGCAGTTTTTGACACAAATAATTTGGAAATTAATGCATTGAAAGCAGGAATATATAATTTTGTTTTTTTATGCGATAATATATATAATATAGAAGAATATGATTTGAAAAAATTATATGTGAAATTTGTTTAGTTGGAGGGGATAGTTTATGAATAAGAAAAAACTTAATAAAATTGTTTGTACTGCAGTTGTTTCTGTATTTTTAGCTACAGGATTTAATAGTGGACAGGTAAAAGCTGCTACTGTTACTAGAAAAGGTGGTGGGGATAGGTATTCCACAGCTTCAGCAGTTGCAATAGATTTGTTTAAAAAATCAGATAATGTAGTTTTGGTAAATGGAATGGGATATCCTGATGCAGTAAGTGCTACACCATTGGCAAAAAATCTAAATGCACCTGTATTATTAACACAGAAAGATAAATTACCTGATGAAGTTCTTTCAACTATAAAGAAAATAGGAGCTAAGAATGTATACATAGTAGGTGGAGAAGGTGTTGTAAGTCCATCTGTTTATAATGCTTTAAAAAGTAATGGATTCAATGTTACGCGTTATGCAAAGGATGGCGGAAGTAGATATGATACTAATGCAATTGTAGCTAAAGAATTAATTTCAAAGACAGGTGCTAAAAAAGCTATTTTAGTTAATGGACAAGATGGATATTCAGATGCACTAAGTGTAGCTTCTATTGCAGCAAAGCTTGGAATTCCGGTATTAATAACAAATTCTGTAAAATTAGATCCAGAAGTTAAAAAGATTATTGACACTTATAAATTAGATGTTATGGCAGTAGGGGGAACAGCTATATTACCAGACTCTATAATAAATTCTGTTAAAGGTTCAAGAATTGCACAAGGAAAGGATAGATTTAAGACTAATATTAATGTTTTAAATTACTTTAAGTCTGATCTTTCTTTTGATAATGTATATGTAGCTTCTGGTGGCAATGATCGTTTTAAAAACTTTGCAGATGCATTGGTTGCTTCAGCTACTGCAGCAAAATCAGGTGCACCTTTAATTTTAAGTGGAAATGCTGCCAGTTCACAGGACATACTAGCTTGTGAAAACTTTATTAAAAATAATATTAATAAAAATAGTAGTATTAATTTAATTGGAAGCACAGGAGTTTTATCTAAAGATATAGAAAATAATTTAAATAAGATAGCAGAAGAAACTTCAGAACAAGATCTTGAAATTATAGTAATAGAATAAAGAATTTGGAGGATAAAACATGAAAGCAGATGAAAATAGGCTAAATATTGAACTATCAATAAATGAGAATTTAGAAGATAGAATATCTGATGTTCAAAAAAGCTATTTAGAAGAAGAGATGAAAGAAGTTGTTCCTGAAATTAAGGAAGGACAATTAGGTGTATTTGGAGTTTATGCTTTTAACGAAGGAGATAAATTAGAAGTTAAAATATATATTATAAATGGACTTTCAAAATCAATAAATTTTGAACAAGTTCCCTTATACATTATAAATTCTAAAGGAGAAAAGTTGGCGGAACAAACGTTTGATCTTAGAGAAATGGGAGACATTCCTCCACATTCAGCAAGACCTTGGAAAGTATATTTTACAAAAGAAAATTTATTTGTAAAGGAAATACCTCAAGATGATTGGAAAATAGTTTTTGAAACTAAGGCAAGAGCGGTTAAATATGAAAAGATAGAATTAGAGGATATACCAGAAGGTATGGAAAAAAAGCAAATAGATACTTTTAATGAATTTATGGATTCATTACCTAAGCTAGAGAATGGACAAGTAAGTGTATCTCTTTTTACAATAACTCAGTATAAAAATAATAATTTATTAATGACACTTCTAGTTAGAAATGCTTTACCTACTCCTGTTAAATTAGAAAAAATACCTATTACAATAAAAACATCTAGTGAAGAAATAGCTCTTTCAGGAGAGTTTGCATTGGAAGATTTTGAAGTGAATCCATATAAAGCTAGAATATTAAGTTTAGTATTTGAAAAAGATTTACTTTTATTAGAGGAATTTGATTTAACTACATGCAGTGTAACTTTTGATAGATAGTAAAATATAATAGAAGGATTAGAGAAAATAAATTAGAAGAATAACTTATTAGTTTATAATTGACTAGTAAGTTATTTTGTTTTATTGACATATTTAATAAATTTAAATAATATTATTTTTTAGAGATTTCTTTTAAGTGAAATTTGGACTAAAAAATAAATTGTTGATTCTATACTAAGAATTTTATAAAATAAGATAATGACAAAAATTATCTTAACTAAATTGGAGGTAAATATGGATTTTCACTCGCTATTTTTAATTGCTATAGCATTATCTTTAGATGCATTTGGAGTGGCATTATGCGTTGGATTAAATAGACTTGCAACATTAAAATATAAAATTTTATGTGCTATATCATTTGGATTTTTTCAATTTTTATTTTCCATAATAGGAGCTTATTCAGGATTCTTATTTAATACATATATTGTATCTGTTCCTAAGATCATAGGAGGAATAGTTATAGTTTTAGTTGGAATCCTAATGATTAAAGAAGGGTTGGAAAATAAAGAAGAATGTGCAATTGTAAAACCATTAATGTGGATTATACTTGGAATTTCTGTTAGTATTGATGCTATGGTAGTAGGATTTACGGCTCTAAATAATATAGCAAGTTTAAATATCATGTTAAAAGATACCATATTTATAGGTTTTATTACTTTAATTATTAGTATTTTTGCTTTTACTATTGCTAAATACTTAAATAGAATTGAAGTTGTAGGAAAATATGCTGATTATATAGGTGGAGTGATATTAGTAATTTTTGGATTAAAGATGATATTTTTTTAAACTTAAACAAATGTTTATTTTTATGATATAATGAAGATAATATAATTATAAGGTGATAGGATGAATATTGAGCAGTTTTTTAAAATAAATAATATAAAAGTAACTAAAGGAAGAATTAGTATATTTAAAATATTGCAAGAAAGTGATTTTACAGTTACTGTAGAATATATTTATGAACAATGTAAAAATAAAAATATAAATATAGATCTTTCTACTATATATAGAAATCTAGAACTATTTAATAATAAAGGTATTGTTGATAAACTTAATTTAGGAGATGGGAAATATAATTATATAATAAATAAAAACAAGCATAAACATATTCTTGAATGTAGTATTTGTCATAAAGAAGTAGAAATAGACTGTCCATTACAACAAGTAGAGCAAATTATAAAGAATAAGACAGGGTTTACTGTTAAGGAAGAAGAATTAGGAATAAAATTAAAGGGGATTTGTGAAGATTGTATGACAAAAAAACATTCATAAATAAGAAAGAAGGTTAGGGAACCTGGTAAAGTTTTTTTACTTTCCAGATTCCTTTTGAATTTTTTTCTAAAAAAATATTATAATTTATTTTTTTATGAGGAGATTTTTTTTGTAATCCATTAACCTTTACTACAGCAACCTTACCATCAGAAAAAGATAGATGAAAGTTATTAATACCGTATAATTTATTAGTGTTGAAGATTCCAGTAGTAAGATATCTTTCAACTACATAAGTTATTTCTTTAGATTTATAACATATAATTCTATATCTTATAAGTGAACATATCATTAAGATAATTAGTAATATCAAAAAATTAAACTTAGAAATATTTTTACGTTTCATTATATTCCTCCTTGGAATAATATGGAATTGTATAATAATATTATAAACCAAAATTATTTAAAAGTAAATATATGGAAA
Organism: Clostridium tetanomorphum; assembly: GCF_017873215.1. Taxonomy (GTDB): domain Bacteria; phylum Bacillota; class Clostridia; order Clostridiales; family Clostridiaceae; genus Clostridium_AO; species Clostridium_AO tetanomorphum. Next base: position 280,137 of record NZ_JAGGKA010000002.1, read on the forward strand.
ATGGAGGTTTGAGTATGAATTTTTCTTCATTGGTTTTAATGGAAATAGATAAGGAAACAAAACAATTTATAAAAGAACTTGGAAGTTATGAAGTAACAGATGGGGCAGAATATATAACCAAAATGTATTATGATGGAGAAATGGTAAATTTATCTTTTGATGTAAAGAAGGATGTTGAAGATTGGGAGTATACAGCTATATATGATTTATTTAATGAAGAAATATTTTTAGATAAAGGATATATAATAGAGACTATAGATGATGAATATAATCCAACTTGGAATTTAAAATTTCAATATATTGAAGATATAAAAAGCATGGAAGAAAAGTTGCAGGAATTATGCAGTCTAATTAAAGAAGAAATAGATGAGGTGTTTAAAAAAATACAAAATAAGGAAGAGGATTACAAGTAAATATTAGAATATAATATAGATTTTAATAAAATTTTTAATTTTTATAATTTATTTATTAAATTAATAATACGTTTTCTTAAAAATTCCTTATGTGACTATTTCATTTTATTTATTAGTGTGATATTATCATAATTAGATATTTTAACCAATATATTATCTAATTATGTAATGTGAATTAGTATTTAAGGAGAAATTGTTATGAGGCTTGAATTTATAAATAGGGTAACTGAAAATGATATACTTGGTAAGAGTATTTTAACTAGTGATGGTAAAATTCTTCTAAGGGCAGGAATAAAACTTACAAATACCTATATAAAAAAGCTTCAGGATATAGGAGTATTTTACATTTATGTGGAGGATGAAAGGTTAGAAGATGTAGAAGTGGAAGATCAGCAGCTTAGTGAATTAAAACAATTTACTATGAAAAGTATGTCTGAAATAGTTAAAAACATTCATAGTTGCAATGGAAAAGAATTAAGACAATCATTAGGTGTAGTTGAAGAGTTGGTTGAGTACATAATTGATCTAGGAGATGTAAATAAAAGTCTTTATGATATAAAGACTTATGATAACTATACTTATATGCATTCATTAGATACATGCATAATGACTTCATTTTTAGGACTTTCTTCTGGATTTAAAGAAAATGAGTTAAAGGAACTAGGAGTAGGGGCAGTATTACATGATGTAGGAAAAACAAAAGTACCTAATAAAATTTTAAATAAAAAAGGTAAATTAACAGAAGAAGAGTTTAATGAAATTAAAAAGCATACCTTGTATGGAGGAGAAATATTAAGAAAGAATATTGCCATTCCTAACTCTGTAATAGATATAGTTGAACAACATCATGAGAGAATTGATGGAAGAGGATATCCTTTTGGATTAGAAAAAAATCATATATCAAAATTTGCTAAAGTAGTTTGTATATGTGATGTATACGATGCCGTAAGTAACGATCGATGTTATAGAAAGAAATTTAGCCCTAATGATGCATATGAATTAATACTTGCAGGATCAGGAACCAGTTTTGACAAAGAATTGATAAAGAATTTTAAGGATACTTTTGCTATATATCCGTTAGGATGTTGTGTAAGGCTTTCTAATGGGGAAGAAGGATATGTTATAAAACAAAATGAGGGTTTTCCAGATAGACCAACTATAAGGATATTTTATAATGGTAATACAAAAATGCCAATACCATTTTATGAAATTAATTTATTAAAAAATCCTAGTCTTGTTATAACATCCATTGTTTAAAAATTGAAATTATAATAATTTTATATGTATACTTTTAAAATTGAGCTTTTCATGTAAGGGGAAAGCTCAATTTTAAATTAAGGTAATAATATTATTATTAATTAAAAGGAGAAGAGAATAATATATGAATAATAGAGATAAAGTTATACAGTTTATTGTAGAGAATGTAACTACAAGCTTAGGATATACTTTGATAGAGATTAAAAATAATTACTATGGTTTAGTAAGTCCTTGGGTGTTATTAAAAGAGGAGGAAGATGGATTTAAAAAAGCAATAATATTTTGTAATGAGCAATATGAAAATAATAATGATTATCATATAAAAATAGATATAAATAACCATATAGGTAGTAATAATATAAGTTTAAATAAAGTTATATTCATTGATGATGAAGAAAAAGAAGATGAACTAATAAGAAATATAAATTGTTTTATATCAGAAAATAGTTCATATACTGGAGAATGTATAATATTAGATAAAGAAATTAGTAAAATATTTTATTATAGTGCTGGAAATGAGAATTTAGTAACTATAATATCATATTTTATTAATGAGATTAAAAATAAGGAAAAAAGAATTAGAGATAAAAATACATTTAGCATAACCTACATATTAATAGGAATCAATGTACTAATGTATTTAATTACAGCGATTTTATCGGGAAATATAATAGATAGTAATGTTAATGTTCTGGTATTTTTAGGAGCTAAGGTGAATCCGTTAATAGAAAGAGGAGAATACTATAGACTTATAACCTGTACATTTTTACATGGAGGAATTATACACTTAGGACTTAATATGTATGCATTAAATGCTTTAGGACCTTTAATAGAAAAAGTTTATGGAAAAGTTAAGTACATAATAATATATTTTATTTCTGGAATAACATCTTCGCTATTAAGTTATTTACTATCTGATAGTATATCTATAGGGGCATCGGGAGCTATATTTGGTCTTTTAGGTGCTTGTTTGATAATAGCTTTAAAATTAAAAGATCAGGTAGGAAAGGGGTTTGTTAGTAACATAATATCAGTTATATTTATCAATCTTATAATAGGATTTTCTATTGCTAATGTAGATAACTTTGGACATTTAGGTGGATTAATTGGAGGAACAGTTATATCTTTATTTTTATGGAAGAATGTATAGAACAGATATATTTTTTTAAAAATAAAAAGAGGATAGTTAGTAAAAGTTATAAGTCTTTACTAACTATCCTTATTTCCTGTTAAATAAAGATTAATGAACTGTTTCTAATCTTTCTAGATCTTCAAAATGAAGAGTTTCTTTAAGAAGTAGTTCTTCTGTTATTTTATTTAAAGCAAAGCCTTCTTTTTTCAGAAGATTTTTTGTTTCTTCATAAAGATTATCTACAAGATTTTTACATTCTTTTATTATGCTATCTTTATTTATATTTAAATTCATTAACTCTTGCATATTTAAAAGGCCTAAAGTTTCTCCCATACCATATTGAGTTACCATATGATATGCGATATTTGTACATTGTTTCAAGTCATTATGAGCTCCAGTAGTTATATAGTCCTTGCCAAAGACTAGTTCTTCAGCAGCTCTTCCACCTAAAAGTACCATTATTCTCTTTTTTAAATAATCTTTATTTTGATATAAGCTATCTTCAGGTATACTTAAAGTATAACCACCAGCACCTTTAGTACTTGGTATAATAGTTACTTTAGATACTTTTTCATTAGGAAGAATCTTTAGGGATACTAAAGCATGTCCAACTTCGTGAAAGGCTGTTATTTTTCTATCTTTTTCTTTTATAAAATCTCTATTTTGTTTTTCATAACCAGCAATAACTATAGAGAAAGCTTTATCCATATGAGTATTCTCTATAAATTCACTTTCTTCTTTACAAGCAAGTATAGCTGCTTCGTTTACTAAATTTTCCAGTTTTGCACCAGAGAAGTAAGCAGTTTTTTGAGACCACTCTTTTATATCAATAGATTTAGTTGGCTTGTTTTTTAAGTGAAGGTTAAGGATTTTTTCTCTAGCAGATAAGTCTGGTAAAGATACTTCAATATGTCTATCGAATCTTCCAGGTCTTAGTAAGGCTTCATCCAGCATATCTAATCTATTGGTAGCAGCCATAACTATGATACCATTTTTTTCATTAAAGCCGGACATTTCTGTAAGTAAAGCATTTAAAGTTTGATCTCTTTCATCAGAACCACCAGTTTTGGAATTATCTCTTTTCTTACCTATAGCATCTATTTCATCTATGAAAATAACTGCTTTTCCATGTCCTTTTGCTTTTTTAAATAATTGACGTATTCTACTAGCTCCAACTCCTACATAAACTTGTACGAAATCAGAACCTGACATTGCATAGAAAGGGACATTAGCTTCTCCAGCTACAGCTTTAGCTAATAGAGTTTTACCCGTACCAGGCTCCCCATATAGTATTATTCCTTTTGGCATTCTCGCTCCATAGGAACTATATTTTTCAGGATTTTTCAAAAAGTCAACAATATCCATTACACTTTCTTTTGCCTCTTCATTACCAGCTACATCTTTAAAAGTAAAAGGAATATCTTCTACAGCTGAGGCATCTAAAGAATCAACGGATAACATACCTTTAGAAGTTATTTTTGAAGATTTAATTAACACTACTATTAAAGAGATAACTGATATCATAAAAGAAGATGTAAATATAATAGATGGAACATCAGAAGGAGAGTTTTCTAAAACCTCAACTCCTTGTTTCAAGAGATTTTCTTTAAAATTATCGATTCTAGGATTTTCGGTTTCATATGTTTTGCCGTCAGACAATTTTAATTTTATTTTAGGTGTATCTGTAAAATACACTGTAGATACTTTCTTATGAGACAAGTATTCTAAAAATTGAACGTAACTTATATTTCTGTTTCTTTTAAACCCATAATTTACAGTAAATAACATAATCAAAGATATTACTGCTGTAATTATAGGAATAAAGATTTGCTTTTTCTTTATTTTATCCATTCATTAAAACCCCCATATAAATTTAGTTTTACTATCCCACTGTCAAAGAAAATATTTTTCGCATCATAATAGTATAATAATTCTGTATTTTAGTCCAATGAAAATCATAAAATTTTCTATAGTAATTTATGTGATAAAAGGTTGTTCATTCTAATTATAAGGAAAAATAAAGATAATATAGAAAAATTAATAACTATTTGTATGTAAAATATTATTGCAGAAACAATTATTTATTGTATACTTTAATATATAAGTAGTGAAAAATTATTTGATTTTAAATTAGAGGGTTACATAAGAATTTTTAAAATACCTGTGAATAATTGGAGGAGTTTTATGAAAATATCAGCAGTAAAAGCTGTTTTAACAGAGAAAGATGTATTAGGGATAATAAAAGAGTATGTAAAAATAGAAGGTTTATTTTTAGAAGAATTAACTATAAATGAATTTATAGTTCTTAAGGGTACTTATAAAAAGAAGATTAGTATACCTTTTATAATAAAGATAGGACTTGGAAGCATAAAAGATAATTTACTAAAGATAAAAATATTTAATGTTAAAATAGCAAAAATAGGTATACTTAATATTATCAAAAATTTTGCTCTAAAGAATATATTAAAAGATTTTAAAAAATACGGTATAGAGGTAGATAAAGATACAGTTTCTTTAGATTTAAATGGAGTTTCACAATTTATTCCATACTTTTATTTTAAGTTAAATAAAATAACTATAACAAATGGAGCATTAGAAGCTGAAATAGAAGATATGGTGTATGCAAAGGATAAAGAAATACCAGAAATAGAAGAAGAGGAGAAAAAGTATACTACTCCACAGGATTGCTATACTAAATTTAGAAAAGATATAGAAAACAATATACCAAGTAAGTATGAGAAAATTCTTGAGTATGCTATGATTATACCAGATATAGTAGCCTTATTGTGGAGAATATTTAAAGATAAAAGAGTAGACACTTTTACTAAAGCAAAAGCAATAGGGGTAGTAGGATATTTAGCAATGCCTTTTGATATATTGCCAGATTTTATTCCTTTTATAGGAAAAATAGATGACATAGCAGTAGCATTTTATGGACTAAATTCAATAATTAATGATATACCAGAAGAAATTATATTAGAAAATTGGCAGGGAGAAAAGAATATTATAATTATTGTAAAAGAAGGAGTAAAATACATAGCGGAAATAGTTGGAAGTCAAAATATTAGTACCTTACTTGCTACAATTAAGAACTTATCAAAAAATGAAAATAAAAAGAAAAATAATGAAAAAGATAAAAATTGCAATTTAGAAAATAATAGGGCTGTAAATGAAGAGTAAGATAAATTGATTAGGAACAATATAATACACAATTTTTATGTTTGTTATATGAGAGAAGATAAGGGAGGACATGGGAATATATGAAAAAAGTTATAATATATACTGACGGAGCCTGTAGAGGAAATGGGAAAGAAAATACTATTGGTGGTTACGGTATAGTACTTATGTATAACGAAGTGAAGAAGGAGATTAAAAAAGCTGTAGTAAACACTACTAATAATATAATGGAGTTAACGGCAGTAATAGAGGCACTTTCTTTACTTAAGGAACCCTGTGAAGCAGAAGTTTATAGCGATTCAGCTTATGTAGTAAATGCTATAAATAATAAATGGATAGATTCTTGGTTGAAGAATGGTTGGAAAACTTCATCTAAGGAGCCAGTTAAGAATAAAGAGCTTTGGGAAAAATTAATAAAATTATTAAATTATCATAAAGTAAAGTTTATAAAGGTTAAAGGACATTCAGATAATGAATTTAATAATAGATGTGATAAATTAGCAAACGATGCTATGGATGAATTATTACTAAAGTAAAAAATTTGCTTATGGTAAAAGTTCCTTGATTAAAAAATATTAAATTGCATAATCTATTCATAAGAATAAATTAGGAGAGGTGAATATATTATGCAAAGAAAGCTTTTAACTGGTATGGTTATAGGAGCAGCAGCTACTATGTTGTTTTTACCTGATATGAATAAAGGTACAAAAAGAAGAATAAAAAGAGCCAATAGATATATGAAGAATGCAGCAGGAGATATATATGATAACATGATGAGACGAATGAGATAATATAAAAAATATTATAAATTAAAGAAGATATTTATAGAAAAAGGCAGATTCGTACAATCTGTCCTTTTTTGGTGTAAATTTTTAATTTATAAGAAATTGTAATATATTTTTCTAAAATTTTAATATACATACCAAAAATATGTTATAATATATAAAGAATTTGCACAATAGTTAAATGTAATTAAATTTATTATATATATTTTTATTTTGGCATATTACGCAATTAAGAAGAAAAGGAAGAGTGGACTATGGAAATATTGTCTCTAGGTGAAAAAATAAAAAGAAGAAGAAAAGAATTAGATATGACACTAAAAGATTTAGCAGGAGATAGAATTACTCCAGGTCAAATAAGTCTTGTTGAATCTGGTAAATCTAACCCAAGTATGGATCTCTTAGAGTATTTAGCAGCAACATTAAATACTTCAGTAGAGTATCTAATGGAGTCAGAAGAAACCCAAGCGGAAAAAATATGCACCTATTTTGAGACTATTGCAGAATCTTATATATTGAATAATGATCTTTCGTTAGGTGAACAATATATAGAAAGAGCTTTATATTATGCGGAAAAATACAGCTTAGAGTATAGAAAAGCGAGAAATTTATATCTAAGAGGTATAATATATATAAGCAAAAAAGAAATGGCTTTAGCTCAACAGTTTTTTTTATCTGCTAACGTAATATTTATAAAAGATAATAAATATGAAGAAACTATAAATACATTTGTTAATCTTGGCAAAATAACTTTAGAACTTAAAGCATATCATTCATCTTGTAGTTATTTTCAACAAGCAGAAAAGGTGTATAATGATAATGATATAGGAAATGATTTTATGTTAGGAGAAATATATTATTATATGGCTTATACTAACTTTAAGTTAGAAAATTTAGACAAAGCTATAAATTATTCGTTCCTTGCAAAAGAAAAGTTTAAGCAAATAGATAATAAAAAAGAATATGCTAATACTTTACTTATGATTGCAGAACAATATAGTAAAAAAGGCGATATAGATAATGCTATAAAGTATTCTAAAAAGACTTTAAGTTTATTTAAAGAAATAGATGATCAAGTATATGTAGCTCAAATTGAAAATAATTTGGGAAGACTTTTCTATGAGTTTGAAAATATAGAAGAATCTTTTTTACATTTAAATAAAGCTAGGGAATTAAGAAGAAATATAAAGGATTCAAAACTAATTGAAACTTTAGTAAATATATGTGAAAATTATATTAAGCTTAAGAATATAGAAAAGTCTAAAGAGACCCTAGAAGAAATAATAGATAATATAGAAGATGGAGATCATAATGCATTAATTCAATATTATCTGTTAAAGTATAGAATTCACATGTTGGAAGGAGATTCAAAGGAGGCTGAAAATACTTTAATACTAGCGTTAAATTTTGTACAAAATATGGACTATTTAAAAGAAGCCGCTGAAATATCTATTATGATAGGTAAGTTCTATATAGATAATGGTAGAGATAAAGAGGCTGCACAGTATCTAAATAGTGGGGTTGAGATATTTAAGAAATTAGGCATATTAAAAGAGTCTTAAATGGATAGGTGAAGAATTATGGAGATACTTTCTACTGGAGAGAAAATTAGAAGGGCTAGGATATATAAGGGATATACATTAAAATATATATGTGAAGATAGAATTTCAGTTTCTAAAATGAGTTGTATAGAGAATGGGAAAGTTGTTCCAGAAGATTGGATATTGGAATTCATTGCTAAAAAATTAGATTTAGACATAGAATATTTAAAAGATGATGTTAGAAGTCAGATTAGAAATAATATAAATATTTTAAAAAATAGTGGTAAAAAAGATGATTATGAAAAAAATTTAGAGTATAATTTATCCTTTGCACAAGAATATCGTTATTATGAAGAAGCCTTTAATATAATGCATATGATATTTAGTTATAATATTGATAAAGGCAAATTTGGGAAACTTCAAGTGTTAATCCCAACATACTATGAAATTTGTTTAAAGTGTAAACTTGTAGAGAATCAGTTAACTTATTATATGGATATAGCTAGATATTTATACAGTTCAAGTGAATATGTTCAAGCTTCTGGATATTATAATACCATAAGAATAGAAGCAGAAAAATTAAAGAAAAATGAGGTTGTTGCAAAAGCTACTTTTAATGAATGTGCTTGCTATATTATGTTAGAAAAGTATGAAGAAGCATATAAGATTGCTGAGTCCCTTAAATCTTTAGTAGATTATTTTAATGATAATACTAAAAAAGCAGAGGCATATCACATGATGGCGGTACTATCATTAAGAATGAATAAGGAATGTTTTAAGGAATATGAACAAAAATCTTATGAATTATATGGGGAAAACAAAATCTATAAAGCAAATGCCATATATAACTACGCAGTTACTATGATGGATTTAGGACTTAGGGATGAAGGAATTCAATACATAATGAAAGCTTTAGATTGTCATCCAAAAGAAAAAGAAGAAAATTTGGTAAGCTTTATGGTAATGTGCATTAATGAGTTAATTAAGAATGATATTATAGATGAAGCAGAAAAAATTAGTAATGAAACAATAAATTATGCTATTGATTTAAATAATATAAAATATATAGAAAAAGCATATCATTGTAAGGCTTTAATATTAGGTAAAAAACATGAATTGGAAGCAGAAGAAATGTATATGAACTTATCTTTAGATACTTTAATGAAATTTGGAAACAAGAAAGAGGTATATGAAAGATATCTAGAGATGGGAAATATGTACCATAAGATGAATAATGTTGGGGAAGCAATAAAATATTTTAATTTAGCAATTAATTTATCTAAAAAGATCTAATTTTTATTAGAACTAATGTTTATATAATTTAAATTTTAATTATTAAGAGATATATTATAAAAAACTGTATGAAAAATTTATTTTTCATACAGTTTTTTATATAAATTCTTGCAAAAAAGATTGATATAGCTAATTAAGTTAAATTAGTTTTTTATTTCTCTTTAGATTTTAATATTATATAATTAATCTCTATATTATAGACTTTGACTTTCTTTGACTATTATATTAATATTTAAATTGTAGAAGATTTAAATATAACTATTATGAATTTAATTATACTAATTACTGATATATACTAGAGGAAAATATAATGTGGAGGTATTAAAAAATGGATATTGAAAAATTAACATTGAAAGTTCAGCAGTCAATAAATGAAGCTCAATTGATAGCAGTAAAGTATAATCATCAGCAAATAGATGTGGTTCATCTGTTTTCTGCCCTTATTTCTCAAGAAGATGGACTTATTCCCAATATATTAGGAAAAATAGGTATTAATATAAAGTTACTTAATGAAGAAACTAATAAAGAATTAGATAAAATGCCTAAAGTTTTGGGAGAAGGAGCTCAAAGTTCAGGAGTTTATGCAACAAGAAGATTTGAAGAAGTATTTGTAAAAGGAGAGAAGATAGCTAAGGATTTTAAGGATTCCTATATAAGTGTAGAACATGTTATGTTAGCTATGATGGATATTGATAAAAATGGAATTGTAGGCAACATATTAAAAAACTTTAGTATAACTAAGGAAGCATTTTTAAATGTACTAGCTGAAGTTAGGGGAAACCAAAGAGTAGATACACAAGATCCAGAAGGAACATATGAAGCTTTAGTTAAATACGGAAGAAATTTAATTGATGATGCTAAAAAGCATAAACTTGATCCAGTTATAGGAAGAGATGAAGAAATAAGAAGAGTTATTAGAATTCTTTCAAGAAGAACTAAAAATAATCCGGTGCTTATAGGAGAACCTGGTGTAGGTAAAACTGCTATAGTAGAAGGATTAGCAGAAAGAATAGTAAGAGGTGATGTTCCAGAGGGACTAAAAAATAAAATAATTTTTTCTTTAGATATGGGAGCATTAATTGCAGGAGCTAAGTATAGAGGAGAATTTGAGGAAAGGCTTAAAGCAGTTTTAAAAGAAGTGCAAAATAGTGAGGGAAGAATAATATTATTTATAGATGAAATTCATACTATAGTTGGTGCTGGAAAAACAGAAGGAGCTATGGATGCCGGAAATCTTATAAAACCAATGCTAGCAAGAGGAGAACTCCATTGTATAGGGGCTACTACTTTTGATGAATACAGAAAATATATAGAAAAAGATAAAGCTTTAGAAAGAAGATTTCAACCTGTAATTGTAGAAGAACCTACAGTAGAGGATAGTATATCTATACTTAGAGGATTAAAAGAAAGATTTGAAATACATCATGGAATAAGAATTCATGATTCAGCTATAGTAGCTGCAGCAAAATTATCAAATAGATATATAACAGATAGATATCTACCAGACAAGGCCATAGATTTAATTGATGAAGCTGGAGCTATGATAAGATCAGAAATAGACAGTATGCCTACTGAAATGGATACAATAAAAAGAAAAATATTTCAATTGGAGATTGAAAAAGAAGCATTATCAAAAGAAAAAGATATTAGATCAGAAGAAAGATTAAAGGCATTAGAAAGGGAATTAAGTAATTTAAAAGAAAAAGATAAGGAAATGACATCTAAATATGAAAAGGAAAAGGAACAGATAGTAGGAGTAAGGAATTTAAAAGAAAGGCTAGATGAAGCTAGAGGACAGTTAGAAAAAGCAGAAAGAGAATATGATTTAAATAAAGTAGCAGAATTGAAATATGGTGTTATTCCAGTTATAGAAAGGGATATAAAAGATAAAGAAGCTTTAATAAAAGAAAACAGTGAAGGAAATATGCTAAAAGAAGAAGTTACAGAAAATGAAATATCAGAAATTGTATCTAAATGGACTGGTATACCTGTGTCTAGGCTTGCAGAAGGAGAAAAGAAAAAACTTTTAAGATTAGAAGAAGAACTACAGGAAAGAGTAATAGGACAAGAGGAAGCGGTGACAGCAGTTTCAAATGCAGTAATAAGAGCAAGAGCAGGAATGAAAGATCCAAGAAGACCAATTGGCTCATTTATATTTTTAGGACCTACTGGAGTGGGTAAAACAGAATTAGCAAAAACTTTAGCTAGAACTTTGTTTGATAGTGAAGAAAATATTATAAGAATAGATATGTCAGAATACATGGAAAAATATGCTGTATCAAGACTTATAGGAGCTCCTCCAGGATATGTAGGATATGAAGAAGGAGGACAATTAACTGAGGCGGTTAGAAGAAAGCCTTATTCAGTAATACTATTTGATGAGATAGAAAAAGCACATGAAGATGTGTTTAATGTATTCTTACAAATATTAGATGATGGAAGGCTTACAGATAACAAAGGAAAAACTGTGGATTTCAAAAATTGTATAATTATAATGACATCTAATATAGGAAGTAGTTATCTTCTAGATAATAACTTGGATTCTGGTATAGAAGAAGGAATAAGAAATAGAGTAATGAATGAACTTAAAGGAAGATTCAAACCAGAATTTTTAAACAGATTAGATGATATTATAATGTTTAAACCGCTTACAAATAATGAAATAACTAAGATAATAGATATTTTCTTAAAAGATATAGTTAAAAGGCTACAGGATAAAAATATTTCTTTAATAGTAACAGATAAAGCAAAAAAACTTATGGCTAAGGAAGGGTATGATCCTATTTATGGAGCAAGACCTTTAAAAAGGTATATTGAGAATACAATAGAAACACAAATAGCTAAGCAGATAATTAAGGGAGAAATCTATGAAGGATGTACTATAGGAGTAGATAGCAAAGATGAAAATATTATAATAGAAAGGGTAAATAATTAATGGATAGTTGTGTAAATTTAGAATAAAACAACTTTATTTAATAATAATTACCTAAAAATAATAAGCATTAATAAGGAGATAAGGGTTAATCTATATAGTATAAGAATATATATTTTAAATTATATAAGAAGGTGCTTTTTATGAAAAAGTTGTCTTTACACAAACATATAGTTAAATTTCTTTATCTCCTTTTTTGTATTTTTATTTTTACCACTCCATTTGTAACTAGGAATAATTTAGATATGATAAATTTTTATGGAATCATGGATAATGATGTAGCTGTTAATTCTAATAATAAATCTAAAATTGCATTTTTAACCTTTGATGATGGACCATCACCAAATAATACAAGGAAGATATTGAAAATACTTAAAGAGAATGATGTAAAAGCCACTTTTTTTATAGTTGGTACAAAAGGAGAGGCTAACCCCCAAATATTAAGAGAATTAAGTAATAATGGTATGTGCATATTACCACATAGTTATTCACATAGCTATAAAGATATTTATAGCAGTTCAAATAGTTATTTTAATGATCTAAATAAGTGTATAGATGTAATAAAAAGAATTACGGGTACAGCACCTCTTCCTTATACTAGATTACCGGGAGGATCTGACAATTTAGTTTCAAATCCGGAAAATCTAAGAACCATAAGGAATAAGTTAAATGCAAAAGGCATAGATTATGTAGATTGGAATGTAAGTTCTGGAGACGCATCTGAAGAGACAGTAACTACTAGTACTATAAAAAATAATGTATTCAATCAATGTAAAAACAATAATTTTTCAGTAATACTTATGCATGATACTTATTATAAAAATACTACTGTAGAAGCATTGCCATATACTATAAAGCATTTGAAAGAGCAGGGATTCGAATTTAGAACTTTTGAAAATCTATCTGCTTGGGAAAGAGGAACTATGATCAATATGGGTATAATTAACAGAAGATGATAAGGTTATATAATTGAGTAAAATAAAAATAGCTATCAAAAGTTTATAATTGATAGCTATTTTTATTATAAAATTTAATGATCTTTAAAATAGTTGCTTCTTAATAATTTATCTGAAATATTAAGTCCATCAATAGCTCGTTGTTTTTCTTCTTTGTTTTTATAGTCTCCTATATATACTCCATTACTTAAAACTACAAAATTTTTATTGGTTTTGAGTAGATTTCTTCCCATAGCAGTATTTATATAATCTTTTTCATTAACTCCCATAAGATAACATACTGTAGGCATTATATCTATATGTCCACCTATTGTGGAAAATTTTTCTCCTTGAAGTTTTTTAGAATATATTATAAGAGGAACTCGTAAATTATCTTTATACCACCAATCTTCTCGTGGTTTTATATTACCCAGTTTATCTTTGTAGTATTTATGAACACCGGAATGATCTCCATATATAACTAATACAGAGTTATCTAAAATACCTTTATTATTTAAGGATTCAATAAATTTGCCCAGATGCTTGTCTGTATAATAGATACTTTGAAAATAATCACCAATTATACTTTTATCTATGTTATCAGTAAGTTTCATATCCCTATATTCTTTTGGAAGATTAAATGGCATATGACTAGTTAAAGTAACAAAGAATGAATAAAAAGGCTGTTTTTGGTTACTTAATTTTTCGCCAAGTTGTCTTAAATAACTTCCATCACTTAATCCAAGTCCGACAACTTCATCTACTTTAAATCCAGTAACATCAGTGCATTTATCAAATTCCATTGAGCTTAAGGCAGGCATCCAATTCCAATATCCTCCCCCATCTGGATGAAAAGCAGAAGTATAATAGCCTAATCCTTTCATAAGTTTTGGTAAAGAATTATATTCATTATCAGGAAAGCGGAAAAAAGTTGAGCCATTTCTTACAGGGTAAGCTGAAGTATTAGTCATTAAATCACTATCAGAACTATTGCCACCACATACCTGTTCATATATCTCAGGAAAGTAAAGACTATTTTTTAATAACTTATTTAAATTAGGAGTTATTTCTTGTCCTTGAATTTTCTGTGCTATAACAAAGTTTTCTAAAGATTCTACTTGGATAGCTATTAAATTTTTACCCTTAAGCATTCCTTTATATTTATTATCAGGTAAGTTTTCTTTTTTATCTTCGTACCATTTTAAAGCATCCTTAATGTCTGTATCCTTTAGTGTAAGCCTTTGAGAATTCTTTATATATAAATAGCTGTCGTAAATATGATATCCCAAAGGGGACATATTGGATATGTTGTAGAGAGGAGACCAGTATATAAAGAAATATCTCTTGTTTTTACCATTTTCAAGGATGTCGTATCTATAATGATAATAAAATCCTATACCGCCACCTACTAATAATAAAACTAAAAAAGTTATTAATTTTCTTTCTATGTTTTTATAAATATTCTTACCGATGAAGAATATAAAAAGTAAGAATATTAAATCTATAAAGAAAACAATGTCAGAAGTTCTTATCATTGATATAATTGTATCTCCTAGGTTTCCTAAATTACCTTTTTGAGATAAATTATAAGGAGACATAAGACCTTGAAAGCCTCTATAGTAAATAATATCAAATAACATGAATAAAGATATTATTAAATTTATAAACCAAAAGGCTATAAATTGAGCTCGTCCTTTAAAAATATATCCAAATGATAAAAACACAATTATAATACTTATATAAAGAATAGAGCTTACTAAATACATTGGAAGTTTACTTATTGCTAAAACATTTCCAGATGAAGAAGCAATGTATGATACAAAAGCTAGAGATTTTAAATAAATTGATACTACTGTTAGTGTAAATAACCAATGATTTTTAAATAATGTAGCAATTTTTTTTGTGAAACTATTCACAGTAATAGTGTTTTTAGAATTCTTGGTAACTATTTGCATTGAAAAGATCCTTTCTAAATTTTTATAAATTAATTATTATGTCTATTCACTATAAATTCTTTTGCTCTAAGTTCTAAGGTATTATCTAACGGAGCTAAGATTATTTCTTCATTATATTTTTTTTCTAAAGCAGTTTTTATAAGTCTATCTGCTAGTTCAGGATTTTTTGATAGAAGAGAACCGTGAAAATATGTACAATATGTATTTTTGTATATACATCCTTCATATCCATCTTCTCCATTATTACCATAACCTTTAATTACTTTTCCTAAAGGTTTTAGATTACCAATATAAGTTCTACCTGAATGATTTTCAAAACCTACATAAGTTTCGTCAAAATCTTCATTTTTAATAACTGTATTTCCAATGAAGCGAGTATTACCAGCTTCAGTATATATATCTAAGATTCCCAATCCATCTAATTTTTCACCATCAGGAGTAGTATAATAGTTTCCAAGTAATTGATAACCACCGCAAATAGATAGAAATACTTTTCCATCATCTATATAATTTTTTATGGCTTCTTTTTTATTCTCAATTAAATCTTTAGAAACTATGGATTGTTCATAATCCTGTCCTCCACCGAAAAATACAATATCGTAGTCATTTGATGCGAAAGGTGTATCTATGGATAAATTTATTATATTTACTTTTATATCTCTTTTTTCTGCTCTATGCTTTAGTATTAATACATTTCCGATATCACCATATACATTTAATAAGTCTGGATATAGATGACATATATTGAGTTCCATGTTCATTCACCGCCTTACCATAATTTATTTATATAATTTTTATTATATAAATATTTTCTAAAATCAATCATAGCAGTATAGGTTGCAAGGATATATACGGTATTGCTTTGGCATGTTTTGATTTCTTCTAAAAGGGAATCGTAATTTTCGCATAATACAAATCTATTGTCAGGAAGCCCAGCTACTTTAAGTCTAACTGCCATATCATAAAGTCGAATACCGGATATCATTATTTTATCTATATTTAAATTGCATAATTTCTCAAATTTAACATCCCATATCCAAGAAACGTCTCTACCATCTGCATAATTATCATTTAACAAAGTAACAATATTCATATTTCTACTATCTAAAGTTAAGGTGCTTATAGCCTGATCATAACCAGCAGGATTCTTAACTAAAATAATTTTTACTTCTTTTCCATCTATATTTAATGTTTCTTGTCTTCCGAAGCTGCTTTTTTGATTTCTTAAGGAATTAAATATGGTGTTTTTATCAATATTTAATATTCGACCTATGGAGTAAGCACATAGAGCATTATATATATTATATATACCAGGTTGATTTATATAGCATTCAGAAGAATCTATTATTACATTAGAACCTTCTGGTGTAAGCTCTTTTATTTCTTCTAAAGCAAAAGTAAGATTAGGTCTTTTATAACCACAATTTTCACAGTAAAAATCACCTAAATGGTTATAAGTTAAAAAATTGTACTTATAAGGAGTTTTACACTTTTTGCAAAATTTAGCATCTGCATTTATATCGATTATACCTTCTTTTTCTACAGGATAATTAAATCCATAGTAAATTGTTCTATTAGGTAATGGAAGCTCTCCAAGTAAAGATTCATCACCATTTAAGATTAAAGTAGAAAAAGGAGCTTTTTCTATACCCTCAAGTATTTTTTTTAAAGTAGTATAAACTTCGCCATATCTATCTAATTGATCTCTGAATAAATTTGTTACAGTTATAATTTCAGGACATATAAATTCTGTTACTAATTTTACATTAGCTTCGTCTGTTTCAATTACAGCAAATTGTTCCGTTTTGTTTATGTTGTTTAATTTAAAGTTGTCAATAAAACAAGAGACAATACCAGGTAACATATTAGCTCCAGTATTATTTGTAATTACTCTATTGTTAGTATCTTTTATCATATTATATATCATACTGGTAGTGGTAGTTTTACCATTAGTGCCTGTTACCAATATTATTTTATAATCTTTAGCAACTACTTTTAATATATTAGGGTCTAATTTTAATGCCACTTTTCCTGGGAAATTAGTACCACCTTTAAACAGAGTCTTTGAAAGTTTTAGTATTATTTTAGAAATTATTATACTAATATGAGACTTTATACTAATTTTAAACACATCCTTTGTAGAATAGTAGTTTTGATGTCTAGTTAATGTAATTATTCACCAATTAACATATACTTATAGTTTTAGTTAATAATATTAAGACATCCTTCGACG
This sequence comes from Clostridium tetanomorphum, assembly GCF_017873215.1. Classification (GTDB taxonomy): domain Bacteria; phylum Bacillota; class Clostridia; order Clostridiales; family Clostridiaceae; genus Clostridium_AO; species Clostridium_AO tetanomorphum. The sequence goes on from NZ_JAGGKA010000002.1 coordinate 297,787, forward strand.
TAAGTTTCATCTTAATAATTATAATACAAAAGTTTAATTTTTTACATCTATATTATAAAATTCATCGGATATTTTAAAACCTGCATTATTGGATAATCCATTTAGTTTTTTTAGAAGTCTTTCTTTTTCTGAATCTTTTAACGGAGTTGGACAATAATCATTTATATAATTTACAGAAGATATACTACAGGGGATAACTCTAACTCCATAGGACTCGGGTTTACCATTTTTAAGTTTATATTTAGCTTGAAAGATAAAAGTATCTTTATCTTTAGGGTTAAAATTACCGCCAAAACAGAAATTACCTAAACTATAACATATAATTTTACCTTTATATTGTTCAATCCCTTGTATTACATGAGGATGGTGGCCAATAATTAAATCTGCTCCTTTATCTATGGCAAAATGTGCTAAGTTTATTTGAGTTTCTATTGGATAATAATTATTTTCTAATCCCCAGTGAAAATTTATTATAACAATAGCGTTCTGATTTTTTATTTTTTTTATATCATTCTCTATCTTTTGTCTAAATTCAGAATAATCATTATATCCTGTATATCCTAAAAATCCAAATTTAGTTCCTTTTACTTCCTTTATCCAAACATTGCCTTCTCCAAAATAATTTATATTATTAGCTTTAAGAGCTTGTAAAGTATCTGTAAAGCCTTTTTGTTTATAATCATAAATGTGATTATTAGATATATTAACACCTTCTATATTTCCTAAAGGCAAGGTTTCAGCATAGGAAGGGTCTGCTTTAAAATTAAATTGTTTTTCTGCTCTGTCTTTTGAATTAGTAAAAGTAGTTTCTAAGTTAACTATAGATATATCATCATTTTTAAAAATTGAAGCTACATTTTTGTAGAAATATGAAAAATCATTATTATTTTTGCTTAAAACATCAGGAAGACTATTAGCAAATGCAAATTTAGTATCATGACCTATAGTAGAGTCTCCAGCAAAACTTATAATAGCTTCAGTATATACATCTTTTTTAATATCTTCTTTTTTTGAACTATTTTCTTTTTTATTGCTTTTATTTTCATTTGATTTAGAAATAACTGCTTCTTTAGAAATATTTTCTTTAGAAGAGTTTTCACTATGATTTATTGAATAATACACTACATAAGAAATTGTACCAATCATAATAAGTAAACCTACTAATATAAATAGAAATGGCTTATTTTTTGATTTTTTACTCATAGTAACCTCCTAAAATTAACAATTTATTTAATTAATTTTGTACTCTTAATTCCTAATTATACTTAATATTATAATATTTTTAAACAATTTCAGGATTTAAAATAGGATTAATTGAAATATATTTAAATTCTATGGCTTTTTTTTTTTACATCTGATAAAATCATATTTGACAAAAAAATAGAGAAAAATCTGAAACTTAGAAGAACTTATATAGTGTTATATTAATGGTTATCTTCCATTTAATAAATATCTGTATTAACAATGATGGCGGTGAAATTAATTTGCAGCATAGTTTAAAAAATATTTGGAATAGGAGAAAGTGTATGAGTAGTTTAAAAAACTCTAGTAGTATGGTTAAATTCTTAAAAGAATTTAACTATAAGGAATTTTTTAAGAAAAATAAGATAGTGTTGTTATCTATATTAGCAGGTTTAATAATAGCTAGTTCTTTAATATTTTATAGAATATCTGAAAAAAATAAATATAGCATAGCAACAAATAAAGCAGAACAATATTTTTATGAAGCAGATTTTAATAAAGCAATAGAGGAATATAATAAACTTTACAATAAAGATAAGTCTTCATTATGGAAAGCAAAAATTGCACAAGTATATTCTGTTAAAGGGGACATTGAAATCTCTAGAAAATATTTAAATGATTGTAAATTATTAGAAGATAAAAATGCTGAAATATTAAATTATATAGTATTTACAGAATATATGAATAAAGATTTTAAAGAAGCATTGAAAGATGGGGAAGAGGCTATAAAAAATAATTCTAAAGATAAAGGTCTAATAAAAACTATGTTCACTGTATATATGGCTAATAATAAATATGAAGAAGCGAGAAAATTATTACTATCCTATCCTTTAGAAAATAAAAATGCTTATGATATAGCCGAATATGGAAGAATGCTCATGGTTATAGGAGAAAAAGATAAGGCTTTTGAGAATCTTAAAAAAGCATGGGATATAGATAAAGATGAATATAAAATATATGATGTGCTAGTTCAAATTGCTATGTATGATAAGAATCAGATTCTAGAAGATATAAATAAACTTTCATCCAAAAATCCTGAAGAGTTAGCATATAAGATGTGGACAGCTAAAATATATTCTATGTCACCAGATACTGTTTTAGAAGCCATGAAAATCATGAACTCTATAAAGGATAAGGATTTAGGTAGAATAGAGTCAAAAGTAATACAAGCATATATATACCAAAACAGTAATGAAATTGATAAGGAAGAAGAAATCATAAATAATCTCCTAAAAGATAATAAAAATGATTATAGAGTCTTACATACAGCTTCATGGTTTTATTTAAATAAAAAAGATTTAGTTAAAGCGGAAGAATACTGTAAAAAGTCCTTATATAAAAATCAAGATTATCCTGATAATTATGGATTTTTAATGCCTGAGATACTTAAGCAAAAGGGGAAAAGTATAGAGGGTGAGCCCTATTTTAGAACAGCTATGTTAAAGGAACCATATAATTATAATACTATGTTAAATATAGCTAATTATTATTGGACAACTACTGACAATTCTAATAAAGCTTTAGAGTATTTTGAGCTTGCAGAAATAGTAAAACCTAATGATGGAGAGATTAAATATAATATAGCTTTGATAAACTTGACTAACAAAAAAGATGATGAGGCCATAAAAATATTGCAGCAATGTATAAAATTAAAGAATTATGTACCTAAATATCATAGGACTTTAGGAACAATATATTTTCTTCATGGAAAAACTAAAGAAGCTATAAAAGAAATAAGATTTGCTTATGAAGCGGATAAAAATGATGCTTTAACATTGAATAATGCAGGATGCTATTATGTAATGGTTCCAGCAGATTTAGAGAGAGGAGTTTATAATTTAAAGGCAGCATATAAAGCTATAGATAATACTATGGATGATTATACAAAAAAAACTATAAAAGAAAATTATGAAAAAGCTCAAAAACTTTATGAATCTTATAAGAAGGCTAAAGGTAATGAAAAATTAAAGATTCCTGAATTAATATTGTTTTATTAAATAATGAAAAATTAAAATAAAAGATGAATAGTTTAGTTCTATTCATTTTTTATTTCTAATTATGAAATTCTTACATATAAATAATTGTGGAAACTATTATATAAATTTTATTGTACTTTAATTTTTATAGCTAATGGTATAAAATAGAAATAATTGAAAATTTAGAAAAATTCAACTGGGAGGTATTGTTATGAATATTAACTTGGAATACTTAGGCATAAAAGATTGCAATAACATTTACAGAAATCTTCCTGTATCAAATTTAGTGGAAATAGCAGTAGAAAGGAAAGAAGGAGTACTTTGTGAAAATGGAGCCTTTGTAGTTAATACTGGGAAATATACAGGAAGATCACCAGAAGATAGATTTATAGTAAGACAAAGGGATACAGAGGATAAAATAAATTGGGGAAAAGTAAATAAATCTATAGATGAAGAAATTTTTTATAAACTTTATGGTGAAGTTATGGAGTATTTTAAGCAAAAGGATATATTTATTTTTGATGGATTTGTTGGTGCTATGAAACAATATACTTTGCCAATAAGAATAGTGTGTGAATATGCTTACCAATCATTATTTGCACATCAATTATTTATAAGACCTAGTAAAGAACAACTAGACAAATTTAATGCTGAATTTACAGTTATTGCAGCGCCAGGATTTAAGTGTAAGGGAAAAGAAGACGGAGTAAATTCAGAAGCTTTTGTAATAATTAATTTTGACAAAAAAATAATATTAATAGGTGGAACTCAATATGCAGGAGAAATAAAAAAAGCTGTATTTACTGCAATGAATTTTTTATTGCCAGAAAAAGGAGTATTCCCTATGCATGCATCAGCTAATATAGGAGAAAATGGGGATACAGCTATATTCTTTGGCCTGTCTGGTACTGGAAAAACCACTTTATCTGCTGATCCAAATAGAAAACTTATTGGAGATGATGAACATGGTTGGTGTGAGAATGGAATATTTAATTTTGAAGGAGGATGTTATGCTAAAACCATAAAACTTTCCAGAGAAAATGAAAAGGAAATTTATGATGCTATTAGATTTGGATCAGTATTAGAGAATGTAATATTAGATGAGGATAAGAATCCAGATTATGATGATGGTAGAATAACAGAGAATACTAGAGCAGCTTACCCTATACATTATATAGACAATGCAGAACTGAAAGGAATAGGTAATATTCCAAAGACTGTAATATTTTTAACTGCTGATGCTTTTGGTGTTATGCCACCAATATCTAAGCTTACAAAAGAACAAGCTATGTATCATTTTATGTCCGGATATACTAGTAAATTAGCTGGAACAGAAAGGGGAATAACGGAACCTAAAGCCACATTTTCTGCTTGCTTTGGCGAACCTTTTATGCCAATGAATCCTTCTGTATATGCTGAACTTTTAGGGGATAAAATAGAAAAATATGGTACTAATGTATTTCTTGTTAATACTGGATGGCTTTATGGTGGATATGGTAATGGGGATAGAATAAGATTATCTTATACAAGAACTATGATAACAGCTGCTTTAGAAGATAAATTAGATAATGTAGAATTTGAAGAACATCCAATATTTAAAATTCTTATGCCAAAAGAATGTGAAGGAATTCCAAAAGAAATATTAAATCCTGAGAATACATGGGAAGATAAAAAGGCTTATGAAAAGAGAGCTAAGGAACTTGCTTATAATTTTAAGGAAAACTTTAAAAAGTTTAAAGATGTACCAGAAGAAATTATTAAAGCTGGACCAATAGTATAATATAAAAATATAGGATAAGTTAAGGGGAAAACTTGTAGTGGTAATTTTACTCTTTAACTTATCTTTTTAGTTTTAGCATGGAAAGTAATACTACCAGAATAGAAGAAATTCTTTATTTTTATATAGAAAATTCGATATAATAAATATATTACATAAAGATTAGAAGGGGGATGCTTTATGAATAAAAAGAATTTAAGAGGCACAATATTGCTAGTTATTATAATAGCTACAATATGTATAAATTTTGTAGGATGTAAAAAACAAGATCCTAGCAAAGGTTTATTTGTAACTAAATGGGAAAATTATTATGAAGGAGATAACATAAAATTTTACTATGAAGATTCTAAGAATGCTAAGTTACAGGAGTTAAAAAATAAATATAATCTTCAGGATATTATTAAGGATAGTAAAGATGATTTTGAAAAAGCTTTAAATCTTATGACATGGTTACACGATAAGATAGAATATAATAAAGGAAGTATAAGCACTAAGGAAGATGCATTAAGTATATTAAAAGAGGCAGAAAATAATGCTATGTCAGATAAAGATTTTGCTATTGTATATAGTCAATGTGCTTCAGCGTTAGGTATATACTCTAGGAGAGGAGAATTTAGAATAAAAAATAGTCAGCAGGATGGAAAAGATTCTTATTATAAAGCATGTGAAATATGGAGTGATAAATATAATAAGTGGATTTTACTAGATATAGTAAATAATTGCTACATGGAATCAAAGGGTAATCCTCTAAGTGCTGTAGAAGTTTTAAATTCAGGATTTCAAAATATAAATATAAAAGGAGTAAAAGATGTACAAAAATATATAAAGAAAATAAGTCCATATATGTATTCATACTCTATAGAAATAGATAATAATATATATGGAATACCAAAGAGCAATTCATTTATTACTTATAGCAAAAAAGAAAATTTACCTGAAATTAGAATAGAAGGAAGTTTAATAAGGCCAACTATATTTGTGAAAGATGTCAATCTGTTTAATAAAAATCCAAGAGTAGAGTATAAAAATGATAATAGCGATAAAATACCAACTTTAATTTTTTCTAAGAAAACAAACGATAAAAAACCTAGTGAAGAAGATATAGTTTTAAATGGAGCTGCCTTTAAAAATAGTGGTATGGTAGAAAGTTATTTTGTAAGTATTGATGGTAAGCCATGGATAAAAGTAAATAAATATTTTACATTTACATTAAATGAAGGAGAAAATAATATTAAGCTTTCTGAAGATCAAGAAAAAGTCATACGAGAGGTTACTATACAATATAATAAGTAAAATTCATTGATTTATAAAGTTATAGTTGTATAAAACAGAAAAAATAGTATAATTAATAAAGAGTTAATAGTATAAAATCATAGATATAGTATAAATGATATAAGTTATTAAATTTAGAAAAAGAAAAGCTAAAAGAGAGCGAGTGTGATTTCATGTTACTTATAATTAAATCTATTGTAATTGCTATAATAGAGGGATTGACAGAGTTCGTACCAGTATCTTCAACAGGACATATGATTCTCGTGGGACATTTAATAGAATTTAAAGGAGATTTTGCTAATCTTTTTGAAATAGTAATTCAACTTGGAGCAATACTTGCAGTAGTTGTTCTTTATTGGGACAAGTTATATAGAAGCGTGAAAGATATTTTTGTGCCAGGTAGAAGAGGATTAAAGTTCTGGATAAACATAGTTGTAGCAGCTTTTCCAGCAGCTTTATTAGGTTTCTTACTTGATGATTTTATTGATGCTAAATTATTTAATCCTATAACTGTAGCAGCAGCTTTGCTGGTAGGCGGTATTTTAATGATTGTTATTGAAAATAAGTATAGAAGAGGAAATAAAATTAAGTCTATGGACAACATAAGGTTAAGGCAATCTTTTCTTGTAGGATTATTTCAATGTTTAGCATTATGGCCAGGTATGTCTAGGTCTGCATCTACAATTATGGGTGGATGGATAGCTGGTTTTTCAAATGTAATAGCAGCAGAGTTTTCATTTTTTTTAGCAATACCTATGATGGTTGGAGCGTCAGGATTAAAATTAATTAAAAGTAATATTATTATGACTAATGTTGAGATTATAGCACTTGTAATAGGTTTTGTAGTGGCATTTATTGTATCATTAATTGTTATTGAGAAATTTATAAAGTTCCTTCAAAAAAAGCCTATGAGAATATTTGCTGTATATAGAATAATAGTAGGAGCTGTATTATTGATTATGGCTGCTTTTGGAAAAATATCATAATAAATTAAGGCATAAGATGAAGATTATCAATTCATTTTATGCCTTTTGATTTTATACTAAACTGTAAAGCTCTTCAACATATTCATTTCTTGGTTCTATAATATCTAAAACTTTCATTGAAACATTTTTTACTTCAAAGTTTTTTCCTTTTATACCTTGGCATAAAGCATTAATAATTTCATTGCTAGAGGATACTGTTAATTTTACTACTGATATGGAAGAAAAGCTTTGGTAGGGGCTATCAAAGTAATCCTGGTATAGTTCTGAAAAGTCAAATGGACGTTTTGAACTATTATAATCTTTAGTATAGTTATCTATAATAGGAGAAAGTCTACAATCTCCAGCCTTTATGCAATTACATATAAAGGCTTCTAGATAAGTCATATAATTACTAGGTAAGTTTTCTGAAGATTCCTTTTTGAAAATGATTACTTTCTTCATAAAATATCCCACCCTTTTTAATATAATTATACATTGTATATAGGAAGATGTAAATTAACAAAAGTGAAATTTATTGAAAAGTTTGAAAATTAATTCTGTATTTAGAAAAAGAATATTTTTACTATCATTTTGGGATAATAAAAATAAATGTGATAGATAAAAATTTCTTATAAAGGAAAAGGTGAATAAGTATGAATTATTGTATGGATATAAAAAATTTAATTAATAGTAAAAAGTGGGTAAGAAATGATATGGGATTAGGAAAAGTACAATTTTTAAAGCTTATATTAGTAAAAGAAAAACTTATGCTTCTATTAATATCAAATGAAATTAAAGGACCACTTTATGCTAAAGTAGAAAATATAGGAGTAATAAATGAACAGATAACTATTTTTTACGATGGAGAATATTGTGAGCTTTTAAAAGAGAAGGAATATGAAAGCTTTAAAGAAAATGTAACTGAGGAAGAATGGAGAGTATTATTTCATTCAGATGTAACTAAAGATTTATATGAATTAGGTTTAGTAGAAGAGGAAAAGGGATTTACAGCACAAATACACGAGAATATAGACACATTTATGGAAACTAATGTAGATATTAAAGCTTCAGATGATATATGCAAACAGTATGGATTAAAATAAAAAAAGAGAAGTTTAAAAACTTCTCTTTGGTGCCGAAGACCGGAATCGAACCGGTACGGTGTTTTAGCACCGCAGGATTTTAAGTCCTGTGCGTCTGCCAGTTCCGCCACTTCGGCATAATGTATTATTTTACAATACGTTTAATGGACAAGATTTATTATAATTGTACTTTTAAAATAAGTCAATAGTATTTATAAAAAAAGTTTGAAAATTAATTTAAACAGTATAAGTTTTACTTTTTGTAGAAAAATGAGGGAAAATATGTTATAATTCTATAAAATAATCAGAAAATTTGGATTAATTTTATAGAGGTGTTAATTATGAAAATTTGTGAAAAAGAACTTTGGAAAATAATAGATCAGAGTCCCCGAGGGATATTGATAGCAGATAAAAATTTAAAGATAAGATATATAAATGAACAGTATTCAAAGATAACAGGATATGAAGCTGAAGACATAATAGATAAAGATGTGAGTTTTTTACAATATGGACAAGAGTATTTTTATATGTGGAACAACATATACAAAAAGGAAAGAGATAGAATTGAAATATTTCACAAAAAAGAAAATGGAGAAAATATATATAGCCTTTGTACAATATCTAATGTAAAGGATGAAATGGATAATGTGTTGTTTTATTTGGAAGCTCAAGAGGATATAACTTCTATAAAGAATATAGAAATTGAACTTAAAGAAAAAAATGATCAACTCAAAAAAGCTTTGGAAGAAGCAGAAAATATGCAGTTTCAAATGATAAATCAAGATAAAATGGCAAGTATAGGATATTTAGCTGCAGGAGTAGCTCATGAAATAAATAATCCGTTGGGATTTATTTCTAGCAATTTTGAATCTTTAACTAAATATATAAAAACACTAAAAGAAATAATGGATAAAGAGCATGAATTACAATTATTGATAATGGGAAATCAATGTGAAAAGGCTATGGAGAAGGCAAAAAATATAGAAGAAATAAAAAAGGATAAGAATTTAGATTTTATATATGAAGATTTAAATATTCTTATGGAAGAGTCCAATGAAGGAGTGGAAAGAATAAGGGAGATAGTAAAAAGCTTAAGGGTTTTCTCTCACGAGGCAGCGGATAATAAGTTTGAAAACTATGATTTAAATGATGGAATAAAAGAAACACTTGTAATAGCTAAAAATGAAATAAAATACTATGCCAAAGTCAATTTAAACCTACAGGATATACCTTTAATAGAAGCTGTTTCAGGTCATATAAATCAAGTTATATTAAATATAATAGTTAATGCTGTGTATGCCATAAAAGAAAAAGAAATGAAAAGTATTGGCAATATAGATATAAGTACTTATAGTGATGGCAATTTTGTTTGTTGTGAAATAAAAGATGATGGTATAGGAATGAAAGAAGAAACATTATCAAAGATATTTGAAGCATTCTTTACTACAAAGCCAGCTGGAAAAGGGACAGGCTTAGGTTTATCTATATCTTATGATATTATAAAAAACAAACATAAAGGTGATATAGAAGTTGAGAGTGTATATGGGGAAGGTACAAAATTTATAATAAAACTACCAATAACTCAGTGAGTTTAGGGGAGAAGGGGTTTAATTATGAATCTTTTAGTTGTAGATGATTCAAAGTTTAATTTAATGTATGCTGAAGAGGTTATTAAAAAGAATGGTATTATATGCAATATAATTAAGGCTGGATCTGGAGAAGAAGCTTTAAATATAATATTAAATAATAATATAGATATAGTGCTTTTAGATATAATTATGCCTAAGATTACAGGGTTAGAGGTATTAAAGAAGATAAGAGAAAATGGTAAATATAGAGAAATGATAATTATTATGTTTACATCAATTACGGATAAAGAATATCTAAAAAACAGCTTTGATATCGGAGCTAATGATTATATAAATAAGCCTATCAATGAAATAGAGTTTATATCAAGAATTAAAAATGCTATGAAATTAAGGCAACATCAAAAGGATCTTTATGATCTTATGTATGTTTTAAAAGAAAAGAATGAAAATCTTAAAAAAACTACCTTAGCTCTTAAGAGAACACAATCTCAACTTGTGAGAAGTGAAAAGCTTTCTGCAATTGGTCAATTTTCGGCAGGTATAGCCCATGAAATAAATAATCCATTAGGATATGTTTTAAGTAATAATGATACATTAGAGAAATATTGTAATTGCTATAAGGATTTAATTCATAAGTATAAGGAGACAGTAGATTATATTTATGAAAAGTATAAGGATAAGTGGGTTAAAGAGAAAATAGATGAGGCAAAGAATTTTGAAGAAAGTATAGCATTTGATTTTATAAATGAAGATACTTATCAACTTATAGATGATTCAAGAGATGGAATAAAAAGAATAAGTAAGATAATACAAAGCTTGCTTAATTTTGCTCAAAGAGATACCAAAGATAGAATGAAATATAATGATTTAAATCAAATAGTTATTGGAATAATTAGTCCTATAGAAAAGGAATTTAAAGATATAGTAAATATAGAATTAAATTTAAATAATCTCCCTAAGATAAAATGTGATGAAGTGCAAATAACTGAGGCTATATATAATATAATAATTAATGCTGTACAAGCTATACAGAAGTATAGAAAAGAAAGTGTTGGAAATATAAAAATATCAACATATAGTAAAGAAAATTTTGTTTTATGTGATGTATGGAATGATGGACCAAAAATAAAAGAAGAAATAATAAATAAAATTTTTGATCCATTTTTCACAACAAAAAATATAGGAGAAGGGATGGGGCTTGGACTGAATATATGTTATGACATTATAGTAAATAAACATAATGGAGAAATATATGTAGAAAGTAATGAAAAGACAGGAACGAAATTCACTATAATGCTTCCTTTAGATTTAGAAAAGGGGGATGAATCATGAAAAAAAGCATTCTTTTTGTGGACGATGAAAAACAAATATTAAATTCATTAAGAAGAGTTTTTATGGGGAGTAACTATACAACATATTTTGTTTTAAGTGGAGAAGAAGCCTTAAATATATTAAGTAAGAATCATATAGATTTAATAATTACAGATATGAGAATGCCTAATATGGATGGAGCAGAACTTTTATCTATAGTAAAAAAAGATTATCCTAATGTAGTTAGGATGATATTAAGTGGATATTCTGAGGAAGCTCAGACTTTAAAGGTGTTTGAGAGTAATTTAGTAACATCATATATATTAAAGCCATGGAATAATAAAGAACTTATGGAAACTGTAGATAAAGTTTTTAAAAGTGAATACATAAATATAAGTGATGAGTTAATTCAAATGTTAAATGATATAGAAAAACTACCATATTCTATAAAAATATATAAAGAATTATGTGCAATGATAGAAAAAGAAAACGATATAGATGATATATCAAAAATTATAGAAAAAGATCCTGTAATAACATTTAAAATATTAACCATAGTAAATTCTTCTTTTTATGGACTTAAAACAGGATCGATAAGGCAAGCCCTATCTTATCTTGGATTGAATAATATTAAAAACTTAATTTTTATATGTTATTTTATTGATCTAGAGAAATCACAATATTCCGATGAACTTAATATTTTATGGAATCATCTTTCTATGACAAATAATATTATTGTAAAAATGTATAAAGAAATTCTTAAAGAAAAATTTCCAGAGGAACTTTCAACTGCTGGAATACTACATGATATAGGAAGAATAATATTATTATCTTGTTATGAAAATAAAAATATCTCATTAAATGAATTTGAAAATATAATTAATATGTCTGTAGAAGAAGAAAAACTAATATTTAAAAATTCTCATGATGAGATAGGAGCTTATATTTTATCTAGACTTAAAATGCCCTCTTATATAATAGAAGCTGTATTATATCATCATAATCCTTTAGATAGTAAAGTTAATAATAAAAGATTTCTATGTGTTCTTCATATAGCAGATTTCTGTTCTTGGAATATAATGTTTCATAAAAGTAAATATAAGCTGCAAAAAGATGTAATGGATTATTTGAATATAACAGAACAGCAAATATATGAGTTCATGAAAGAATATAAAAATTCTAATGAGAAAGGTGGTGAAGATGTATATCTTTAAAGATATACATAACCTTATGAATAATAAAGTGGAGAATATAAGTATTCTTTTTGTAGATGATGAACAAAAGATATTGAGTTCAATACAAAGAGGAATAATAGGAGAAAAGTTTAAAGGTTTTTTTGCCAACAGTGGAAAACAGGCTTTAGAAATCATGGAGGAAAATGAAATTTCAGTTATAGTTACAGATATGAGAATGCCTGAAATGGACGGGCTTCAATTGTTAAAAATAGTTAAAGAAAAGTATCCAGATACTATAAGAATGGTTTTATCAGGATATGCCCAATTGACGCAAGTTATTGCTACCATAAATAAAGTAGGAGTTTTTAAATTTATATTAAAACCATGGAATTTAGAAGATGATTTTATTCCAAACATAAGAGAAGCTATGGAATATTATATACTTAAAAAAGAAAGTGAAAAATTAAAAGGAATGTTAGAAAAGAAAAATGAACTTTATCATAATCTGGTAATGTCATCAGATAGAACCGTTATGGAAATGAAAAAGGGATTTAATAGTTTCATAAATATAAATAAATATGCTTTAGATAATGTAAAAAGATTTTTGAATAGTAATAATGATATGTCAAAAGAAATACTTATAAAATATTTGAATATGATAGAAGATTTTTATGATAAATACAGTAGCATAGTTTTTGAGTCTAGTACTAGTTTCATGCTTGAAAAACTACTTTCAGATTTTACTATTAATATGAAGGATAAATATGAGAATGTCAACATACAGATTTATAATAAAAGCGAGAAAGTATTAAAAGGAAGATATAAATTAGCTAATTTAATTCTTAACATATTAGGGGATATAGTAGTAAATATATATGAAAGTAATTTATCTATTGTGGTTATGGTAAATGAAAGCTTCGTTTTTAATAAAGAAGTGCAAGTAGAATTGTTTATGACTTTATTATCAAAGGAGAAAAAAGATTATAGGGAACTTTTAATATTAACTATGTTTTTAAATGAATTATTAAAGGAGTTTAAGGGGGAATGTTATGTTAAAGAGATGGATGAGGGAGTTACTATAGTTATAAAACAAAAATTTATAGAAGTTAATTAATTATATTATATTTAAGATATATACTTATCCAGGCGTATCAATATACGGAAAAAGATAAAAAAAATAATATTATAAAGAAAATAAAAGATAATTTAATATAACAGCATAAGATGCTGTTATATTAAAGTTATCCTGTGATAAAATAACACATGTCGTCAGGGCGTAAGAGCTTTGACAAAAGAAAATAAATAATAACGAAAATGTTGACAAGGTATTTTTAGTGTGTTATTATATAAAAGCTAATTAAAATAGTAAGTTGGTCTTTGAAAATTAAACAGAGAATTAAGAAACCAGTCAATTCTTAACAGGAAACTGTTAAAGATAGCGATGAGCTAAAAAATTGCTAGAAACGAGCAGTACAAGGAATGTGATTTGCCAGGAGCGGAGTTTAGTGATCTAAATGAGCACCATAGCAAAGAAACATGACGTAGTAATGGGAAGTTTATAACAATTTTTGATTAAACTTTTAAATTGAGAGTTTGATCCTGGCTCAGGACGAACGCTGGCGGCGTGCCTAACACATGCAAGTCGAGCGATGAAGTCCCTTCGGG
>NZ_JAGGKA010000003.1 GCF_017873215.1 Clostridium tetanomorphum
GCACGAAGTATTCTTAGAAATTATAGAATACTTCGTGCTCATTTATCTGCTTAATTCGATATCAAGAGAAAAAGCATAGCTTTTTCAGTGGCCTCGCTTAGCTGGTGGATATTTATTTTTTCATTTCTGCATCTGACTTAGAGTCATCTTTTAAATCATTTAAATTTATTTCAAAGCTTGATTCATTTTCTGAAGAGTTACAACAGCAATTAGAGTCTTTGTTACCGTCTACAGAATTTTCAGCAGCACATTCAGAAGAAATATCATCTAAATCTTCAACTTCAACTACACCTCTGTCTATAATTTCATTATTGTCATTATTTTTATTCATAAATTTTTTATATACATATGCTCCCAATCCTGCTACAGCGGTTATCATAGCAACTTTGCCTAAAGTATTATTTTTTCTTTTCATATTCGTTTAATCCTCCTTTGGTTTCTTTATTTTACATTATATAATAATCATTATATACATAATGTATTCTTATTACTATATTTTATACTATCATATAAATTTTTAAGAGCTATTATTTATATTTTACTATTATTCAACAAATTTTACAATAAATAATTAATGTTTATATTAACTTAGGCTCTGATTAATTCATTCGAATACCTTCCTTAAAACTTTAATAGGAAAAGTATAAGGTGGATATTTTAAGCTTAAGTCAAATAAAAAATTTTTTTCCATTACAGACTTTTCATGGGTAAAGCTTAGATAACTCCATTTACCATGATATTTACCTAAACCACTAGTATCTATTCCACCAAAAGGCAAATAAGGAGTTGAAATTTGAGAAAGAGTTTCGTTAATGCATACACTTCCAGAAGAAGTGCCTTTTAGAATAATATTTATGTTATTTTTATCTAAAGAGAAAAAGTATAATGACAAAGGCTTAGGTCTACTATTTACAAAGTTCAAAACTTCATTTAAATTTTTATATTTAAATATCGGGAAAATCGGTCCAAAGATTTCTTCTAACATAATAGTTGAATTCATGGAGCTTCCTATCATTAATGTAGGAGATATATATAATTTATCTATATTTGTATCTCCTCCAAAGATTATAGTTCCATCTTTTAAATAATTACTAAGTCTATAGAAGTGTCTTTCATTAATAATTTTACCATAATAAGGGCTAAGTTTAGGGTCTTTTCCATAAAAATTTAAGATTTCTTTTTTTAATAAAGAAATAAAGTTTTTTACAATATCTTCTTGCACAAAGAGATAATCCGGTGCAACACAGGTTTGACCACAGTTAAAAAACTTACCCCAAACAATTCTTTTAGCAGCAATTTTTAAATTTACATTTTTATCAACTATACAAGGGCTTTTACCTCCTAACTCTAAGGTTACAGGAGTTAAGTTTTTTGAGGCTTTTTCCATGATTATTTTTCCTATTTGAATACTTCCTGTAAAAAATATATAATCCCATTTCAAAGATAGAAGAGAGGAGGTTTCATTAATACCACCTTGAAGGCAATAGATATAATCTTTTCCAAAATTCTTATTTATTAAATCTGTAATAAGGTTAGATATATTAGGAGATAACTCAGAAGGTTTTAAGAAAATACAATTACCTGCAGCTATAGCTCCTATTAAAGGAGCAAATATTAGTTGAAAAGGATAATTCCATGGAGCAATAATTAAAACAGAACCATAAGGCTCTTTCAATATGTAGCTTTTTGAAGGAAAATGCATTAAAGGAGTTTTAACTTTTTCTACTTTACTCCAACTTTTAATATTTCTTATAGTATAATTTATTTCGCTAATAACAAAGCCCACTTCACTTATATAGCTTTCAAATTTAGATTTATTAAGATCCTTTTTAAGAGCTTTATAAATTAGCTCATCATTTTCTATAATTATATTCTTTAGCTTTTTCAGTACATTTATTCTAAAGTTTATATCTAAAGTTCTATTACTTTTAAAAAATTTACGTTGTTTTTCTAATATTATAGAAGGATTTTCCGTATTCATTGTAACATCACCTCAAAGTTTATAATTTATACATATTATTTTAAAGAGCCAATAGTTAAATTTTATATACTATTATAATTTATAGTATATATTAAAATTATAGAAATTTATATACATAGAAATGTAAATTATTTGTATAAATATATAATCGGTAAAATAATCATAAAATTTTAAATATAATATAAATTAACTGTAAACAATATTACAAAAATGTAAACAATATTATAAAACATCATAATAATTCCAATAATGTGTTATAATTTAAGAAGTAAAGACTTACTAAGGAGGTTTTATTATGGAAGGAACAATTAATGCATTTGCAAGAAGTGAAAAAGCAAGAATTGCAAGAAGAGAGGGATTTATACCAGGAGTTGTTTATGGAAAAGATGTTAAAAATATGCCTGTAAAATTTGAAAGAAACAAATTGTTAAACTTTCTTAAGGAAAAAGGAGAAAAAGCAAAAATAAATTTTCTATTAAATAATGAGAAAAAACAGGGGATAATTAAAGAAGTAGAAAGAGATCTTGCTACAACAGAGATTATCCATATAGATATTCAAGCTATTACAGAAAAAGAGAATGTTAAATGGACTGTTCCAGTAGATTTTTTAGGAAAGGATTTATTAAAGAATAGAGATTTATATATTCAAGTATATAATAGTGATGTGGAAGTTGAAGGAGATTCTTCAAAAATTCCTAATAAGGTAGAAATAGAAGTTAACAATATGAAGTTTGGTGAAGAAATTAAGATAAAAGATTTAAATTTAGATCCTTCTATAAAATTACTTAAGGATCCTGAAACAGTTATAGCAGTAATAACTAATTCATAATTAAGTCAATGTTAAAATAATAGTTGGGGACCTTTTCAATCCCCAACTATTATTTTAATTATAAGTATTCTATAAGTTTATAAAAATATATGGGTTTAGCAATTATAAAAATTATATAAATCACTATAAGAAATATGACCATACATAGTGGAAGCATTTAGTATTGCATTAACTACAGCTTTTTCTACTACTTTAGCTGCAAGTAAGCCTATTACATTTATATCAGCTGTAACTTTTCCAGTAGCCATGGTAAATATAGTATCGCCATCAAAGGTAGAATGAGCTGGTCTCATAGTTCTTCCATAGCCATTATGAGCCATAGAAGCTATTTTATTGGCTTCAGATTTCGTAAGAATGGCATTAGTAGCAACTATCCCAATAGATGTATTACCGGAAAATACATTTTTCTTTTCACTATAATTTTTAATCATAATTTCCTCAGTATTAGCAAAAGAATTATCTTCTTTTAAAGCTCCAGCTAGTATTTTCCCACTTTCAGGATCTATAACATCTCCTAAGCAATTTACAGCAATCAATGCTCCTATTTTTAAATCTCCTATTTGAAGACAATAACTTCCAAGACCACCTTTCATTGAATGTTTGGGACCTAGAAATTTTCCAACAGTAGCACCGGTACCAGCACCTATATTTCCTTGCAAATCTCCTTCATTATGTTCTGAATTTAAGCAAGCATTGTAACCCATTTCTTTATTTGGTCTAATTTTACTATTACCTACAGTTAAATCAAAAAGAACTGCAGAAGGAACAATAGGAACTTTAGCAACGTTAACATCAAATCCTATTTCTCGTTCTTCTAAGTATTGCATTACTCCACTAGCAGCATCTAATCCAAAAGCACTGCCACCAGATAATACTATTCCGTGAACTTTTTGCACTAAATTAACTGGATTTAAAAGGTCTGTTTCCCTAGTACCAGGAGCACCTCCACGTACGTCTACTCCAGCAGAAGCACCATCTTTACATAAAACAACGGAACAGCCGGTACCAGCTTCAAAATCTTGGGCATGCCCAACTTTAATTCCATCTATATCTATGAATTTTATTTCTTTCATAATTTAACTCTCCTTTTAAAAAGATTGTAAATTTGCAAAAATCTCCTGACAAAAAGCCAGGAGATGAAATTTATTTTTTAAGTTTTTTTACTGCTATAACTACAGGAATTGTAATTAAAACAGAAATTGCAGCTTCAGGTAATCCATTGGTGAAACCAATAGCAATTATACCTTTTTTAGCAGCAGAAACACTTATGTTAAAAACTTTAGCATATCTTTCAACATATAATAAGTACATTAATCCTAAAACACCAAAAGTGTTTGTAAGAGAACCAATAGCTGCTCCTATGCCAATTTTTATAGATGTATGCTTTCCTCTAATCATATTGTAACAATAGTAGGATACAATACCTATAAGAATTCTAGGAAGTACGGATACTACTGGATTTATAAAAACAAAAAATAAAGGTGTAGGGTTTGTCATAGCTTGTATAACGCTAAATAAACCAAAAATTAACCCAATCATTCCACCTACCACTGGACCTTCAAGTATTGAACCAATGATAACAGGAATATGCATTATAGTAGCTTTTACTGGTGGAATTGGTATAAATCCTAATCCAGATACACCTAGTAGAATAGAAATGGCTGATAACATTCCTATGATAGCCATTTGCCTTGTGTTCAATCCTGTTGAACTTTTTAATTTTTTTTCCAAAATAATGACCTCCGTTCTTATTCCTTTTAAGGATATAATTCGGAACTTTCTTATTAAAGTAATAAGCGTTCAGTTCCATAAGAATACCGACGAAAACATTTTATCACGTTTTCATATAAAATCAAATAGTTTTTTGTTAAATTTTTATCAAAAACTCATAAAATTTATTTATTTAAAATAATAATTAAAACTTAATAATTTTAGCCATAAGTTCATGCCCTTTTTTCGAAGGATGAATACCATCCATAAATAAATAGTTTAAATTTCTTATATTGTTTATGAATTCATTGTAAAAATCAAAATAATTAATATTAAATTTATTAGTAAATTTAATCATCTCATTTCTATAAATACTTATATTATTATTCACTTGAGAATAATCTATAGTTCCATCCCAGAATTTTTTTGCTAGATACTCATTAGTAGGAGGTTGAATACCTAGATAGGGAATTATGCCTTTATCTTTAATTTCCATTAGGAGGGATGACATATTGTCTATTATAGTATCTATACTATATCCCATTAATAAATCATTGGTTCCTCCCATAATAATGGCATGAGAAGGAGAAATATTTATAATATCAGAAAATGATCTGAAAAGCATACCAGCGGAGGTATCTCCATTTACACCTTTATTGACTAAATCTATGTTAAAATGTTTTTTTATAATATAGCACCAATTTTCATCAGGATAAACACCATAGCCGTAAGTAAGACTATCTCCTAAACAAACAACCTTCATTTTCTTCCTCCTTAATTGTTATTTTATAATGTAGCACTAACATAAGCTTTATGATCTATATTTATTAGGTATCATATAAGATGTTAAGCTTCTAGATAAGTCATTATATCATATTAATATATTTTAATGTTTTATTGAGAAAAATGCATGGATTCCTATAAAAATGTAGAATAAAAGTATCTTGGAGAGTGGAAAGTTGTTGGAGACAAACTATATAAGGGAGAAAAGTTATTAAATAAAGATACTGAGTTTGTTGATGAAATAAAGAATAACACAGATGCAGCAACTACAATATTTTTAAGGGAAAAGAGAATAGCTACCAATGTAATAGATAATGGAAAAATAGCCAATTGAAATTGTTATTCTAACATTAACAATACTTTCTATATTTATACTTTTAGCTAACATAAGAACTAATAAATAAGAACTAATAAATTAGTAAATAATATAAAAAATATATTAAATACATTAAATGTTGTAGCTTTAGGAGATTTAACACAAAGATGATTAGTTAATTCTAAGTATGAAATAAAGGATATTGGTGACGCGTTAAATTTAACTATAGAAAATATTAAATCATTAATAAATAATATAAAAGATAGCTCAGAAAATATAGAAGAAAATTCTCGAGAATTGTCAGCTGTATCTAAAGAAATGATACCATCATCACAAAATGTATCACAGGCTATACAGGACATAGCTAAAGGAACAGGAAGTCAAGCTGATGAATTGGTAGATATATCAAGCATATTGAATTATTTTAGTGAAGAACTTGATAATATTGTGAAATCTATTAAAAATGTAGATGTTAATGTAAGAGATATAAATAATAAGGCTGAAGTTAGTGAGAAGGAATTAGAACAGTTATATGAGTCAATAAACAATTCTTTAGCAACAGTTATATCAAAAGTTTCAAATTTAGATGATAGAGTAAAAAAATAAATGAAATAACGGATACAATAAATAGCATATCACAGCAAACCAATTTATTAGCTTTAAATGCAGCTATTGAAGCTGCAAGGGCAGGAGAAGAAGGTAAAGGTTTTGCTGTAGTAGTAGATCAAATAAGAAAGTTAGCAGAAGAAAGCAAAAAATCTTGAGATAATATTTATAATTTAACTCAGAGCATATATAAAGATACTAATGAGCTGGTTTTTAAATACAGGTACCATGAAAGAAGAGTTTGAAGAGGTATCAGCTTCATCAGAAGAGATTGCAGCCTTATCACAGGAGATGTATTTATCATCAGAAAAAGTAGTGAACTCTATACATTATTTTTCAGAAGCTATAAAGGATATGAAAAATAAAATAGATGTATTTAAAATGTAAGTTTAATTTTGTAATAATTTTAATAAAGTTTCAAAATGTGTTATAATTATGGTGAAAAGTTAGCAAATAGAAAAGGGGGGATAGCTCTTAAAGTGGGCAAAAGTTATGAAAATTAAAAATTTGAAAAAAATCAATGCTTTATTTATTGCATTTTTAATTGTTTTTTCATTTAAAAGCGTAGTAGTAAAAGCAGAAGGACTTTCGGTACAGTACAATATGGATTTAATATTTAATCAAAAAGAAAAAGCACTAGATGGAGTAGAAAACGTAGTTGTTACAAATAATTTAAATAAAGAAATAGGGCAAATAGTATTTCATTTATATGCAGATTCCTATAATGACTATGATACTCAACCTTTATTTACAAGAC
Source organism: Clostridium tetanomorphum (assembly GCF_017873215.1). Classification (GTDB taxonomy): domain Bacteria; phylum Bacillota; class Clostridia; order Clostridiales; family Clostridiaceae; genus Clostridium_AO; species Clostridium_AO tetanomorphum. The sequence goes on from NZ_JAGGKA010000003.1 coordinate 6,983, forward strand.
CTAAAAAACAAGATGAAAAAATAACTAAAGAAGAAATAGGAGATATAAAGATAAACAAAGTTCTTGTAGATGGCAAAGAAGCTAAATACACTGAAAATAGTCAAATATTAAAGATAAATCTAAATGAAACCTTAAAGAAAAATGAGAAGATTCAAGTTTATATAGAGTTCAAATTAAAGATTCCTATGGGAACAGGAAGACTTGGATATACCAATGAAGTATATTCACTTACTAACTGGTATCCTATATTGTCTATGTATAATGAAAAAGAAGATAAATGGGATGAAAATCCATTTCATAAAATAGGGGAATCTAACTATAGTGATGTGGCTAATTATAATGTAAAGATTAAAGTTCCAAAGAATTTTATAGTTGCATCTACTGGAAAAGAAAAGGAAGATGAAATAAAAAAAGATGAAAAGACAGTTATATTAACAGCAGAAAATGTAAGAGACTTTGTTGTAATTATGAGTCCACATTTTGGAGTAATGTCTAAAGAGATAGATGGCATTAAGGTAAATAGTTACTATATAAAAGATAAGGATTCTAAAGGACAATCAAAATGTGCAGAACAAATATTGAACATAGCTGTAGATGCTGTGAAATTTTTTAGTCATGAATTTGGTAAATATCCTTATGAAGAATTGGATATAATGGAGACTTATTTAGCAGGTGGAGCTATGGAATATCCCCAAATTATACAGATGGGCAAATATGAAGATTTTATGTTAGAAATGGAGGATATTCCTTTCTTATTAGAGGCAGCAGTACATGAAGTAGGTCATCAATGGTGGTATGTAACAGTTGGAAATAATGAATTTAAGGAACCATTTTTAGACGAATCATTTACTTCTTTTTCTACAGCATATTACTTTGAAAAAACACAAGGGGAATACTCATCAAAAGCTATAAAGAGAGATTTAAGAGAAATATATGTATATATTGATGAAATGTCCAATATAGAACCTAAAAAGATTGCATCCTCAGTGGATAACTTTAAAGAGATGTATGAGTATAATACTGCTATTTATAAAAAAGGAGCTTTGGTATTAGAAGATTTAAGGAATAGAGTAGGGGAAGAGAAATTTAGAGAAATAATGCAGGAATACTTTAAAAAATTCAAATTTAAAAATTCAACTATAGAAGGATTTTTACAAGTAATTGAAGAGAAAAGTGGTAAAGATATAAAAGAACATATAAAAAAGGCACTAAATGGAGATAAATATGTTCCCAAAAATTTAGAATTAGATGAGGAAGATAATAAAAAGATAAGAAAAGAAGAAAAAAAAGTTTCTTTTTCTAAAAAAGAAAAAGACATAGGAATGTCAATGACAAGTATTATTTTAAGAGGATTAAATGACGAAAAAATAATTATAATAAAACCTTCCAATATAATAGATTCTAAAGAAAAATCTAAATTAGATGATTTGTATAATTCTATAAAAGAAAGTTTATATGGTGTGGATGATAATTTAATTATTGTTAAAGAAGATAAAGAAGTAAAAGAGGAAGATATAAAAAATAATAATGTAATTTTCTTGGGCAATCCTGAAAACAACAAGGTCTTTAATGATAATCTAAAGGATTTACCTATAAAATTAACTAAAAATGAAGTGAATGGTAAAAATATTAGAATAAAAGATGAAGATATAAGAGGAGCTTTTATATGCAATAATCCTAAGAATAAAAATAAGTTAGTATTAACGCTATTCTGGACAGGAAAAGTACCTGAAGATATAAAGCTTGACATTGAAACACCAGACAATATTATTATAAAAATGAAAGAAAATAGATATTATAGAGGAAGAATTTAAAAAAATGGGGCTGTGGCACTAAGAATAAATTCTACAATATATTGTGTTAACTTTAAACTTGCAAAACAGTATATTGTATGTAAATTTCTTAATGCAACAGCTCCATTTTAATGTAAATTAATAAGGAAAATAGAAGTTTCTACAATACTTTTTTAAATTAGTTAGATTCATATATTCAGCTAATCTATTATTTACTACTAACCAATTTATGTTTTCAATAAACCTGTCTATATATTTACTTTTGTCTATGCCAAAATCTATCATATATGCATGTTCATAAACATCCATTACTAGTAAAGGATATGACATCCATATTGCACCTACATCATGAGCATCTGAACCAATAATATGAAGTTTATTATCTAAAGGGTCTATAGTAAGTACAGCCCATCCTCTCATGGAAAGGCCTACTTTTTTTAAGTAAGCTAAAAAGTTTTCATAGCTTTTAAAATCTCTTATGATGAGATTTAATATAGCTCCAAAGGGTTTGGTATTTCCCTCTACTATATTTTGGAAATATAATTCGTGAAGTTTAACGCCGTCTAAAGCATAACTTTCTCCTAATTTTAGACAGCGCATAGGACTGTAAGTAGAATTTCCTTTGCCATAATACTCAGCGTCTACTGGCATAGACCAGATTTCATTTAGTTTATTTACATACCCTTCATATAACTTATAGTGTTGATTTAATTGATTCAAGCTTATTCCTTTAACTGTAGAAAAATCATAGGTTTGTTTATTTATATTCGCCATAGTTACTCCTATTTAAAATTTATACCATATTATCTTATGCAAATTATATAAATAATGTTAAATTAAAAATCTATAGAAAATGTTGACTTATATATTGTTTTAGTGTACTATGTATATAGTACACTAAAACAATATATAAGGAGGTAAAAATGAATATTAAATTTGATGAAAAAATTCCAATATATATTCAAATAATGAATTATATTAAAGAAAATATTATTTCAGGAAAGCTAAATCCAGGAGATAAACTACCTTCTGTTAGAGATATGTCAGCATTACTTAAAGTTAATCCAAATACTTTACAAAGAGCTTACCAGGAATTAGAGAGGGAGAATGTTACTTATACTCAAAGAGGTATGGGAACTTTTGTTAAGGAGGATGAAAAAATGATAGAAGCATTAAAAAAAGATATGGCTAAAGAGGTTATAGATTTATTTATAGAAAAGATGAAAAATATAGGATTTACAGAAAAAGAAATAGTAAAAATTATTGAAGAAAAATTAAAGGAGGATAAAAATAATGGATAATTTATTAAAAGTTGAAAATTTAACTAAAAGTTATTTTGGAAAGAAAGCATTAAATTTAGTAAATATAGAAATAACTAAAGGAAAAATAGTAGGAATTTTGGGACCAAATGGTAGTGGCAAAACCACTTTATTAAAAATATTAGCAGGTTTGTTAAAACAATCTTCAGGACAGGTTTTAATAGACGGAAAAGAACCAGGAGTATATACAAAATCTATAGTTGCATATTTACCGGATAAACCATTTTTATATAAATGGATGAAAATAAAAGACGCTATAGCTTTTTATAAGGATTTTTATAAGGATTTTAACGAAGAAAAGGCAAAAGAATTATTAAAATTTATGAATTTAGATGAAAATAGCAAAGTTACAACCCTTTCTAAAGGTATGACAGAAAAATTAAATCTAACATTGACTTTATCTAGAAAAGCTAAGTTATATATATTAGATGAGCCATTAGGAGGAGTTGATCCAACTACGAGAGAAAAAATACTTAATACTATAATCGAAAATTATAATGAAGAAAGTTCTATGCTTATTACGACTCACTTAGTTAATGATATAGAAAGATTATTTGATGAGGTGCTATTTATAGCTAATGGAAGTATTGTTTTATCTGGAAATGCAGAAGAATTAAGATCTAATGAAGGAAAATCTATAGATGAGCTTTATAGGGAGGTATTTGTATAATGAAAAATTTAATAAAGTATGAAATTAAGGGATATTGGAAAGAAACCATAGGGTTAATAATGGTTGTTATAGTAGCCAATTTATTTTTACTTACAAAAGTTGGTACATGGCCAAGGCCTGTGGTAACTGGTTTTTGTACTATATTAACTGTTGCAACTATGGTAGTAGCATTTATATGGAATATAAAAAATTTTAGCAAAGATTTAAATGAAAATACATCTTATTTAATATATGCACTACCAGTGTCTAGTAATTCTTTATTAACTTCGAAACTAATCTCTTCTCTTATTCAATATTTTGCAGTAGCTATAACAAACTTGATATTTTTATATCACAATGTTTTAAAATTAGATATAAAGGTAAATGAAGCAATAAGTAACCTAAATATAAATTTTATATTATTTTCTATATTTTATTACATAGTAGGTTATTTAGGAATTTTATGTACCATTTACTTTTCAATAGCTTTAAGTAAGGCAGCTATTAAGAAGAAAATGAAAATTGCAAAATTAGGACCTTGGATAGTATTTATTTTAATTTCTATAGTTATGGTTAAAATTTCAGATGCACTATTAGAAATATTTCCTCAAGCAATTTATATTAGTACAATGAATATTCCAGGAGTAAATTTAAATTCTAATATCAATATAGCACAATTTATTTTCGATATATGTATTGTAGCAATATTTTTTACAGCTACATCCTACATTTTGAGAAGAAAGTTAGATGTATAGTATTAATTAATGGCAAGTTTCTATACTAAATTTTTAGGATTACAGTATAAATTAGATTGGAGATGGTTACAATGAAGTTAGTTTTTTGGTTAACTATAATAATATTAGCTTTTATTTTGTTTCGGAGTTTGTTCAAGTATGTGTTTTCAAACATGTGTTTTAAGTTTCAAAGTACAAATAATGAAGTTTTTTAAAATAATATTAAGGATTATTGTAAAAATATAAATAAAAATATAATAAGTTCTGATATAATAATTTTATATAAAGAGAGGGGGAAACAAAATGAATTCACATCAAGTTGATTATAAAATATATGGAGATGATATGCAGGTTGTAGAAGTAGAATTAGATCCAATGGAAACAGTTATAGCAGAAGCAGGTGCTATGATGATGATGACTGAAGGTATAAAAATGGAAACAATATTTGGAGATGGCCGAAATACCAGCAGTGGTGGTTTTATGGATAAGATTTTTGGTGCAGGAAAAAGGGTTCTTACTGGAGAAAGTTTGTTCATGACAGCTTTTACTAATGCTGGATATGGTAAGCAAAAAGTAGCTTTTGCTGCTCCTTATCCAGGAAAAATAATATCTGTAGATCTAAGTATGATGGGTGGAAAGATAATTTGTCAAAAGGATGCTTTTTTATGTGCTGCTAAGGGAGTTTCAGTTGGGATAGATTTTAGAAAGAAATTGGGTGTGGGCTTCTTTGGAGGAGAAGGATTTATTCTACAAAAATTAGAAGGTGATGGATTAACTTTTATTCATGCTGGTGGAACTATAATTGAAAAAGAGTTGAATTATGGAGAAATCCTTAGAATTGATACAGGATGTTTAGTAGCAATGTCTAGAGATGTACACTATGACATAGAATATGTAGGAGGAATAAAATCTGCATTTTTTGGAGGAGAAGGATTATTTTTTGCTACAGTAAAAGGTCCAGGAAAAGTTTGGATACAATCATTGCCATTTAGTAGGTTAGCAGATAGAATATTTTCTTCAGCACCATCAATTGGAGGCAAAAATAAGGATGAAGGAAGTATTTTTAATATAGGAAGTCTATTTGACGGAGATTAAAATAATATTATTACTACGAAAATCCTAAATTAATAAATTTATTAATTCCAGGATTTTTATGGTATAATTATCTTGCTAGAAAGGTGGTAAGGTATATGATAAAACATAAAAATAATAAATTCTTTAAGTCATTTTTCTTTATGTTGATATTTACTTTTATTATATCCATTGGAAATGGTATAAAGGTTTATGCACAAGCTGACAACAATAATGTATTAAACCAAGTTAGGAGTTTAATACAAAATGGATATGTAAATGAAGTTCCAAAGGAAGTTTTAGACTCTAATAATATAGAAGATATGGTAAAAGGGCTAAATGATCCCTATACTAAATATTTTTCTTCTGAAGATTTTAAAAGCTTTGTTAATGCAATAAACAACAGTTTTTGTGGAATAGGAATTTATAATGAGGAAAACTCAGAGGGCATAAAAGTTAAATCCGTTATGGATAGTTCACCAGCCTTAGAAGCAGGATTAAAAGCTGGAGATATAATTATTAGGGTAGATGGACATAGCCTTAAAGGACTTAAGCTTGAAGAGTCAGCAAAGTATTTAAGGGGAGAAGAAGGCTCAAAAGTAGAATTAGAAATACTAAGAGGAGAGGAAAATTTAAAGTTTACTATAAAGAGAAGAGAAATAGATTTGCCAACAGTAAACTGGAAAGTAATTGATGACCATATAGGTTATATAAAAATAATATCTTTTGGTATGGAGACACCAGAACTTTTTTCAAAAGCAGTAAATGAATTAGAAGAAAAGAAAGTTGATAAATTTATTGTAGATTTAAGAGATAACACAGGTGGATATACTAATTCAGCATATAATATAGCAGGACACTTTATAGGAGAAAAAACTGTTATAAAGATGAAGAACAAGGCAGGAAACGAATATGACTTTAAAGGAATAGGTCATGGACATGTAATAGATAAACCTATTATATTTTTAATTAATGATTATACTGCTTCTGCTTCAGAAATATTGTCAGCAGCAGTAAAGGATTATAAGAAGGCATTTTTTGTTGGTATAAAAAGTTTTGGAAAAGGAGTACAGCAGAGTACTTTTCCTCTAGAAGATGGAGGAGTATTAAAGTTAACTACTCATAGTTTTTATTCTCCTAAAGGAAATACTATACATAAAGTTGGGATAACTCCTGATTTTAATACTAAAGATATTGATGCATTGGCGGTAGCAGAATTATTATATTCAGCTAAAAATAAAGCAGATAATAGTAATATGATAAAAGTAAAAATAAATGGAAATGAGTTTATAATTGATTTAAATAAATGTAGAAGAAATGAGTACTTAAAAGCCTTTAAGCATATCATTGACAATGTAGATTCAAACAATATTTATTTAGGGTCAAAAAATACATGGGAAAAATTAGACAAAGAAATATTTAAAAATACAATGGGTTTTTATTTTAGTGATTTTAAAAAGTTTCCTACTTTAGTTAAAAGCAAAGATAATACAAAGTTTAGTATTGTCTTTAATAAAGATATAGATAAGCAAACTGTAAATAATGATACAATAAAATTGTTACAAGATAATACATTTAAAGATATAGACATTGATTATAAATTTGAAGAAGGAAATAAAATAATACTAATACCAAAAGAAGCTGCAAATCTTAATGGAAGGTATTATCTTGTTATACAGGATATAAAATCCATAGGTGGAAAAAGTATAAACAGAAAAACTGCTGTAGAGATTAATTTAAAATAAATATAATTTTATCAATAAAAAGTCCTTATAAGTAAGGGCTTTTTATTGATTTTAGTATAAAATTATATACACAAAAAATTTATAAAACTTTAATAAAGATATACTTGTATTTGTGATAATATATATTTAATATAGTTAATTATCTGCAGGGAGGTAGTCTTACAAATGAATATGAACTATTCTAATAATATATATGGATGGGATAAGTTATCCAAATCCACTTTCATTATAGGTGCATTTATAGCTTTATTCAATGATGTAAAAATACTAGGAGGGATTTTAATGATCTATTCTTTTTGGAGAACTAGATCTAAAAATATTAATAGAAGAGCAAAAGAAGAAATAATTTATGAAAGTTATATAAGAAAAATAAGGGACTATTTGCATTACTTTAATATGAATAGTTTTTCCCACAATTTAAAAGATGGTATTGAAAGTTTAAAAAGCAGGTTAAAAGAAAAAAAAGACTTTTTAATAATAAGATGCCCAAATTGTTCCCAAAAGCTAAGATTGCCAAAAAGAAAAGGAAACATATTGGTAACTTGTCCTAGATGTTCTTTTAAGTTTAAACTTAAAACTTGAAATATTAACTAAACCACTGATAATAAGTATATTACAGTGGTTTTTTATCTTTAAACATATATCAATAGTGATATATATCAATAGTGATACATATCACTATTGATAATTATTTATTTGGTGATATAATTTTATATATAGTGTGGAATACTAGCTAAAGAAAACCAATTTGCATATAAGGAGGAAATATAAAGTGGAAAAAATCGCTTTAATTACAGATACTACAGCAGATTTAAGTGAAGATATAATAAAAAGGTATAATGTAAATGTATTACCATTTAGAATAATATACAAGGATAGGGAATATAAAGATAAATTAGAAATAAGCCCTAAAGAAGTTTATAGAAATTTCGAAAAAGAAGTGCCTACCTCTTCATTGCCTTCAATTCAGGATATGGAGGATCTATTTTATAAGCTTGAGGAACAGAAATTTACTCACGCTATAGCAATAACTTTATCTTCTGGATTATCAGGAATTTATAACGCAGTAAAATTAGTTAGTGATAATCATCCTAATATAAATACTTTTGTTTGTGATTCTCAATCTATATCTGCAGGAGAAGGCATGATAGTAGAAGAATGTGGTGAAATGATAAAGAATGGAAAGAGTTTTGATGAAATAGTAAATGAAATACCTAATATAAAGAAGAGAATTAATTTATTTTTTGTGGTAGGAACATTGGAATATTTAAAGAAAGGTGGAAGAATAGGAAGAGTTTCCGGTACTATTGGAGAGCTTTTGAATATAAAGCCTATAATATCAGTTGACGCGAAAGACGGAAAATATTATACTTTTGATAAAGTAAGAGGTAGAAAGCAATCAATAAATAGATTAATTGAAATAATAAAAGGTATATTAAAGGAAAAGAAATGTAAAATATGCGTAGTTCATGGAGATGCTCTAGAAGAGAGTAATAAATTATTTGAAACCATAAAAACTATGGATAATGTTAGTGAAGCTTATTTAGGAGGAGAAATAAGTCCTGTTTCTGGTGTTCATAGTGGGCCAGGATTAATAGGAGTTGTATTAAAAGAGGAGTTAACATAGTATGAGTAGCTTTGAAGATACAAAGGCAGAAGAAAAGAGATTATACGAGGAGTATAAGAAAAAGCTAGAAAATTTAAAAAAAGTAGAAAGAGAGAAGGAAGCAGTAGGACAGGTTTTTACAAAGGGACTACTGCCCCTATATGTTTTATTTATATTAAATTTATCCCCTACAAATGGTAATGATATAGCTCACCAAATAGGGGAAAGAACAAATGGACTTTGGATTCCTAGTACTGGAGGTATTTATCCACTTTTGAAGAAATTTGAAAAACAGAAATTAGTAGAAGGAAAATGGGATGATTCCAAAAAGAAGATGCAAAAGATATATACATTAACAGAAATGGGATATAAAGAATTGGATGAAAAGAAAGACTTATTAAAAAATAAAATTGAAGAAGCATTAAAAGTATTTAATACAGTATATAAAGATTTGTATAAATAACAGCGAATTTGGTAAAAAATATCTGATTAGCTGTTATTTTATATTTTTTTATTATTAATAAAGAAATTATTATGATATAATATAGTAAATAAACAGACATTCACATGACTTCTATAGAGGAGGAAGTTTATGAAAAATTTTAGCAAAAAATTAAGAATAATATTCATTATAGTTTTTTTAGGTGAAATATTTATTCCATATTCATTTTGTAATGCAGCTTCATTGAACGTGGATGACTATGTAATAAAAGATGTTTCAACAAATAAAGTATGGAATGTATTATTTAATAGTCCATTAGAAAAGAGTACTGTAAATGAGGAAAATATTTATGTATACGATAACAAAAATAATAGAAAAAAAACTGTAAATTTACAATATGATAATAAAACAAATAGTGTAAGAGTTATACCAAATGAAGAATATGAAGATAAGGGACAATATGATTTGTATATAAGAAAAGGAATTAAAGCTTACAAGGGTAATTTTCTGAAGAATGAAAAGAAAATATCTTTTCAAACACTAAAAAATTTTAATGAAAATAAATTAAAGATAATAGATATAGAAAATAAGGAAGAAGTGTATGATGTTTTATTAAATGCTATAAAAAATAAGGAAAATAATATTGTTTTAAACATGAAAAAATTTGATGAAATTTCTACACGTAAAGCATTATTAGAAGCTAAAAATAAGATAAATTTAAATAATTCGGATTTAAATTATTATAATAATTTAAAAACATTTTATTCCTATGATGAAGATATGAAATTGGATTTGTCAAAAGTAATGATATATATTGACTATTTTTACTTTATAAACAATAGTTTTCAAGATTACGATTTTACAGGAGATATAAGCTGTAGGTTAGATAAAAAAGTAATGCTTCCTAATAATTATGGGAAAATAACATTACAATCTTTAAAAGAGAAATATTATATAACCAATGTAAGTTATTCTGTAGATCAACCTAATGTACTAAGCATAGATGATAATGGAAATATAAAAGCATTACAAAAAGGAGAAGGAAATATTAAAGTTCAATATAGGAAAAATTCTAGAGACAAAGAAAGCTATAATGCTTATGATTCATATTTTTATATACCAATAAAAGTGGCTTCAAAAGATAGTAAAATCATAAACAATGAAGATGAATTCATAAAAACTATTGAAGATTCACTTTACCAAGGAAAAGATGAAATAGATATATATATAAATAATAAATGGAGTAATGCTCCACAAATTAATACTATAATAAATAATATGTTTAAAGAAGATTATACAGGATTTTATTCTATAGCTAATATAAGTTATGATTTCACTAAGATTAATATTAAATATCCAGGTGACATATCAAAAGAAAAGTATTTAAATATAAGAAAATCCTTACATAAAAAAGCAGATGAAATAATAGGAGAAATAATTAAACCTAATATGAGTGAACTGGAAAAAGAATATGCAATTCATGATTATATTGTTAAAAATACAGTATATGATTACGATAATTTTGTAAAAGGTACAGTTCCTAAGGAGGAATATTATCCTTATGGTATTTTATTAAAGAAAAAAGGTGTCTGCAATGGATATGCTCTTACAATGAAAATGTTGTTGAACAAAGCTAAAATAGAATGTGAGAGAGTAGAGGGAACAACTGTTGATGGAGAACATGCTTGGAATATTGTTAAAATAAACAACAATTATTACCATGTGGATGCTACATGGGATGATTCATTACCTGACAATAAAGAAAATGTGAGTTATAAATATTTTAATATGACAGATGCAGAAATAAGTAAAGATCATAATTGGAATAGAAGTAAGTATATTTTATGTAATAAAGAGAATTTCAAGTTTTTAAGAGAATCGTTAAATTCTAATTCTGAAGCTGTAAGAAAGGGAGAAGTTTTATATTATATAAATGATATAGATAATAGTCTTTATGGTATAGGAATTGATGGTAAAAAAGTAGAAATAAAATAGAGTTATTAAACTATACACTAAATCTTAAAAAGTATAAAAATTTAAATTGTAAAAATGTTAATATTATTTTTTAAGGAATGGGTGATCTTATGAAAAAGAATTTAGTATTATCAGGCTTTGGAAATGTAGGAAGAGAGTTTGTTAAATTGCTATATGAAAGAAAAGATGAAATAAAGAAAAAGCATAATATTGATTTAATATTATGTGGTGTTATAGGAAAAAATGGTTGTGTATTTGATGATAATGGGTTAAATTTAGAGATGCTCTTAAAATGTAGTAAGGGTTCTAGAGGAATGTTAGAATATGGAAATATATATAAGGATTCATTCTACGATTATACGGTTTTTCAAGGAGATATATTAATTGAATGTACAAATAGTGATATTCATACTGGAGGAGACGGATTAAAATATATAATAAATGCAATAAAAAGAGGCATGGATATTGTAATGGTTTCTAAAGGAGCTTTAGTTACTAATTTTAATAAAATTATGGAACTGGCAAAAATGGAAAAGGTTAATATAAAATATAGTGGAGCTACTGCAGCAGCACTTCCTACTATGGATATGGGTTATTACAGCTTAGCAGGTGCTAAAATAAAATCTATATTAGGTGTGCTAAACGGAACTACAAATTATATACTAGATAGGATGGATGAAGACAATATTTCTTTTGATGATGCATTAAGGGAAGCAATAAATAAAGGAATAACAGAAAAAGAGAATTCTATGGATATCGATGGAATAGACAGCGCTTGTAAACTTTTAATATTATCAAATAGTTTTATGAATACAAAGTGTGGATTAGAGCAAATTAATATTAAAGGAATAAGAGATATTAGTAGAGAGGATATAAAAGAAGCTAAGAATGAAGGAAAAATAATAAAATTATTAAGTAAAGCTCATATTAAAGATGGAAATGTAATTTTAGAGGTTTGCCCAGAAAAGATAGATAAAAATAATATTTTAGCAGCTATTAAAAATACAAATAAGGGTATAATTTTTAATACAGATATTATGGGGGAAATATGTGTCTTAGGAGGAGCTTCTAACCCAACAGGAGCAGCAGCGGCAGCTTTAAAAGACATAATAAATATCTGTAGAGAATAGAATAAGTTATTATTAACATTTTAATAAAAAGGGGGCAATTTGTTATGATGACCTATTTGCTTATTTTCTCAGCTAAAATATTAGAAGTATCCCTTATGACTGTAAGAACTGTATTAATAACAAGGGGAGAAAAAGGCTATGGATCAATAATTGGGTTTGCAGAAGTATCAATTTGGCTTTATCTTGTTAATAAAGTTCTAAATGGTATTAATGAAGATCCTATAAGAATGGTAATATATGCTTTAGGATTTGCATGTGGTAACTATTTAGGTTCAATTATAGAAGAAAAGTTAGCTCTAGGGCTTTTAACTATAAATGTCATAGTTTCAGAAGCTGATGGAAATAATTTAGCAGGTATATTAAGAAAAGAAAATATAGGAGTAACAAAGGTTAAAGCTGAAGGAATGAATGAAACTAAAACTCTTTTAATGGTACATGCAAAAAGAAGAAGAAAAAATGAGATAGTTAAACTAATTGAAAATACTAATATAAATTCAGTAATATCAATAAATGATATTAAAACTGTTTATGGTGGATACGGAATAAGAAAATAAGGATTCCATTTTGGATTCCTTATTTTTATAATAATATTTTATCAATAGTATACGATAATAATATTAGACAAATTTAAATAAAATGAATAATTTTTAAATTAATTAAATAAAATAGCGGATTATGTTTGATTAAGTAATATTATGAAAGTTTAGAAATTTTTATTTACATATTAGAGAAATGGAAGTAAAATAATTAATGTATATTAGAACTTTAGCACTATATAGTATTATTGGTAGAAATATAATTTTGAATTATAAGGCATTAAAATGATAAATGTAAATATAAAAGTTTTAATGTCTATAATTTATATATAATGTTACATAAGGGAGGGGATCAAAATTAGATCTATCAAACATAAGCTAATTGTAGCTTCAATATTACTTGTAACTATACCACTTATAATATCTAGCTTTATTTTTAACTTTTACACAACTAAAAATTTAAAAAGTCATATCTATGAAGATCACAAAACTTTAGCTAAAACTATAGGAAATAGCGTAACAGATTATATGACTAAAGCTTATGTTCTAACAGAAGAACTTATAAGTAATGACAATATAAAGGAATTTAATGCTACAAAACAAACAAAGGCGGTAAAGGACACTATAAAGAGAAATCCTTATTTTGATTTGTTCTGCATACAAGATATGAAAGGAGATCAGACAGCTAGAACTAAAGGTAAATTAGCAAATAGAGCAGATAGATGGTGGTTTAAGCAAAGTGTAAATACTCAAAAGCCTTTTGTAAGTAAATCTTATCTTACTGTAAATGATGATAGTGAAGCAATAAATTCTATTATTTTTCCTATATTTGATGATAAAAATAAAATGAGGGGAGTAATGGATGCAGATTTAAAATTGGACGAGCTTCAGAAAATGGTTGAAAAATATAGTTCACAGCAAGTATATGCATATGTAATTGATGGCGAAGGAGCGGTTATAGCTCATCCAGATAAAAACCAAGTTCAAGAAATTTATAACTACAAGAGCTTACAAAAAACTATTAAATTAAAAGATGGATCAGGAAAGGTAATAAAAGATGCTAACGGAAGCCCAAAGACAAAAATTGAAGAAGTTAAAGTTCCAGAAAAACTTAAAGAAATAACTCTCGAAGCTTTATCTGGTAAGAGCGACATAATTCAGTATAAGGATTTAGAAGGAAATGAAATAATAAGTGCTTACCAAACAATAAAGTTACCTGGAAATTCGCAAAATTGGGCTGTAATTACAGTAGAAAAAACACAAGATGCTTTTGCTATGGTGAAAAGTATTCAAAATAAAACTATTATAGTAGGACTAATTATATTATTAGCAGTAATAGTAATTACTTATATTCTTTCAAATACATTTACAAAACCACTAATTGGCTTAGTGAGCCTAACTACAAAGGCATCTGAAGGAGATTTAACAGTAAATAGTGATTATACATCTAAAGATGAAATTGGAACTCTAAGTAATAGCTTTAATTTAATGATAAATAATATGAAAAATCTTATTAAAAATATTAATGAAGCATCTTTAGTAGTTACAAATTCTTCAGAATCGTTATTGGCATCAACAGAGCAAACTTCTAGCTCCATCAACGAAGTTGCTCAAACTATTACAGAAGTGGCATGTAATATGGAATCAGGAGCTGAAACTTCAAAACAAGGATTGAGTGCTGTTAATGAACTTTCAAGGGAACTTGATTTAGTAGTAAAACATATAGATAATAGTAAACAATATTCTAATAGAGTATATGAAGTTTCTAATAAGGGATTCCAAACTATTAACACATTAGAAGAGAAAAATGAGGAAAATAGAAAGGTATCTAATGAAGTTAATAAAGTAATAAATGCTCTTAGTGAAAAAGCAAATAGCATAGGAACTATAGTAGAGACTATAACTTCTATATCAGAACAAACTAACTTACTTGCTTTAAACGCGGCTATTGAAGCAGCAAGAGCAGGAGAAGCAGGAAAAGGATTTTCTGTTGTTGCAGAAGAAGTTAGAAAATTATCTGAGAATACAGCAGAATCAACTAATAATGTAAAATCAATAATAACTAATATACAAAAAGATATTGAACTTGCAAAGAGTACTATAAAACAATCAGAAGTAGTAGTGGTAAAACAAAATGAAGCTGTAAATAATACTAAAGAAACATTTAAAGAAATAAATTTATCTATTGAAAATGTAGTAGAAAAAATAAATAATATATCTGAAAGTTTAGTAACTGTTAATGAGAGTAGAAACAAAGTTCTTTCTGTAGTAGAAGGAGTTTCAGAGGTATCAGAGAAGATAGCAGATGCAGCTCAGAATGTCTGTGGAGCTACTGAAGAACAAAATGCAGAAATGGAAGAAATAAATGCATTAGCTGAAGAATTGAATAGAATGTCACAAAAACTTACAGATGAAATTAAAACTTTCAAAATAGAATAAATTAAAAAGAAGGCACCTATAATCATAGTTGCCTTCTTTTGTATTTTAAAATAGAATTTACTTTATTTACTGTGAAGTTTTTTATATTCACTTATTCTATTTTTTCTATCTAAAGATTTTGGTTCTAAATTCATTCTCTTGTTTTCTAAAAGTGAAAAAACACCAGTAGTTTCTTCTTCTTTTTTACCACTACATACATGACAGGAACATTTAGTTTCTTCAAAATGTTCTGGTTCAGTATAGGTAGTTATAACTCCTTCGTAGTTTCTTAATACTACTTTAGATGGAGATTGACTTATTAAATACTGAGGCATTACAGGGATTTTTCCTCCGCCACCAGGAGCATCAACTACAAAAGTAGGAACACAATAACCAGAAGTATGACCTCTTAGGCCTTCTATTATTTCAATACCTTTTGCAACTTTAGTTCTAAAATGTTCTATACCTTGAGATAAGTCACATTGATATAAATAGTAAGGTCTTACTCTCATTTTAACCAATTTATGAACTAAATCTCGTTGAATATACACACAATCATTAACACCTTTTAAAAGAACAGATTGATTTCCTAAAGGTATACCTGCATTTGCTAATTTTTCACAGGCTTTTACTGATTCTTCAGTTATTTCTTGTGGATGATTAAAGTGTGTATTTAACCAAATAGGATGATATTTTTTTAGCATATTTACAAGATTATCTGTAATTCTCATAGGATTTACTACAGGAATTCTTGAACCTAATCTTATGATTTCTATATGAGGTATTTCACGTAAATTTTTTATTATATATTCTAATCTATCATCATCTACCATAAGCGCATCTCCTCCGGATAAGAGAACATCTCTTACAGTAGGAGTATTCCTTATATAATCTAAGGCCATTTCAATTCTATTTTTAGGCATAGAAGCATCCGTATGGCCTGCAAATCTTCTTCTAGTACAGTGTCTACAGTACATAGAACACATATCTGTAATTAAAAACAATACTCTATCTGGGTATGCATGGGTTAATCCTGGCACTGGAGAAGTTGCATCTTCATGTAAAGGATCACTCATATCTGCACTAGAAAAACTCAATTCATTTATAGTAGGTACAGCTTGCTTTCTTATAGGATCATTTGGATCATTAGGATCTATTAAAGTCGCATAATAAGGGGAAATACCCATCCTTAGAGTTTCTAAACATTTATCGATAGCTTCTTCCTCTTCGGGTAAAAGATTAATAACTTTTTTTAACGTTTCCACTGAGGTTATTCTATTTCTTACTTGCCATTTCCAATCGTTCCACTGCTCTTCTGTGACGTCCTTCCATAATTCAATTTCCCTATAATCTCTCATAAAAAACCTCCATTCTTATCTATACAATTATTTTTATATTTTTATATTTTTATATTTTCTATAGGTTCTATAGCTTTTTTATATAAATTTATTACTTTAATTAACTTATTTAATCTAAAATGAATATCTTCTTTTATATTATCTCTTTTATAATGAAAATCTTCTGGATCTAGTAGATAACTATGAGTAATACCTAAAGCTTTCTTATCCTCTTTAATAGCATTTATAAGTAGTTCTACTAATTTTTCTGTGGAGAAATACTCAAGTCTTAATTCTTCTTTATCATCAAATGCATATACTGGTAATGGAGATAACAAGTTTTCAGTAACCTTATATTGTTCTCTATAAATATTATGTGATTCATACCGTATATTTGTTAATTCTATAAGACATTTAGTTGTATTATCATCCATAGAGAAATATCCACCTCTAAAAATTTCTATTGGAGCTATTTCTTTATTATGTAAATAATCCATACAGTGCTTTATAACTATTTTTTGTTCTTCATAAGAATAAGCTGTTAAGAGTTCTTCTTCATCATTTATAAAAGGACAATGAATTTTTATTTCCTCAGGTAGATTATCTGGATGTATATGAAGTCCAAATATAACTTTATACTGTTTTATTCTTTGGACTAAATTTAAATTAGAAAGCATATTTGCAAAAAAAGGAGTAATAAAAAGTATAGTATATATATCATTTTCTGAATTAAGTTTTAGAAGTCTTTCTAAATTTTTCACGTTATTTTCTAAATTTTTATCAAAGTTAGTTCCTTCGCAATCTATAGAAAGGGCAAAAGAAAATCCTTTTTTATTTAAAAAATTTTCTACATTATTCAAGTATTTGTCCCCCTTTAATAAAATATATTGAAAAATTACAACTTGCAGTATATAATGAAGTTGTAACTATTGACAACTTAATTATACTATATGAGTTTTTTATTGTCAAAAACTTTCATATAAATTTTTGTAAAGAGGGGGATTGTTATGATAACATTAGGATTTCCACGAATGCATAAAGAAAAAAATGAAAAAAGAGATTTTTTACCAGACTTTTTTAGAAGATTAAGCGGTGAAAATGCAGAATTCTTTTTAGAAGAAGGTTACGGAGAAGCCATGGGCATATCTAAAGAAGAATATTTACAGGCAAATAATAATATAAAGTTCGTTTCAAATAGAGAATGTTATGAAAAAGATATAGTAACAGTGTTGCGCTCACCAGAATTTAATGAAATAGATTATATGAAAGATGAGAGTGCTTTAATCAGTATGCTCCACTATCCAACAAGAGCTACAAGAGTAAAAAAATTAAAGGATAAAAATATTTTTGGTGTATCCATGGATTCTTTAAGAAATGACTTTTTAGAAAGGATAGTAGTAAACTATAATGGAACTTCTGGAAATGGAATAGAATTAGCCTTTAAAGAACTTTCAAATAATATGAAGAACTTCTATGAAAAAAATAGAGAAACTATAAAAGTTACCATTATAGGTATGGGAATGGTAGGATTATACGCTGCAAAGGCAGCTGGTAAATATGGAAACCTAGATTTAAATAAAAAAATGAAGGAAATAGGAGCTAAAGGTATTTTAGTTAGTATGCTGCCAAGAAGTATTACAAGTGATAGAGAAGAACTTATAAAGGCTTTGAAAGAAACAGATATATTAGTTGATGCTTCTACAAGAGATAATGCTTCTGATTATATAATAACAAATGATTTAATTAGCTATTTAAAGCCTCATGCTGTAATACTTGATTTAACTGCAGATCCTTATTTAACAGATATTAATCCTATACAAGTTAAAGCTATAGAAGGAATACCTACAGGAACTTTAGATAAGCCAGTAATATATCCAGATGACCCTATTTACAATGTAATACCCGAAGGTGTTAATAAAGAAAATAGAAGAGTTGTAGTAAGTTGTAATGCATGGCCAGGAATAAAACCAAAAGAATGTATGTACTTATATGGAATGCAGCTATTTCCTATAGTTCAACAAATTATAAGATTAGACAGTAAGGATTTTTCAGATTTAAGTGATGACTATTTTAATAGAGCTATTTACAGAGGAACCATAGAATATTTTGAAAAAAATGAGAAAATAGTAGAAAATAAATAAAAATTGGTGTAATATAGTATAGGATTGGATAAAATAGTTGGATAATTATCCATTATATATAATTGTGTTAATGGAGGAATTGAAATGAAAGGTCATCAAGGCGGGGCAGTATATAAAAATATAGCATTAGATATTGCAAATAAAATTGTCCTAGGAGAACTAAAAACTGATGAAAAAATTAGTGGAAGATCTACTTTAGCAAGTATGTATAATGTATCACCAGAAACAATAAGGAGAGCTATAGCGTTATTAGAAGATATGAGAGTTGTATCTTCCACAAAGGGGAGTGGAATAGAGATATTATCTGTCCCTGCTGCGGAGAAGTTTATAGAAAAAAATAAGGATACTGAGTACTTAAGCACAGTAAAGGAGAATATATTTAAGTTAATTGATAAGAAAAAAGAACTAGATGATGAAATACAATTAAATTTTGAAAAAATATTAGATTTTATAGATAGATTTAAGAATATTACTCCTTTTACCTTAATAGAGATAGAAGTTAATGAAGATTGCAATGTTTTAGGAAAAAAGATAAATGAAATAAGATTTTGGCAAGCAACAGGAGCTACCATAGTTGCTTATAGAAGAAAACAGAAGATAATAATATCACCAGGACCGGATTATGTATTTCATGCAGGAGATACTATTGTAGTTATAGGAAGCAATAATGTATATGACAAGGTATATAAATTTTTATATAATACTAATCCTAGTAACAAAGTTGAAAAAAATAAATAATAAATTAATAAAAAACATCGAGAAAAATAAAACTTGATGTTTTTTATTTATAAAATCGTAATATTTGACAACATTAGAAAGTCTATGGTATATATACTTATACAATTGAACTTAGAGGTGGTATTTTGAAATATTTTTTAAATTCATCCCATAAAAATTTTATAAAGTCTTATAAAGAAAATGATGAAAGATGGAGATACTTTTTTGTAGGTATTGTAGTATCTTTTATAGCTATTATAGCTTTTGTAAATATAATACAATATTATTTTAAAGAAAAGGGAAACTTGAAAATTGATATGTTAGCAATAGAATATGTTAAAACAATAGAGAATAATGCTTTGAATAGTTTTTTTAAAGCATTTACAAATATAGGAGATCCAGTATCTGTTATAATAATGACAGTAGTTGTTGTTGCATTACTTTATTTAAAAGGAATGAAAAATGAAAGAACATTTTTTGCTCTTAATATTTTAGGGGTATGGCTCTTTAATGAAGTGTTAAAAATATCGTTTAAAAGAGATAGACCTTCTATAAGAATTATTTCAGCAAGAGGATATAGTTTACCAAGTGGACATGCTATGGTGTTTTTAACTTTTTCTATTATTATTGTATATTTGATACTTTTATATATTAAAAATAAAAGTATCAAATATATTATATCTACAATATTTATAATAATGGCTATATTCATTGGATTAAGTAGAGTATATTTAAGAGTGCATTATTTAAGTGATGTATTAGCAGGATGGTCGGCAGCTATGTTTTGGTCTGGAATTAATATAGCAATTCATAGATTTTCTTATTATAGAAAAATAATAAAGATGTTATAAAAAATTAGTTAGTTTTATAAAGTTTCTTCTTTTCGCAAATCTACCAAAGCCTGCGATTGATTTTTTTCACAATAACAGTTATTATCTAGAGTTATAATTATAATTGATAATATTACTAAGAGAGAGCCTATTACAATAAATATGGTAATGGGTTCTTTAAGTATAAGTATACCTAATAGAATACTTAAAATAGGTTCCAAAGTATTTAGTATAGAAGCTATGGATGGACCTATTATCTTTATTCCTTTTATAAGGGACATTAGCGCAAGTATTGTTGATATAATGGCTATTAGAAATAGAGAAATTACACCTGAATAATTTGTAGTAAAATTAAAATCTCCTCTAAAAAAGCATATAATTCCAATAAATAAAGTTGATATACAAGTAATGTAAAAAGTCATAAGAAAATTATCCATGGTCTTTACCTTTTTATGAGAAGCCCCAATTATATAATAAGCATAAAATATTGCAGATAAAAATGATATAATAATTCCATATTTATTTAAAGAAGCACCTTCAAACCCTACTAATGTATAAATTCCTATAATAGCAAGAAATAAGGAAGAAATTTTTTTTAGTGTAATTTTTTCTCTATATATGAAAAAGGAAACAATAGTTACCATCAAAGGATAAACAAAGTGTATAATAGTAGCCATGCCTACTGAAATATAATTATAGGATAAAAAAAGTAAAATAGATGTAGCGGAATATCCTATAGTGCTTAAAAAGAATAATATTTTTAATTGGTGTTTTTTTATTTTAATAGATATTCCTTTTATTTTAAGGTAAAGCAATAAAAGTATAGAAGCAATTAAGAATCTAAAAAATAAAACATTATAAGAATTCATGCCAGAATTATAACAAAATTTAGCGAAAATTGGCATTGCACTAAAGCATATAGAAGATAGTATAACGTAAAATATTCCTTGTATTCTGCTCATAAAAATCACCTCATGGATAATTGTAGCATATTCTCAGTTTAAATAAAGTTAACTTTATTTATTTGATAATAAAATGTATAATAGATTAAATAGCAGATATTAAATATTAAGATTGGACCTTAAAGAGGTGATAATATGATTTTAAATGAAGTTCAAAAAAAATTTGTAAAAGGCAAACTTAACAAAATAAATGTATTAAGTGGAGTAGCAGGTACAGGGAAAAGCACATCCTTGATACTTAGAATGTTATATGCTAAGAATAATTATTCTTTTTCTAGTGATGATAAAATACTATTATTGTCTCTTACAAATAATAATTATAAATATATAAAATCATTTTATAAAAATATTGAAAGTAAAGCGGATTATAAATATTATACTTTGTTATCTTCTTTTTCTAGAGAACCTTATATATTAAAGCTTAATGATGTAGTTATGAAATATTTTCAAGATTATTTGAGAAGAAATAATATGCATTTAAAATTGATACAGGATGAAGAATTAGAAAAAAAGATAATTAAAGAGTGTATAGAAATTGTTAAAGATGATTATAGAAGAGTTAAAGTTTTAAAGAATAAGAGTAGTGAGTTTTTTATAAATGAAATAAAATGGATGAAAAATTTTAATTACAATAGCTTAGAGGATTATAAGAATTCACCAACTCATCAGAAATTAACTAAAAAAAGCAAAGCTAGAGAAGCCATTTTTAGATTAAAGGAAGTATATGAAAATAAAGTTAAAGATGCAGGATATATAACGTATGAAGACATGCTTTCCTGTGCTATACATGAAGCAAAGTTGAAGCCTGAATTTATACATATATTTATAGATGAAGGTGAAAAAATCACAAATCTTCAGTGGGAGTTTATAAAAGCCCTTTCTAAAGAAAAATCTTATTCTACTATTAATTTTTCATTTGACACAAACAAAGGGGAATCTGTATATTCTCCATTTATTAAAAAAGGGAAAATGTATATGAAAAATTTTCAAAAGAAAGTAAAAAGGTTTAACTATAAAAATATTTTAAAAGATACACAAAATACTATAGAAGAAATCAAGAATCATAATTTTATGGAAAAATTTCAGTATTTTGATTTAAGACATAATCAAGAGTTTGTTATGATTAAGGAAGCT
Organism: Clostridium tetanomorphum; assembly: GCF_017873215.1. Classification (GTDB taxonomy): domain Bacteria; phylum Bacillota; class Clostridia; order Clostridiales; family Clostridiaceae; genus Clostridium_AO; species Clostridium_AO tetanomorphum. The sequence goes on from NZ_JAGGKA010000003.1 coordinate 29,521, forward strand.
TTAAATTCAGAAGAAGTAATAGTAAATAATGATAATGAAACTATAGAATATAATAAAGAAGAAGTAGTTAAAATTCCTATGTTTACTAATATAGCAGCAGGAGAACCAATTCTAATAAATCCATCTTTAGAGGATGAATTTTCTTTGCCTAAATATTGGCTTAAGGGACTTAAAGATTGTTTTATGCTCAAGGTAAAAGGGGATAGTATGTTAAATGCAAATATTAATGACGGAGATTATGTAGTAATAAATAGACAAATCGATGCAATGCATAATGATATTGTAGCAGTGAATATTTTGGGAAGTGCTACGTTAAAAAGATTAAATATAAATAAAAAGGGAATATTTTTAATGCCTGAAAATGAAAAATATGAGCCTATTCCGGTAAATGAAGAGGGGATATTTATATTGGGAAAAGCTGTAGGAATTATAAGAACAATTTAAAATAAAAATGAAGAGTTTATAACTCTTCATTTTCTAATAGGCTACGTTATGTTCTTTAAATGCTTTATCATGTTCTGTTGTTTTAGATTTTTCACAAATAGATAATTCTTCTTTTATAGGTTCTTCTTCAGTTAGCGAAGAGTTTAAATTTTCCATAGTGTTTTCCAATGGCTTTACTTCTTCTGCTTTTTTAGTACATACTTTTTCTTTAAGTTGAATCAATATTATAGAAGTCATTATCAACACTATACCAAATAATTGAGGTATTTGAAAAACTTCACCAAAAATTATGAAAGCTAATACAGAAGCCACTACAGGTTCTACGCTAGCTACAATACTTGCTTTACCTGATTCTATATATTGTAGAGACTTTACAATGGCATTATTAGGTACAAGTGTAGCTAATACTCCTAATCCAAGAATATTGATTAATGTAGAGGTATTTGAAATAGATTTTACTAAAGTCCATGGTGGTACGAAGAACCATAAAAATATTGCTCCAAATAAAAATGAATAAATCATATGAGTTTTATATGAATACTTTTTTAAACCTATTTTACCCAAAATATTTTGGAGTGCTACTGCAAAGCCGGAAGCTATACCCCACATTATTCCTACAAAGTTTAGTTTAAAAGCGGAACTATCATAAGCTTTCACAACTAAACAGCATCCTAGTAAGGCTAAAATTAAAGCTATAAATTTTTTTAGTGTAAAACTTTCTTTAAATATGAAATAGGATAACACTACTACAATAATTGGATTAATAAATAGTAAAACTGAAGCAGTGGCCACACCGGTGTAATGAACTGCATAGCTAGATGCAATAAACATACCATCTAATGCAAATACACCATAAATAGCAAATAATAATAGACCTTTTAAATCTGTTTTAAATGCTTTTGGATCTTTTATTAAATTTATTAAAACATAGACAAGTACAGCTATAGTGGGTCTAAAAGAGGATATAGTCATAGAGTCTAAACCCATATTTCCTAAATTTTTTACGAAGATACCCATAGCTCCCCAAGAAGCACCTGCAATTAAAGCTAATAGATATCCTTTTTTATTTTTGGAATCTGTCATAAAATATCTCCCCCTTGATGAATTTTTTATTTTTTTAATAAAAAATAGAGAGAACAAACCCAAATTTGTTCTCTCTGTTTGTATCCAGAGTCTATCCAGATATAATCCTTTTGCCTGAGAATTTCATTTTGTTTAATTGGGATAAAACAAAACTTGTCCCTTCGGCGACTTAATTTAAGCTCTCTCTTATATCCTTCACCTAGTAGAATAAATATTAAATTTTAAATTTTAAAAATCCTTTGATTATAGTTATATTTTTTATATATTTAAATAGAATAGCTATTCTTTTAAAAGTAAAAAAATAAAGAGAGAACAAAACCCAAAGTTTGTTCTCTCTGTTTGTATCCAGAGTCTATCCAGATATAATCCTTTTGCCTGAGAATTTCATTTTGCTTAATTGGGATAAACAAAACTTGTCCCTTCGGCGGCTTAATTATAAGCGCTCTCTCATATCCTTCACCTAGTAAAATAAATATTGAATTTTAATTAACATAACGTTTACATCATTATATAATATAGAAGTATAATTGTCAATAGTGATAACTTTTGGAAGAGTTATAATGAAAAATAATAAGTTATAATATATACTTATTCAATAAAAATATATAAGGTGATTAAAATTTTTATATTTATAATATTGAAAGGGCTGCTATAAAATTTAATTTTATAGCAGCCCTTATATTAATATTTAATTAATTAAAGACAAAAGTAGATTTTCAAGCTTTTTACATTTCTCTTTATCCATTGGAGGAACATCTAAAAGTCTATAAGGATAATTTAAATTCTCATATTTGCTTTTTCCTAGTATATGGTAGGAGAGAAGTTCTACTTTTTCTATAACATTTGTTGACTTAATTTCATTTATTACATTTGCTAGGGAAGTTATATATTCTTTAGAATCATTAAAATTAGGAATTATAACTTGTCTAATCCATAACTTAGATTTATTCTTTTTTATAGAGTGTAAAAACTTATCAAAGTGACATTTACACTGACAAGTTAAATACTTATATTTTTCACTATCTATATGTTTTATATCTAGTAAAACTAAATCCGTATATTTTAATATTTCATCATAATCTCCTTTACCATATCCAGCAGTATCAATAGCAGTATGAATATTATTTTCTTTACAGAGTTTTAGCATTTGAAGTAGAAATTCAGGTTGAAGAAGAGGCTCACCTCCAGAGAAGGTTACACCACCACTCTTTTTAAAATATGGTTTAAAACGAAGTATTTTTTTTATTAATTCTTCAGAGGATATTTCTTCACCAGCATTAAAATTCCATGTATCTGGATTATGACAAAAGCTGCATCTAAGGTTGCATCCTTGAAGGAATATAACGTTTCTTATACCAGGACCGTCAACTAAACCCATACTTTCAAAAGAATGTATTCTACCAATTACCATTTTATTTCTCCTTTTAAACTCTTTCGTGGAATGTTCTTCTAATAACTTCTAATTGTTGTTCTTTAGTTAATCTATTAAAGTGAACAGCATAACCAGAAACTCTTATTGTTAAGGTTGGATATTTATTAGGATTTTCCATGGCGTCTATTAAAGTTTCTTTACTTAAAACATTAACATTTAGATGGAAAGCATTTTGTGAAAAATATCCATCTAGTAAATTTACTAGATTTTCAATTTGTATATCTTTTTGGTTACCAAGTGCATCTGGAATTATGGAGAAAGTATTTGAAATGCCATCTTGGCACCATTCTCTATAAGGTATTTTAGCTACAGAATTTAATGAAGCCAAAGCACCATTAATATCTCTTCCATGCATTGGGTTAGCACCAGGAGCTAAAGGTTCTCCTTTTTTTCTTCCATCAGGAGTAGAACCTGTTTTTTTACCATATACAACATTTGAAGTTATTGTTAATGCAGATAAAGATACATCAGCATTTCTATAAGTAGGATGTTTTTTAAGTTTTGTAGTAAAATCTTTTACTAACTGAACTGCAAAATCATCAACATTATCATCGTCATTACCGAATTTAGGAAAATCTCCTTCAACTTCAAAATCTATAGCAATTCCATTTTCATTTCTTATAGGTTTCACCTTAGCATATTTTATAGCACTTAAGGAATCAGCAGCACAAGAAAGACCTGCAATACCAAAGGATATATATCTTCCTATATTTGTATCATGTAATGCCATTTGTCCAGCTTCATAGGCATATTTATCATGCATATAGTGTATTACATTCATTGTATCTATGTAAAGCTTGGCTACATAGTCTAAAACTTTATCATAGTTAGCTTTAACTTTATTATAATCTAACACATCATCAGTAATTCTCTCTATATTAGGAACAACTGTAATTAAGCTGCCATCTTTATTTGTTTTAACCTCATCAATACCACCATTTATAGCATATAATAAAGATTTTGCTAAGTTAGCTCTAGCTCCAAAAAATTGCATTTGTTTACCAATTTTCATAGCAGATACACAACAAGCAATAGCATAATCATCTCCAAAAATATGGCGCATCATATCATCATTTTCATATTGTAAAGAATCTGTTTCAATGGACATTTTAGCACAATATTTTTTGAATGCTTCAGGCAATTTTTCTGACCAAAGTACTGTCATATTTGGCTCTGGAGCAGGGCTTAAATTAGTTAGTGTATGAATGAATCTATAGGTAGTTTTTGTTACTAATGATTTACCAGTTAAAGATACACCACCTAAAGATTCTGTAATCCAATTAGGATCTCCAGCAAATAAATCATTATATTCAGGAGTTCTTAAATGTCTTACTAACCTTAATTTAATAACTAATTGATCAATTAATTCTTGAGCAGTTTCTTCGGTTAAAATTCCTTTATTAATATCTCTTTCTATATAGATATCAAGAAAAGCAGTATTTCTTCCTAAAGACATTGCGGCACCATTATTTTCTTGAACTGCTGCTAAATATCCAAAATATAAGAATTGGATTGCTTCTTTAGTATTCTCAGCAGGTTGTGAAATATCAACACCATATTTAGATGCTAATTTTTTTATTTTATCCAATGCTTTTATTTCTTCTGATACTTCTTCTCGTCTTCTAATATTTTCTTCAGTAGTAGGTTGCATATCTAATTCTGATTTATCCATCTTTTTTTGTTTTATTAGATAGTCAATACCATATAAGGCTATTCTCCTATAATCACCTATTATTCTTCCTCTACCGTAAGCGTCAGGAAGGCCAGTTAAAAGACCTACATGCCTAGCTGTTTTAGTAGCTTCACTATAGGCATCAAACACTCCATCGTTGTGTGTTTTTCTAAATTCAGTAAAGTTTTCTTCTAAACCATCTTTCATTTTAAACCCATATTCAGCAAGGGATTGCTTAACCATTCTCATACCACCATAGGGATTCATTATTCTTTTTAAAGGAGCATCTGTTTGAAGTCCCACGATTACTTCATTATCTTTATCTATATATCCAGCATCAAAATTACCAATTCCAGAGAATTTAGTAGTTTCAACATCAATTATTCCTTTTTTGATTTCTTCAATAATTAAGGCATTAGCTTCATACCAAAGTTTTGAGGTCTTTTTGGTTATATTAGTTAAAAAAGACTCATCATATACGTATTCGGTATAGTTTTTCTGAATAAAGTCTCTAACATCAATTATTTCAGTCCAGTGACCAGTTTTAAATCCATTCCATTGTTTAAACATTAAACTACCTCCTGATAGTGAAAATCATTATCAAGTAAAAGTTAAAAAAATAACAATTATGATGATAATGTCCACATAATTATTTTCTAAGCATATTATACGACAAATTTATATAAAATATAAGATGTTTTACATAAAAAAATAAAGAAGTAATATTCTAAAAAGTTTCAATTTTAAATTAAATAATAAAATTGATATTTAGGCTAAAAATAGGGAGTAAAATTTACTTTTAAAATATAATAAAAATGGACTACAATGCATGTAATGCGTTGTAATCCATTTTTATTATATAGAAAGATTGTATATTCTAGACACAGTATTAATTAGAGAGAAAATAATTACTGCAGCTAAATTTGCAGTAGTATTATCTTGATCAAATCTAGGAGATACTTCAGCTATATCAAAACTTATAACTTTATTTGATTTTAATATATATTTTAGAAATTTTAATACTCTTTCAGGGTCTAAACCTAAAGATTGAGTTGCACTTACTCCAGGAGCAAAAGCAGAAGAAAATACATCAGAACAGATAGTTACATAAATGTTGTCTTTAAGTTTTATGAAATCGTCTAATTGTTCAAATACATTCCAATTATCTCCATCTATAATATCTTTAGCTAAAATATATTTAGCCCCAAGATTATCAGCAGTCTTAAATAAACCAATTGTATTACTATGTTTTTGAACTCCGATGCAGAAATAAGAGTAATCTATATCTCTTTCTTTACATATATCAGCTATTTGTCTAAACATTGTTCCAGAACTGCCACCATTTGTATAAGGTCTTATATCAAAGTGAGCATCAAAATTTATTATACCTATATTTGGTTTAGAGTTTTTTTCGCTTAAATGTTCTAGTACACCGTTGTAATTTCCAAGAGCGGTTTCATGTCCACCTCCTAAAACAACAGGAAAAAGATTTAGACTTAAAATTTTTGATACAGCATGAGCTAGTAAGTCTTGGCTTTCTTCTAAAGATATATTTTCACAAAATATATTACCAGCATCAAAAAGTTTAACATCTTCTTTGAAACAACAGGGAAGATTAGCTAATTCTTTTCTTATACTTTCAGGGCCTTTAGAAGCTCCTATTCTTCCTTTATTACGTCTAATACCTTCATCACAGCAAAAGCCTATAAAAGCAAAGCCGAGCTTCCCTCTAAATGGACTTAAATTTTCTTCTCTCAAATCAATATTTTTTACCCACTGATGCCACCTAAAAGCGTCAAAATCAATTTCACTATCAATTCTTCCTTGCCAAAAGCTATTATCTGTGGGCTTATAATTTACGTTGAACATCTTTTAACCGCCTCCTATAAATAGGTTTCCTTTTATATATTAATGTTAATCATTTATATTTTACATTTTAGCACAATATACAACAAGAATATAGTTTGGCTATCTGAATAAATCAAAAAAAATATAATTATTTTGATAGTTTTTATATAGTTTGTGGCAATAAATTCAAAATTAAAAAAGTATTGAAAATTTAGAAAAAAGAAGATATAATTGTATATATTTAGTAATTAAATAAAAATAATGGAAGGGGTTGAAAGAAAAGATGATTTAATAACTTATAATATCTATTTAAAGATCAAATTAGGGGGAGATGAAAATGAAAAAAAATTTAACAAAAATAACAACTATTATTTTATTAGCATTTTCTATGATACTAGCAAATTTCTCAATGACTGTAAGAGCAGTTGAACCAAAAGTACAAACAGCACAAAGCATAGAAGTAGATTCTGTTAAAGAGGATACAAAAGACACAGTAAATTTACCTGAATTAGAAGAGATAAATAATTCAATAGATTTAGGAGAAGAGGAAGTTAAACAAGAAGAAGATGTTGATAAAATAGCTCCATTGAAGTTTCCAGAACTTAATACTAATAATATTGTACAAGGAAATAATTATCCTATTGTTTTAGTTCATGGCTTTATGGGGTTTGGAAGAGACGAATTATTAGGATATAAATATTGGGGTGGAATAGTTGATGTTCAAGAAAAGTTAAATGATTTAGGATATAAAACGTATACAGCAACAGTAGGACCAGTATCTAGTAATTGGGATAGAGCTTGTGAACTCTATGCTTACATAGTAGGGGGCACAGTAGATTATGGTGAAGCTCATGCGAAAAAATTTGGTCATAATAGATATGGAAGAACTTATTCAGGCTTATATAAAGATATAAGTAATGAAAATAAAATACATTTAATAGGACATAGCATGGGTGGACAAACTATACGTACACTTACACAACTGTTAAGTGAAGGCAGCAAAGAGGAAATGAATTGTGGACAAAAGAATATTTCACCGTTATTTGAAGGAGGAAAACATTGGGTTCATAGTGTTACTACTATATCTACACCTAATGATGGGACAACCTTGTCAGATTTAATGCCAGCAAAAGATTTAATAACTTCTACATTTGGCGTATTAGGAACAATAACTGGTAAAAATGATTTATTCAGCTCATTCTATGATTTTAAATTAGATCAATGGGGACTAAAAAAACAACAGGGAGAATCTCAAAGTGACTATATTAGAAGAGTTTTAGAAAGTGATATTTGGAATAAAACAAAAGATATATCAACATATGATTTATCAACAAAAGGAGCAAAAGAACTTAATACATGGGTAAAGGCTCAACCTGATGTATATTATTTTTCTTGGACAACCCAAGCAACTATAGAATCTATACTTACTGATCATTCTGTAGCACAAATTGGACCAATGAATCCATTATTTTATCTATCAGCAAACCTAATGGGAAGATATACACGTAATGAAAAAGATCTTCCTATTATTGATAAGAAATGGTTTCCAAATGATGGTGTGGTAAATTGCATTAGTCAAAATGGACCTAAATTGGGATCAAAGGATGTTATTGAACAGTATAATGGCGGAGCTAAAATAGGTCAGTGGAATGTAATGCCTAAAATTATAAATACAGATCATATGGATATAATAGGTACATTTGGCAATGTTAAAGACTGGTATATTGATTATGTGAACCTTTTAAGTAAATTACCTAAATAAATATAAATAAAATATTAGGAGAAAACTAGCTTATTATGGTTATGATAAGCTGGTTTTTTATATAAGATTATTATCTAATACTGCAATGTCTGCTAATTTACCCACGTCTAAAGTGCCTAATAATTTTTCCTGATATAGATTATATTGACCGTCTATTTTCTCTATTTAAAAAAATAAGAAATATTAATATATAATTTGGTTAGTATTGATGGCAGTTCGAAGAAGTATAGAGTGAATCTTCATAATTTCTACACATTTTATTATTATAATACATGACTAAATAAACTAATAAGATTTAAAAGCACTTGTTTAAATCTTATTTTAGGTATCTTTTATATTAGATATGGAGGTGCATGTAGTTAATGAAGTTTAAGAAAAAATTAAAGTATCATACTACGAAAAAGATAATTTTTTAAATTTGTAAGGAGATAAGGTGATGAAGAAGAGAGTAAGAGTTTTTATATTAATTTTTACATTAGTGGTGGTAATAAACAAGCCAATATCAGCAGCACCAACATCTGAACAAGTACAAAGGCAAAGGGAACAGTTGCAAGCAGATAGAAATGAACTTAAAAAAGCACAAGATAAAAGATTTGAAATTGAGCAAAAGATAGAAAATTTGGATAACCAAATTGAAAGTGTTATAAATCAGATTCAAGAAAATAAGAAACAAATGAATAAGACACAAGAAGAAATTAAAAATGCGGAAAATGAATTAAAGCAAGCAGAAGAAGACATAAAAGAAGAAAAAGATTTATTTGACAAGAGAATACGTGCAATGTACATAAGTGGTATTGGTGGATACCTAGATATTTTATTTGAATCTAAAGGGTTTAGTGACTTTTTTTCCAGAATAGAAAGAATAAAAACTATTATTGAATTGGATAAAAAAATTATAGCAAGTATAACATTGAGACAGGAAGAATTGAATAATAAAAAAATAAAATTAGCAGAACAAAATGCTAAATTATTAGAACTAAACCATGAAAGCGCTAAAAAAATAAATAACTTAAAATCAAGTAAGGACGAGCAAAATATACTTATTGAAGAGGCAAAAAGGCAAGAGAGATTGTATGCTTCAGCAGCATATGAAGGACAAGCTAGATTAAATGAAACTTTAAAACAAATACAATCTATAAGAAAAGCAACACCAAAATACATACCATCTAGAGGGGCTGTAGCAGCATCTAGTAATGCAGTGGTAGCTTATGCATCTAATTTTTTAGGAACACCATATAAGTGGGGTGGTACAACACCAGCAGGATTTGATTGTTCAGGATTTACTCAATATGTGTACAGGCACTTTGGCATAAATGTTGGAAGGACTACTTACGATCAAATAGAAGATGGTTATACCGTTTCTAGAGATGAACTTCAACCTGGAGATTTAGTATTCTATGGACGAGGTGGAAGCCCAACTCATATGGGCATTTATGTTGGCAATGGTATGTATATACATTCCCCAAGAACGGGAGATGTTATTAAAATATCACCATATAATAGATCTGACTATATTACAGCAAAAAGAGTCATGAAATAAAGAGGCAGTTTAACTGTCTCTTTATTTTTACCACAAGTCTTCATAGTATCTTCAAATAAAATTATTATAATACTTTACAGCAAAGTATAATATAAAAACTATAAGCTTGGTGGTGATAATTAATGCAGACCATTAGGAAAAGATTAAGTGTTTTATTTATGATATGTTCAATAACTGCACTATTATTAATTACTATTTTTGTGAATGTAACTATAAATAATAAATTTAATCAATATATGATGGATATACAAAACAGGAAGTATGAAAGGATTGTAACTTATTTTCAACAAATTTATAAAAGAGATGGAAGATGGACAGACAATTCAGGTATTGAGTTAATGCATGAAGCCTACATGGGAAATTATTGCTTAACCTTAATTAATACAGATGAACAATCTATATGGGGAATGAATCCAAAGGATATTCAAAGTAAATTAAATCTAAGTAAAATGTTGGTAAAAGACAGAGGAGTTTATAATTCTAAAAGGTTTGAAATAAAAGTTGATAATAAAGTAGTGGGATATGTAGAGATAGGTCAGTATTCTTCAGTGCTTCTATCTGAGGATGATATTAACTTTAAGACAACTATAAATAAAAGCATCATTGCTAGTGGAGTTCTAACACTTATTATTATAGTTGTTATAAGTCTTTATTTTTCTAAACAGTTTTCTATTCCAATTAGAGAGGTGGAGGCCATGTCAGTTAATCTATCTAAAGGTAATTTTAATACGAAATCCAATATTAAAAGTAATATTGAAGAGTTAGAAAATTTAAGAAAAAGTGTTAATATACTAGCAGAAAAATTAAAATATCAGGATACTCTTAGAAAAAGATTAGTCTCTGATATATCTCATGAAATAAGAACACCACTAAATATACTTCAAAATAATTTGGAAGCTATGATAGATGGAGTATTTCCTGTTACAAATGATACACTTAATTATCTTAATGAAGAGGTAGTTAGATTTGGAGGATTATTGAATAATTTAAATGTATTAAAGGAATTTGAATCTGAAAGTATAAGAATTAATTTTGAAAAGGTGTTTTTAAATGAGTTAATTGAAGATGTATGTAAAGATTTTTATATAGCCGCAGAAAATAAAGGTATTAAATTGAATTATATTATGGAGAATAATAAGGAATTGTGTATAGCTGGAGATAAGGATAAACTAAAACAAATATTTATAAATTTAATATCTAATGCTATTAAATTTACTGAAGAAGATGGTGAGATATCAGTTAATTTATACAGTAACCATAAAAACATTATCATAGATATTAAGGATAATGGTATTGGAATTAAAAAAGAAGATTTGCCATTTATATTTGAACGCCTCTATAGAGGAGATAAAAGTAGACATCAAATTGAAGGTAGTGGGATAGGTTTAACTATTGTTAAAAATATATTACAACTTCATTTAGCTAGTATAGATGTTGAAAGTGAAGAAGGAAAAGGATCAAAATTTACTGTATATTTCAATAAATATACCTATTGATTATTGTTGTATATTAAAAAAGGAAATACTAGTTGCGATAAAACATTAAAATAATCCTAGTTATACTATAAAAAACTAGGATTATTATTTATTATATAAAGTTTATTATGCAATTTTATTTTAAGATTATATCATGCTAATTATTGTTGACGGAGATATTTATTTCTAATTTCCTCTAAATCAGTACCATTGAAGTTGTCAACAACTTCAATTATTCCAAGTACAGTATTATCTTTAACAACTGCATAGGCACCAACTTTTTTAGGATTAAGTTCTACTTCGTTTAAACCTTTTTTGCCAGTAAATGAAGAAACCTCATCTCCTGTATTTGCATTTACAATAACATATTGGCCTTCAGCATTATCAAATGCTTTTAAATCAAAGGTTAATTTTGTTTTCAAACTGTTGCTTGTTACAATAATTAATGGTTGAAGTTCATAGCCATCTCCTTTGAATTTAGCACTTTGATAATTTTCAGCAGCTAGTGATTTGTTTACTAGCATATTTGTAGGAACTTTTGTTAAATCATTTCCGTATATGCTAGGTTTATTAGAAGCTGTTGAGTCAGAACCATCATCGGCTACAGGACCAGCACAACAGCTTGGACCTGTACTTGCTGGTGGTATAGATGGATCAGATTTTGAGGTATCTACTGAATCAAGATTATCTGTAACTTTTATTACTCCTCTAATCATTCCCATCCAACAGCTAAAATTTATATCTTCATCTCCAGGAGTAAATTCAATAACATTTTCTCCTTTCTTTAATCTTTGTTCTTTATTTAAGGATTGTATTATAATGCTGTTATTGCAAGAATTAAGTTGATCTCCGTTGATTATCCATTTAACAGGTAGTCCTTTCTGAACATAAAAAGCATTAGGAGTATAGCCATTATTATTAGCTGACATATTTATTATTTGAACTCCATCTTTAATAGTGGCTTTGGTAATATTTGTATTGGAGGTGCTGCCACCACCTAACAAGTTCTTTGAACTACTAACAAGTGCTGTCATTGGATTGATGTTTATACCAGCTAATACAAGACCTCTATTTCCCATAATAATACCAAGAACTATAATAAGAACTCCACTAAATTTAAGAATTTTTTTAGTATATCCTTTACTAAGAAGTCCTGATAATGCACCAAAGGTTAACATAAGAGGTACTGTTCCTATAGAGAACATAAACATTGACAAAGCACCCTTTATAGCACTTCCGGTCCCAAGAGCAAAAAGTTGCATAGTTTGGAGAGGACCACAAGGCATAAGACCATTTAAAAGTCCAACTATAAAAGGGGAGCCAGATTTATTTTTAACTTTGCATACAGCATGAGGAAGTTTTATATTAAACTTTCTAAAAGTGCTAAATCCAGCCATATTAAAGCCCATTATAATCATAAATACACCGGCAAACACTTGCATTGCTGCTTTTGCAGTAATTGAAAGTGAAACTATGGAACCAAGGGCACCTACTATTCCACCTAGAATGGTATAAGATACTACTCTTCCTAAATTGTATAATATTGCAGGCAGTATAGCTTCAGTTTTATTATTACTTTGTTTTGATAAACTTTGGGATAACATTATTCCTCCACACATACCCACACAGTGGAGTGAGGTAAGAATACCTACTACAAAAAGAACAGCATAAGAAGCATTAGTAAGCTTTGATTCCATGTCAAAACCGCTAGTTTTTAAACCAAGCAAAACTACTGCGGCTACTATCATAAGAATTCCCATAAATTTATAGTCATTAGAGCGTTCTGTACTATAGCCAGCAGATTTTATGGATGCTTTAATTTTATTTACATTACATAACGTATCCTCATATTCCACTTCAACAAACTGGCCACTATAATTTGCTTTAGCATTTATAACTCCTTCTAGTTTTTTGATGGCTCTTTCAACCTGTTTTTCACATGAGATACAGGTCATTTCATATACCTTAATTTTTTCTTTTCTAGTGCTCATAAAATTCCTCCTATTAAATGCTGTTATTTCATATTAGATAATAATTACCTATTATAGCGTTGATATATGAAGATTATATGAAGATTTAAAGAAAGGAGAGTAGCTTTTAATTTAATGTTCTCTTTCATAATTTCTTCATAATTCTTATATACAATACACATATAGAAACAAATTAAAATAAAAAGGAGAGATTTTAAATGAAGAAGATATTTATAATAATGATAATATCTATATTCACTATAGGGACTGCAACTTTTGCATATACAAAAGAAAATAATAAATTAAATAATTTTAGCTTTGAAAGAGGTATAAAATATCAGGATAATATAACTAACAATGACGCTTATAATAAAATGATAGATTTAATGGAAAATAGAGATTATGATACTATGATGGACTTTATGAATAATATTACAGATGAACAATATAGAGAAATGATAGATATGATGAAAAACAGAGGATATGAAGGCATGAGTAAAATGATGGATTCTATAGATAGGCAGGAAATGGTCAATATGCACAATTATATGATGGGAAGATAATTTACAATAAAGTAACTTTTGTTGATTAATTATTATAGAAGTTTAATTAATTTATGGAGGTAAGAATGAAAGCAAAATATAATAAGATGGATATTAAGAGTAGACCCATGGTATATATATATTTATCTATATTTTTTACTACAATGGCACTGTTCACATATGAAACACTACTTACAAGACTATTTTCAGTTATATTAACTTATAATCTAGTTTTTATAGTAGTATCTTTTGCAATTCTTGGAGGTGGTATTGGTGCAATAATAGCCTATAAAATATTGAAGGGGAGAAGTGGAGAAAGGTTATTAATGCTATCTTCGGTATTGCTACCTATAAGTTTTATTATATCTATATCAATAATGTATTTCTTTCCATTTAGTCCAACTTTCTTAATATATATGCCAGCATCACTGGGGCCATTTATTTTGGGTGGAATGATAACATCTATTATATTTAAAGAAAAGTGTAGTCAAAGCAATAGATTGTATTTCATAGATTTATTTAGTTCTGGTTTAGGAAGTTTAATTATTATTAAACTTATGGATTCATTTGGATTTTTAAAAACTATAATTATAGTTAGCATTTTTGCTATAATATCTATAATTAGCATTAGTTTGTATTACAAAAAAACACTAGGAATAATTATAGGTTCATTCGCTTTAATAATAATTAGTGTATTAATATCAAATAATAATATAATTGAAACTATAGGTAAAAATTTTTATTCATATCATACAAGTCCTTTAACAGTAATGGGAAGATATGCAAATTCAAATAACAAAGTTGAAATTTTATTTTCAAAATGGGATTCTATATCAAAGACAGATGTAATTGATATCAAAAATGATAATGAAAAATTTATTATTACAGATGGAGGGGCAGCTGCTCCTATTGTAAAATTTAATGGGAATCTAGACTCAGTTAGAGAACTAAAATCCGAAGTTAATTATATTCCGTTTTCTTTTGGAAAAAATAAAAAATCACTTGTTATAGGTTCTGGTGGAGGAAAGGATGTAATTTTTGCATTACTTGGTGGAAATAAAAGAATTGATGCAGTTGAAATAAATCCTTCTACTATAGAAGCAGTAGAGAATTTTAAAGAATTTAGTGGTAACATATATAACTTTCCTGGAGTAAATTTATATAACCAAGATGGAAGATATTTTATAGAAAATAGCAAGGAAAAATATGACAATATATATTTATCAATGGTAATGACGAATTCTGTAGAGAATACTATGTATTCTTTATCTGAATATTATATATTCACAGAAGAAGCATTAAATCAGTATTTTAATCATCTATCAGAAGATGGAAAACTATCTTTTATGGTTCACAACTCAAAAGATCTTATGAAAGTAGTAAATACTGGGATTAAGGTATTAATAAATAAAGGGGTACAGGAAAAAGATGTAACCAACTATTTTGTTATAGTAGATGGAATTACTAAAGAACAGAAAAATGTTCATAGAAAGCAAGTGGTTATGCCATTAGTTATATTTAAAAATAAGCCTTTTACTCAAGAGAATATTAATTCAATACTAAATACTGCAAAAATGCAAAATAGATATATGTTGCATTACTCCAGAAATGAAATGGAACCATATAAATTTTTAGGAACTGGAGAAATGACTTATAATCAGATTATAGACAGTATAAGTTTTAATTCTAAACCAATTACTGATAATAGTCCATTTTTCTATAATAATTCTAAATCTATTCCTATAGAAATGACTTTTATAATAATTTTAATTTCCATTGTTATATTAGTTATTAAAGATAAGTTTTTAAACAAGATTGAATACAGAAAAGCAGCCACATATTTTGCTGCTTTAGGTATGGCTTATATGTTAATTGAAATTCCACTAATACAAAAGATGATTTTATATTTTGGAAGTTCTTCTATAGCTTTTAGTTTTGTTGTATTTAGTTTATTAATTAGCAGCGGTGTAGGAAGTCTTGTAAGTGGAAGCAAAATAGTTGAAAAGTTTACATTCAAATTACCTTATTATATTCTTGCTGCTGGAATTATGATTGTAGCAAATCAGTTAGGATCAAGTTCTATTTTAAATCTTACAAGAGATTGGCAAATCACATATAAATTCCTTGTAATATTTTTTAATGTGTTTCCTATGGGATTCCTTATGGGGATGGCTTTTCCTTCAGGAATTAAAAAACTTGGAAGTTTTAAAAATAATGAAAGCGTAATTCTTCTTATGATTGGAGTAAACGGCGTTTTTTCTGTTCTAGGATCAATATTAGCAGTAGTTATATCTATGAAATTTGGATTTAATGTTACAATATATGCTGGAGCAGTTGTTTATATTATGCTATTTATATTAAACCCATTGGGTGGGCTTAATATTAATGCTAGTTAAAGTCTAATATGATTTATGGGCTAATTCAAAATAAAGTGTTGAGTTAGCCCTTCTATTTTAGGTAACAATTCCATTCAAATGCTTAGTAGTGTCTTCATAGCATCTTCATATTTAATGGATATAATATAAAAGTATAGTTAAATTTACAACATAATATTGAAGGGATGAAATCATATGAGACGCAGTATAGCTTTACTAATAACTATAGCAATAAGCAGTTCTGTATTTTCTTATGCTGATGCAGCAGGAATTCAGGATAATCAGAGTAAACTAAATGAAATAAAGAAATCCATTCAGCAGAACAAAGACAAGTTAAATAATGTTACTATGGATAAAAATAATGAAGAAAAAGAAGTGGAAAAATTAGATAAGGATATGGAGAAAATAGCTTTAAGGCTTCAAGAATTAAATTCTAAAATTATAAATTTAAACTCTGATATAAAGAAACATGAAAAAGAGATTGAACTAAGAAAGCAGGAGTTTTCACAAAAGAATGAAATATTTAAGGAAAGAGTTAGAGCAATATATAAGGCAGGAAACAGAGGATATTTAGATATAATTTTAAATTCAAAGAGTTTTTCGGATTTTATAAGTAGAATAGATACAGTAAAAAGAATTATAGCTTATGATAAGAATCTTATAGATGATATAAAAAGTAAGCAACAAAGTTTAGAAAAAAACAGGTCAGACTTAGAGAATACTAAGAAAAATTTAGCTATATTAAAAGATGAGGTATATGAAAAATATAAGTTATTACAGGCATCATCAAATGTAAAAAAACAATTAGTTGCAAAGCTTGAAAGAGATAAGAGCTTTTATGAAAGAATTATTTCCAAAGAGCAATCAGATTCTGAAGAACTGTCTAGAGCCATTCAACGTATGAAAAGTGTAAGTAATAAAATAGCAAACACAAGAGGAAGTAATATCAATGCATCTTCTTTACAAGTAAACTCTGAAGGAAAATTGTTTTGTATAACAGGAACACCTTATCCTATTACTTCTTCCTTTGGAATGAGATTTCATCCAGTTTTAAATTACAGTAGACTTCATGCAGGAATAGATATAGGAGTACAGATAGGTACTCCAATTTATGCATTAAAAGATGGTGTAGTAATTGCAGCCAGAGCTATGTCAGGGTATGGAAATGTAGTGATGATTGACCATGGAGATATAACTTCTGTTTACGCCCATAATTCTTCATTAGCTGTATCTGTAGGACAGACTGTAAATGGAGGACAGTTAATTTCTTACTCAGGTAATTCTGGGATTTCTTCAGGACCACATCTTCATTTTGAAATAAGAAATTTAAATGGACAACCCATACAACCCGATGAGTATTATGTGCATTAAGTTTAATAGCTATAGATCTAGTAACTGAATATAGTAAGAGTAACATCTATATACATTAATGACTTAGGTGTATATGTTTTTATAATTAAAGAGTTTCAATTATTAATAGAATTGACTTAGTACATAAGCCATGCTAAAATATTTAACATTGGAAGCAATAACAATAACTAAATTTATAAGAAAAGGTGGGGTGACATCCGACCACTTAGTGTTATATTAGTTCGAATAACATAAGTAGCTTGGAGAATAATACAAATTTATTAACTGAATGATTGGGAAAAACTGTTTTTTAATAAACAGTTTATTTGTAATTCCTAATTTATCAGTTAATGGTTTTTGTGTATTCTCTAGGGCTACTTTTTTATTTAGCCGTAGAGTTGTCTACGGCTATTTTTTAGTTATTGGTATTGCTTCCAAACCTATATGAATTTAATGATTAGAATATATATAAAAGGATGGTAAGAAATGAAAACTATAAATTTAGAAACAAATGAATTAAAATATATTTTTTCAGCAGTTGGATTATCGAATATAAATGGCGAAAATTATAAAGAAAGATTAAAAAAGCATAAACAGATAATTGACTATTTAATACATTTAAATAAAGCTATAGATAGATTATCTCGTAAGAGGGAAATTGTATTAGTAGACTGTGGGTGTGGTAAAAGCTATTTATCTTTTATTGCTAATTACTATCTTACTACAATTGAAAAGAGGAAAGTAAAGTTTATTTGTATTGATTATAATGAACATGTTATAGCAGCTTCAAAAGAAGCAGCGAAGAAACTTAAAATTAATAATATGGAGTTTATATGTAGTAATATTTTCAATGTGGAGTTTTTAACAATAAAGCCTGATATAGTATATAGTTTGCATGCTTGTGATACGGCAACTGATATGACAATAGCCAAAGGAATTTTAGAAGACGCTAAGTATATAATGACAGTATCTTGTTGTCAACATACTGTGTTAAATCAAATAAAAAAACATCCATTAACTGCTATTACTAGGCATGGAGTATATAAAGAAAGGTTAGTTGATATGGTAGCAGACTCTATGAGAGCACTACTTTTAGAAAGTAAGGGATATAAGGTTAAATTATTTGATTATGTAGCCTCTAGTGAAACACCTAAAAATATTATGTTAAGGGCTGAAAAAATAGGAACATTAAATAATAAACATGCAGAGAAATTTATAGAAGATTATAAAAAACTTCAAAGTATGTTTAATGTACAGCCTAAGTTATATAACTATATTAAAGGAATATAGATTAGCCAATGAAAAGCAAACTATTATTAATTTGTAATATAATATTATAATATTTGTATGTTGAAGAATACGAACAAGATGGTAGAATTGTTATAGAGCTTAGTGCTAAAGGGGGAGCAATAAATGGAAATGGAATTAATTGATATTGTAGAACATTTTGCCCATACCTCTTTTCAAGTGGAAGGAGTATATAATTATAGTATTGAACCGGGGAGTTGTGGTAGTGTAAAAACATCACCATTTCCGGGATTTATCTTTCCCTTGGCAGGTGAGGCGAATTTTATTTTTGATGGAACTTCTTATACAGCAGGAGTTGGAAATGTGATTCATGGTGGCGCAAATATGAGGTTGGGTAAGAGGGTAGTTGGTAAAAAAAAATGGAATTATATTTTGGTTCTTTACAGCATACGTAAGCCTGAACCAGAAGGATTTTCCCTAGAAGATGAACATTTTGAATTTGTTATAGGACAAAGTCCCAGGCTTCTTGAGTTGTTACAACGATTATGGAGAGTATCAAATCAACCTGGAGCGATTGCTACATTCCAAACGGAAACCATATTTCGTTGCATATTGGATGAAATTTTTATATGTGCACGTAACCAATCAAATGGTGATGACCGCATATTATTTAAACAAGTATCAGATTATATTCATGAGTACTATATGGACACGCTTACCATTCGATCTCTTGCGGAACTACATGGGGTAAATGAAAATAGATTATTCTATGTGTTTTCAAAATATGCAGGAATGGGTGCAGGAGATTATCTTATGATTCATCGACTAAATCGAGCAAAGGAATTACTGGTAACAGGTGATGCTCCTGTAGTGGCGGTAGCCAAAAGTGTGAGATACCATGATCCATATCATTTTAGCAAGAGATTTAAAAAGCAATTTGGTATTTCCCCAAGTAAGTTTCGGGAGAAGTTCAGATATAAAGTGTGATGATTTTAGGGTGCTTTCCATTTTGCTAGAATTAAATCATTTTATATTACTTATTTTTCATATTTAATATAGATAAAAGGAAGTTTTTGGATTCTTATTGTTTAAGGATTTAAGAGCTTCTTTTTTTAAAACCATTTTTTACAGCTTTTAATACTGATTTTTTGTTGGAATTACAATAAAAATTATAGCTTATCTCATGAAAAGTCTTCAATAATACTATTTGATTATTGAATTTGCTATTTAGAAGAGATTCAGGAATAATGCATTATGGATTCAGTAATTATCCATTTTCATATAATTTTTTATTTGCTATATTAGTCGTAGTCCACTTAGTCATAACTAACTTAGCTAATATGATGACCATTATATAGCATTTAAATTATACAAGGAGGAATGAAAATGAAAAAATTTATGGGACTATTTGTCTCACTTATATTAATCATAGGTATACTATCTGTTTGTAGTGGAACTCATAATAAGGATAACTCAAGTAAATCGGATAATACGTCCACGAAAGAGACATATACAAATAAGTCAGAAACAAAAGATAATGAAAATTCTCAGTGGCCAAGGACCATAAAAGATGCAACAGGAAAAGGGATTAAATTTGATAAAAAACCTAAGAGAGTAGCAATTCTTCATGCTTCGTTTTTGGATTATTTCTTTGCTTTAAAAACACCACCAACTGCTTCTGCTGGAGCAACAGTTGGTAGCGCAATGAAGTCTTTAGATGAATTTGAAACACTTAAGCCATATAAAGGTACTGCCAATGTTATAGATTTAGGTAGTGCTAGAGATTTAAATTTAGAAGCGATTTTGGAATCAAAACCAGATGTAATTGTGACATTTAGAGGTCATGTAGATAAGATTTATGATAAGTTGGTTAAAATAGCTCCTGTAGTTCAGATTGACCTTAAAGATTCTTGGCAAAATAAAACTATGCAATGTGCAAAAATTGTTGGAAAAGAGGAGTTAGCCATTAAAATTATAGATGAAACTGAGAAGGAAATTAAAAAAACTAGGGAGCTTTTAGAAAATCATAAAGACAAAACAGTTGCTTTACTTCGAGTTGATGGAAAGGGAAATTTTGTTGCTTTTGGCTTAAGTAATACTATTTATTACAACAAAACTCAGGGCTTTAACTTGTCAATACCAAATGGCTATCCTGAGAATAGTGAGATTATTTCATTAGAAGGCTTGTCTAAGATAAATCCAGATTATATTATATTTAGACATTTGGCACAAATTGTTAATTCTACAGTTGAAAAACAAAAATCTTCTCCTGTATGGCAGTCACTTAATGCAGTAAAGAACAATAATATTTTATTTTTCGATGATTCTTTAAATAGTGAAAGTCCACTGGCATTACAGATTGCAGCTAAGAATTTAACAAAAGCCATATCAAAATAACCTTTCATTGGCAAACTAGATGTAACTTAAATGGAAGTTTAAGATTTGTTTGGCCTAATAAAAATAGTTTACAGTAATAAGGAGGTAGCAATTGGATGAAGAAGCCAAATACTGTACAGATGAAGAAAAAAAACCATCTATGGACAATGTGGTTGATTGTATTAGGGGGATTAGGATTACTTGCTTTTATTATGGCGGTTTCTATAACCAAGGGAACAGGGGCGATGACCTTATTTTCCCTATGGGATGCTTTGTTTTACTTTAATGGCAAAGAAATGAATCATATTGTTATAATAAATCTCCGTATGCCTCGTGTTATAGCAAGTGCTTTAGTTGGTGCATCTCTTGCTGTTGCAGGAGCTATTATGCAAGGAACTACAGGAAATCCTCTGGCTGATTCAGGTTTACTAGGGCTTAATGCAGGGGCGGCCTTTACTCTTTCTATATGTTTTGCCTTCTTTCCTGGGATGAAGTATATGCATATTATCTTCTTTTCTTTTTTAGGAGCAGCTTTGGGAGCCGGATTAGTTAATGGAATTGCTTCTATGAAAAGAGGTGGACAAACACCTATTCGTCTTGTATTGGCAGGTGCAGCTGTCAGTACACTGCTGATGGCAATGAGCCAGGGAATTGCCCTTTGTTTTAATGTGGCTCAAAGCATTATGTTTTGGACTGTTGGTGGTGTTGCAGGCTCTAATTGGGAACAGGTTAGGATAATGTGGCCTTGGATAATAGTAGGACTCATAGGAGCGGTTTTATTATCACCTTACATTTCTATTTTAAGTCTAGGCCAGGATGTTGCAAAGGGACTGGGAATAAATATAAAGGTGGTAAATACATTTTCTTCAATTATAGTTCTTAATACAGAGTGTAGCTAAAAACCCTCTAGCTGATCCTGGACTTTTGGGCATTAATGCGGGGGCCAGTTTAATGGTAATTTTGTATGTACTAATTTTTAGTGCCAAATCTTTTCTATCGGTGTTTACCTTACCTTTTCTAGCGTTAATAGGAGCGGGTATTACGGCAGCTGTAGTATATCTTTTTTCTTATAAGAAAAATGAGGGCGTTTCAACTATGTGACTTATTTTAACTGGTGTGGCAGTACAGGCAGGAGTTTCGGCATTAACCACCTTACTGGTGGTGAAATTGGATGATACACAGTATAACTTTGTTGTTGCTTGGCAGGCAGGAAGTATTTGGGGCTCCAACTGGAAATTCGTGCTAACATTGCTGCCTTGGTTATTAGTATTGATTCCCTATGTATTAACCAAATCTCGTGTTATGGATATACTGAATCTTAGTGATGATATTTCCTATAGTCTTGGTGCTTCAGTAGAAAAAGAACGTCGTAGACTGCTTGCAGCAGCAGTAGCCCTTGCCGCATCATGTGTAGCAGTTAGTGGAAGCATTAGTTTTGTAGGGCTTATAGCACCACATTTGGCAAAGAGACTTGTTGGACCACGTCATCGTGTACTTCTATTGACTAGTATATTGGTTGGTGCTGTATTAGTATCTGTGGCAGATACTATTGGACGTGTTATCATTCAACCTTCTGAGGTTCCAACAGGAATTGTGGTAGCTATTATCGGAGCACCATATTTTCTTTATCTTCTTTCTAATAGCAAGGGCTAACCATAAGATGATTAATGGTATTGAATGCACATTAAGTAAATGAAGTTTACAAAAATTTTAATTTTAGCAGTAGATAAAGGTTTAGTTAATAGATTTTACTATGGACAAACCATGTATTTAATATAAGGAGTAAGGGATTATGAACAGTATTGCAACAAAAAAATTAGCCATCGCTTATGATGACAAACTCATAGTTGATGATTTGAATATTAATATACCAAAAGGTAAGATAACTACCATAATTGGACCAAATGGCTGTGGAAAATCAACTGTTCTGAAGACTGTAGGACGTATTCTAAAACCAAAAAAAGGCGTAGTGTACTTAAACGGTGATGATATTAGAAATCTTTCTACTAAGGAGGTAGCACAAAAGATGGCTATACTGCCGCAATCTCCTCAAGCTCAAGCAAGGCTTACCGTTGGTGAAATTGTATCTTACGGTGGATTTCCACATCAGAGGGGATTTGGTAAATTGTCCTCTGAGGATAAGAAAATAATTACATGGGCATTAGAGATTACTAAGCTAACTGAATTTGAGACCAGAACAGTGGACAACCTTTCTGGAGGACAACGTCAGAGAGTGTGGATTGCAATGGCACTAGCACAGCAGACTGATTTGATATTGCTAGATGAACCTACCACCTATTTGGATATGGCATATCAGTTAGAGGTATTGGAGCTTTTATACAAGCTGAATAGAGAACAAAATTGTACAATCGTCATGGTACTCCATGATTTGAACTTAGCGGCGCGTTTTGCCGATTACATGATAGCAATACGTAGTGGAAAAATTATAAGGCATGGAACTCCAAAAGAGATTATGACCAAAAAGGTTTTAAAGGATACTTTTCACATTGATGCGGAGATTGGGTGGGAGTCTAGAACAGGGAGACCCACATGTATTTCCTATGAACTTATCAAGTAGTAGAAATAATATTAAAAGGAGATGTTTATATGAATAAAATTGCAATTTATGGAAAAGGTGGTATTGGTAAGTCCACTACAGTATCTAATGTATCTGCAGCTATGGCAGAAATGGGGCTAACAGTAATGCAGATTGGATGTGATCCCAAGGCGGACTCTACTCGTAATCTAACTGGTGGTAAAAACATTACTACAGTATCAGATACTTTGAGAGAAAAGGGTGATATAGAGTTAGATGACCTTGTATTTAAAAGTAGTACTGGTGTTTTGTGTGTAGAATCAGGAGGACCAGTTCCAGGTGTAGGATGTGCCGGCCGTGGAATAATTACTGCTTTTGAAAAGTTGGAAGAATTAGATGCAT
This sequence comes from Clostridium tetanomorphum, assembly GCF_017873215.1. Lineage (GTDB taxonomy): Bacteria > Bacillota > Clostridia > Clostridiales > Clostridiaceae > Clostridium_AO > Clostridium_AO tetanomorphum. The sequence goes on from NZ_JAGGKA010000003.1 coordinate 53,576, forward strand.
ATGAAGTATATAAACCAGATGTTATCCTCTATGATGTATTGGGTGATGTGGTATGCGGTGGATTTGCTATGCCTATTAGAGGAGGATATGCTGATGAGGTTTGCATAGTGACATCAGGGGAAATGATGTCACTTTACGCAGCTACAAATATCGCACATGCGGTTAAAAGTTTTGGTAAGCGTGGATATGCATCCCTACGAGGATTGATATTAAACTCTAAAAAAATTGAAAATGAACAAGAGTTAGTTAGAAAAGTTGCAGAGGAAATTGAAACTCCAGTAATTCACACTATGGCACGAGATCCTTATGTACAGAAGGCTGAGGCTTTAGGAAAAACTGTAGTTGAAGCCTTCCCTGAATGTGAGATGGCAGAGCACTATCGTACTTTGGCAAAGATTCTATTGGAGGGAGGAAAGTGATAATGAAGGAATTAAAACATCTAAAACACTTATCTTCAGTTAAGACAAATGCCGGTGTAAAGTTTTTGACTCCTGCAGCTTTTCCGGGAAATCATTGTCCCATGCATACTACACTGGCACTTAGTTCAAGGGTCAAGGGAATGTCTACATTGGTTGTGGGCACACCGGAATGTGGAACCTATAGTCGTAATGTTATTTCCAATATTAAAAGTGAAGAAGGAGAGATAAATTGGACGTATATTTTAGATTCAAACGAGGTTGTATTTGGATGTCGCAGGGGATTGATTAAAACTATCAGAGAAATGGATAAGTCTGGTGCAAAAGCTATTATGATAATTTTAACTTGTGTTCCGGAGGTGATTGGAGAAGATATGGAGGCCATTGTACATGAAATGCAGCCTGAAGTTTCAGCTCTATTGACGTTTGTATTAATGGCACATTTTAAATGTAATAGTTATCCTTCTGGTTATTGGAAAACTTTAGTATCATTTAGGAATTTAATGAAAAAGGGAAAAACAAGTTCTGATACAATCAATATTCTTGGTCGTAGTCCAAGAGAAAAGCATGTTCCTATGCCAGGATTATTGACAGCATTAGAAAAAAGAGGATTTTATCTTAGAATGCTTGCTCCAAAATCTGATGTTGAGGATTTTATTGTTTCACCGGATGCAGCTCTTAATCTTGTACTTTCACCTTTCATGAATTCTTTGGCTGAAATGATGTGGGAGAAGTTTCAAGTTCCATTTATAAGTCTTCATGAGACTTATGATGTATTTGAAATTGATAATCTCTACGAAGCTGTGGCAAAATCATTAAAAATTAGGTTTAACCATGAATTTGATGAATGGAGACAAAGAGCTATTACATTGGAGAAGCAAGTAGAAGATGTGTTTAAAGAAAAAAGCTATATTTTAACTCACATTGGTGCCATGATGCCTTTACCACTTGTATTATATTTAACCAAATTTCAAATGAAGCCTATGCTTTTACATATGGATGAATTTTATCCTGATGATACAAAATGGGCAAAAGCTATTAAAAAGCAAGGTTATGATCCTATGATTTGTCATATGGTAAACGATAATTCGGATATAGCTGAACATATTAAGGCAGAATTTTCTTTAGGAGAACTTTTAAAAGATTCCTCTTCAATTCCTTGTGTGCCATACTTGGAGGATTTATATGGACAAATGGGCTATGAAAGAACAGTAGTTTTATTAAGTAGGATGTTAAAGATGTATGAAAAAGTAAATATGCAGGAAATAAGGAGGAATAGTTATGGGAATTCATAGATTTAAACCGCCGATGTCAGGCAGAATGGGAATATTATGGACTCTTGCTTCAATCCGTGATGCCGCTTTGATTGAATACGGATGCATGGGACATATGCAGTATGGGCGAATGTTTTTAAATCAAGCTGGTATATCTAAAGGGTGTAAATTATACTCTACTCATATTGACGAAGCAGATATTTCATTAGGAGATACTAGAAGGCTTAATAGTGTTATTGCTCAAATTGTAGAAAAGGATAATCCTAAAATTGTTTTTTTGTTGCCATCTTCAGTGCCAACGGTTATTGGAACGGACCTAAAGGCTATATGTGAAGAATTACAACCCAAATATCCTAAGGTTTTTTTACTTCCATTTGGATATGGGGGGTTTAACATATGTGGACATCGGGGTGTTCAAGAAGCACTTTTGCTTCTTGCCAAAACATTACCAAAGGATATAGAAAAAACACAAGAGCCTACATTTAATATAATTGGTTCTTGTGCTGATTTATTTCGCTTTCATGCTGATGCAGAAGAACTTATCCGTATAATGAAAAGCGCTTTTGGTATGGAGAAACTTTGCGTTATGACCTCTGATACATCTGTAGAACAAATTGAGAATATGGGTGGTGCCTATATTAATTTAGTGATACGACAAGAGGGAGAGGCTGCGGCAAAACAATTGAAGAAGCAATTTGGAACGCCATATTTATTGGCTAGACCTTACGGAATTGAGGGAACTTTAGATTGGATAGATAATATAGCTAAGATTTCTGGATTAACTTTAGATAATAGTTTTGTAAAATTAGAAAAAGAAACAATTATCAGTCAAATTTCACCTTCAATTCCTATCTTTGAACATATAATACGAGAACATCCTGATGAAACAAGAATTTCATTAGGAGGTCATAGAGATGTAGTAAAAGGTATTCTTTGTTATGCAGAAAAAGAACTATCATTAATTAAAGGAACTTGTTGGTGCGATTGTCCAAGTATGACAAGTGAAGAGATTCCTTATTTTTCAGAAACTAAATGGGTACAGGCTATAGAATGGGAGAAAAAGGGACTTCTAATGGCAAGTGGAGAAGCTTTGAAATGGGCAAAACGAAATATAGAGCTTCAAATATCTAACCCTGATATAAAATGGAGATTAAATCCTTATGAATCTCCATTTATGGGATTTCGAGGAGCTATAAATTTAGTTAACTTATGGCTTAATGGGCTTTTAGAGCAAATAAATGATTAGATATACAGTGTAGATGTTAGAATCAAATTGATTGTGCATCTGTACTTTTTATTGTAACAATTAATTAAAATGTAATAAGTATAAATATTATTTCACAAGGATATAAAGAATAAAATTGGAGAAGATAGAAGAGTAAGTATATGATTGAAAGAATAAAACAAGGAGATGATGTCCATGACTAAGAACAGAGAACCTAATAGATTGATTCATGAGAAGTCGCCATATTTACTTCAACATGCACATAATCCAGTAGATTGGTATCCTTGGGGAGAAGAAGCTTTTCAAAAAGCAAAGAAAGAAGATAAACCTATATTTTTAAGCATAGGTTATTCTACATGTCATTGGTGTCATGTAATGGAAAGAGAATCTTTTGAAGATGAAGAAGTTGCGGGAAAATTAAATGAGAATTTTATTTCCATAAAGGTAGATAGAGAAGAGAGGCCTGATGTTGATAGCATATATATGACCTTTTGTCAGGTTACTACAGGTAGTGGAGGATGGCCATTAACTATAGTTATGACTCCAGACAAAAAACCTTTTTTTGCTGGAACATATTTTCCTAAGGAAAGTAAATTTGGAAGACCAGGATTATTGGATATTTTATATACTATTAAGGAACAGTGGGAAAATAATAAAAAAGAATTGATTAATTCTTCAGAGGAGCTTACAAAAGAAATAAATAAATATGTAATAAATGAAAAAAGTGATGAATTAGAAGAAACAATTATAGAAAAGGCATACGAAAATTTAAGAGAGATATATGATCCCGCATATGGAGGATTTTATACTGAACCTAAGTTTCCTACCCCACATAAACTTATGTTTCTTTTAAGAATATGGAAGATTTATGGTTATGATCAAGCTTTACAAATGGTAGAAAATACTTTGCAAAGTATGTATAAAGGAGGAATATTCGATCATATAGGTTTTGGATTTTCAAGATATTCCACAGATAGAAAATGGCTTGTACCACATTTTGAAAAGATGTTATATGATAATGCACTTCTAATTATTGCATACACAGAAGCCTACCAAGCTACAGGAAAAGAAATTTACAAAAACATAGCAGAAAAAATAATTAATTATATTTTAAGAGATATGACAGATAAGGAAGGTGGTTTTTATTCAGCAGAAGATGCTGATTCAGAAGGAGAAGAAGGAAAGTTTTATTTATGGACAAAAGAGGAAATATCAAACATTATAGGAAAAGAACATGAGGAATTATTTTGTAAAATATATGATATAACTAAAGGAGGAAATTTTGAAGGAAAAAATATACCTAATTTAATAAAATATGATATAGAAGACATAGATAAAAATTTAGAAGAACAATTGATGGAAATAAGGAAAAAATTATTTTCTTATAGGGATAAAAGAGTACATCCTTATAAAGATGATAAAATATTAACAGCATGGAATGGATTAGCCATAGCTGCTTTAGCATATGCAGGTAGAGTGTTTAATAATGAAGATTATATAAATTCTTCTAAAAAAGCTATAGATTTTATATTAAATAGTTTAATAAGAGAAGATGGAAGATTACTTGCTAGATATAGAGAAAATGAAGCAGCTCATTTAGCATATTTAGAAGATTACTCCTTTTTAGTATGGGCATTAATAGAGCTTTATGAAAGTACATTTAATAATGAATATTTACAAAAAGCTATATCATTAAATGAAGAAATGATTAATCTGTTTGAAGATAAGGATAAAGGAGGATTCTTTATATATGGAAATGATGGGGAACAGCTTATTTTAAGGCCTAAGGATAGTTATGATTCTGCTATACCTTCAGGAAATTCTGTAGCTGCATATAACATGATTAGACTTTATAATATAACAGAAGATGGATTTTTTAAAGAAAAGGTAGAAAGACTATTTAACTGTTTTGCATATAATATAAAAAATAATTTGGAGTCTCATAGCTTTTTACTCATAGCTTTTATGTATAATATTTTTGGTAATGAGCAAATAGTTATAGAAAAAGGAGAAGAGGATAGTATTACCAAGGAAATATTACCACAAATAAATAAAAGGTTTTTACCTTTTAATGTAACATCTATAAAAGAAATAAATAAAGAGGATACATATGTTCATATATGTAAGAATTTTAGCTGTAGCAAACCAGTTTCTACTTTAGAAGAATTCTTAAATATTATCAATAAGTAAATAAAATATCCCCACTTATATGCAAGTGGGGATATTGCTAATGTAAAAACTTTACTATTATAGGAGCTAAAAAAGATGTAATGAGCCCAGCTATACCTATAGCTAAGCTACTCATGGCTCCTTGAGTTTCACCCATTTCTATAGCTTTTGTAGTCCCTATGGCATGAGAGGCTGTTCCTATAGATATACCAATAGCTATAGGGTTTTTAATTTTAAATATTTTACATACTATAGGAGCTATAACTGCTCCCATTATACCAGTTATTATAATAGCTGATACTGTAATAGCAGGTATACCACCTAAAACTTTAGATACTTCTATACCTATAGGAGTTGTTATGGATTTAGGAACTAGTGAGTAGGATAATTCACTGGTCAGACCAAAAGCTTTACAAAGATAGAAGATACTTAGTATAGCTGTGATAGATCCTATTGTTACTCCAAGTAATATAGGTATAGCATATTGTTTTATTACATTTATTTTTTTATATAAAGGTACAGCAAGTACTACAGTGGCAGGTCCAAGAAAAAAGGAAATAAGTTTTCCGCCTCCATCAAAATAATCTAATTTAATGTTAAAAGATATTAACATACATACTATTAAGGCTATACATATTAAAAGAGGATTGAACAAAGCTATTTTTGTTTTTCTGTATATGTAAAGACCTATTTCAAAACCTATTATAGATACCAGTATTCCGAAAATAGGGGAATTTAAAATTTCCTGAATCATTATAATTATGCCTCCTTACTTGTAAATTTTATGTATAATTGAATAGTCCAACCTGTAATAACTATTATTATTATAGTTGTTATTAAGCATACTGCTAAGAATGCTAGCCATTTCCCTTTAAGGATAGGAATACAAGATAATATGCCTACTCCTGCGGGAACAAAGAAAAATGCTAAATGATCAAGCAAAAATTTACTTATATAATTTATTTTATTTAATTTTATTATTCCTGAGGATAAGCATAAAAACAATATAATCATTCCTATAACATTTCCAGGGATAGGTAGTTTGAAAAAATTATGTATTGCTTCACCTAATAGGCAAATTAATAAAATTATTCCTAACTGTCTTAGTAATCTCAAGGTAACACCTCTTTTCTAAATCTGAAGTTTAAACAACCAATATTTATTCTATTACTTTTTTATTAGAAATACCATAGGAAAATAAAAGTTGAAATTTTTAAACAAATTAGTATTGGGGCAATATATAATTAATAGTGTAAATTGAAAAAATGGAGGGGCTTTATGAAAACTTTGCTACATAAATTTATAAAACCATATAAGGGACTACCAAGGGAAATATATATAATTTTTATATCTAGAATGGTAAACAGTTTGGGAAGCTTTGTATATCCATTGCTTACGCTTATACTTACTCAAAAAATACATATTGATGTAAAGAATGCAGGACTATTTATGACTTCTATATCATTATTTTCAGCACCAGGTATGCTTATTGGAGGAAAACTTGTAGATACAATAGGGAGAAAAAAAGTAATATTAATATTTCAGAGCTTAGCATTAACAGTATTTATAGTTTGTGGATTTTTAGAACCTTCATTAAAAATGGCCTATATATTGATGTTAGCTCCTATATTTTATTCCTTTTGTATGCCTGCTCAAGATGCTATGACAGCAGACTTAACTACAAAAAGAAACAGAAAAGAGGCATTTTCTCTTCTCTACATGGGGCATAATTTAGGGTTTGCTATAGGACCGGTAATAGGAGGTCTTTTATATAAAAATTATTTGTCATTTGTATTTTTTGGTGATGCTTTTACAACATTTGTGTCATTAATTCTTTTAACTATTTTTGTTGGAGAAAGTTCTAAGTATAAGATTAAGCATAAAATAAAAGAAGAAGAGACTTTAGAAAAAAGAGAAGATGGATCTGTTTTTAAAGTGTTATTCAATAGAATGAGTTTAATTTATTTTGCACTAATATCTTTTATTTACCAGTTTGCTTATTCACAGTGGGGTTTTTTATTACCACTACAGCTAGGGAATATTTTTGGAGAAGGAGGGGCAAAATATTTTGGATTTATGGCAGGGTTTAATGGATTTTTAATTATATCTTTTACTCCTTTTCTTCTAAGACTTACAAGTAAGAAAAATAATTTGAAAGTGATATCTTTAGGAGGAGTACTATATTCTGTATCATTTTTAATATTTTCCATTACTAATAATATAGTATTATTTTTTATAGCAGTAGCAGTTATGACTATGGGGGAAATAGTAGTTTCTATAACTACTCCAGTATTTATATCTAATAATAGTCCTGTAAGTCATAGAGGAAGAATAAATGCTATACTTCCTACTATTTATGGAGCTGGATGGGCCATGGGACCTGTAGCTATGGGAAAGTTTTCATCAATGTATGGAATAGAAAAAGGTTGGACACTATTATTCATAGTTACTTTAATTGCTGCAGTGTTAATGAGATGGTTAGTAAACTTTAGTAGAAAAAGTATTGCTTCTCCTTGACAAAGTATGAACACAAATAATATAATTTACTTTGAAATTAAAAAGACTTCAATAAAAATTCTATGATAAGGAGAGTACTTTTTAACGTTTCTTTAAGCGAGCAGGGAATGGTGAGAGCCTGTAAGAGGGTAAAAAGGAAAAGAACCTTGGAGAAGCCCATTTGAAATCTTATTTAGAGAGTAAAGTGAGACGCTAGCCCCGTTAAGGCATTAAGTGGACTTTTGTCAATTAGAGTGGTACCGCGGAATATTACCCGTCTCTTTTATTTAAGAGAGGGGTTTTTATATTATACAAAAACAAATAAAAAATAATGAAAGAACTTTTTAACAAAAGTTCTAAACATGAAATTATAAAAAATTCAATTGTTGATTTTTATCCACATTTATTATTTAACATTTTAAATTTAAAATTTCAGGAGGTTTTAAAATGGATTATAAAAAGATTGTAGCGGAAAGAATAGGTGCAAAGGTAGATCTGCCTATAGAAACAATAGAACAGTTAATAGAAATACCACCAAGACCAGAGATGGGAGATTTTGCATTTCCATGTTTCCAATTAGCTAAAACTTTAAGGAAGGCTCCTAATATGATAGCTAGCGAACTTAAAGAAAATATAGATAAAGAAGGCTTTGAAAAAATAGAAGATTTAGGACCTTATTTAAACTTTTTTGTAGACAAAGCTATATTTACTAAAGATACTATAGAAAAAGTTCTTAATGAAGGTAATAACTATGGTAAATCACAAATAGGAAAGGATATAAATATTGCATTAGAGTACTCTTCACCTAATATAGCAAAACCTTTTCATGTTGGACATTTATTTAGTACATCTATAGGAAATTCTTTATATAGAATATTATCTTCACAAGGATATAATTGCACAAGAATAAACCATTTAGGTGACTGGGGAACTCAGTTTGGTAAACTTATTTCAGCCTATGAAAGATGGGTAGATGAAGAAGCTTTAGAAAAAGAACCAATAAAAGAATTGTTAAGAATATATGTAAAATTCCATGATGAAGCAGAAAAGGATCCATCATTAGAAGAAGAAGGTAGAATGCATTTTAAAAGGTTAGAAGAAGGTGCAGAAGAGGAAGTTAAGCTTTGGAAGAGATTTAGAGACTTAAGCTTAAAGGAATTCGAAAAAGTATATCAAATGTTGAATGTACAGTTTGATTCCTATGCAGGAGAAAGTTTTTATGGAGATAAAATGGATGCTGTAGTAGAGGAAATAGAAAATAAGGGATTAATTACAGAGAGCAACGGAGCAAAAGTTGTAATGCTTGAAGAATATAATATGCCGCCATGTATTATAAAAAAATCTGATGGAGCTACTATATATGCTACTCGTGATTTAGCAGCAGCTATTTATAGAAAGAACACATATAATTTTTATAAGAGTATATATGTAGTAGGACTAGAACAATCCCTTCACTTTAAACAGGTATTTACTACATTAAAGCTTATGGGACATGAATGGGCAGATCATTGTAAGCATGTAGGGTTTGGATTAGTAAGATTTGCAGATAGAAAGCTATCAACAAGAAAGGGAGAAGTAATATTTTTAGAAGATTTATTAAATGAATCTATTGAGAAAACAATTGAGGTAATAAATGAAAAGAATCCAGACTTAGAAAATAAAGAAGAAGTCGCTAAAAAGATAGGTATAGGAGCAGTAATATTTACTTATCTAAAAAACAACAGGGAAAGAGATATAGTATTTAACTGGAATGAAATGTTAAGTTTTGATGGAGAAACAGGACCATATGTACAATATAGCTATGCGAGAGGAAAAAGTGTATTAAGAAAATTAGGTAGTGCATCAGGAGAAATAGATTACAGTAAATTAAATTCAAAGGAAGAATTTGAATTGATAAAGATTTTAGAAGGATTTAATAATTCTATATTACACGCTATAGATAAATTAGAACCTTCAATAGTTACCAGATATGTAATAGATGTAGCTAAAAACTTTAATAAGTTCTATAATCAATATAGTATAATTAATGCAGAAGATGAAGAAATAAAGAAAGCAAGATTAAAGCTTGTAGAAGCTACTTGTCAAGTAATAAAGAATGGATTAAATTTATTAGGCATAGAAGTAGTAGAGAAAATGTAAATTTTAATTTGTGCAGAATAGAGTACTTTCTATTCTGCATTTTACTATAAAAATTAATTAAATAGCTAATACTTAGTATTTAATTAGTCAATATATTGTTGTATAATTATATTCGTTCTTACAGTATAGGGGTTGGAGGATAGAAATGATAATTAGAGAAAATATACAGCAAGTATCCATAGAGTATGAAATTTTTCATAAATATAAAATGGATACATTAGCTTATTTTGATATAGAAACTACAGGATTTGATAAAGAGGAAAACAATATAATATTAATTTCTCTAGGATGGTATTTAGATAATGAAAGATTTTCAGTAAAACAATATTATGCTGAAGATTTAACAGATGAAAAATTTATATTAGAAGTTTTTGGACGAGATATAGAGAAATTTTCAATTTGGTGTTCATATAATGGTATAGCTTTTGATGAACCTTTTATAAAACATAGGTTGCAAAGATATGAATTGACGTTTAATATGCCTAATGAACATGTAGATTTATATAGATTAATAAGACCTTATTATAAACAATTAGGTATGAATAGATGTAATTTAAAAACTGTAGAGAAATTTGTTGGTATAGAAAGAGAGGATACTATTGATGGAGGAGTAAGTGTAGAACTTTATAATAGATATCTTCAAACTTTAAATGAAGATTTAAGGGAAAAAATTATGCTTCATAATTATGAAGATGTATTAAACCTTCCTAAATTATTTAATATAATATATAAAGTTGAGAAGAGTGATTATATTGTAAGAGAAGATGCTGTAACACAAAAACAGATTAAATATTTAAGTTTTTTATTAAAGAAAAATAATATAAATTTGAATAGCGATTTAAAAAAAATATCAAAAAAAGCTGCATCTAGAGTTATTGATAGTATTTTAAAGGGAATCAATGATAAAGATAAACTAGAAGAATTAATTAAAAATAGTTATTAAAGCATAATCCTTAGACACAAATTGAATAAAATGGTATAATTAATAGAGGGGGTGTTTGATTATGCTAATAAAGGATATAATTAGTCCTAATTTAGTAACTGTAAAACCTGAAGATACATTGAAAAAGACTTTAAATATTATGAATAAGGAAAATATTAATGGAACTCCAGTTGTAGACGATAATGAAAGTTTAGTTGGAATGATAGTAAAGGCTGATATCTATAGATTTTTAATGGAAGAAGGCCACTATGATACATGCCCCGTAGATTGGGTTATGACTAAAAATGTTGTAACTGGAAAGCTAGAAGATGATTTATTAGAAGTAGGTAGAAAATTAAGAGAAAAAGATATAATAGCCATGCCTATAGTAGATGAAGAAAACATAATTAAAGGGATAATCACTATAGAAGATATTATGGATTATTTTTTGAAAAAGGAAGATTAATATTTTGGTATATTGTAATTTAACGTGATAAAGTGAAAAATAGAGTAAATTAGTGAAAAGATAAAGCTAATTTACTCTTATTTTTTATTTTGCTTTATATTAACGTATGATATAAGTATATTTTTATTAAATATATGGTACAATGTGAATGTAATCTATAAAATTTATAAAAATATTCGTATAAATATTTGAAGGAGGATGACAGAGTGAATAAACAGTGGCAAGGATTTAATGAAGGAAATTGGATGAAGTGTGTTGATGTAAGAGACTTTATTCAAAAGAATTATGTCCCTTATTATGGGGATGATAAATTTTTAAAAGGTATAAGCAGCAAAACAAAAGCTGTATGGGATATAAGCAATGATCTTATTTTAAAGGAATTAGAAAATGGTATATTAGATGTAGATACAAATACAATAGCTGGCATAGATAGTTATGAACCAGGATATATAAAAAAAGATAGGGAAGTTATAGTTGGACTTCAAACAGATGCACCACTTAAAAGAATAGTAAATCCCTTTGGTGGAATTAGAATGGTTAGACAAGCTCTAGAAGAGTATGGATATAAAATGAATTCATATATAGATGAGGTGTTTTCAAAATATAAAAAAACACATAATGCAGGAGTTTTTGATGCTTATACAGATGAAATGAGAAAAGCTAGAAGTGCGGGAGTGCTAACAGGACTTCCAGATGCTTATGGAAGAGGAAGAATAATAGGAGATTATAGAAGAATAGCTTTATATGGTATAGACTTTTTAATAGAAGAGAAGAAAAGAGATTTAGATGAAATAAAAGGAACTATGTTAGATGAAAAAATAAGGCTTAGAGAAGAAGTTACAGAGCAAATAAGAGCTTTAGGCAAAGTAAAGAATATGGCTTTATCTTATGGAATTGACATATCAAAACCAGCCTCAAATGCTAAGGAAGCAGTACAGTTTTTATATTTTGGATATTTAGCGGGGGTTAAAGAAAATAATGGAGCAGCTATGTCACTTGGTAGGACAAGTACCTTTATTGATATATATATTGAAAGAGATATTAAAAATAATATAATAACTGAAGAAGAAGCCCAGGAAATAATAGATCAGTTTGTTATAAAATTAAGATTGGTAAGACATTTAAGGACACCTGAATATAATGAATTATTTGCAGGAGATCCAACTTGGATAACAGAATCAATAGGTGGTGTGGGAATAGATGGAAGACCATTGGTTACAAAAAATTCTTTTAGATTTTTGCATACTTTAAAAAATTTAACTCCAGCTCCTGAGCCAAATATGACAGTACTTTGGTCAGAAAATCTTCCTAAAAATTTTAAAAAGTTTTGTGCAAAAATGTCTATATTAACAGATTCAATACAATATGAAAATGATGATATAATGAGACCTATTTATGGAGATGATTATGGCATAGCTTGTTGTGTATCAGCTATGAAAATGGGAAAGCAAATGCAATTTTTTGGAGCAAGATGTAATATAGCAAAAGCATTGCTCCTTGCTATAAATGGTGGCATAGATGAAAAGAAAGGAATGCTTATTGTACCTAATATAGAGAAGATAGAAGATCAAGTATTAGATTATAAAAAGGTACTTGTAAATTATCACAAAGTATTAGAATATTTAGCGAATCTATATGTAAATACAATGAATACAATACATTTTATGCACGATAAATATGCCTATGAAGCATCACAAATGGCTTTACATGATACAAAAATAGAAAGACTTATGGCTTTTGGAATAGCTGGTCTTTCAGTAGCCATAGATTCTTTAAGTGCAATAAAGTATGCTAAAGTTACTCCTATAAGAAAAGATGGCATAGCAATAGATTTTAAAACAGAAGGAGAATTTCCTAAGTATGGCAATGATGATGATAGAGTAGATACAATAGGGATAGAACTAGTAAAAAAGTTCTCAGAAGAGTTAAAGAAAAATCCAACTTACAGAAATGCAAAACATACTCTATCAGTTCTTACAATAACATCAAATGTCATGTATGGCAAAAAGACAGGTACTACCCCTGATGGAAGAAAAATTGGAGAAGCTTTAGCACCAGGAGCAAATCCTATGCATGGAAGAGATATGGAAGGGGCTTTAGCTTCATTGAATTCTGTGGCTAAAATACCTTATGCTCATTGCGAAGATGGAGTATCAAATACATTTTCTATAGTTCCAGATGCCCTTGGTATGGATATAGAAAATAGAATAGATAATTTAGTAAGTATTATGGATGGGTATTTTTGTCAAGGAGCTCATCACTTAAATGTTAATGTATTAAATAGAGAAACTTTAATAGATGCTATGGAGCATCCAGAAAAATATCCTACTTTAACTATAAGAGTATCAGGCTATGCAGTTAATTTTAATAGATTATCAAAAGAACAACAATTAGAGGTAATAAGGAGAACTTTTCATGAAAGAATGTAATGGTAAAATTCATTCTATAGAAAGTATGGCATTAGTAGATGGTCCTGGAATACGAGTAGCAGTTTTTTTTCAAGGATGTAATTTAAGATGTATATATTGTCATAATCCGGACACTTGGGATTGTAAAGAAGGATATGAAATTTCATCTAAAGAACTTTTAAAAAAGATAGTAAGATATAAACCTTATTTTAATAAATCTAATGGAGGAGTAACTTTTTCAGGAGGAGAATGTTTAATACAAAAGGATTTTTTACTTCAAATATTAAAACTTTGTAAGAAGGAAGGTATTCATACTGCCATTGATACTTCAGGATATGGAACAGGAAACTATGATGAAATACTTAAATATGTGGATTTAGTAATATTAGATATAAAACACATAGATGATAATGGATATAGAAATATAACAGGACATGGTATTAAAGGACTTAATGACTTTATTGAGGCTTTAAATAAAGCAAATAAAAAGGTATGGATAAGGCATGTAGTAATACCAGGATTAACAGATACTAAAGAGCATATAATTAAGCTTGAAAAAATTATAAAGAAAATAGATAATGTAGAGAATATAGAGTTGCTTCCATATCATACATTAGGAAAATATAAATATGAAAAGTTAAATATAAAATATAAATTAAATCACATAGGAAATATGGATAAAGATAAATTATATGAGTTAGAAAAAGTTTTAAAAAAAGATGAGTAGTGAATATCACTACTCATCTTTTTTATAGCTTGGACAATGAGAAGAACAACTTCCGCAATCACATTTTCCATTAGCTTTATTTTTTATATTTTTATATAAAATATATACAGCAAAAACGACTATAGCTGAAGTAATTCCTATTTGAAGTGCCATAGGGCATCAACCTCCTAAAAAATTAAATTCCCAATGTTAAATATTAAGAATGAAACAACCCATGCTAACATCATTTGATAGAATACAGAAAATAAAGTCATTTTTGTTCCATACTCTTTTTTCATAGTAGCTATAACAGATACACAAGGAGTGTATAGTAATATAAATACTAAAAAACTATAAGAGGAAAGCACAGTAAAATGATTTGGTAAAATTTCTGTTAGATTTCCACCATAAATAACTCCCATAGAACCTATAATTACTTCTTTAGCCATAAGACCTGTTAAAAGTGATACTGAATTTTCCCAAGAAGCAAATCCTAAAGGTTCAAATATAGGGTTGATAAATCTTCCGATAGAAGCTAATAAACTTTCATTAATATCTACCATACCACTAAAACTAAAGTTTGATAAAACCCAAACTATAACTGAAATTGAGAATATAATAGTACCTGCTTTCTTTAAGAAACCTTTTCCCTTATCCCAAGTATGTAATAATAGGTTTCTCAATTCAGGCATTTTATATTCAGATAGTTCTATTATAAAAGGTTCCTCATCCTTTTTAAAAAGGGTATTCTTAAAAAGGATTCCTACAATAAATGCTAACAGTATTCCTAAAAGATAAAGAGAAAAAACCACGAAAGATTCTTTCCCAGGGAAAAATACTGCCGCAAATAAAGCGTAAACTGGTAGCCTAGCATTACATGACATAAGGGGAACTAAAAGTGCTGCAAGTTTTCTATCTTTTTCACTTTCTAAGGTTCTTGCAGCCATAATGCCAGGAACAGAACATCCAAAACCAACTACAAGAGGAATAAATGCCTTTCCTGAAAGCCCCATTTTTCTCATAATCTTATCCATTATAAAAGCTGCTCTTGCCATATAACCACTATCTTCTAGGAAGGATATTCCTAAGAATAATGCAAGAATTACAGGAAGAAAGACTATAACAGATCCCACACCACCAACAATTCCATCTATCAATAAGGACTTAAACCAAGGACTTGTTCCAGACAAATATACATCTAAAATTGGTATAAATTTATCATTTAATAATTCGTCTAACATATCAGCTAAGGGTTGGCCTACCCAACTAAAAGTAAATTGAAATATTAAAAATAGTATTCCTAAAAAAATAGGGTAAGCCAAAAATCTGTTCAATACTAAATTATCAATTTTTTCCGTTATGGAAGATTGATTAGTTTTAGTATATGACAATGTTTTGTTTAGTACTTTTTCTATATAATTATAAGTTTCTTCTTCATTGTGAAATTGATATTCATTATCATCAATAGTGCTTAAAAAATCACCGCTTAAAAGCAGTTTGTTAATTTTATCTATGCCTATACCTTTGGAAGCAGATATAGGTATTACTGTAACTTTTAATTCTTTACTTAAAGTTTCATAATCTATTTTAATACCTTTATTTTCTACTATATCAATCATATTTAATAATAAAATAATAGGTTTCTTAAATTCTTTAAGTTGACAGGTTAAATATAGATTTCTTTCCAAATTTGAAGCATCTACAATATTTAAAATTACATCTACATTTCCATTCTTTAAAAATTCCTTTGATACTTTTTCTTCATTTGAGTAGGTATCCATAGCGTAAATTCCTGGAAGATCTACTATCTTTATAGATTTACCAATGTAACCTTCCTTTTTCTCTACAGTTACTCCAGCCCAATTACCCACATATTGGTTAGAACCAGTTAAAGCATTAAATAGAGAAGTTTTACCAACGTTTGGATTACCTAGCAGTGCAGCAGTTATCATATATTGCCTCCAGTCTTTCTTTAGATTCTATAGAGATGTTTTTAGCATCATTTTTTCTAATAGCTAGATCAAAACCTCTTAAATTAATAATAATAGGATCACCAAAAGGAGCAACTTTTTTTACACAAACTTCTGTACCTTTTATGCATCCTAAAGCTAGTAATCTTTTTGCTAATTTTTCATTACCGTATATATCCTTAACTAAAGCTGTTTGTCCAGGTTTTAAATCAAAAATACTCATAATATCACTCCTTATTTTATTTGAAAACTATTATCATTATCAAATAAAATATATCATTTTTATAATGACATGTCAATATAAAATAATATATTTTTAAATAGGACAATTAACAATATAAATTTTATGATATAATAAATTGTAAATTGTAATTTTAAAATGTATTGGCTGATGAGGTGATAGTATTGTCTTCTAATATTTATAAAAAAGGAGAATATATATATAAGATTAATGAAAAAAGATCTAGGAAAAGAGCACAATTTGATTTAGATATACATTATCCTAGAATAAATGATAAAAGTATGTATATCAAATATGAAACTGATGAACCTTTAATGAAGGGAATCAATATATCTTCTACAGGCATATTATTATTAAGCAAGGTACCTGTTAAGACAGGAGATTTTATTTCTTTTTCTATGAGAATAGGAGATTATCCTTCTTTTTGGTGTTTATGCGAAGCTAAATGGGTAAATTCAAATGTAAATAATTGCTTAGTAGGTTGTGAATTTTTTTCTTTAACAATGCAACAAATAAATACAATTAAAGAATATGTAGAAAATAGTGCAGAAATTCCTTATAAAGATTATTTAGGCTATTAATTGATAAGAACACATAATGTATAGTAGAATAATATATATTATATAAATAGTAGGGTTTTTTCATAAATTCTACTATTTCTTTATATAGATATTGCATAATTATCAGGGGAGGTTTAATATGAAAAAAGTAGCAGCATTTTTTGATATAGATGGAACTCTTTATAGAGAAGGTCTTATTACTGAGGTATTTAAAAAGTTAATTAAATGTGAGATAATAAAACCTGAAAGATGGTATAATGAAGTAAGACCAGAATATATAAAGTGGGATAGAAGAGAAGGAAACTATGATAATTATCTTTTAAAAATGGCAAAAATATATACAGAAGCTATTAAAGGATTGCATAGATACCAAGTTGAGTTCATAGCTAAAAATGTAGTAGAGCAAAAAGGTGATAGGGTATATACTTTTACTAGAGATAGAATAAAATGGCACAAATCTAAAGGGCACATAGTTATAACTATATCAGGAAGTCCTATTGAATTGGTAAAGGAAATGAGCTTGAAGCATGGATTTGATGATTATAGGGGAACTATTTATGCTATGGATGAAAATGAGATGTATACCGGAGAAGTTATACCTATGTGGGATAGTGTAAGCAAGAAAAAAGCTATAGAGAAGTTAACAAAACAATATGATATTGATCTAGAAAATAGTTATGCTTATGGAGATACAGCAGGAGATTTTTCTATGTTTAAGATGATAAAATATCCTGTATGCGTAAATCCTACTAAGGAACTTTTAAATAAAGTTTTAAATGACAAAGAAGTTAAAGAAAAAATAAGAATTATTGTAGAAAGAAAAGATGTTATTTATAATTTAAATTCAGAGAATTTAAGTCTATTCCAACTATAGTATTAGAAAAGAGTGGTAGCATTGATTTTTAGTGAGAAACATGTGGAAGCAGAAAATGTCCAAGATACATTTTCTTTTAAGCATAAGGGATACAGTATATATAAAGACGCTATATTTTTCGATTTAGAACATTATGTTTATAAAAAACCTATTTGTGTAGGTGTATTTGGAGCTTGTTATTATGATGAGGAAAAAGGAATGATAAATATCACTCAATATATGATAGAAGACAAAAGTGATTCTATTAAAATATTAAATTTAGCTAAGAAATATTTTCAAGATGCGTATAAAAAGAATAATAAAAAGTATATAGTTACGTTTTCTGGAAATAATGATTTTACTGTAATTAATTATCTACTTCAGAAATATGGAGTTGATTTTGATATAAAAGCTCATTTTACTCATGTAGATATTCAAAAAGAGTATGAAAAAGCTAAAGGAAGTAATATAGGTCTTAAAGTTTTAGAAAAAGAGTTTAACATAGAAAGAGAAAGTGAACTTATTAGTGGACAGAATTTAGCTAAGACTTTCGGCAAAATTATGAAGGATAAAGATTATATAAATAGAATGCCCAAAGAAAAGAAGGAAAAGATATTACTTTATAATGAACAAGATGTAGTTAGTTTATTTTATATGTCACTTAATTGGTTAAAGGTGATAGGTAAAGGTTGTATGTAAACATTGCAACCTTTATTTTTTGTAGCACTTTCAGAATTTACAATAATGTTATATTATTTATTTATATTGAAAGAAAGGAAGAAAATTATGTTTAATCCGATAAGAAATACAAAAGTATATGAACAAGTGATTTTTCAAATTAAAGATATGATTGATAGGGGAATTTTAAAGAAAGGAGATAAACTTCCTTCAGAAAGAGAAATGGTAGAGAAGTTACAAGTAAGCAGAACATCTATAAGAGAAGCACTAAGATCTTTAGAAATAATAGGTCTTATTGAATCTAGACAAGGAGAAGGAAATTTTATAAGAAGTAGCTTTGAGAATAGTTTAATAGAACCACTATCTATTATGTTTATGTTACAGGATAGTAAATCAGAGGAGATACTTGAGCTAAGGATAAGTATAGAAAGAGAAACAGCTCTTTTAGCAGCACAAAGAATAACTGATGAGGAATTAGAAGAAATAGAATTACTAGTGGAGAAACTAAAAGAACTAAAAGAAGGGGAAGAAATGGCTAAAGTGGATAGAGAATTTCACTATAAAATAGCTCAGGCTTCTAAAAACTTTTTGATTTTAAGTATTTTTAATGCAATGTCTTCATTAATGGAAACCTGTATTAAAGATGCAAGAAAAAATATTTTAATAAAGAAAGACAACAAAGAAATACTTTTTAAACAACATGAAGATATTTATAAAGCTTTATTAGATAGGGATGGAGAAAAAGCTTTGCAGGCAATGAAAACACACTTAGATTTTGCTAATGAGTATATGAGAAAATAAGGTACATTGTTACAATCGTAACAATGTACCTTATTTTTTTTACAGTTTATCAAATATTTTAAAAAATTTGAAGTAATAATAAAATCAAAATTTTAATCTCTTTAAAAGGAAAGAGATAAATAAAATATATAAGAAAAATATGTTAATAAATTAACTATGGTAGAAATATTTGAAAAATTATGATAACATAAAAATAACAACTGGTCGTACCATACTACCAGTAAATAGGGGGGTAAAAAATGAATGAATATGTTCAATTTATCATTGCATTGACACCCATTGTTTGGCTTATTATATCACTTGGGGTATTAAAAATTTCAGGACACAAAGCTTGTTTTACAACATTAGTTATTACTTTGATATTAGCTATAGTATTTTGGAAAATGCCTGTAGTAAATTCTTTTACAGCGGCATTAGAAGGAGTGGCTTTAGGATTATGGCCAATAATGTTAGTTATTATTGCGGCAGTATTTACTTATAATTTATCTGTATATACAAAAAGTATGGAAATCATTAAAAAAATGATGACAAATATAACTACAGATAAAAGAATATTAGTTTTGATACTTGCTTGGGGATTCGGAGGATTCTTAGAGGCTATTGCAGGTTTTGGAACTGCTGTTGCAATTCCAGCTAGTATAATGGCAGCTTTAGGGTTTGACCCAATATTTGCAGCTATTATATGTTTAATAGCTAATACTACTCCTACAGCTTTTGGAGCTATAGGAATACCTGTAACAACACTTGCAAAAGTTACAGGCATAGATGTAGCAAAATTAAGTTATGCAGTAGGGATTCAGCTTTCATTTTTAATAGTAATAGTTCCAGTGATTCTTGTAATGCTTACTGGAAAAAGTATAAAGTCTATAAAAGGAGTATTTGGTATTTCTATAATATCAGGACTAGCTTTTGCAATTCCAGAGGTTTTGACTGCTAAATACTTAGGAGCAGAACTTCCAGCAATTCTTGGTAGTATATCTTCAATGTTTTTTACTATTTTAATTACAAAATTGTTTTATAAAGATACAGCCTCAAGGGAAGAGAAAATTCCATATAAACAAGGTGTAATAGCTTGGTTACCATTCATTTTAGTATTTATATTTATATTATTTACAAGTCCGTTATTCCCAAAAGTAAACGATTTACTATCTTCTGTAAAAACCTCTGTAAACATATATACAGGAGAAGGAGGTAAGCTATATACATTTTCATGGTTAGCTACTCCTGGTACTTTAATTATTATAGCTACTTTTATAGGTGGATTAATACAGGGAGCAAAATTTAAGGAAATTTCTACAGTGCTTTTAAATACATTTAAACAAATGGGCAAGTCCTTTATTACCATATTATCTATAGTAGCTTTAGCAAAGGTTATGGGATATAGTGGAATGATAAAATCTATAGCTTTAGTATTAGTAAAAGTTACAGGAAAGTATTATCCATTTTTCGCACCAATTATAGGTGCACTAGGTACATTTGTTACTGGAAGCGATACTTCCGCAAATGTTTTATTTGGAGGACTTCAGGTAGAAGTTGCAAAGAGTCTAAATATGAGTCCTTATTGGTTAGCTGCTGCAAATACTGGAGGAGCTACAGCAGGGAAAATGATATCTCCTCAAAGTATAGCTGTTGCTACAGCTGCTACGGGACTATTAGGAGTAGAAGGTAAAATTTTAAATGCTACTTTAAAGTTTTGTATGATTTATGTAATATTTTTAGGACTAATAGCATATTTTGGAGCTCCTTTATTTCAAATTTAGATAAATATAATTGAAGAAGAGGTGATAATATAAATGGCAAACATACAAATACCTTATGAAAAGAAACTAATAGACATAGAAATAAGAGATGAAAATTTAATAGGAGTTTTAGAATCAAAAGCAAAAGATTATAAAACTACTAAAACTGAAGAAGAAATAGTAGAAGAAGCTTTAGATAATCCTATAGATAGTCTTAGTTTAGAAGAATTGGTTAAAGGAAAAAGCAACATAGTTATAATAACTAGTGACCATACTAGGCCAGTACCAAGTAAAATAACTATGCCTATACTTTTAAGAAGAATTAGGAAGGTAAATCCTGATGTAGATATAAAGATTCTTATTGCTACAGGATTTCATAGACCTTCTACCAAAGAAGAGCTTATTGATAAGTTTGGAAAAAAAATTGTTGAAAATGAGAATATAGTTATGCATGTATCCACTGATAAAGAAAGCATGGTAAAGGTAGGTATACTTCCATCTGGTGGAGAATTATATTTGAATAAATTGGCAATGGAGGCTGAACTTTTAATAGCAGAAGGCTTTATAGAATCTCACTTTTTTGCAGGTTTTTCAGGAGGAAGAAAGAGTATATTACCAGGAATCGCAGCAGCAGAAACTATAATGGCAAATCATTGTTCTGAATTTATAGGAAGTCCTAATGCAAGAACTGGAAAGCTTAAAGATAATCCAGTGCATAAAGACATGTTATATGCAGCAGAAATGGCAAAATTGGCTTTTATATTAAATGTAGTAATAGATAATAATAAAAAGATTATTTATGCTGTAGCAGGACATAGTGAAAATGCCCATAAAAGAGGATGTGAATTTGTATCAGAGTTATGTGAAGTAAAAAAAATAGAGGCAGATGTTGCAATATCTACTAATGGAGGATATCCATTGGATCAAAATATATATCAAGCTGTAAAAGGAATGACTGCAGCAGAAGCAATTTGTAAAGATGATGGTGTAATAATTATGGTAGCAGCATGTAATGATGGACATGGTGGGGAATCCTTTTATAGAAATGTAGCAGAAGCAGAAACACCAAAAGATTTACTACAAAAAATTAGTAAAGTACCTAGAAATAAGACGGTTCCAGATCAATGGGAGTTCCAAATATTATGTAGAATATTATCAAAGCATAAAGTAATTATGGTTACAGATATGTGTGATCCTAAAATTATAACAGACATGCATATGGATCATGCTAATACTTTTGAAGAAGCTTTAAAAAAAGCCATTGATATTCAAGGTAATGATGCAAAAATAGCAGTTATCCCAGATGGAGTATCTGTTATAGTTAGATAGTTTTTTTATAATATTAATTTTATATAAATATGTAAGCTTAGGATGGAATGGAAACTTCATCTTGAAGTAAAAAATTCTTTATATAGAAAATGGAGGTAATAATATGAATATTTTAGTCTGTATAAAACAAGTTCCAGGAACTTCAAAAGTAGAGGTAGATGAAGCTACAGGAGTATTAAAAAGAGATGGTGTAGATTCTAAGATGAATCCATATGATTTATTTGCTGTAGAAACAGCTTTAAAACTTAAAGAGAAGTTTGGAGGAAAGTTAAAAGTTATAACTATGGGACCTCCTCAGGCAAAAGAAGTAATAAAAGAAGCTTATGCTATGGGAGCAGATGATGGGGCACTTCTTTCAGATAGAAGGTTTGCAGGAGCAGATGTACTTGCCACATCCTATACTTTATCCCAAGGAATTAAAAATATGGGAGAGTTTCAGTTAATAATTTGTGGAAAACAAACAACAGATGGAGATACTGCACAGGTAGGACCAGAAATGGCAGAATATTTAAATATACCTCATATTGCAAATGTATTAAAAATATTAGAAGTTAAAGAAAAATCTATAGTTGTTGAAATGGATATGCCTGATGCTATAGAAGTAGCAGAAATAAAATTTCCTTGTTTAATTACTGTAGAAAAGGATATTTTTCAACCAAGATTACCGTCATATAAAAGAAAGAAATCTACAGAAGATAAGGAAATAAAAGTGTTTAGCTTAGATGATTTTGAAGATAAAGATGAATTAAGATATGGACTCAATGGGTCACCTACACAAGTGGAAAGAATATTTCCTCCAGCAGTTAATGATCATAAAGAAATGTGGAAGGGAACTGGAGAAGAATTAGGAAATAGAATATTTAAATCTTTAAGGGAGATGAAATTTGTCTAAATGACATTATTTAAAAGATAAGATATTGATGCTAGTAATATAATAAAGAAGCTTTATAACTAAATTATTGAAGTAGGGGGAAGTAATATGGGAAAGTTAATAATAAATGAAGATAAATTAAATAGTGAAGTAATAAAAGAATTAATGAGTATATGCCCTTTTAATGCTTTAGAAGAATGTGATGGGAAATTATCCATTAATGCTGGATGCAAGATGTGTAAACTTTGTGTAAAAAAGGGACCAAAAGGAGCAATGGAGTTTGTAGAAGATAAAAAAAGTATAAATAAAGATGAATGGAACGGTATAGCGGTATATGTAGATCATGTAGAAGGGAAAATACATCCTGTAACCTATGAACTTATAGGAAAAGGAAGGGAATTAGCAGCTAAAATAAAACATCCAGTATATGCAGTATTTATTGGCCATAATATAAAAGACAAAGCTGAAGAATTACTACATTATGGAGTAGATGAAGTTTTTGTATATGATCATAAAGAACTAGAAGATTTTAGAATAGAACCATATACAGCAGCATTTGAAGATTTTATAGATAAGGTAAAGCCTTCCTCAGTATTAGTAGGAGCAACTACGGTAGGAAGATCATTAGCACCAAGAGTTGCAGCGAGATTTAGAACAGGCCTTACAGCAGATTGTACTATACTTGATATGAAAGACAATACAGATTTAGTTCAAATAAGACCAGCTTTTGGTGGAAATATAATGGCTCAGATCATAAATCCTAATCATAGACCACAATTCTGTACTGTAAGATATAAAATAATGGATGCTCCAGAAAGAAGCAGTGAAGCTAATGGGAAAATTACATTATGTAATATAGAAGAAAATAAATTTAAATCTAATATAAAAGTTTTAAAAGTTACTAAAAAAGAAAAAGAAGAAAATATATCGGAAGCAGATGTAATTGTAGTAGCTGGAAGAGGAGTAAAGTCTGAAAAGGATATGAAGCTTATAAATGAACTTGCAGATATTTTAGGTGCACAAGTAGCTGGTACTAGACCATTAATAGAAATGGGATGGGTAGATGCTAAAAAACAAATAGGATTAAGCGGAAGAACTGTTAAACCAAAACTTATTATTACCTGTGGAGTATCAGGTTCAGTTCAATTTGTAGCAGGAATGAACAATTCAGAGCATATATTTGCTATAAATAAGGATCCAAATGCTACTATATTTGATGTAGCCCATTATGGAGTAGTAGGAGATATATATGAAGTTATACCAACACTTATAAATAATATAAAAAACCATAATACATTAGCGTAAAGCTAAAGTTGAAGAGGGAGTTGATTGATTATGGAATTATGTAATAATTATAAAAAAATAGATGAAAATGATATAGAGTTTTTAAAATCTATAATAGATAAAGATAGGATATATATAGGAGATGAAATAAATGAGGACTTTAGTCATGATGAATTAGGTGGAGTTAAAAAAATGCCTGAAGTTCTTATAGAAGTATTATCTACAGAGGAAGTTTCTAAAATAATGAAATATGCTTATGACAATAATATACCTGTAGTAGCTAGAGGATCAGGTACAGGACTTGTAGGAGCATCAGTACCAATCCATGGAGGAATAATGATTAATCTTTCTTCTATGAATAAAATATTAGAATTAGATAAAGAAAATTTAACTTTAACAGTAGAGCCAGGAGTTCTTTTAATGGAAATAGCTAAGTTTGTTGAAGAAAATGATTTATTTTATCCACCAGATCCGGGTGAGAAGTCTGCTACCATTGGAGGAAATATTAATACCAATGCTGGAGGTATGAGAGCAGTAAAATATGGGGTAACAAGAGACTATGTTAGGGGACTAGAGATAGTAATGGCTGATGGCACAGTTATGGAGCTAGGAGGAAAGGTAGTAAAGAATAGTTCAGGATATAGTTTAAAGGATTTTATATGTGGTTCAGAAGGAACTTTAGGTATTATTACTAAGGCTATTTTAAAACTACTACCATTGCCTAAAAAGGCTATAAGCTTATTGATACCTTTTGAGGATTTAGATAAAGCTATTGAAACAGTACCTAAAATAATAAAGTCAAAATCAATACCAACTTCCATAGAATTTATGGAGAGAGATGTAATATTGGCATCAGAAGAATTCTTAGGAAAGAAATTTCCAGATAACTCAGCAGACGCTTATCTTTTACTTACCTTTGATGGTAACAGTAAAGAAGAAATAGAAAATAGTTATGATAGTGTAGCAAAAATTTGTTTAGAAAATGGAGCTATAGATGTGCTTATTGCAGATACGGATGAAAGAAAGGAATCTATATGGTCTGCAAGAGGAGCCTTTCTTGAAGCAATCAAAGCTTCTACAACTGAAATGGATGAATGTGATGTTTGTGTTCCAAGAAATAAAATTGCAGAGTTCATAAAATATACTTATAAACTTCAAGAACAGTTCAATATACGTATCAAAAATTTCGGTCATGCTGGAGATGGTAATTTACACATTTATGTTTTAAAAGACGAGTTATCAGAAGAACAGTGGAAAGACAAATTGCAAAAAGTTTTTGATTGTATGTACAATAAAGCAAAGGAACTACAGGGAACAGTATCAGGAGAACATGGTATTGGTTTTGCTAAAAAAGAATATTTATTTGACCTTATAGGAAAAGAACAAAAGGAACTTATGAAAAGAATTAAATTAGCATTTGACCCTAAAAATATTTTAAATCCAGGAAAGGTATGTGAATAATAATAAAAGCCTCCTAAATTAGGAGGCTTTTATTATTATCTATTGAAGTTCTTTTAATTTTTCAATACCTACTTTTATTCTATTTAAAGATTCTTCTCTGCCTAATATTTCAGCTATTTCAAAAGCGCCACCAGGAGTAAATTGTTTACCTGAAACTGCAGTTCTAAGCGGCCATAAAACTATACCGTTTTTAACTCCCATTTCTTGAACAAGATTCATCATTGAATCATGAATTGAATTAAAAGTCCATTCAGTTAAACTTTCAAGTATAGGAAGAGCTTTTTCTAAGCTTTCTAATGAATTTTGGTAATTTGTTTTCATTTTCTTATGAATATACATTTCAGAAGAATAATCAGGCAGTGCTTCTAAGAAATCAATTTGTTCAGGAATTTCATTTAGTACCTCTGTTCTTGTATGCATAAGTTCACTTAATTTCATAAAGTCTAAATCTTTAGTTATTACCTGTTTATAGTAAGGTAATGCTAAACTATGGAATTCTTCTAAAGGAAGTTTTCTTATATATTCACCATTCATCCATTTTAATTTAGCGTTATCAAATATAGCAGGCGCTTTATTTATATTTTTATAATCAAATTTTTCTACAAGTTCTTGTAAAGAGAATACTTCTTGAGTAGTTCCTGGATTCCAACCAAGTAATGCTATATAGTTCATTACAGCATCTTTTAAGTAACCTTTTTCCATTAAGTCCTGGAAAGAAGCATCTCCATTTCTCTTACTTAATTTTTGATGAGCATCTTTCATTATTGGAGGACAGTGTATGTATTTTGGAATTTCCCATCCAAAAGCTTCATACAATCTATTGTACTTAGGTGAAGAAGATAAATATTCACTTCCTCTAACCACATGAGTAATTCCCATAAGATGATCATCCACTACATTTGCAAAATTGTATGTTGGGAATCCATCGGATTTTATAAGAACCATATCGTCCAATTCTGAATTATCAACAGTTATTTTTCCAAATATTTCATCTTCAAAAGTAGTAGTACCAGTAGAAGGATTATTTTGTCTTATAACATAAGGTAATCCGGACTTTAGATTTTCTTCTATTTCTTCTTTTGAAAGATGAGAACAATGCTTATCATATTTATGAGGTCTACCAAGGGCTTCTGAGTTTTCTCTTATCATGTCTAATCTTTCTTTTGTACAGAAACAATAATAAGCTTCACCTTTTTCAATAAGTTTTTTTGCATATTCCATATATATAGATTTTCTTTCGCTTTGAACATAAGGACCTACAGGACCACCTATATCTGGACCTTCATCGTGGTGAAGACCTGTAATTTTTAAAGTGTTATAAATAACATCAAGAGCTCCTTCTACTTGTCTTTCTTGATCTGTATCTTCAACTCTCAATAAAAAATCTCCATTATCATGTTTTGCTATTAAATAAGCATACAATGCAGTTCTCAAGTTACCAACATGCATATAGCCTGTAGGACTTGGAGCAAATCTTGTTCTTATTTTTTTACCATCCATAATTTTCAACTCCTCATTTTATTATTTTAAACCTATGAAGTGAATTTAATCTTTAAATAGCTTATTAAACTAAAGACTAAATTTACTTACTTTAGGATATTTAAATTCATAAGTAAATTATATATTACTTATTTAAGGGGAAGTTCTTATTACTAGAACAGAGCCCCTAAGATAAAATAAACACCTCTCATCCACAGATTAGGGACGAAAGGTGGCATGATCAGATTAATTCTATGATATAATACTGTGTTTTGTATGTCAAGTTTATGTAAAATTTTTTTAAATAATTAGTAGTAGAGTAATATAAATATTTTATATAATATATTTACCAATATTTATTGATTTATTCACTAAATAAAAAAGTGCGTCACACTTTTTTTAGAGTACAAATTACAGAGCATAGAGTACAGATAAGGAAAATTTTTCTTCATTAATATTACGAAAAATTTTAGATTAAAGCTTTTCTGTAGTGATAACAAAAGAAAAGCTTCCTTATCTGTATTATTTGTACTCTGTACTCTAAAAAATTGTATATAGTATTATACTTTATTCAATGCTTTCTTTTATTTTATCTAATAATAAATTTTTATCTATTTTATCTATGTCTGTAAGAGAGTCTAGAAGTGTTAAGATTTTATCTTTTACTATACTCTTTTCTTTTACTTCATCTCCAGGTACAAAGGTATTTCCTGCTTGCATTATAATCGAATTATATCCTTTATTATCTAAAAGCTCTTTAAAGCTATTTTGAGCATCTTCTTCACCATGAACTAATAAAATTCCTTTAGGCTTAGTTTTAAAGTTTTCTATCCATTCAATTAAACCATTTTTATCTGCATGACCTGAAAGGCCTTGAAGGTTATATATCTTTGCATTTACTGCTATTTCTTCACCAAAAATTTTTACTTTTTTTGCTCCATCTAAAATAGCACGCCCTAATGTTCCTTCAGCCTGATATCCTACGAATACAATAGAACTTTCTTTTCTCCAAAGATTATGTTTTAAATGATGTTTGATTCTACCTGCTTCACACATTCCGCTAGCAGATATAACTAAAGCTCCACTGTGTATTTTGTTTACTTTCATAGATTCTTCAGGAGATTTAGTAAATGTTAGTCCTTCAAAAGCCAGTGGATTATCTCCATTTTCAACAAGCTTTGTAGCTTCTTCATCATAATATTTTGTGTATTTATTAAATATAGAGGTAGATTCTGCAGCTAAAGGACTATCTACATAAACTTTAAGATCTTTTAACAATCCATTCTCTACATAATGATTTAAAGCATAGAGAACTTCCTGAGTTCTTCCAACAGCGAAGGAAGGAATGATTACATTGCCACCTCTTTTAAATGTAGATTTTATAATATTAACTAATTCCCTCAAATTATCATTTAAATTTTCATGAACTCTATTTCCATATGTAGTTTCCATTATTACATAATCAGCATAATCGATATTAGTAGGATCTTTTAATAAGGGAACTAATTTATTACCAAGATCACCAGAATAAACTAACTTTATTTCTTTTTCATCTTCTCTTATAAGCATTTCAACAATAGACGATCCTAAAAGATGACCTGCATCTCTAAATCTTACTTTAAATCCATCAAATAATTCTATCCACTGGTTATAAGGATATCCAGTAAAAAGATATGAGGATAGTTGAGCGATTTTTACAGTATATAGAGGTTCTATAGGAGGTTGTCCAAGTCGCATTCTTTTTCTATTTATCCATTGTATTTCCATTTCTTGGATATGGCCACTATCTTCTAACATTATATTACATAAATCCTTTGTTCCTTCAGTACAAATAATGTCGCCTTTGAAACCTTGTTTATATAATAGAGGAATTCTTCCACTATGATCTATATGAGCATGTGATAATACTACATAATCAATATCCTTAGGATTAAAATTGAAGGTTTCATTACCTCTTTCTTTTTCATCTTTTCCTTGATATAAACCACAATCTAAGAGAATTTTTTTATCTTTAACTTTTAATAAGTGTGAGGATCCAGTTACACAACCAGCAGCCCCGAAAAATTCTATTTTAACCATAATTATCCCTCCTATGTCATTAAGTATAGTTAAATTATAACATCATAGTTAGAAAAAAACTAATACTTTAAATATAAAAAATTAACTAATAACTTATTAATTCTTTTATATGATATAATTTAGTATGCAAACCATTAGAGAAAAGGAGAGATTTAATGGGAAAAAATTTTAGTTTTATACATACTGCGGATATACATTTAGGAGATAGGCTACATTCAAATAGCAGTTATTATAATAAAGCCTTTAGTGAAGCTCCTTACAGGGCTTTTTGTAATATATGCAGTTTTGCCATGGAGAATAAAGTTGATTTTATATTGATTTCTGGAGATTTATTTCATAGTAAAGGAAGATCTATTAATGCAGATAAATTTTTTTATGAGCAGTGTAATGAAATAGCACCTATAAAAGTGTTTGTAATAGCAGGAAATCATGATCCTATAGAAGAAAGAATAGAAGTATTTAATACGCCATCAAATTTATTTTATTTTAGTGGTGATTTAGTAGAAGTTAAAGAAGTGTATAAACACAATGATTTATTATGCAGAATAGTAGGACAATCTTATAGAAAAAAGGCTGAAGAAAAAAAGATACATAAAAATTATGGAGAATATATAAAAGAAAACAATGTTTATAACATTGCTCTTTTACATACACAGTTAGAAAGTAAGAGAAATAATTATGTTCCATGTTCATTAGGAGAGTTAAAGGAAATAGAAAATATAAATTATTGGGCATTAGGACATATTCATAAGGCTAATGTTGTATGTAAGGAGAAACCTTTTATAGCTTATCCAGGTGTGCCTCAGGGTTATGATTTTGGAGAAGATAATATAGGTGGTTTCTTTTATGTCAATGTAGATGAAAATTTTTATACTAAGGTAGAGTTTATTCATTGTTCCCCCATAGTTTGGGAAAAAATATATGTAAATATTGATGAAAAAGATGAAGAGGCAAATAATATTGAGGATATAGAAGAGTTAATTATTAAAAAAGGTGAAGAACTTATAGATACTAGTAATTCATTAAATTTAGGGATAGAAGAGAAGGATGATGTTTTTGGTATAGAAGGTTACATTGTGCAATGGATATTAAAAGGGAAAGTAGCAATGCACAATATATTAAAAGAAAAAGAAGAAGATATAATTGGACTTTTAAAAGAAAATTTAAATAATAAATTGTTTAATGAACAGATTCCTATATGGACAGAATATGTAGGTATTGAAACAAGACAACTAATAGATGAGGATGAGTTGGAAAAGCATGCTTTATATAAAGAGATAAAAGAAATAGTAGAAGTATGTTTATATAATGAAGAGTATAAAAAAATCATCTGCAAAAGCTTTGGAAAAATATGGACTAATAAGGCAGAGGAAGAGTGTAATGACACAGAATTTTCAATAAGCCAAAATACATATAGTGAAATTATCCTTAAAGCTTTTTCTCATATTAAAGAAAAAATTTTGGAAAGTAGTGATTGAAAGTGTTTATAAAAAGGCTTTATATTGGAGATTTTGGTATCTTTCATAATGAAAGTGTAAAAGAATTACATAATGGTATAGTAGTTGTAGGTGGACTAAATAGAGCTGGTAAGTCATCCTTGCTTAAAGTGCTAACTAATTTAGGATATGGATTTACTAAAGTGGGTAATCTTCCATCACCTATTAGTGAGTATTATATAGAGGCAGATTTAGAAAAGGAAAATAAAATATATAATTTAAAAATGAAAGGATATGGGGAGCCTATTATAACTCCTCAATCTGGTAGTTTGTATAATATAGATAAGTATACTTATAAAGAACTTTTTACAATAGATTTAGATAGACTAAATAATTTTTCTAAGGGAGATAAAGAACTTTACTCTATACTTTTAGGAGCTGGACTCAAAGAGGTAATTAAATTACCTAATATTATAGAGCAGCTTAAAAAGGAAGGAGAAAAAATTGGGGGGAAACAAGGAAATCCAAGTACTAAGTTATTTAAACCCTATTATTTAAAAATTAAGGAGGCTTCTTTAGAAAGAGATGAAGCTTTAAAGGAGAAGAAACTATTTTTACAGGAAAAAGAAAAATATAAAAGTATAATAGAGAAAATAGAAAAAGAAGAATCTAATCTAAAAAAGCTAAGAGAAAATATAGCTTTAGTAGATTTATGGAAAAATAATTATAAAAATTATATTGAATATAAGAAAATAAAAAAAGAACTAGAAAAAGATTATAATAAAGAAATAATGAAGAAGTTTAGCATGTATTCTTTAGAAAGAGTATATGATTTAAAAGAAGAACATGAAAAAATAAGTGAAGAGTATAGCAAAAAAATCATTTATTCTAATAATATTTTAAAAGAATATAAAATAAATAAAGAGATGATTATAAAAAGTTTACCTAAGATAGAATACTACTTTAAAGAAAGCTCTGGTATTAAGGAAAAATATAAAAATCTTTTATCTTTAAATGAAAAAAACAAAAGAGAAAGAGAAAATATAAAAATGCAAATAAATAATGCTAATAGTAATGTAAAAGGTAATTTAGATTATATAATGAGCATTAATAGTGATTTAATAAGCATTAATTATGTAGTAGAACTAATAGAAAAATATAGGGAATTAAAAGAAGAGAAAAAGGATATAAGTAATAGATTGAACTATATAAATAATGAAGAAAATTTAGCTTTGGACAAAGTGAAAGAAAATAGAGAATTAAAAAGAATAAAGGGTATATATTATATTATTTTACTTATATTTTGTGGAATTACTACACCTATGTTAATTGCTTCTAAAAACAAATTTTTATCTTTATTTATAGGAATTTCAATGGTAACTATAGGTATAATATCTTTTTATTTTTTAACATTGCTAAGTAAAAAAGATAGAAAAATAGAAGTACGAAATGAGAGAAAAGATTCAATAAAAAAGGATGAGGAAAGATTAAAAGATATTGAAAATAAAATAGACCAAATAGAAAAAGATTTTAATGACTTTAGAGAAATTCTCAAATTAAATAGTAATATATCTTATGAAGGGATAAAGGAATATTTAATTTATATTCAAGATATAAAATTTAAAATTCAAAATCTGTATTTAAATGAAAATAAAGAAATGCAGCTTAAAAATGAATTAAAGAATTTAGTAGATGAAATTAACTTGTTAATACAGCAATGTTACCATAAAGATAAAAACTTTATAAAGTTAAATGAATATACTATTTTTGATGAAATAGAAAAGTTATTACAATTAGGAAATATTATAAAGGAAATTAAAATTTATAAATTAGAGAAAGAAGAAATAGAAAACAAAATAAAAGAATATCTTTCTTTAAATCATGGAGAAAATATAGAAGAAATTTTATATGCTTATATAGAAAATATAAAAAAGTTTAGAGAATTAGAAAAATTAAAAGAAGAAGAAAATAAAACTTTTACTGGTTTAAAATATGCAGTAGAAATGCACAAAGAGGTAAGCCTTTTAATTGATGAAAAGGAAGTAAATTCTATAGAGCATATATTTGAAAAGATGAAAGAAAAATATTCTTCATTATATGAAATAGAAGAAGATTATAAAGAACTTTTACAAGAAAAGGATATATTAAATAAGTGTATAGAAGAGCTAAAAGAAAAAAAACATGAAAGTCTATACAAAATTAAAAGGCTAGAAGAGTCTAGTAATTTGGAAAAATCTCAAGGGAAAATCTATGATGCTAAAAGAGAATTAAAGCCTTTAGCTGAGAAGTATGCCATTTTAAAAGCTTCATCTTTTATTTTAGAAAAGGTATATGAAAGTTTTTTAAATGAAGCTAAGGATAATATTTTAAAAGATGCTAGCTCAATGTTCAATAAGATAACCTCAGGGGAATATGAAAAAATACTTCCAGGAGAAGATTTAAATAAACTTAATTTTAAAACCCTTTTAAAACATGGGGAAAAACATGAGGATTCCAGTATATTAAGCAGAGGTACAAGAGAAGGATTATTTTTTTCTGTAAGGTTGAGTAGAATAATGGAGTTAGAGCCTATGCCTATTATAATAGATGATTCTTTAGTAAACTTTGATTCAAAAAGTTTAAAATCTACAATTAAAATATTAAAGGAATTATCTAAGAGAAATCAAATTTTTATACTTACTTGTCATAGTAAGCTTATAGAATTAATAGAAGAAGATAAGAGTGTTCAATATATTAAATTGAATGCTGGGGAGTTTTCTCACATAGGAAGAAAAGAATTGATAGAATATTTAGAGTAAATCAATTGTATAGGTGCTATAAATATATTGACAGCGGTAGTAAACAGATGTAAAATTAAACTAAAATTAAATATAATCAATGTTGTACAATGAAGTGCAATTAATTTAAGGCATAGAAGCCTCTAAGAATCTTAGGATTTTTAGAGGCTTTTTTTACTCTATAGGGAATTGTAAATCACCCCTTCTCAATTTTCAACTGATATATATCAACTAAAAAGGTGTGTTACACTTTTTTATGAATAATAGAAAAGGAGAGTATATAATGAATGAGTTTAAAATTATTCCTAAAATTTATTTTGGACAAGGTTCTATTAAACATTTATCAAATATAAATGTGAAAAAAGCTTTTATTGTTACAGATCCATTTATAGTACAATCAAATATGATTTTAAAGATTACAGAACAGTTAGATAAGGCAGAAATCAATTATAAAATATTTTCAGATATTGTTCCAGATCCTCCTATTGAGACCATAGCTAAAGGAATAAATTCAATGGCTGATTTTGAACCAGAAGTAATAATAACTATAGGTGGAGGATCCTCAATAGATGCTGCAAAAGGAATAAAAATATTTCAAGAAATTATAAAAAATAAAATAAATAATGAGAATTATGAAAAACCTTTAATGATAGCTATTCCAACTACTAGTGGTACAGGGTCAGAGGTTACTAATTTTTCAGTTATTACAGATAAAATTAAAAATATAAAATATCCATTAGTTGAAGATGGTTTAACTCCAGATGAATCAATTATTGATCCAGATTTAGTTTTAACTGTTCCTAAAAATATTACTGGAGACACAGGTATGGATGTTTTAACTCATGCTATAGAAGCTTATGTATCTACAAACTCTTCTGATTATAGTGATGCTCTTGCAGAAAAGGCAATAAAGCTTGTGTTTAAGTATCTAATAAAAGCATATAAAGATGGAAGCAATGTGGAAGCTAGAGAAAAAATGCATAATGCATCCTGCATAGCTGGAATGGCTTTTACCAATGCATCTTTAGGATTAAATCATGGTATGGCACATATTTTAGGTGGGAAATTTCATATTCCTCATGGAAAAGCTAATGGGATTTTACTTCCATATGTTATAGAATATAATTCAGATATAAATATTATAAGGAACAATAAAGTTTCTAAAAACATGGAAAGATACTCTGAAATTTCTTCATTTTTAAAGTTATCATCTTACAATCCTAGAGAAGGAGTAAAGAGTTTAATAATTGAAATAAAAAGTATGTTAAAAGCATTAAATATCCCTACTAGAATAAAAGATTTAAATATTAAAGAAGAAGAATTTTTAAATGAAGTAAAGGATATGGCTAAAATAGCAATAGAAGATAGGTGTACGTCTACGAATCCTAAAATATGTACAGAGGGAGAAGTAGAAAAGATATTTTTAAAAGCCTATTATGGAAGATGAAAAATATGTTAGAATTTTTAGAAAAAAGAGATACTTTTGATAATTTACTTGACATGTAAAGCTTTTAGTTATAGAATATAAATATAAAATTAAATAAAAAATCACAATGGAGTGATTGATTAATGGAGCAAAGTGGCTTTTTAATTATACGGTATAACTACGTGTATTTAAAAAGCTTTTTTATTTATTATTTAAGCAAGGGGTGATGTTTTGGAAGAAAAACAGAGGGTTATTCAAGAATATGTGCCAGGTAAACAAGTAACATTAGCCCATGTAATTGCACACCCTGATGGAAATGTATATAGGAAGTTAGGATTAAGTGAAGATTATAGAGAAGCTATAGGAATACTTACTATAACTCCTAGTGAAGCAGCAATAATAGCTGGTGATGTGGCAAGAAAAGCAGCTAATATAGAAATAGGATTTATTGATAGATTTAGTGGCTCTTTAGTTATAGTAGGTGATGTATCTAGTGTAGAAGAAGCATTAAAAGAGGTATTAAATGTACTAACAAATATATTATCTTTTACTCCTACCAAAGTTACTAAATCTTAATTAGGAGGAAATACATTTTGAAAAAGTTGATGCTAATAGGAAAAACTGGATGTGGTAAAACTACATTAATTCAAACTATTAATAATGAGAATATAAGCTATAAAAAAACTCAAGCAGTGGAATATTATGAAAATATAATAGATACACCAGGAGAATATATAGAAAATAGAGTGTATTATAATGCACTTATAGTTTTAGCTTGTGATTGTGACATTATGGCATTGGTACAGGATTGCACAAGTGAAGATAATATATTTCCACCTAATTTTGCAGCTACATTTTCTAAGCCAGTGATTGGGATCATAACCAAAATAGATATGTGTAAGTGTAAAGAAGATATTGATGCTGCAAAAAATTATTTGATAAGTAGTGGTGTAAATGAAATATTTGAAGTAAGTGCTATTAATAATGAAGGAATAGACAGAATAAAGGAAATATTGTATTAGATGCTTTATGAATAGGGCATTTTATGCTATTATAATATCATGGATAAAATGATAAAAATTACATTATATAACATTAGAGGGGGAGAAATATGAGGACTATAGTAATAGCCGATGATGAGCCTATTACTAGAATGGATTTACGAGAAATGTTAGAGGAAGTTGGATACAATGTTGTAGGAGAAGCCTCTGACGGATTTGATGCAATAGAATTATGCAAGAAGTTTAATCCAAGTATTGTAATAATGGACATAAAAATGCCTTTACTTGATGGAATTAAAGCTTCAAATATTATTATAAGTCAGGAGTTAGCAGGTGCAGTAGTGTTGCTTACTGCATATAGTGACAGAGACTTTATTGAAGAAGCAAAAAAGGCTGGTATAATGGGATATTTAGTAAAGCCTATAGAGGAAAAATCCCTAATACCTACATTAGAAATTGCAGAACATAAAGGAAGGGAAATAAGAAATATAAAAAAAATAGCAAAGGAAACTAAAGAGAAGCTTGATGCCAGAAAAGTTATAGAAAAGGCTAAAGGAATTTTAATGAGAGAATATAATTTATGTGAAGAAGAAGCATATCAAAAATTAAGAAAATTAAGTATGGATAAGAGATGTACTATGAAGGACATTGCTTCAATAATAATTATGAATCAGTGATTTAAGGTGGCTATTATGACAATGATTAGAAAATTGTGTAGAGAATACACTAACTTATCCAATAAGGATATAGAGAAACTAGAAAATATTGAGGATATACTTCAAGGTATAGCAGATTTGGCTAAGGCAGATGTATTCATTGATTGCCCTACAAGGGATACAAATGAGGCTATTGTAGTAGCAGAAGCTAAGCCCACTACTGTACCTTCCATGTATACCAAAACTGTTGTAGGACAACTGGCTTTAAGGGATAATGAGCCAGCAGCATTAAGAACATTGGAATTAGGTCGCACTACAATAAATTTAAAGGCTGTTACTCAAGAAAATGCCAATGTTACTCAAAAGGTAGCACCTATAAAAAATAATGAAGGAAGAACCATAGGGGTGCTTATTTTAGAACAAGATATAACTGAACATATAAATAATAATAGACATATGAAAATGCTTAAAGAGACTACAGAACAGCTTACAGAAACTATTGTATCTTTAAGTAATACTAATAATGAAGAAAATATTACATACCATTTAAATGATGCAATAATAATATTTAATTCAAATGGTATAGCAGTATTTTCAAACCCAGTTGCTAACTTGCTATATAAAAAATTAGGATATAAAGATAAAATAGTTGGAATGAATTTTGAAAACTTAGTTTTGGATGGTAGGAACTTTAATAATATGGTGGAAGATGGTGACTCCATTATATCAGAAGTAACTGTTGGAAAACTATGTTTACAAATAAAATATATTTTAACAAAACCTAAAAATGATCGTATAAAGATGTTAATGATAGTAAGAGATATAACAGAGGTAAAGGAAAAAGAAAAGGAATTAATTTTAAAATCAGTAGCTATAAAGGAGATACATCACAGAGTAAAAAATAATTTACAAACTATAGCAAGTCTTTTAAGACTTCAGTCAAGAAGAATAGATAATGAACTTACAAAAGATGCTTTTAATGAAAGTATAAGCAGAATATTAAGTATTGCAGCCACCCATGAAATATTAGCCCAAAATGGAGTAGATGATGTAGATATTAAAGAAGTTATACTTAGAATAAAGGAAAATATATTAAGATTTTTTAGTATATCATCTAGGAATATAGAAGTTAATGTAGAGGGAGATAGTTTAAATATAAACTCAGATAAAGCAACTTCTATTGCATTGATTGTAAATGAAATACTACAAAATTCATTAGAGCATGCATTTGTAGATAAAAATGAAGGGAAGATAAATATACAGGTAGAACAAGGGACTAATTATTGTAAATTAAGTATAGAAGATAATGGAAGAGGATTTGATCCAAAATGTACTAATCCAGAAAATTTAGGATTAAATATAGTGCGAAGTATAGTAAAAGATAAATTAAATGGAAGTTTAAATATATATTCAGGAAATAAAGGAACAAAAGTTGAATTTGATTTTAAAAATTGAATAATAAAACACAAAGAAGTGTTTTTATATTAAGGCAAAGAAGCCCAGATTTATACTATTATGGTATAGCTCTGGGCTTTTAGTTTTAGTGATAAATAGGGATTTAAAGAAAAGAGGGAAGTAAATTGAGTGAAGACATATTAAGTGTAGGAATTGATATAGGAACATCTACAACTCAACTTGTATTTAGCAAAATAATTATAGAAAATATGGCTTCTAGTTTTTCAATACCAAGAATTGTAATAACAGATAAGAAGATAATTTATAAAAGTGATATATATTTTACTCCATTAATTTCACAAAAAGAGATAGATGGGGTAAAGGTAAGAGAAATAATAGAAAAGGAATATAAAAAAGCAGGAATAAAATTAAGTGAAGTAAATACAGGAGCTGTAATAATAACAGGAGAAACAGCTAGAAAAGAAAATGCTAAAGAAGTTTTACAAAATTTAAGTGGACTTGCAGGAGATTTTGTAGTTGCAACTGCAGGGCCAGATTTAGAATCAATAATTGCAGGTAAAGGAGCTGGAGCAGCTTCCCTTTCAAAAGACAAAGGACGAACTGTTGTCAATTTGGACATAGGAGGGGGAACTACAAATTTAGCAGTATTTAAAGATGGAGAAGTTATAGATACTGGATGTTTAGATATAGGAGGAAGACTTATAAAATTTAAAGATAATAAGATAGATTATATTGCTCCTAAAATCAAAGAATTGTGTAGTTTTAAAAAGATTGAACTAAAAGAGGGCATGGAAATAGATTTAAATATAATTAGTAAAGCAGTAGAGGAAATGGTAAATATTTTAGAAGAAACTGTTGGATTAAGAGAGAAATCATTAATATATAGAAGGATTATTACAAACAAAGGATTGAATTTAAATTATAAAATTGATTGTGTTACCTTTTCCGGAGGAGTTGCAGATTGTATTTACAAAGATGAAAATAAAGATTTATTTAAGTTTTCAGATATAGGAATACTACTAGGTAAACAGATTAAGGATTCAGATATAGTAAAAAAGTTAAAATTAGAGGTTCCTAAGGAAACCATAAGAGCTACAGTAGTTGGAGCAGGATCACATACTACCGAAATAAGTGGAAGTACAATAACTTTTACAAAAGATTTGTTTCCTATAAAAAACGTACCAATATTAAAGCTTTCATCTAATGATGAGGCTAATAATTATAAAGATACAGCCCAAATAATAAAGGAAAAACTTAAATGGTTTAATGTAGAAGATGGTATGCAGCATGTAGCCATCGCTTTAAAGGGGGTGAAGAACCCAAGTTTTAAACAGATTCAGCATATAGCAAAAGTTTTACTTCAGGGTATGGAAAGTATTTTAAAAGAAGATTTCCCAGTGTTTGTGGTTGTGGAGAATGATGTAGCTAAAGTTCTAGGACAGACCATTAATAGGTTGCTTAATGGAAGCAAAGAAGTAATATGTATAGACAGTATAAAAGTAGAAAATGGCGATTATATTGATGTAGGTAGGCCACTTTCAAATGGAAGAGTGCTTCCTGTTGTTGTGAAAACATTAGTTTTTAATACTTAAAGTTTATAGTGAGAGGTGAATTTTAATGAAACTTAAAACTAGACTATTTGGACAAAGTTATGAATTTAAAT
This sequence comes from Clostridium tetanomorphum, assembly GCF_017873215.1. Lineage (GTDB taxonomy): Bacteria > Bacillota > Clostridia > Clostridiales > Clostridiaceae > Clostridium_AO > Clostridium_AO tetanomorphum. The sequence goes on from NZ_JAGGKA010000003.1 coordinate 93,517, forward strand.
CAATTAAAGAAGTGTTAGCGAAAGCTAATGAAGAAAAATCCGGTGACAAATTAGCAGGTATTGCAGCTACATTTGTACAAGAAAGAATAGCAGCGAAGGTTGTACTAAGTGACTTAACATTAAGTGACTTAAGAAATAATCCTGTTGTGCCTTATGAAGAAGATGAGGTAACTAGAATAATTCAAGATGATGTGAATGAAAAAATATATAACCAAATAAAAAATTGGACAGTATCAGAGCTTAGAGAGTGGATATTAAATGATCACACCACAGGAACTGAAATTAAAAGGATAAGCAGAGGACTTACTAGTGAAATGGTAGCAGCAGTAACAAAACTTATGTCAAATTTAGATCTTATATATGGTGGAAGAAAAATAAGAATTAGTGCTCACTGTAATACAACTATAGGTCTTGAAGGAACACTATCTGCAAGATTGCAACCTAATCACCCAACAGACAATATAGATGGTATCATGGCTTCTCTTATGGAAGGATTAAGTTATGGAGTTGGAGATGCAGTTATAGGGTTAAATCCTGTAGAAGATACTGTAGCCAGTGTAACAAAGGTTTTAAGTAGGTTTAATGAATTTAAAGAGGAATGGAAGGTACCAACTCAGTGCTGTGTTTTGGCTCATGTAACTACTCAAATGGAGGCAATAAGAAAAGGAGCTCCTTCAGATCTTATATTTCAAAGTATTGCAGGAAGTCAAAAAGGTAATGAAGCATTTGGTATTACAGGAGAATTGTTAGAGGAAGCTAGAGCATTGGTTTTAAAAGAAGGTACAGGAACAGGACCTAATGTTATGTATTTTGAAACAGGACAAGGTTCTGAATTATCATCAGATTCACATCATGGTGCAGACCAGGTAACAATGGAAGCAAGATGTTATGGTTTTGCTAAAAGATATAGTCCTTTTTTAGTTAATACAGTTGTAGGTTTTATAGGACCTGAATTTTTATATGATAATAAACAAGTAATTAGAGCAGGACTAGAAGATCATTTTATGGGTAAATTAACAGGCATACCAATGGGATGTGATGCTTGTTATACAAATCATATGAAGGCAGATCAAAATGATATAGAGAATTTGGCTGTATTATTATCTAATGCTGGATGTAATTATTTTATGGGAATTCCTCATGGCGACGATGTAATGTTAAATTATCAATGTACAGGATACCATGAAACTCCAACATTAAGACAATTACTAAATCTAAGGCCTATAAAAGAGTTTGAACAATGGTTAGAAAATATGGGACTTATGGAAAATGGAAAATTAACTGATAGAGCAGGGGATGCATCAATATTTATTAGATAAGTAGAGGGGTGAATTATATGATTAATGAAAATGACATAATGAAGTTAGTAGAACAGGTTATGTTGGAATTAAATAAGAAAAATAAAGATGACAATACTTGTCAAGATAATAGCATTGTTAATGAATGTATAAATGCAGTAATAGAAGATGGAGAAATTCCGGACATAACAGAAGTAGATTTAAAAAGTCAAATATTAGTTCCTAATCCAGAACATAAAGAAGAATTTTTAAAGCTTAAAAATAGTACACCTGCTAGAGTTGGAGTGTGGAGGGCAGGTCCAAGGTATAAAACAGAAACTATGCTTAGATTTAGAGCAGATCATGCAGTAGCAATGGATGCAGTTTTTAATGATGTTTCAGAAGAATTTTTAAATGAAATGAACTTATTTTCCATAAAGACAAAATGTAATAATAAGGATGAATATTTAACAAGGCCTGATTTAGGGAGAAAATTTGATGAAGAAGAATTACAGAATATAAAAAATAACTGCATTAAGAATCCTCAAGTACAAATATATGTATCTGATGGACTAAGCTCTACTTCTATTGAAGCAAATGTAAGAGATGTACTACCAGCTATAATACAGGGACTTGAAGGATATGGAATAAAAGTAGGCACTCCGTTCTTTGTAAAATATGGAAGAGTACCAGCTATGGATGTAATTTCCGAAACAACAGGTGCAGATGTAACCTGTGTTCTTATAGGGGAAAGACCTGGACTTGCTACTGGAGAAAGTATGAGTGCTTATATTGCATATAAAGCTACAATAAATATGCCAGAAGCCAGAAGAACAGTTGTATCTAATATCCATAAAGGTGGAACACCACCTGTTGAAGCTGGGGCACATATTGCAGATATTATAAAGTTAATGCTTGAAAAGAAGGCCAGCGGACTTGATCTAAAACTTTAATTTTGGAGGGGAAATTCATGAAAAATGATCCTATTCGAGCAAAAGTATTAAGTGTAAAGATGATACCAAATGTAGATGAGGATATGGTTGAAGCTTTTAAACTACAACCACATCAAAGAAGTCTAGGACTTATATCCGCAGATATAGATGACGTTTCCTATACTGCGCTAGATGAAGCAACAAAGAAGGCAGATATAGAAGTAGTATATGCTAGATCCATGTATGGTGGTTCTGCTAACGCTAATACGAAACTTGCAGGTGAGTTTATTGGAATTATTGCAGGACCTAATCCAGCAGAGGTAAGAAGTGGATTAAATGCTGCTATAGACTTTATAGAAAATGATGCTTGTTTTTATAGTGCTAATGATGAAGATAATATTGTTTACTATGCTCATTGTATATCAAGAACAGGTTCTTATTTATCCAAAGTAGCTAATATTGAAGAAGGAGAAGCAATAGCTTATTTAATAGCTCCTCCATTGGAAGCAATGTATGCATTAGATGCGGCACTAAAAGCAGCAGATGTAAAAATGGCTGCATTCTATGGGCCACCATCTGAAACAAACTTTGGTGGAGGACTCTTAACAGGAAGTCAATCCGCATGTAAAGCAGCTTGTGATGCTTTTGCAGCAGCAGTTCAATATGTAGCGGAAAATCCTGATAAGTTTTAATTAAAGGAATGTCTATGCGAAAAGAAGCTTTAGGAATTATTGAAACCTTAGGATACATTGCTGCTGTAGAAGCCTTGGATATAAGTTTAAAATCAGCTAACGTAAAGTTTGTAAATTGTAATTTTGTTAGAGGAGGACTTATTAATATAACTATTTCTGGAGATGTAGGTGCAGTTAAAGCTGCTATAGATTCTGTTACAGGTTCTTTGCAAAATTCTTCTAGTTTAATAGGAACTCATGTAATACCTAGACCAGCTGATAGTGTGTGGAATATGCTAGAAAGAACTGACCCAAAAGATAAAAGTATAAATGAAGATCTACAAAATTATGATAACAAAGAAAATGAGAATACCTTAGAAAAGTTAGAAGATAATAAAGAAAAAAATAAAGATATTGAAGATAATTCAGAAAAAGTTAAAGAAGAAGTTGAAGAGGACAAATTAATAGAAGACGAAAATAAAAAAATAGAAGATGAAAAAAAAAGTTAAAAATAAGTAAAGAAACTTTAGAAAAAATGAAGGTAATAGAACTTAGAAGACTTGCAAGAAAATTAAAAATTAATACACTAACTAAAGTTCAAATAAGAGATGGAAGAAAGAAGGAAATAATTAAAGCTATTCTTCAATTTTACGAAAGGAAGTAGGGAGAAATGGATCTTATCTATAATGATTTAAAGTCAATACAAGAGGTAAGATGTCTCATAGAAAGGGCAAAAAAAGCTCAAAAGATTTATTGTGAGCTAGGACAAGAAAAAATAGATTATATAGCAAAAAAAGTTGCAGAAGCAGGAGAAAGAAATGCTGAAACATTGGCTAAATTAGCCGTTGAAGAGACAGGATTTGGAAAATATAAAGATAAAATTATAAAAAATAAATTTGCTAGTAGAGTTGTATATGAAAGTATAAAAAATTTAAAAACTATAGGTATTATAAAAGAAGATATGAATAAGAAAGTTGTAGAAATAGGAACTCCAGTAGGAGTAATAGCTGGACTTATACCTTCTACTAATCCAACCTCTACAGCAATTTATAAATCATTAATATCATTAAAAGCTGGAAATGCAATAATATTTAGTCCTCATCCTAATGCTAAGAATTGCATAATAGAAACTGTAAACATATTAAGTAAAGCAGCAGTAGAAGCAGGTGCTCCAGAAGGAATAATAGGATGCATGACTATACCTACCATGGAGGGAACAGATGAGTTGATGAAAAATGATGATGTAGCACTTATTCTTGCTACTGGTGGAAGTGCTATGGTGAAAGCAGCTTATAGTTCAGGAACTCCTGCAATAGGTGTAGGACCAGGTAATGGCCCAGCTTTTATAGAAAAATCAGCAGATATAAAAAAGGCTGTTAAAAGAATAATCGATAGTAAAACTTTTGATAATGGAGTAATTTGTGCTTCTGAGCAATCTATAGTGGTTGAAGAATGCATAAGAGAAGAGGTTATAGAAGAGTTAAAAGCACAAAAATGTTATTTCTTAAATACAGAAGAGGGAGAAAAAGTATCTAAGTTTATATTAAGAGTTAATGGGACAATGAACCCACAGATAGTTGGAAAGGCAGCAAAAGATATAGCTAACATGGCTGGAATAAGTATCCCAAGTGAGACAAAAGTTTTAATATATGAACAAGAAAAAGTTGGAAAGAAATATCCATTTTCAAGAGAAAAGTTAGCTCCTTTATTAGCTTTCTATACAGAAAAGAACTGGGAAGAAGCTTGTGAAAAATGCATAGAAATCCTAAATAATGAAGGAATTGGGCACACTCTTATAATTCATTCAAATAATGAGGAAGTTATAAAAGCATTTGCTTTAAAAAAGCCCGTTTCTAGAATATTAGTAAATACTCCTGGAGCATTAGGAGGAATAGGAGGAACTACTAATTTACTGCCAGCATTAACTTTGGGATGTGGTGCTGTAGGAGGAAGTGCAACTTCTGATAATGTTAGTCCATTAAATTTAATAAACATTAGAAGACTTGCTTATGGAGCAAGAGAATTAGAGGATTTAAAACCAAAAGAGTCACCAATAGTTAATGATGAATTGATTTCAGAAATAACAAAATTGGTATTAGAAAAATTAAACAGTTAATATTTTTAAAATTTAAATATTTGATTATAGGGAGGAATTTATTATGGCTAATACAAATGCATTAGGAATGATTGAAACTAAAGGTTTGGTAGGAGCAATAGAAGCTGCAGATGCAATGGTAAAGGCAGCAAACGTTACTTTAATAGGAAAGGTTCATGTAGGTGGAGGACTTGTAACTGTAATGGTTAGAGGAGATGTTGGAGCGGTAAAAGCTGCAACAGACGCAGGAGCAGCAGCTGCTGAAAGAGTAGGAGATTTAGTTTCAGTTCATGTAATTCCAAGACCTCATGGAGAAGTTGAAATTATTTTACCTAAATTAGAGGGCTAATATATTAAATCCCGGATCTAGGGATCCGGGAATATACATTCATAAAAGGATGTGATGCTGTGAGTGTATTAACAGAATACAAATTAAGATCAGAATTGAGAAATAAAAAAATGGATGAGTATGTGGTTAGCAAGGATACTTTAGTTACCCCATCAGCTAGACAGTATTTAAATGAAAGAAACATTAAACTTGTTATAAAGGAAGAAAAAGAAAAGGAAAATACTAAAAATAGTATAGTTGATGAAAATAAGGATAAATACATTATGCCTAAATACGTGAGTATGTATTCAGGGGGATATTTTGAAAAAAAACCAGAGCATATGACTCAACTTTTAGGAAATAAACTTGTATTTAAAACTCATCCTAGGATTGTATTAAGAGGAAAAATAGATAGCTTAGAGTCAAGAATACTACAAGTTCAAATACTGGCGAACAAAGAACGAAATGAAAAACTTGTTAAAGATTTAGAAGAAGTTATTTATTTTGTAAGAAATATTTTAAGAAGTGAAGTGCTAGAAGAGGAGATAAAAGATTTTATTTTACTTGGAATGAATGAAAGTGAAATGAGGGAAATGTCTCATTACCCTAAAAAATATTTTAATGTAGATCATATATTGCCAAGCTATAAAATGGGAGAAATTTTAGTAGAGTTAAATTCACTTAGAAGTTATTCAAGAGAAGTGGAAATTGCAGCATTAAACGCATTTAAGAATGAAGAAGGAGAAATTAAGAGAAATGATATAATTCAATGCTTAAATAGGTTAAGTAGTTGTTTTTATATAATGATGTGTAAACATTTAGCAGGTCAGTATAAATAAGAGGTGTGTTAAATGACAAGTATTGATTTAAAACCTATTGTAGAAGAAGTAGTTAAAAAAATAAAAGAAAAAAGTATGATTGAAGTAGAAGCCTCAGGGAGACATGTGCATTTAAGTAAAGATGATTTATATAGCCTATTTGGAGAAGGTTATGAATTAAATGTAAAAAAAGAGCTTTCGCAGCCAGGACAATTTCAATCTAGTGAAAAAGTTATGCTTGTTGGTAAAAAAGGAGTAATAAAGGATGTATCTATTTTAGGTCCTGTAAGAAATAAAACTCAAGTTGAAATTTCAAAAACTGATGCTTTAATACTTGGAATTAATCCAACTGTAAGAGACTCAGGAGATATAGAGAATAGTGAAGGCATTATTCTTTTATCACAAAAAGGATTTTTACAGATAAAAGAAGGGGTAATAATAGCTAAAAGACATATTCATATGACTCCAGAGGATTCTAAGTATTTTAAAGTACAGGACAAAGAAATAGTAAAGGTTAAAATTTACGGAGAAAGACCTCTTATATTTGAGGATGTATTAGTAAGAGTAAGTGATAATTACAAATTAAATATGCACATAGATTATGATGAAGCTAATGCATGTGGATACATTAAAGGAGTAAAAGCTGAAATTATAAAGTGAGAGGTAATATGATATGGTAAATTTTGATAGAATAAATAATCTTATAGAAGATTTAGAAAAAAGAAATGAAAGTTATGAAAGAAAAAATTTCAATGAAGAACTTTTAGTAGGAGTAGATCTTGGAACAGCTTATATAGTTATAGTAGTTTTAGATAAAGATAAAAATCCTGTGGCTTGTGAAATGGAGTTTGCACAAGTTATAAAAGATGGATTAGTAGTAGATTATGCTGGAGCAAGAACTATAGTTAAAAGACTAAAAGATAAAATTGAAGAAAAATTAGGTGTTGAACTTACTAAAGCAGCTATTGCAGTTCCGCCAGGTACAGGTAAAAGAGACTGTGATACTCATAGATATGTGGTAGAAGGAGCTGGCTTTGAAGTAACTAATATACTAGATGAGCCTACTGCTGCTAATGCAGTGTTAAACATAGAAAATGGAGTTATAGTAGATGTAGGTGGTGGTACTACAGGATTATCTATATTTGAAAATGGTGAGGTAGTTTATACTGCAGATGAGGCTACAGGAGGCACACACTTATCTTTGGTTATTTCAGGAAATTACAAAATAAGCTTTGAACAAGCTGAAGATATAAAAAAATCTAAAGAACGTTCTAAAGAGGTATTCAATATAGTGCTTCCAGTTATACAAAAGATTTCTCATATTATTAAGAATAATATAAAGGATTTTAATGTAGACTCAATATATCTAGTTGGAGGAACCTGTTGTTTAGAAGGAATAGAAAAAGTTATAGAAAAAGATACTGGAATAAAAACTTTTAAACCTGTTAATCCATTTTTAGTAACACCTTTAGGGATTGCTATGAATTGTGTTGTATAAAGGATGTGACTTTATGGAGTTAGAAGAATTAATAAAATTTGTTACAGATGAAGTAACAAGAAGACTTAAAGATAATATAAAAAGTTACAAGAAAAGAAAAATTTTAGTTCTTGAGCAATCAAATAGTGAGGAATTTTTAGTATTAACAGAGAACTATAATAAAGAGTTATATGAGTGTTTTTCATTGGATTTGTATGAAAAAAATACTGAATGTTATGACTTTATATTAGTACCAAAGCTAAATAATAGGGAATTAGCTAATATATCTTTAGGAATATCTTGTGGGATAAGAGAAGAAATAGTTATTGATTCTATATTAAGAGGCAAAAAAGTATATATATTTGAAGAAGGATTGGAATATAGAAAATATAATAAAACTTGTAACAAGGTGTTCTTTAAAATGTATGAAGATTATGAAAAAAAGCTTATAGAGTTTGGGCTAAGTATAGTAGGTAAAAATAAGTTTAATACTTTAAGCGAAGAGGAAGAAGAAAATAAAGAAGTTAAAAAAGAAGAAAATGAAAATACAGATATTAAAACTAATGATATTAACACATGTAATCAGCAATGTATATTAGAAGGAGATAAAAAACTATTAACAGAAACTGATATTGATAAACTATATAAATCTGGCATAAGGGAAATCATTATAAAGAATAAAACAGTAATAACTCCTTTAGCAAAAGATTATATAAGAATAAAGAAGATAATAGTAAAGAGAATTTAAAAATAAGAAGGAAGGATGTATAAAATGATTATAGGGGAAGTGCTAGGAAATGTATGGGCTACAAGGAAAGATGAAAATTTAAATGGCTTAAAATTTTTAGTAATAAGGCCAATAGATTATTATTCGAATAAAGAATTTCCTACTTTTGTAGCAGTAGATAGTATAGGAGCAGGCATAGGTGAAACTGTACTAATAGTTCAAGGAAGCTCCGCTAGAGTATCTGTAGGAAATAATAATGTACCTGTTGATGCTACCATAGTAGGGATTATTGATACAGTGGAAGTTGAAAAAAGTTTAGAATAAGAAAGTGATATTATGATTAAAACAATTGGAATGATAGAGCTTAGAAGTATCGCCAAAGGCATAGAAGCTACAGATTTTATGGTTAAAGCTTCACAGGTAGAAGTTGTTTTTTCTAGAACTGTATGTCCAGGAAAATATATTATACTTATTAGTGGAGATGTAGCAGAGGTAGAAGAAGCTATTAATAAGGGACTTAGTATTTCAGAAAATTATGTAGTAGATAAATTAATCCTTCCTTCAATTTATAATGGATTGCTAGATGGAATAAAAGGTAAAATTATTATTTTAGATTTTGATTCAATTGGCATTATGGAGTTTTCTAATATATCTTCAAGCATTGTGGCAGCAGATATTTCATGTAAAAGCGGAAATGTTAATTTATTAAGACTAAGACTTGGAATGGGTATAGGAGGAAAGTCTTATTTTATAATTTCCGGTGATGTAAGTTCAGTAAAAGAAGCTTTGGAGGCTGCTTCACATGGTATAAATAAGAAAAAACTTATAAGTAAAGTCTTAATTCCATCACCTGATAAAGAATTATTTAAAAATTTAATTTAAAAACCTGTTAGCCTAAGGAGGTTGTATAATGAGTAGTATTAACCAAATAATAGTTTATATAATGGTTATCTTTATGACTTTAGGTGCTATAGATAAATGTTTAGACAATAAATTTGGATTAGGAGAAAAATTTGATGAAGGTTTTATGGCTATGGGATCTTTGGCTATCGCCATGGTGGGAGTTGTATCTTTAGCACCAGTTTTAGCGAAAGTTTTAAAACCTGTAGTAGTTCCGCTTTATACAGCACTAGGGGCAGACCCATCTATGTTTGCTACTACACTTTTAGCTTGTGATATGGGAGGGTATCCACTAGCTATAGAATTAGCACAATCTCAAGATGCTGGATTATTTGCTGGATTAATTTTAGGATCAATGATGGGACCTACAATAGTATTTACAATTCCTGTTGCTTTAGGAATAATCAAAGAAGAAGATAGAAAATTTTTAGCTTCAGGAGTTTTAGCTGGTATTATAACTATTCCTATTGGATGTTTGGTTGGTGGATTAGTTGCAGGATTTAGTTTAACAATGATACTTAAAAATTTAGTTCCTATAATAATATTTGCAGTTTTAATAGCCTTAGGGTTATGGAAAATACCTGAAAAGATGATTAAAGGATTTAATGTATTTGGTAAAATAGTAGTAATAATTATTACAATTGGACTTGCTGCAATAATAATTGAGACTTTAACTGGAATTGTAGTTATACCAGGAATGGCACCTATAACAGAAGGTATACAAATAATAGGATCTATAGCTATAATGCTTGCAGGAGCATTTCCAATGGTATATTTTATAACAAAAGTATTTAAAAAACCTCTTATGAAACTTGGTGGAATTTTAGGAATGGGAGATGTGGCTGCAGCAGGAATGGTAGCTACACTTGCTAATAATATACCAATGTTTGGAATGATGAAAGATATGGATGACAGAGGTAAAGTTATAAATGTAGCTTTTGCTGTTAGTGCAGCCTTTGTATTTGGTGATCATTTAGGATTTACGGCGGGAGTAAATAAAGATATGATATTTCCTATGATAGTTGGAAAGCTTGTAGGAGGAATTACAGCGGTTATACTAGCTTGCATCATTGCTCCAACAAGTACTATAAAAAAGTCATCTAATTCTGACCTAAATAGCAATTCACAGGGAATATAAAAGGGAGGAATAATAAATGGAACTTGATGAAAAGCTTATAGGGGAAATTGTAAGAAAAATATTAACAGAAAAAATGAAGGAAGATAGTACTGAAAAACATATAGATAAAAGTGGAGTTTTAAGTGTAAAGTTACCTACTGTAAAATGTGATAAATTTGATACTGGAAAAGAAGGAGATAAAGTTTATTTAAAAGATGTAGTTAGCTTAGAAGAAAGTCCAAGACTTGGCTGTGGATTAATGGAAATGGATAAGACTTGTTTTGACTGGACTTTAAATTATGATGAAGTGGACTATATTATTAAGGGAAACCTTCAAATAATTATTGATGGAAGAACTATTAGTGGAGAAGAAGGGGATATAATTTTTATTCCTAAAGGCTCTAATATTAAATTTAATGTACCCGATTATGCTAGATTTTTATATGTTACTTATCCAGCTAATTGGTCAGAACAAAAAGATTGATGAAGGGGCTGTCGTACTAAGAATAAATGTTACAGTATATTGTGTTTGTTATTCATTTGCAAAGCAATATGTTGTATGTAAATTTCTTAATACGACAGCCTCTTTTAACTTGTTGATAAATATATTTTGTCAACAGTTCTTTTATTTCCAAATAAGATTAAAAATAAATTTGGTGGCCTATACAAAATTATATAAATATTCCCTTTTTTATGGTAGAATTGAAGTGTAATTTATGATTTAACATAGTGTTAGAGTAAACTACCTATATAATTATTAAATATTGTATTTACGGGGGTGGGAAATTGAAAAATAAAAAAACAGCACATTTTTTAGCCATACTTTTAATGATTATCTGGGGAATATCATTTATAAGTATTAAAGTAGTAGTAGGAGAAATTAATCCTATACAAGCAGCCTTTTATAGGTTTTTTATGGCATCAATAATACTTTTTATAGTATTAAAAACTAAATTCCCAGAAGAGAGGATATTAAAAGAAGATAGAATAAAGATGGTTTTAAGCGGTTTAATTGGTGTGGCTATGTATTTCTTTTTTGAGAATTATTCCGTATATTATACCACAGCTTCAAATGTGGCAGTTTTAATATCATCTATACCTATATTTACTCTAATAACTCAAAGAATATTATTTAAAGAGAAATTAACAATGCCTAAGATATTTGGGACAATGTTTAGTGCTATAGGTATATTTATTATAGTATTATCAAAGGGAAAAATAAGTCTCTTTTCCAGTGGAACTAAAGGAGATTTAATGGCATTAGGAGCTGCACTATGTTGGGTTCTATATACTATTCTTACTAGTAGTTTTAAAGGAAGTTACAAGAGTATAACTATAACAACATATCAATCTATATGGGGATGTGTATTTTTATCACCATCTATATTATTTATGCCAGTCCATGTACCATCAATGAAGGTAATTGCAAATTTATTATATTTAGCTATTATATGCTCCTGTGTAGGGTATGCTATTTATATATATTGTCTAGAGAATTTAGGGGCTACTACAATAACTACTCATATAAATTTACAACCAATTGTAAGTTTAATAGGAGCAAAAATTCTTTTAAATGAAAATGTAGCTTTAGAACAGGTAATTGGATGCTTAATAATAATATTAGGAGTATCCATTGTAAGCTTTGGAGAAAAAATTAATTTAAAAGCTCTAGGAGAGTATTTTAATTCATAATTTTATAATAGATTCTTTTGAAGCTATTAATAATTTTTATTTAATGGAGGGAAAATTATGGCAGATAAAAGACTTAATAAGTTAGCAAAACTATTGGTTAATTATTCAGCAGAGGTAAAAAAAGGAGATTTCGTATTAGTTCAGTGTGAGGATGTAGCTATTCCTTGGATGGTAGAAGTAGTAAAGGAAGCAATAAAGGCTGGAGCCCATGTAGAAACTTTAATAGATTCTAGTGAAGTAAATTATACAAAATTAAAATATGCTTCAAAAGAGCAGCTAGAAGAAGAGAAACTTATACAAAAAAATGCATTAGATAAAGCAGATGTATGGTTAACCGCGTGGGGAACTTTAAATACAAAATTAAACTCAAATATTAATGTAGACAATATAAAATCATCTGCTAAAGGTTCTGCATCTTGGAGAAAAATATATTCTGAAAAAATGGGAAATGGTACTTTAAGATGGTGTGGAACTCAATTTCCTACTCATGCTAATGCCCAAGAAGCTTCAATGAGTTTAGCAGAATATGAAGATTTTGTATATGGAGCAGGTTTATTGGATAGTGAAGATCCAGTAAAGGAATGGAAAAGAATTAGCTTAGAACAGGAAAAATGGATTAAATATTTAGACACCAAAAATGAACTACATATTATTTCAGAAGAAACAGATATAAAAGTCAATATTTCTGGACGTAAGTGGATTAACTGTGATGGAAAAGTTAATTTTCCAGATGGAGAAATATTCACATCTCCAGTAGAAGATGGAGTAAATGGAGTTATTACATTTAGTTTTCCAGGCATATATATAGGAAAGGAAATAGAAGGAATCAAGCTTAAAGTAGAAAATGGTAAAGTAGTTGAAGCTACAGCTAAAAAAGGAGAGGAACTTTTAAAAACCCTATTATCCACAGATGAAGGAGCTTCTTTTTTTGGAGAAGTTGCTATTGGAACAAATTATGGAATTAAAGAGTTTACAAAGAATATGTTATTTGATGAGAAAATTGGTGGAACAGTTCATATGGCTATTGGAGATTCTATGCCTGAAGCTGGTGGGAAAAATAGATCTACAATCCACTGGGATATGTTATGTGATATGAGACATGGGGGTAAAATATATGCAGATGGAGAATTATTCTATGAAAATGGAAAGTTTAAAGAAGAAATATTAGAAAAATATAAATTATAATATATTAGGAAGGAGTAGCATATGACTGAAGTATATAAAATAGACATAAATAAACTAGAAAAAGATTTTAAAGAGCTTCTAGAAAGAGAAATACATCAAGTAAAAGAATTAGAAAAATGGATAGAAGATAGAAGCAAATTAGGAGATGAAATAAAGGAGAATGTGAGCAGAAATTACTTTGCTTTTAATGGAAATAATAATAATGAAGAATTAAGAAAAGCTTATGAGTATGATGAACAGATTCTTATGCCTTTAGTAAAAAAGTATTCAGCACAGCTGGATAAATATTTTTATGAAAATAAATTTAAAGATGAGCTGTCTCAAGAATATAATTTATTAATAAAAAAATGTGTAAATTCTATAGAATTATTTAGAGAAGAAAATATTTCCTTAGAGGTAGAGGAATCTAAATTATCTACTGAGTATTATAATATAACAGGAAATATGATGGTAAATTGGGAAGGGAAAGAGAAAACTCTTCAACAGATGAATAAATATATGAAAGATGCTAATAGGCAAATTCGTAAAGAAGCTTGGACTCTAGTTCAAAAAAGAAGACTTCAAGATAAAGAAAAGTTAGATGAAGTAATGGATAAACTCATAAAAATTAGAGATAAAAAAGCAAAAAATGCAGACTGTAATGATTTTAGAGAATATATGTTTAAGAAGTTAGAAAGATTTTCATATACTCCAGAGGATTGCTTAAATTTTCATGAATCTGTATTAAAATATGTAGTACCACTTGCTTCAGAAATACGTAATAAGCATAAACAAGAATTAAATATAGACAGCTATAGACCTTGGGATTTAGAAGGAATTAAAGAAGGGGAAAAACCATTAAAACCTTATAATAATATAGAAGAATTAATAGATGGAGTAATTAAAATATTTGAAGAAAAAGATGAAGTATTTAAAAATACAATGGTTAATATGAAAAATGCAGGAACTCTTGATTTAGAGAGCAGAAAGGGAAAATCACCTGGTGGATTTTGTGATTATTTTCCTTTAAGTAAACTTTCTTGTATTTTTATGAATGGAGCTCATTCACAGGATGATTTAGTAACATTAGTACATGAAGGAGGACATTCTGTTCATAATACATTGACTTCAGATATAAAAATATATGAATACAGAGATATGCCTAGCGAAACAGCAGAACTTGCTAGTATGAGTATGGAGCTTTTATCTATGGATAGATGGAATGAATTTTATAAAGATGAAAAGGAATTAAAAAGAGCTAAAAGAGAGCAGTTAGAAGGGATAATAACATTTTTACCTTGGGGAATATTAGTTGATAGATTCCAGCACTTTTTATATTTAAATCCTAACAGCTCCATTGAAGAAAGAAATAATAAGTTTTTAGAAATGGCTAAGGAATTTCAATTTCCTACAGTAGATTTTTCAGGCTATGAAGAAGAGTTAAAACATTTTTGGAAGAAACAACTTCATATATATGAAGTACCATTTTATTATATAGAGTATGCCATGGCTCAATTAGGAGCATTACAGATATGGAGAAACTATAATACAAATCGTAAAAAAGCTATAGAAGATTATAAAAAAGCTTTATCTTTAGGAAGCTCTGTTTCTATTGACCAAGTGTATAACAAAGCAGGAATAAAATTTGATTTTTCAGAGCAGATGATAAAAGAACTTATGGATTTTGTTAAAGAGGAATTAAATAAATTAAATTAAAATTTTAAAAACGAAGGTGGGCGGTGTTGAAGTTTATTTCAAAACCGCCTTAGGCTTTTGTTGTGCAATTTTAGCTAAAGAAAGTATATATTAGTGAGATGTTTCCTTTTTCAGTCTCCACATCGCCAGTGCAAAGCTTCCACAGCACATCACTGCAAATAGTACAATAACAGGAAGGATGTCTCCCAATAAAATCCTTTCACCAAATATTAAGCTTCGCAGAGCGTTAATAATATGTGTAAATGGATTCATAGCTACAGCTACAGCCAAGCCTCCAGACAAATTTTCTGAAGGGAAAAGCGCTGTGCTTAAAAAAAAGATAGGTAGTATAATGGCAGTCATGATTGTTTCGTAGATCACTTCATTTGGTAGGAAGAGACTGATGGAATAGGCCAGACTTGATAAGAAGAAGGCTGTCATAAAAATAATCAGTATCATAAGCAACATGCCTGAAACGCCAGACGCTACTTTTACTGAGAAAAAAAGGCTTACCACACATAAAATTGCTATTTCTATGAAAGAAAGTAATATTGCCTCCAGCATTTGTCCAAGCACTATAGAACTTCGGCTTACAGGGGAGATCAATACTCTGTAAAAACTGCCACTGGATTTCATAATGAAATTGATTATACCACCACTACAGCAAGAAGAAAAGGTTACTAGTACCATAATACCAGGTAGAATGAAAGCAGTGTAATTGCTAATGCCTATGTTTTCCATTGTCTGGCTGGCAACAGAGCTATATATAACAAGCCAAAGAAGAGGCTGTAGTATTGTAATTGCAATGGAAATAGGAGTTTGAAAGCGCCATTTCATATTTCTCCACAAAATATTTAACACATCCATTCCTCCTTTTTATCTTCTTTTGAGCCAGTTAATGCCAAAAATACATCTTCAAGACTAGGTTCTACAATTTCAATTGCTTCAAATTTTACATGGTGATCCAAAAGCCACTTATTCACAGCTGTAAAGGATGTTTTACTATCATCCACTGCTGCAAAAATAGAATTTCCTCGCACATTGGTAAATTTAATAAGCTCTGTATTATAAAGAATATCTTTGTATTTTATTGTTTCTTGATGATTACCAAATCCTATACGAAGCATGTTTTGTCTAATGTAATTACGCAAGTTGTCAGGTGTGCCTTGAGTTAATTCCTTACCGTCTTTCATAATACAGATAGTATCGCTTAGTTGATCTGCCTCCTCAAGATAATGGGTCGTAAGAAAAATGGTTGTGTTATATTTATTTCGAATTTTTAAAAGCATTTTCCACATAGCCCTACGGGAATCAACATCCATACCAACTGTAGGCTCATCTAAAAACAAAACCTTAGGCATTGATATCATATTCATAGCTATGTCAAGTCTACGTTTTACTCCTCCTGAATAGGATGCAGTAGGGTATTTTAGGTACCCAGAAAGCTCAAAGCTGTCAATTAAAGAATTAGCTCTTTCTTTTGCTACCTGTGGGTCTACTTTGTACAGCCTGCTTTGAAACATCATGTTCTCCATAAGTGATAGGTGTTCATCAATAGATACACGTTGAGCAACACAAGCAATCTGTGTGCGGACCCAGGCAGGTTCCTTACATAAATCTTTTCCAAACATTGTTACTTTCCCTGATGTTGGCTTATAAAAGGTTGTTAAGATATTAATAAGAGAAGATTTTCCCGCACCATTTGGTCCTAGTAAAGAGAAGATTTCTCCACCTTTTACTTCCAGATTTAAATCGTCTAAGGCTCTCACGCCATTCTTGTACTGTTTAACCAATTTGTCAACTTCAATTGCTAGCATTCTATTCCACCTCTTTCAATGGAAATAAAATTTCTGTAATATATTTATTGGGATTACCTTTTAATATCATTCCAGGACCTTTTATGAAAACTTCTCTAAAGGGTGGTTGTAGTGAAAGTTTATTTTCCTGCGCATAGCAGTGAATTGCTTCGTATGCTTCATACATGGTTTCATAAGGGCCTATGTGGGTAACGCAGACAGCTTTTGTACCTGGAATATCTTTTATGGTAACACCATTGCTGTTTGGGTTTTCAGCAGTAGGCACACAGAGTTCCATTTCTCCTATTTTACTTTTTTCATCCATTACATAGTAGTAGAAAAAAGGTGCGCCATTTACTTTGCCCTTTATGGCTTTAAATACATTAGGAAATACTTTTGATGCTTCGGTAACAGGGCCTTTATAACGCATTGCAGCTACTCTAATAGGCTCAATATACCTAATTTCAATTTTATAATTCATTTTTTCTCCTCCTTAAATATGTTTAAAGTTATTTTTCTTTCTTAACAGCAATCCAAACTTCAGAATGTCCGCTTCCTAAATTTGGATCACCTATAGGATAAACTTCTATATCTGGCAATTTAGCATAGTCATATCCAGAAAAGGGAAGCCATTCTGTGATAAATCTTTTGAAGATTGTTTGAATGGAATCTTGAAAGCGGCCATCACATTCAAATATAACCCATGTAGCTTTTGGTATCTTTAGTTCAACCATTCCTTCTGGTACAGCTTCATCTGTGGCTGCAGCTATATAATAATAGATGTCCTTTGGATTCTTATAAACACTTACACCCAAGATACCATGAGGGGGTTGGTTTGTTAATTTACAAATTCTCGAAAATGAATTACTTTTTAATGTTTTATCCCAAAATGTAGGAACAATTTTGAAATTTTGTTCTAAGTCTTCTTTTAATGGAACTCTCACCCCAACAATTCTGATAGGATCTTTTGTTTCAATTCGATACCTCATACTTTCACCTCCAGTGACTTTAATAGAAAAACTAATAGGTGGATAAGAGTTTAATTTGATTCCAGCCCTGCGAGCCGCAGTTGGAGCAACACCATGAACGCTCTGAAATGCACGATTAAATGATGTTGGCGAAACATAACCATACTTTGAACCAATATCCATGACTTTGTTTTCACTTATCTGTAGTTCAAAAGCAGCTTTTGTCATTCTCCTACGACGAATATAATCAGATAGGGGAATACCTGCTACATAAGAAAACATTCTTTGAAAATAATAGGTTGAACAGCAGGCGATTTTTGCAGCTTCATAATAAGAAATATCACCATCTAAATTGTTTTCTATATAATCAATTGCTTGGCTTAGTTTTTTCAACCACTCCATATCATGACCTCCTTATGTTAAAAAGTTTAGCACAATATAAAATATATATCTTCTCTTTTCATGCCCAATTTTGTAAAGTTATTAATCATATTTTATGTAAAGTGTTTTGACATATGGAAAAAAGGGATACCACTTATTAAAAAATGGTATCCCTTTTTTATTTAAACTAATTTTTCTGCCATTATTCCTGTAAGATTTAATTTTTCTATTCTTTTCATTATTTCTTTATTATCTATTGTATATAATCCTAAATCTTTCATTCTCTTAAAATATTCTGCCCCTGCAAAGGTATATCTTTTTCTTCTTCCTTCTTTTGTGGCCATTTGAAAATTAGCATAAGAAATAAGATCTCCTATGGCCGTAGCTTTTGGAAGAATTAAAAGTGGCATACCTAAACCATATCTTACTGCATTATGGCCTGCTAAAGACCCTGTGCACATAGCTTCTGTATGGCCTACAAATAAGCCTGATTTTTCACCAGCGCAGAATAAATTATCTAAGCCTTTAACTTTCATATCATCTGTTCGTGGTGCTACAGATAAATATCTTATTGAATTAGCTTTTCCTCCTGCATAAGGATCCATGAATCTTGCGTTTTGTAATCCTTCTATTTTTCTTAATTTATCTAAAGGATAAAAAGGGGTCATAAGTTTTATATGACCAGTATCTAAAAGTATTATATTTTCTGCAAATTCTCTTAGAGCATATTGCTGGCAAACTTTAAGTTTTAATTTATCAATATTTATATCCTCTGGAGGAACTTTTAATACTACAGATCCTTTTTCTTCTATTTCTTTAAGAAGTGTTTCATCTAAACTTTCTTTACATAACTTACAGGATCCACTAAAGGCTCCATAAACATCTTCTTCTCTTTCTCCTTGGAGATCTTCCACTCCAGCTCTAGCACTTATACTTACCCTTGGGCCAAAAGCAGGGCATCTCAATATACACATTGAACAACCATTGCCATATCGTAAACAATTTCCCATAGGACCTGTAGAACCTGTGGCTTCTATAAATACATCTCCTTTTACATAAGTGCCATCAGATAAATAAATTCCTAATATCTTATCTTTGTCTTTTTCTACATCTACTACTCTATTCATAAAGTGCAATTCTACACCTAAATGTTGTAGATGTTTTCTTACTTCTGGCTCTATTTTATTAACATCATATAACCAAGCATGCCCATGACCAGGAAATTCTATGTTTCTATGTCTTGTATTTTTATCTGTTATATTTAATAAATCTCCTGCTCCTAAGTTTATAAGTTCTTCTGCGGCAGTATATCGTCCGTTGTTTCTCATTATTCCACCTACATTACCTAGACCTACTAACATATCTGTCTTTTCATATAAAACTACTTTAGCACCAGCTTTTATTCCAGCTATAGCTGCAGCACAACCAGCCCAGCCTCCACCTATAATTATAATTTTCATAGTAATTTTCTTCCCTCCAAAATATTTCTAGGATCTATTTGAAGTTTACAGGATCTTTCTATATTAAAATATTTATTTTTAACACTGCAACTTCCACATACTCCTTCGCCACAACACATTTTTGCATTATTGCAACAGGAAAATTCAATGGTTTCTCCTATAAGATTTAAAACATTATAATTTATAATATCTGCAGCAGAGGAATGGACCACATTTACATCTTCAGTTTTTAATATAGATAATAGTATGTTTTTAAATTCAGAAGTTATTTCTCCTTTTTCATTTATTAATATAGTATCAATAACCTGACAATTATATAAATCCGTATATTTTTTTATAAATAAATCTTTATAGGGGCTTTTGTCCATTATTACATATATTTTATTTCTATTAGCATAAAGCCTTTTAAGTACTGGCACAATAGGTGCTTGCCCTATACCTCTACATATAACTATAGAAGTTCCATCTTTACTTTTATAAAGATTTTTCAATCCTAATATTCCATTCCAAAAAGGACCCTTTACTATAATTTTTTCTCCTTCTTTGATTAAATTAAGGTTTTTGGTTTTTATTCCTTTTATTTCAATAGCTAAAATTATTCTATTTTCTTCTACATTTACATCCATTATAGATACTGGTGTAGAAAAAAAGGATTCACTATTTGGATTTCTCAAGAAAACAAAACTTCCAGGAGCTGTTAATTCCTTAGCTAATTTATGAGGTACTGATATAGTAAATAAAGCTAAATCATCATATATAAAATTCTTATTTATCAATATACATTCAAGTTCTTTTCTTCCTTCCTTTGCTTTTTCTCCATTCCATACAAATTCTTGATAGATGCATACTCCCTTCCAATTTATACAATCACAAAAATTTTTATTTTTTAATTGGGAGCATAATATACATTCACCACTTTCCGCTAAGTGGCAAGGACAATATTCACTTCCTGCATCTATACAGTCTCTCACCTCATAGTTCATTTATAATCCTCCTGCTAATTATTAAATCTATAATACTAATTTATTTAATTGCAGGTATTTTGTTACCTAAAAAGTATATTCTATAATTTCCATATAAGTAAAGTTTAAGCTATAAAAACACGATTTTAAGGATAGAAAGGTAAAAATATAAAGTAAGAGAGGATGAAAAAATTGAATTTAAGTTATGAATTGAAAGAAAAGCTACTGTTACTTAAACGCGAAATACAAAAGATTGAAGAATTTGTAAATTTTAAATTTTTTAATATAGAAGATATTGAAGAAGAACAAATAGGATATAGTATTGATCAAGATGGTAACTTTTTAGTCTCTGGTAAAGAAGGTTCGTGGGAGTCAGGGTGGATTGTAATAGGATGTGAAAATTTATGTGGAGATCCTATTATAATGGATATTAAAGAAGAGGGCTTTCCAATATCATTATTAATGCATGGAATGGGAGATTGGAGTGGAGGAACTTACTTGTCAGAATCCATAGATAAGTTTATAAATGAAATTAAATGTATAAATAATTTTATTAGTGAAAAGAGTATGAAAAATACTAATCCAAGGATTACATGTAGAGAGTTAGATGATTTAATATATGATATAATTGAGAAAAATGAATATGGGGATGTTGATATTTGGAAGGATATGTTGGAGCCAATTTATACTTCTACCAAGGAATATGAAGATACTATTATAAACAAAGTAAAGATAATGTCAAAAGAAGGCATGAAAATTAATGAAATTTCAACTGCACTTAATATGTCAGTAAAAGATACATATGAATACTTAAAAAATTAAAATACAAAACAGTGCTAAAGTTGTAATTTATCTTAACAAAGGTTTTTACTAAAAATATATACAGTAAATTTAAAAAGAGAGGAGAGTGTTTAGATGCACTATAGACATACAGTTGAATCAATTGATAACATTGTTTCTGAAATAATTAAAATAAGAAGAAAGTTGCACATGTTTCCAGAGTTAAGTTTTAAAGAATTTCAAACCTCCCAAACTATTTGTGACTTTTTCGATGATTTAGGCATTGAATACATAAAGGTTCTAGATACAGGAGTAATAGCAACAATTATAAATGATGAGAAATTACCAACCATTGCAGTTAGAGCAGAAATGGATGCACTTCCAATACAAGATGAAAAATCATGCGAATATGCTTCAAAGAATAATGGTGTTATGCATGCTTGCGGTCATGATGGTATTGTTGCAATTGCTTTAGGATTAGCCAAAATATTAAATGAAAAAAAACACACATTAAAGTGTAATGTTAAATTTATATTTGAACCTGCAGAAGAAATTGGAGAAGGTGCCAAAGCATTAATTAAAGAAGGAGCATTAGAAAATCCAAAGGTTGACAGAATTATAGTTTTCCATTTGACTAATTCTGCTGCACTAGGAATGGAAGTACAACAAAGTGTATCAACTGCAGAAATATGTTCATTGAATATTACAGTAATGGGTAAATCAAGTCATTGGGGAGAATGTAATAAGGGAGTAGATGCAATTCATGTAGCAAGTAAAGTTATTTGTGCTATACGTGAGTTAAGTGATACCTATAAATCAAAAATGCCTATTGTCATAGGAATTGGTACTATTAATGGAGGAACTAAAAATAATATAGTTGCTGAAGTTGTTGAAATGAAAGGTACTTTAAGAACTTTTTGTGATAAAGACCGAGATGACCTTATAAAGTGTTTAAAGGAGAAGATAACTAAAATAGAAATAGAAACCAATGCTTCTATAGAATTAGATATAGTTCCAAGAATTCCACCTATATACAATGACGCTAAACTTGTGGAGCTTAGTAAAAATGTTGGTAAAAGTATATTTGATAAGGAAAATGTATGTATTTCCAGCAATCCGTTTCTTGCGGGGGATAATGCAGGATTTTATTTTAATAAAGTCAGGGGAGTGCGAGTAGTATTTTTTGCTAAAAAAAATGATGAAGTAAATTATCCATTGCACAATTCGAGATTTGATTTTAATGAAGAAATTATACCATTAGCCATTAAAACACTTGATAGAATTATTTGTGAAATGCAATGTATTATATAATTATATACTAATGATTAGAAAATTAATGTAGAGTAAAATATGAAAAAAAATTAATTTAAATTTATAGAGAGCATTTCTGTATAAACCACCTCAATTGTAAATCGAAATGCAACCCTTCCGGTGACAATTAGGTTGTATTAATAATAAATATTTATCCGCTAGGAGGTCGCATCCTAGCTTACAAAAGATTGGTTAATTACCAGTCTTTTTGTTTGCTCATTAGTTTTGTTTTATATATCCTATGATTGTTGGCGGCAGAACGGAGGATATATATGTCTAAATTTTTTACTTATGAAGAAAGACTTGAATTGCAAAAATACTTGAAAGAGAGTCTTTCTTTTAAAGAAATCAGCCGTAGGCTAGGAAAAAATTCCACTACTATTTCTAGAGAAGTCCGCAAGTATAGTTCCAAAATTGCTACAGGTTACCCTGGATTTCCATTCAATGCTTGTAAGAAGCGTATTAACTGTAGAAATAAGAACGTCTGTGGCAAAGAATGCACCAGAAAATCGGCTAGCTATTGTAAGCTTTGTACTTCTTGTAATTCAAACTGTCCAGATTTTATTGAAGAAGTCTGCACTGTCAGATTAAGAGTTCCTTATGTTTGTAACGGTTGTGAAACCATTGGTAAATGTACACTTTTAAAAAACATTTATGATGCAGAGCATGCTCACGTCAAAGCGCATGAATCTATATCACAGTCACGAAGTGGCTTGTGTGTATCTGAAGATGAAATCGCTAGGTTGAATAAGATTATTTCGCCACTTATTCAAAATGGCCAGTCTGTAAATCAGATTTATATCAACCATCAGGACGAGCTTATGTGTAGTGAAAAGACCATTTATAATTACATCGATGCGTGTCTTTTTGATGTCAGGAACATTGATCTTCCAAGGAAAGTCAAGTTTCGTGAGCGTTATAAGAAGCCTGAATTCAAAGTGGATAAAGGCTGCCGCATTGGTCGCAATTACGAAGCTTTTAGTGCGTTTATTGAAAAGAACCCTGATACTGCAGTGGTACAAATGGATTCTGTGATTGGCAGCAAAGGTGGTAAATGCCTCTTAACCATTCACTTCGTGGATTGCAGTTTAATGTTGGCATTCCTAAGAGATGCAAACACTTCAAAGTCTGTAACTGATATTTTTCATCAGCTTGATAAAGAACTGGGAAAAGATGCTTTTAGTAGACTTTTTCCTGTTATCCTTACGGATAATGGGAGTAAGTTCTCCAATCCTAAAGCAATTGAATATCGGAAATCTGTACCATTTTTGCCTACCAATATATTTTACTGTGATGCAGGTAGCCCTTATCAAAAGGGAGCCATTGAGGTAAATCATGAATTAATACGAAGGGTACTTCCTAAGGGTACAAGTTTTAATAATCTTACACAGGAAGATATTGCCTTAATGATGAATCATATCAATTCATACAAAAGAAAAAAGCTGAATAATCGCAGCCCATACGAAACATTCAACTTTTATCACGGAGAAGAAGTTTTACATAAACTTGGATGCGCACCGGTTGCAGCCAGTGACATCATGCTAAAACCTACTCTTCTAAAAAAATAATAAAAAAGCATGCCGCCAACCATTAAGCTGTCTAAGGAATTAAGGGGTGGATTCTCCGATTACAAAAAAATCGAGAGGGAGTCGACCTCCATTTGGCATGCTTATTTTTAATATAATACTTCAATAAATGTGAAAAATCAAACTGCATGTTGGTTACAAAGACTGCATCTCATTTACAAAACATGGATTTCGGATACAAAAGTGGCGTTTCATTTACAAATATTCAGTTGTCAGTTACAAAGATTGCTTTTCAATTTACAAAGTGGCATCTCGTGTTACTATTGAGTTCTTATTTATTGTAAAATAGAATAAATCAATAAATATATAGCTAAAATCAATAAAAATTTATTGATAAACGATAAAAAGCATGTTATTCTATAAATAGAAATTAAAAGTGAGGTGCTTTTTATGAAACAATGTTCAACAATTTTCTTAAGGATAGCTGTGATCCTTATTGGAATTATGGTTCTTGCCCTATGCATAGTTTGGTTGCCTTCAGCTGCAGATTATTTACACTATCCCATTTTAATCGGTGTGTATGCAACGGCAATAATGTTTTTCTTTGCTCTATATCAAGCTTTAAAACTTTTAAGTTATATTGACAAGAACAAAGCTTTCTCGGAATTATCTGTAAATGCTTTAAAGTATATCAAATATTGTGCAATCACAATCAGCATTATATATGCAGTACTCATACCATTGGTATTTCCTATAGCAGATGCAGACGACGCCCCAGGTCTCATGGGATTCCCAGTGATTTTTATTTTTGCTTCTTCTGTGATTGGAGTGTTTGCTGCTCTTCTTCAAAGGCTTTTACAAGATGCTATTGATATAAAATCAGAAAATGATTTAACGGTATGAGGTGAATAACATGGCTATTATAATTAATATTGATGTTATGCTGGCTAAACGGAAAATGAGTGTAACAGAACTTACAGAGAAGGTTGGAATAACCATGGCAAACCTCTCTATACTAAAGAATGGAAAGGCAAAAGCTATTAGATTTTCAACTTTAGAAGCAATATGCAAAGCTTTAGAGTGCCAACCAGGCGATATTTTAGAATACAGAAATGATACATAAATGGAAAGTTGAATACTACAAGAAGATTAGTTAAATGTTAAGTAAAGTTTATTTGAGGAGGTAATGTATGAAGATTAAATTAATTCAACCTGCAATGCTGCCAAGACCTATGGATACAAAGCTAAAAACAAGAATGTCTCCTTCGTTAGCTTTATTAACAATAGCAAATCTTACACCGAAAGAGCATGAAGTTATTATTGAGAATGAAAATGTTGAAAAGATAGATTTTGATGAACCTGTAGATTTGGTAGCAATAACTGTCACTGTAGATGTTATGAATAGAGCAGGGGAAATATCAAAGGAGTTCCAAAATCGTGGAGTAACAGTAATTGCAGGAGGTATACATATTACAGCAGATCCAGAGGGTACTCTTAATAGTTTTGACGCAATATGTGTGGGAATGGCTGAGAGAATTTGGGCAAAAATCCTTAAGGATAAAGAAAATAATTCACTTAAGAAGATATATTATGATATGGAGAATATTTCTGGGAAAGAAATAGTATCACCTAATTATTATATTATTGATAATAAAAAGTATTTATATACTAATATAATTAGTACAAGCAGGGGATGTCCTTTTGAATGTGACTTCTGCTATAATAGTTGTAAAAATGTA
Source organism: Clostridium tetanomorphum (assembly GCF_017873215.1). GTDB lineage: Bacteria > Bacillota > Clostridia > Clostridiales > Clostridiaceae > Clostridium_AO > Clostridium_AO tetanomorphum. The sequence continues at coordinate 119,333 of NZ_JAGGKA010000003.1, forward strand.
CTTAAAACTTATATTAATAGGCCCATAGATGATGTGATTAAAGATATAAAAGCATTAAAAACAAGGCATATAATGTTTATTGATGATAATTTTATTGGAAATCCTAAATGGACAAAAAAATTATTAGAGAAAATAAAGCCTCTTAAACTAAAGTGGAACGCAGCGGTTACTTCTAATATAGTGGACATGCCTGAATTATTAAATGAAATGAAGGCGTCTGGTTGTCAAAGTCTATTTATAGGTTTTGAAAGTATAAATAGTAAGTCAATAGATAGTGTCCACAAGGTGCAAAATAGTGTAAAAAGATATGAGAAACTTGTAGATGAAATTCATAAAAGAGGAATAATGATAAATGCAAGTTTTGTTTTCGGATTAGATGAAGATGATGTGTCTGTATTTAAGAATACATTAGAATGGATAATTAAAAATAAGATAGAAACGGTAACTTCACATATCCTTACTCCATATCCTGGCACAAAGCTATACTCATCATTAATAGAGGAAAATAGAATTGTAGATTTTAATTTGTCAAATTATAATACTGCGCATGTGGTATATAAACCCAAGAATATGACAGCAGAAGAATTATATAATGGCTATCTATGGATATATAAAGAAGTGTACACGTTTAAGAATATAATGAAAAGACTGCCAAAATCTAAAAAGCAATGGATTCCATTCCTAGCATTTAATTTCTTTTATAGGAAGTTTGGAAAGCTAACAGAATTATTATGCAATATAGTTTCTTTTAAAAGTATAGGAAGATTTTTTAGATGGTTAGCTTATTGTATAAAATAAATTTTCAATTATTTCTAAAATTTAACTAATTTCCTATTGCATTATATAAAACTTTAATCTATAATAAATATTAGTTAATGTTAACGTGAACAATAATTATATTTTACTAAAGAGAGGGTGAAGCATATGAGAAAATTTATGGATGAAAATTTTTTATTATCTAATGATACAGCAATAAATTTATATAATAATTATGCAAAAAATATGCCTATCATTGATTATCATTGCCATCTAAATCCACAAGAAATTTTTGAAAACAAAAAGTTTAAAAACATAACTGAAGCATGGCTATATGCAGACCACTATAAATGGAGAGCCATGAGAAGTAATGGTATAGATGAAAAATTTATTACTGGAGATGCTAGTGATTATGAAAAATTTATGGCATGGGCAAAAACAATGCCAATGGCTATAGGTAATCCTCTTTATCACTGGACACACTTAGAACTTCAAAGATACTTTGGAATATATGATGTTTTAAGTGAAAAAACTGCTCCTACTATTTGGGAGAAAGCAAATAAATTACTTAATGGTGAAGGATTTGGAGCAAGGGATTTAATAAATAAGTCTAATGTTAAAATATTATGTACAACAGATGATCCAACAGATTCATTAGAATATCATATAAAGCTTAAAGAAGATACTGAATTTAATGTAAAAGTTTTACCTGCTTTAAGACCAGATAAAGGACTTCAAATAAATGCAGATGATTTTACTTTATGGATTGAAAAGCTTGAGAAAGTATATAAAAAGAGCATTAAAAGCTATGATGAGTTTTTAAAAGCTTTAGAATCAAGAGTAAGATTCTTTCATTCAGTTGGGTGTAGAATATCAGATCATGGCTTTAGTAGTCTGACATATGTAGAAACTTCAAAAGAAGAAGTAGAACATATATTTACAAAGGCACTAAAAGGAGAAAAAGTAACTAAAAAAGAGGAAAGTATGTATGTAATATACACACTGCAATTCTTAGGTAGATTATATTCGGAACTAGCATGGACAATGCAACTTCATATTGGAGCATTAAGAAACAACAATACAAAAATGTTTAGACAATTAGGACCAGATGCTGGATTTGACTCTATTAATGATGAAAAAGTAGCTTATTCTCTTTCAAGATTATTAGATTCATTAGAAGCAGAGAATTCTCTTCCTAAAACTATATTATATACATTAAATCCAAAGGATAATTATGTACTTAGCACTATGCTTGGAAACTTTCAAGGAGCCGAAGTTCCAGGAAAGATACAATTTGGATCTGCATGGTGGTTCTTAGATAATAAAGAAGGTATGATAGAACAAATGAAAACTGTAGCTAATACTGGACTGTTAAGCAGATTCGTAGGAATGTTAACTGATTCAAGAAGCTTCTTATCTTATACAAGACATGAATATTTTAGAAGAATATTATGCAACTTAATAGGAGAATGGGTTGAGAATGGAGAAGTGCCAGATGATATGGAGTTTTTAGGAAGCGCTGTGGAAGGGATATGTTTTAACAATGCAAAAAATTATTTTGGCATAGAGTGTTAACGTGAACAAATATAAAAATTTTTTATTATATATTTATATATGACAAAGCATTAGGTGCAACTTATATGAATGTAACAATTAAATATTAAATTTGCTAGTTAAGTTTTTTTCTATATGATATCATATAAGTATTTACTAGTAACATAGGAGTGTTAAATATGGGAGTAACTATAAAAGATATAGCTAGAATTGCAAATGTTTCACATACTACTGTTTCAAGAGCACTTAATGACAGTCCCTTTATAAATGAAGAAACAAAAGCTAAGATAAAAGCAATAGCAAAGGAACTTAATTATGTACCAAATTATAGTGCTAAAAGTTTGGTATTACATAGATCCTATAATATAGGATTGTTTTTCACAACTATAAGTCAAGTGACTTCACCAATGTTTTTTTATGAAACTGTAAGTGGAGTAAATAGTGCAATAAAAGAAGGTTACAATCTAGTAGTTAGAGGAATTGATGATTACAAAGAATTTACATTAATTAATAATAAAAGGTTTGATGGCATTATATTAATGAGCCAAAGTAATAGTGATAATTCTTTTATATATTATTTACTTGAGAAAAATATCCCAGTAGTTGTATTAAATAGAGATATAGATGAAAGTTCTATAGTTAATATATTATCAGCAGATAAAAAAGGAGCTTATAAGGCTGTAAATTATTTAATACAAAATGGGCATAAAAATATAGCTATAATAGAAGGTAAAAAAGGATTTAATGCTAGTATTGAAAGAAAAGATGGATTTTTAAATGCATTAATTGAAAATAAACTACCAATACAGAATGAATATATGGTTGAAGGGGATTACACTATTGAAAGTGGATATATTGCTATGAAAAAACTATTAAGTTTAAATAGTATTCCAACAGCTGTATTTTGTTCTAATGATGAAATGGCAGTAGGAGCTATGAAAGCAGCCTTTGAAGCAGGTCTTAATGTTCCAAAAGATATTTCTATTATGGGTTTTGATGATAATCAATTAGGCGGTTTTATAACACCAGCCTTAACTACTGTAAGAAGACCTATTATGGAATTAAGCAAAAAAGGTGCAGAGAAACTTTTAAATATTATAGAGAATAAAAACATTCAAGGAGAAAAAATATACGTTAGTACAGAACTTGTTAAAAGAGAATCAGTGGCAAAATTAATATAAGTTTGCCACTGAATAAAAAAATTTTAAAAGGATTGTTAACGTTAACAAAATCGCATATCAACTTTGTATAAAACAAAGGATAATTAGGAGGACAATATGGAAAGAATTGAAACTATAAAAAGAATAATTGATAGTGGAGTTGTGGCTGTAATAAGAGCTGAATCAAAAGAAGAAGGAATAAAGGTTATTGATGCTGTAAAAAAGGGTGGAATAAAAGCTTTAGAAATAACTATGACTGTACCTGGAGCCGTAGATATTATAAAGGAAATATCAGAAATGTACAAGCATGAAGATTTAATTATAGGAGCAGGAACAGTACTTGATGCTGAGACAGCAAGAGCCTGTATACTTGCAGGAGCGAAATATATAGTAAGTCCTTATCTTGATATAGATACTGTTAAGTTATGTAATAGATATAGAATACCTGTAATGCCTGGAATAATGACCGTAAAGGAAGCAATTGAGGCTCTTGAATATGGTGCTGAAATACTAAAAGTTTTTCCAGGAAATGCTTATGGTCCATCAATCATAAAGTCATTTAAAGGGCCTATACCTCAAGGGAATTTTATGCCTACAGGTGGGGTTAATATAGACAATATAAAAGATTGGATAAAAGCAGGAGCTGTAGCTGTTGGTACAGGGTCAGATTTAACTAAAGGAGCTAAAACTGGAGATTATGAATTAGTTACTAAAACAGCAACAAAGTTTGTAGAAGAAGTAAAAAAAGCAAGAGCTAATATCTAGAAAGAGGTGTAATTATAGATGGAAGTATTAACTTTTGGAGAAACCATGATAGTTTTTACTCCAGAGTCAAATGGACCACTAAGATATGTTAATAGTTTTAATAAGTCTATAGGTGGAGCAGATTCTAATGTGGCTATAGCCCTTGCAAGACTTGGTCATAAGTCTGCTTGGTTTTCAAAGTTAGGGAATGATGAATTTGGAAGATATATTCAAAGCACTATAAGAGGAGAAGGTGTGGACGTTTCTAAATTAAAATTTACAAATGAAGCAAGTACAGGTCTTCTTTTCAAAGAAAGATTTAGTAGTGAAAATCCTAATGTATATTATTACAGAAAAGATTCAGCAGCCAGTAAACTAGCAGTAGATGATTTAGATTTAGAATACATAACACAAGCTAAGATAATTCATATTACAGGTATAACTCCAGCTTTGTCAGAGAGTGCAAGAGATGTAGTTTTTAAAGTGCTAAATATAGCAAAAGAAAATAAAATAACTATATCATTTGATCCTAATATTAGATTAAAGTTATGGACATTAGAAGAAGCAAGACCAGTACTTTTAGATATAGCCAAAATGTCAGATATAGTTTTACCAGGAATTTCAGAAGGTGAAATGCTTTTAGGTACTAGTGATGAAAAAGAAATAGCTAATAAATTTATAGATATGGGTTCTAAAGTAGTGGCTGTGAAGCTTGGAGCACAGGGTTGTTATGTAGCAACTAAAGATAAAGCTATTTATGTAAAGGGGTACTCAATTGAAAATCCTGTGGATACTGTTGGAGCAGGAGATGGCTTTGCAGCAGGATTTTTATCAGGAATATTAAAAAATCTAAGTATTGAACAATGTGGTAAATATGGTAATGGAGTAGGAGCTATGGCTACTTTGGTTCAAGGAGATATGGAAGGATTTCCTTATTTAGAACAGCTTATGACTTTCATGGGAAAGAAGAAAGTTATAGATAGATAATATATTTGTATGTTAATTATATAAAATTGGTTAGTAAAATTTATATTTTATTATTATATTATTTAAATTTATTAGATGTAAAGAGGGAGGAAAAATATGTTAAAGTTTATTAAAAGAACGATAGCTGCCAGTCTATTAGTTTCAATTTTAGCTTTTAGCTTAACTGGGTGCGATAGTGTCACTAATGGAAAACGAATTATTCGTATATCTCATGGACAATCAGCCACTCATCCTGACCACCTAGGTCTTTTAGCATTTGAAAAATATGTAGAATCTAGATTAGGAGATAAGTATGATGTTCAAATTTTCCCTAATGAATTACTAGGACCTTCTGTAAAAGCAATAGAGTTAGCTCAAACAGGAGCCATTGATTTTGTAGTTTGTAGTACTGGTAATCTTGAAACTTTTGATAATATCTATCAAATATTTAGTATGCCATACTTATTTGATAGTGTAGATGCTTATCATAATGTTATGGAAAATAAAGATTTAATGAGTAAAATATATAAGTCTACAGAAGCAGCTGGTTTTGAAGCAGTTACATGGTTTGAAGCAGGTTCTAGAAATTTTTATGCTAAAGAGCCTATAAAAAAACCTGAAGATTTAAAAGGTAAAAAAATTCGTGTTATAGAAAGTCCAGCTAATGTAAGAATGATGGAATTGTTTGGAGCTGCAGCAGCACCTATGAGCTTTGGAGAAGTGTATACAGCTATACAACAGGGAGTAATTGATGGTGCAGAAAATAATGAATTAGCATTGACTAATAACAAGCATGGAGAAGTTGCTAAATATTATGTATACAATCAACATCAAATGGTTCCTGATTTATTAATAGGAAATGTTAAGTTTTTAAATGGTTTATCACCTGAAGAAAGAAAAATATTTGATGAAGCTGCAAAAGAAGCTACAAAGGTTGAACGTTCACAATGGGACAATCAAATAAAGCATGCTATTGAACAAGCAAAATCTATGGGAGTTAAATTTGTAAATACTGATGTAGAAGCATTTAAAGAAAAGGTACTTCCATTACATAAAGAACTATTATCAAAGAATAAGAAATTACAACCTATATATGATGAAATACAACAAATAAATAATAAGTTAAAGGAGGTTAAATAGCATGAAAAGTCTCAAAATGATGATAAATAAAATATTAGAAATAGTATGTATACTTCTATTTGCATTTATAACAATTGTGGGAACTTATCAGATTATAACAAGATATGTATTTAATGCTCCTAGTACAGTTTCAGAGGAATTATTAACATTTTCATTTACATGGATGGCACTTTTAGCTTCTGCATTGGTTTTTGGAAAACGTGATCATATGAGAATGGAATTTGTTGCAAACCTATTCAAAGGCAAATCTGCAGTAATTTTAAGTATTATATCAGAGATATTGGTATTAATTTTTTCTGCTGTAGTACTTGTTTATGGAGGAATTCAAATAACAAAACTTACTGCATTACAGATTACAGCTTCATTAGGAGTTCATATGTCTTATGTATATAGTGTAGTTCCTATAAGTGGAGTTTTAATAGTAATATACAATATTATAAATATAAATGAATTGATTTTACAATTGAAATCAGAAAATTCTAGATAAAGGGGGAGGAATTTACATGAGTATAGCGCTAATATCAGGACTAATAATAGCAATTGTTTTAATAGTTCTACTACTTGCAGGCATTCCAATTGCAATTGCATTAGGTATATCTTCAATACTAGCTATATTACCAACACTGAACTTTGATGCTGCAGTTTTAACAGGGGCACAAAGAACTTTTTCAGGAATATCTGTATTTACATTAATAGCTATACCGTTCTTTATTTTAGCAGGTAACATTATGAATAAAGGTGGAATAGCTCTAAGACTAATAAATTTTGCAAAAATTTTAACTGGTAGAGTACCAGGAGCACTAGCACATACAAACTCCATTGCAAATATGATGTTTGGAGCTATTTCGGGATCAGGAGTTGCAGCAGCTTCAGCTATGGGTTCAATGATAGGACCAATTGCGGAGAAAGATGGCTATGATCGTGATTATATGGCCACTGTAAATATAGCAACTGCACCAACAGGACTATTAATACCTCCAAGCAATGTACTTATAACTTATTCTCTTGTAAGTGGTGGAACTTCGGTAGCAGCATTATTTATGGCAGGATATATTCCAGGATTTTTATGGGGACTTGGTTGTATGCTGGTTGCATATTTCATAGCACGTAAAAATGGATATCGCAGTACTGAACGAGTTACTTTAAAACAAGCGTTAAAAGTAACATTAGAAGCAATACCAAGCTTATTATTAATTATAATTGTTATTGGTGGAATTATTGCTGGTATATTTACAGCTACAGAGGGATCAGTAGTAGCCGTTGTTTATAGTTTAATACTATCTTTATTCTTTTATAAAACAATAAAGTTTAAAGATTTATATGAAATTTTTAAAGACAGCGCTGAAATGACTGGAATAATAGTATTCTTGATTGGTGTATCAAGTATTATGGCATGGGTTATGGCCTTTACAGGAATTCCTACTGCTATTTCAAAGTCATTATTAAGTATTAGTAGTAACCAGATAGTAATATTATTAATTATTAATATTGTACTATTATTTGTAGGAACTTTCATGGATATAACACCTGCAATCCTTATATTTACACCTATATTCTTGCCAATATGTAAGAGTTTTGGAATGTCAGCAATTCAATTTGGAATAATGATAACATTCAATTTATGTATAGGTACAATTACACCACCAGTAGGGAATATACTATTTGTTGGTGTTAAGGTAGCAAAGACAAAAATTGAAAATGTAATGAAAAAGTTAATACCATATTATGTAGCTATTTTTATTGTATTGATGCTTACAACTTATGTACCTAAGGTTTCCATGTGGTTACCTTTATTAATGGGATATAAGAAATAGAAATAACATAAACTAGGAGGAAAAACTTATGAAAATGACATTAAGATGGTTTGGTAGCAAACATGATTCAGTTACTCTTGAACAAATAAGACAAATTCCTAACGTTACAGGTGTTATTACAACACTTTATGATATTCCTGCTGGAGAAGTATGGCCTTTAGAAAATATTTTAAAGTTAAAAGAGGAAGTTGAAGCAAGTGGTCTTAAAATAGAAGGAATAGAAAGTGTAAATATACATGATGCTATAAAAATAGGCTTACCTGAAAGAGAAAAGTTTATTGAAAATTATATAGTGACTCTAGAGAATTTAGCTAAAGCAGGTATTAACATGGTTTGTTATAATTTTATGCCTGTATTTGATTGGACTCGTTCAGAATTAGCAAAGAAAAGAGAAGATGGTTCTACTGTTTTATCATATGATCAAGATTTAATAGATAAAATTGATCCTGAAAAAATGTTTAGCCAAATTGATAACAATAGCAATGGCTTTGTAATGCCAGGTTGGGAACCAGAAAGACTAGAACATGTAAAAGAATTATTTGAAAAATATAAAGATGTGGACAATGAAAAACTATTTGATAATCTTGTATACTTTTTAAATAGAATTCGTCCAGTTTGTGAAAAATACAATATAATGATGGCAATTCATCCAGATGATCCTGCATGGCCTGTATTTAATTTGCCAAGAATTATAAATAATAGAGAAAATATTTTAAAACTTTTAAAAGCAGTAGATGCAAAATTTAATGGACTTACTTTATGTACAGGCTCTCTAGGATCAAATCCTAATAATGATATCTGTGATATAATTCGTGCTGCAAAAGGAAGAATTCATTTTGCACATATACGTAATGTAGTTCATCATGCACCAGGTAAATTTGATGAAGCTGCTCATTTATCAAAGGATGGCTCCCTAGATATGTATGAAATAATGAAAGTATTATGCGATATTAGATTTGATGGCCCAGTACGTCCTGACCATGGTCGTGCTATTTGGGATGAAGTTGCAATGCCAGGATATGGATTATATGACCGTGCACTAGGAGCAGCTTACTTAAATGGATTAGAAGAGGCAATTAAAAAATCAAGTAAAATAAAATAGTGAAAATACAAGGAGGGGAATGCCTTGAAACTTACACAAGAAGAATTAAGCAATAATAAACTTTGGGAAGAAGCTGGTTTTGAATTACCTAAATTTGATAGAGATAAAATGATAAAGAATACTAAAGAAAATCCAGAGTGGATACATTTTGGTGCAGGAAATATATTTCGTGCTTTTCCAGCAGCGGTTTGCCAAGATCTATTAAATAGAGGAATATTAAATACAGGTATAATAGTAGCTGAAGGATACGACTATGAAATAATTGAAAAAAGTTATAAAAAATATGATGATTTAAATGTTTTAGTAACACTAAAAGTTAATGGAACCCTAGAAAAGAAGGTAATAGGAAGTATTGCAGAATCTTTATGTGTGGATACAAATAATTCAAATGACTGGAATAGACTAAAAGAGATATTTAAAAGCAATATTTTAAAAATGGTGTCCTTTACAATTACGGAAAAAGGTTATAGTTTAAAGAATGGAAAAGATGAATTTTTAAAGGATGTAGATAATGATTTTAAAAATGGTCCTTCTTCTGTAACAAGTTACATGGGTAAATTGGTAGCTTTATGTTATGAGAGATTTAAATGTGGAAGATTACCACTAACATTAGTAAGTATGGATAACTGTTCTCACAATGGTACTAAGTTAGAAAATGCTATTAAAGCTTTTGCAAAGCATTGGGTAGACAACAAATTGGTAGAAGCTGAATTTTTAACTTATGTAAGTGAGAATATATCTTATCCATGGACTATGATAGATAAAATTACACCAAGACCTGCCCAGTCTGTTATAAATATGCTAAAAGAAGCAGGATTTGAAGATACTGAAGCAATTATGACTTCAAAAAACACATATATTGCACCTTTTGTTAATGCGGAAGAACCTCAGTATTTAGTTATTGAAGACAATTTTAAAAATGGTGGTCTTCCACTTGATAAGGGAGGGATTATTTACACAAATAAAGAAACTGTAGACAAAGTAGAAAAAATGAAGGTTTGTACTTGTTTAAATCCTCTTCACACAGCATTAGCTATTTACGGATGTTTATTATCTTACACTAAAATATCTGATGAAATGAAAGATGATGAGCTTGTAACATTAATAAAAAATGTAGGATATAAAGAAGGATTACCTGTTGTGGTAAACCCAAAAATTATATCACCTAATGATTTTATAGACGAAGTAATGAAGGTACGTTTACCAAATCCATTTATGCCAGATACTCCACAAAGAATTGCTTGTGATACTTCACAAAAGTTAGGCATACGTTTTGGTGAAACTATAAAAGCTTATGTTAAAAGTTCTGAACTAGATGTTAAAGACTTAACATTTATACCTCTTGTTATAGCAGGATGGTGTCGTTATCTAATGGCTATAGATGATAAAGGAAATAAATTTGAATTAAGCCCAGATCCTTTACTTTCATCAGTAACTCCAATAATAGATAATGTTAAGCTAGGCAATACTGAAAATATTCATGAAACTTTAATAAAGATTTTATCCAATAAAGCAATCTTTGGTGTTGATTTATATGAAGTAGGTTTAGGTGAAAAAATTGAGAACTACTTTAAAGAATTAATTGCTGGAGAAGGTGCTATTCGTTCAACCTTAAAGAAATATTGTAAATAATTTATATGCAAAGCGCTGAAAAATTTGTTTTTCAGCGTTTTGTATTTATTAATTGGAAATATTTTTTTTACTATTAGCATTACAAAAAATTTTCAATTAAGATTTTTATAGAGCAGCAACCAAAAAAGAAAAATCTATTTTTATAGCAATTTTACCAAGTGAATTGAAAAACAAAAGTAGTGTAACCTGAGTTATATCAGTGGTTTATATAGGAATTTTTATAGAAATTTCTATTTTATAAAATCACCTGGTAAATTTTCTAAGAAACCTTGAGATTTCAATGGTTTTGTGCTATTCTTAATTTTAAGGAATGTTGATTTTACAGTGTTGAACATTAACATAGGATGTATTTAAATATATAATTGCGTTCAGTAAATCGTACCATCCTGTGTGTTGAACATTAACATAGGATGTATTTAAATCACATTGGTGGACTTAATGCAAGAAGAATGTTTGAGTTGAACATTAACATAGGATGTATTTAAATGCATATAAATCATTGCCCATACTAAGCATGAAGTGAGTTGAACATTAACATAGGATGTATTTAAATAAGTAATAGTCCTAGATATGAAATACATAAAAATAGTTGAACATTAACATAGGATGTATTTAAATTTAATTTGATTTATAACTTTGTTATTTGCATCTCTAGTTGAACATTAACATAGGATGTATTTAAATAAGAACTACTGATGCTTGATAGAGAATTAAGTTTTGTTGAACATTAACATAAGATGTATTTAAATCACGTTGCTTTACAATGATAATAAGGTCTTTCTAAAGCTGAACATTAACATATGATGTATTATTATATATAGAAAAACTTCTGTATCTATGAAAAGATTAGAAAGTTTTTTGATGTATTGAGGTAAATAGAATAAAAATGTTTAATCAATCTTCCGCTTTTATGTGCTATATAAAAGCGGGAATTTTTACTTTTGGAGAGATTTTGAATTGTTGAAGTTAAATGCTGGTTTTAAATTAATGATTAAGCACATAGATTTATTACTTTGAAATTTTACATACTATTGTGTTATGTTTATAATAATTAATACGAAATTAAAAGAAGTGGATAAGTAGCTGGAAAGGGAAGATACAATGGATATAGTAAAAATAAAGGAAAAACTTAATTCAAATGAATATGATTTTTTAAGAAATAATTATAATTTAAATAATAATATAATATTGCTAACTTTAGGTGGAAGTTATTCTTATGGACTAAATAGTGAAAATAGTGATCTGGATATAAGAGGTATAGCTTGTAATACAAAAGAAGAAATATTAACTATGAAGTGTAGGGATAAACCTTATGAGGATATAGAAACAGATACGGTTATTTATACTTTATCTCAAATAATAGATTTACTATGTAATTGTAATCCTAATACAATAGAAATTTTAGGATGTAAAGAGGAACATTATTTTATTTTAAAGAAAGAAGGAAAACTTTTAAAAGATAATGCAGATGTGTTTTTATCACAGAAAGCAATTTCAAGCTTTAGTGGCTATGCTAATTCACAATTACGAAGATTAGAAAACGCTTTAGCTAGAGATAGTTATTCTAAACAAGAAAAGGAAAAGCATATTTTAGAAACTATTAATTCCATGTTTTTAAAGCTAAGTGATAGATTTAAGGATATAAAAGAAGGAAGCAAGTTACAACTTTATATTGATAAATCTGAGAAAGAAGCCTATGAAGAAGAGATTTTTATGGATATAATATTAAACAAGTATCCTTTAAGAGATTTCAAAAATATCTATAGTGATATTTTTAATATTATAAATGATTATGATAAATTAAATCATAGAAATAATAAAAAAGATAAACCACATCTAAATAAACATATAAGTCACTTATTTAGATTATATATAATGGGTACTGAGATATTAGAAGGAAAAGGCATAAATACTTATAGAGAAGAAGATAGACAGTTTTTATTCGATTTAAAAAATGGTAAATATGTAACTAAAAAAGCTAATGGAGAAGATGATTATAGTTTTGTTTTTGAGCTATTAAATCCTTATATTAAAAGATTTAATTATGCAAAGGAGAATACAGACTTACCCGAAAATCCTGATATAAATAAAGTAAATGACTTAGTAATGGAAATTAACAGGAGCGTGCTTAAAGGTGATGAATAAACATATGAAAATACACATACCTAAATCTGTGGAACTTATTATAAATACCTTAGAAGAACATAATCATGAGGCATATATTGTAGGTGGTTGTGTTAGGGATAGTATATTAAATAAAACACCTAATGATTGGGATGTTACAACAAATGCTAAAGCGGAACAGGTTGAAAAAATTTTTAAAAATAGAGGATTTAAAGTTATAGAAACAGGAATTAAACATGGAACAGTTACGATAATCATTGATAATGTAGGTTATGAAGTAACTACTTATAGAATTGATGGTGAATATTTAGACGGTAGACATCCTGACAAAGTAGAATTTACAAGCAGCTTAAAGGAAGACTTAAGTCGTAGGGATTTTACTATAAATGCAATAGCCTATAATCATACGGAAGGAATAGTTGATTATTTTGAAGGCATCAAAGATTTAAAAAACAAAGTTATTACATGTGTAGGAGATCCTTTAAAAAGATTTTCAGAAGATGCTTTAAGAATGATGAGAGCGGTAAGATTTTCAGCACAATTAGATTTCAAAATTGAATATAATACAGAAGATGCTATAAAATCTTTAAGTGATAATATTAAATTTGTGTCCATGGAGCGAATTAAAGAGGAATTTGATAAGATACTTTTATCAGATAATGTGGATAAAATACGCAACTTAAATTGCTATGGATTAATGACACATTTTTTACCTGAATACAATATATGTGAAGTTACCCCTCAAAACAATCCATATCATATTTTTGATGTTGGAATACATTTAATTCGTAGCGTAGAAAATATTGAAAAAAATTTATATTTAAAGTTAACTATGTTGCTTCATGATATTTGTAAACCTCAGTGCAAAACTACAGATGAATTAGGTATAGATCATTTTTATGTACATGGTTATAAATCAGCAGAAAAGGCAAGAGAAATTCTCAAAAGAATGAAGTATGACAATAAAACAATAGAAAAAGTATATACTTTAATAGAATATCATGATCATGAAGTATACAGTAATAAATCTATTAGAAAGTTATTAAATAAAATAGGTGAGGAATTATTTTGGGATTTGTTAAAGGTAAAAGAAGCTGATATAAAGGCTCAAAACCCCAAATTTTATGAAGAAAGGCATAAAAGATTATTAGAAGTACAAGAAAAATTAAATAATATTTTACAGAAGAAGCAATGCTTTAGCTTAAAGGATTTAGCTATTAATGGTAAGGACTTAATTCAGTTAGGGCTAGCTCAAGGAAAAGAAATAGGAAAGATATTAAATGAATTGTTAGAAAAAGTTATAGAAAATCCAGAATTGAATACTAGAGAAAAACTGATAAATATAATAAAAGATAAAGAAGACATAAATATGTAAGAAAAAAAGAACCCCAAATATTAAAGGGGTCTATTGTTATCAATGGCGCCATAATGGTATTGTTCATTGGAGTTGTAGTTTTCTTCAGTAAAAGGAAAAGGAGAGCTATCTACATCAGTGCTTTCTGTAATATTATTACGTGATCCATATAAATTATCTTCTATTTTTCTTATAGTATATTTTTTATTTTTTTTACTCATAGGAACCTCCAAAATTTTATTTTAATAATATTATTTGTCTTTATAATTATGATTATTCAAATAGGAAATTCAGATAAAAATGGTAACTGTATTTAATAAAACAATAATAAGATAATAGTTCATATAGATTAGAAAGGTGAGATTATGGCATTTGGATGGAAAGAACCAAAAGAGGATTTTGATAAAATTGGTATAAATTACATTGAAGTTGAAGAAGAACAGGGAGAAAGAAATGTAAATACAATATTTAAGGGAATTAGAGAAAAAGGTATTATAGATAAAACAGATGATAAAAAACATATAAATAAACAAAATAATAACAGTTTAACTAAAATATTAAAAATTACTGCAAAAGTTATTATGGGAATTATTTTATATTTAATTGCTTTTGGAGAATTTACTAGAGCTACTGGAGCTGTGACTTTAATAGGAGGACTAGCAACAGTATATTATTTATACTTTAAAAATAAGAAATTTAAAGCTAAAAATATTTGGATAAAGACTTTAGTTGGAATATTATTAGCAATATTTATATTTGTGTTTGGAATTTGTGCAATGACTTATGATGATTATGAAGAATATGATGAATTTGAAAATTATCAATTAGAAAATATACAAAGTGGAGAAAATAAGAAAAATGAAATTTATACTAAAATAGAGAAAGAAAAATTATATATAAATACAATAATTTATAATTATAATAGCAAAATAATATAGATTTCTATATTACATTGGAATATGAAAAATACTAAAGAGGCCCATATAGCTTACTAATTAAAGTTTAGATAAGCTGTATGGGTTTTATTTTTTAACAAAATGTATTCCAACAAACTATAAAAAAATATTATCACTGTAATAAGAAATTACAAATTAAAGGTTTTAAATAGTATAAAACAAAAATAGCCTGCATATAAATTATAATAAATTACAATGATAATAGAAAATCATAACAAAACTACAGTTATATTAAATAGCTAATAATTTAAAAAATTAAATTATAAAATTTTTTATTTTAATTTACTTAAGATTACATAGATAAAGTAAATTAAAAGAATGGAGGGGTTTTATGAATATTAAATATGTACCAGAGCCATTTAGAATTAAGATGGTTGAAACAATTAAAATGCTTAATCGTGAAGAAAGGGACCAAAAGATTGCTGAGGCAAAATATAACCTATTCAGTCTTAAAGGTGAAGACGTATACATCGATTTGTTAACAGACAGCGGAACAAATGCAATGAGCCAAGATCAATGGGCTGGTGTAATGAGAGGTGATGAAGCTTATGCAGGAGCTTCAAGTTATTTTAAATTAGTAGAAGCAGCACAAGATATATTTGGATATAAATATATTCAGCCTGTACATCAAGGCCGTGCAGCAGAAAAAGTTCTTTTTGGATTGCTAATGGGAAAAGGTCAATATTCTATATCAAATATGCATTTTGATACAACAAGAGCACATGTTGAACTTACAGGTGCAAGAGCAATTGACTGTGTTGTTCCTGAAGCTGCAGATCCATCACTAAGAATACCATTTAAGGGAAACATGGATACTAAAAAGCTTGAAGAATTAATAAAAGAACATGGAGCAGATAAAATCGGACTTGTTATTATGACTATAACAAATAATTCTGCAGGAGGCCAGCCTGTATCTGTTCAAAATATAAAGGAAACTTCTAAAATTTGTAAGAAATATAATATTAAACTTTGTATAGATGCAGCACGTTATGCAGAAAATGCTTATCTTATAAAGCAACGTGAACCAGGATATGAAAATAAATCTATAAAAGAAATTGTTAGGGAAGTATTTAGCTATGCAGATATGTTTACCATGAGTGCTAAGAAAGACACTATTGTTAATATGGGAGGATTAATTGGTATTAAAGAAGATGCAGAGCTATACCAATTATGTAAAGGACGTACAATTTCTTTTGAAGGATTTGTAACTTATGGCGGACTTTCAGGACGTGATCTTGAAGCTTTAGCAATTGGACTCTATGAAGGAATTGATGAAAATTACTTAAGATATAGAATAGGACAGATGGAGTATCTTGCATCACGTCTTGATGAAGCAGGAATAGCTTATCAATCACCAGTAGGAGGACATGGAGTATTTGTAGATGCAAAAGCTATGTTCCCACATATTCCATATTATGAGTTCCCTGGTCAAGCTTTAGCAGTAGAACTTTACAAAGAAGCAGGAATTCGTACATGTGATATTGGATCTTATATGTTAGGTAATGATCCTGATACTGGAAAACAACTTCATGCAGAATTTGAGTTTACAAGACTTGCAATTCCACGTCGTGTATATACTCAAGCTCATATTGATATTATGGCAGATGCTCTTATTTCAATTAAGGAAAGAGCAAGTGCTGTTAAAGGTTATAGAATAACATGGGAGCCAAAAGTTCTTCGTCACTTCCAAGCAAGCCTTGAACCAGTAAAATAAACAGATCTCTAAACTTTATAGATAATTGGCAATGTATGAGCGAATATATTCAAAACATGTAAATATTAGCCATGTGTTTTGCGTATTTTTCACTTTTCTCATAACGATGTTTTTGTGATAATTAGCAATAAGTAGATTAGTAACAAATACATTATAAAGCTTATTTTATAGAAAGTGGGAAAGAGATAAGAGATACAAATGGTATCCATCATGAAAATTTAATTTCCATGATAAACTCTTTTTCACTTTCTATATTTATTTAAAGAACTAAATAAAACCTCTTAAATTAATACATATCTAAAAAACTTTTCTAAAATTACATCATAAAATGTTAACTTACAATGATAGATATTAAATGAAAAAATATAAACTTATAAGAAAGAATTGATATTTTATAGAAAATCAATGAGCTTCTATAAAATGTTATAATAATATTATTAAAAGGAGAGATGTTATGGGAGATAACAATCATGGAAAAAATTATGTGGACATAAGTAGTGACAATAATAGAGACACCTTTGACTCTAAACTTGGTTTTATTTTAGCGTGTATTGGTTCAGCAGTAGGTATGGGGAATATTTGGATGTTTCCTTATAGAGTAGGACAACTTGGAGGGGCTGCATTTTTAGTTCCTTATTTTATATTTATTATAGTTATTGGATTTACAGGGGTTATTGGAGAAATGTCCTTTGGTCGTGCAATGGGAACAGGTCCACTGGGAGCCTTTAAAAAGGCATTGGAGAGAAGAGGAAAGAAACATGGAGATATTATTGGGCTTATCCCAGTAATAGGTTCATTGGGAATTGCTATAGGATATTCAGTAGTTGTAGGATGGATACTTAGATTTACTGTGGGAGCTATTACTGGATCAATGACAAATGCTTCAGATAGCGGAGCATATTTTGGCGCAATAGCTGGCAAAATAGGAAGCCTTAGTTGGCATATGATGGGATTGGCTTTAACATTTATTGTTATGATTGCTGGTGTTTCTAACGGAATAGAAAAGGTTAATAAGGTATTAATGCCTGCTTTCTTTGGTTTATTTTTCATACTTGCAATTCGTGTAGCTACATTACCAGGAGCTATGGAAGGTTATAAGTATTTATTTATTCCTAGATGGAAGTTTTTGGGGGATCCTAAAACATGGGTATATGCTTTAGGGCAAGCCTTTTTTTCGCTTTCATTAGCAGGTTCAGGAACTTTAGTATATGGAAGCTATCTAAAGAAATCTGAGGATGTTGTGGAAAGTGCAAAGTATGTAGCTATTTTTGATACAATTGCAGCAATGCTAGCGGCACTTGTAATTATACCGTCAGTGTTTGCGTTTAAAATGGATCCAGCAGCAGGACCTCCTCTTATGTTCATTACAATGCCAAGTGTATTTAAGCAAATGCCTATGGGACAATTATTTTCAATTATTTTCTTTATAGCTGTGTTATTTGCTGGGGTTACATCTTTAATGAATCTATTTGAAACACCCATAGAAGCACTACAAAATAAATTTAAACTTTCTAGAAAAACTTCAGTTGCTGTTATTGCATTGTTTGGAGCAATTACTGGAATAGTACTTGAAGATTCAAATAAGCTTGGTGTTTGGATGGATGTAATATCTATTTATGTTATTCCTTTAGGAGCGCTTTTAGCTGCAATTATGTTTTACTGGGTTTGTGGATCCAAATTTGCAAAAGAACAAGTACAATTAGGACGCGAAAAGGAGTTAGGCTCTTGGTTTGAACCAATGACAAGATATGTATTTTGTGGACTTACAATTATAGTTTATATATTGGGTATATTCTATGGTGGGATTGGATAAAATTTCAACATAGCTAGTTTAAAGACTTAATGAAATGATAAAAAATTTAAGATATAGTCAATATAAAATTTTATTAAAAGTGGTTAAATTTGAATTTATTTAACCACTTTTTTAGATTTTTAACTATTAGTTTTTATAAGGGATTATTCTATCCAAATAATTTCTTCATCTTTTCTAGGAGGTATTGGTGGTTCTTGATCAGGATAGCCTAAGGTTAGAATGGCAACTAATTTTTTATCAGTAGCGTTTAAAAACTCTAATATTTCATTTTCTGTCCATAAAATACCAGTCATCCAGCAAGTAGCTAGTCCAGCTTCGTGAGCAGCTAAAGATAGATTTTGTATTGCAGCGGCTGCACTTTCATAAGCACCTATTTGATAAACTTCATTTGATAATTTATCTGTTGTAACAGCGATAAAATATGGAGCATTTCCAAAGTTGGTAAAATACTTTTCTATCATATTAACCATTTTATCTTTAAACAAATCATGTAGTCTATACTGTAAATCTTTAAATGAATTACACATTATTTTTTTAAATTCTTCTTTTTTATTTCCACCAATAACATAGAATTTCCATGGTTGCGTATTCATAGCTGAAGGTGCCCACATACTTAGCTTAATAATTTCTTCTATTAATTTTTTTGGAACTTCTTTGTCTTTAAATTTTCGTATACTTCTTCTTTCTATTATAGTCTGTTTTAATTCCATAGATATACCTCCATCAAAAAATATTTTAATATGAACAACTTTACTGTTTTTTCTATTTAATTACCATTTTATCTAATGTTTAGTCAACATTCAATACAACTTGTTAATTTAAAAATTAGCAAGTTTTTTTATTTCTTTATAAAATTTTTAGAATTAGCTTCTACAATAAAATAATAGAGAAACAATATTAGGCTGTAGGAGGAATTTTAAATGGAAAATATAATGGAAATTAAAAGGGTAAGTAAAAAAATAAAAGGAAGAACCATTATTGATAATATGTCATTTGAAATTAAGAAGGGACAAATATGTGGATTTATAGGACCAAATGGTGCGGGAAAAACTACTATGATTAGACTTTTAACAGGACTTATAAAGCCAAATGAAGGAGAAATTTTAATTAATGGAATAGATGTTACTAATAATAGAAAAGAAGCTCTTATAAATCTTGGAGCAATAGTAGAGTCGCCCATATTTTTTAATTATATGACTGGAAAGGAAGTTTTAAGTAACCTTATAAGATTACATCCTAATATTCCTAAAAAGAAAAGAGAAAATAGAGTAGAAGAAGTTTTAAAAATTGTAAATCTAGATAAAAGAGGTAATGACAAAGTATCTACTTATTCACTTGGAATGAAGCAAAGACTTGGTATTGCTCAAGCTCTTTTAGGAAATCCTGAAATAATTATTTTAGATGAACCAGCTAATGGTCTTGATCCTATTGGAATGAAGGATTTAAGAGAAATTATTCTTAAATTAAATAGAGAATATAATATAACATTTTTAGTATCTAGTCATCTATTAGATGAACTTCAAAAGATGTGTACAAACTTTGTAATTATAAACGAGGGAAGCTTAAAATTTAAAGGAACTTCAAAAGATTTATTTTCTATAGGTAGTGGAAACATTGAAGATATATTTATAAAAATACTAGATAGCCAGGAGGCATTAGCATAATGGAACTTTTTAAAAGTGAATTTGAAAGGATATGGAAAAGAAAGTTAACTTGGATATGCTTTATTCTTATTCCTCTTGCAATAGCAGGTGCCTCAAAATATTATTTAAATAATAATTATAAACATACAATTCAAAGTCCGGAATTTGTGTCTTTTGGTAACTATTCTTTTATGGTGTTCCAGGAAGTATTAATAACTTTATTTAATATATTTACTATATTATTTGTATGTAGTTCTATTACTGAGGAATATAGAAATGGTGAAATAAGATTGGTTATGATTAGAGGGTATTCTTTTAAAGAAATATTTTTTGCTAAGATAGCTTCTATTATTACTACTCTATTTATATTTTTTATAACCTTTTTTGTTATGAGTACAGTAGTTGGATATTTTGTAGCTCCTAAATTAGATAAGGTAATGCTTTTTTATTATAAAAATCCTGTATCAATTTCAGAGGCAATTCTATATTCAGCTAAATATTATGCTATAGGATTTGTTACTATTATAGCAATACTATCTATGTTTACTTTTGTTGCAGTTAAGTGTAAGACTGTAACAGGAGTTGCAGGAGTGTGTATATCAACTATTATAGCAGGAGGAATTTTTTCATCAACAATTAAGCATTTTGGACACTTAATTGGAAATGAGTTAGCAATAAAACTATGGTTACTGCCTATTGTTGAAATTCAATATAAAGGTATATGTCTTTTTTTAAGTGGATATTTTATATATTCATCTTGGATAATTATAGGTTTAATATTGCACGTAGTGATTTTTGGCACTTTATCTTGTAACATATTCTGCAAAGAAGATCACTTTATATAATGGAGGGTATGAAAATGAAGGAGTTAATTATAAGTGAATTTTTAAGAATGAGAAAGACAAAGAAAAATAAAATATGTATATTGATGTTGATAGTAAGTTTTATATTTACATTGGTTTGGGATAAAACTCCGTTTTTGGGGTCAGGTACAGAGTTTTACACACCGGATATATCCACTAAGATAAATTCTTTAAATTTTGCTATATTTAGTATGAAAAATTTAATATTACTTCTTTTTCTGATAGTACTTCCAGTACTTTTTATAGACAGTTTAAGCGGAGAATATGAAAGTGGGGCATATAGATTAATACTTACAAGACCTTATACTAGAACTCAATTATGGATTTCAAAATTAATAGTTCAAAGTTTATTTGCTGGTGCTATTTTTACAGTGTTTTTTATTGCTTCTACAATCTTTGGGTATTTATTATTTCCTAAAGTAAGTACAACAACTTTTTATACTAATCCAAGGCTCTATAATGCAGTAGATGCTTTAATATATAATTTCAAGGCAGTAGCGCTTATGTATCTTATAAGTAATGCAATCTTAGCATTATCATCAGTAATATCTTCTATTATACCTAAAGTTGTTCCATCTTTTATACTTCTTTTATGTACTTTAGCTGGCGGTATGTATGCAAATGATAGTTTAGAAGTTTTTATTTTTCCTTTTAATAAGATTGTGAGACTTTTAAGCTTAGGAGAGAGAACAAAATTTTATACTCCTGTTTTAGCATGCTTAATTGTAGGATTTATATTGAGTACTTTCATTTTTAACAAAAAAGACTTAAGGGCATAGAAAAAAAGTGCTGTGGCACTAAGAATAAATCTTACAACATATTGTGTTTGTTATTGATTTACAAAGCAATATATTGTATGTAAATTTCTTAATGTCACAGCTCCTTTTTATACTTAATTAAATTTTAAAATTTTATTATATTTAAGGAATTTAAAAATACTATTATTAATAATATTGGAGTTACACCCATTAATATATAACGATAGGCCGTGATAATTCTATTGTTTTGAAGAGTTTCATTGTTGGTTAATTCATTAGATACAGATTGTTTATTTACAAAGTAACCTACAAATATAGCAATTAAAAGACCGCCTAAAGGTAACAATATATTTGAAGATATAAAATCAAAAGTATCAAAGAAGCCTTTCCCTAAGAATACATGTATATTTCCTAAAATGCTTGTTTTATCAGCAGATAATGTGGCTAGAGAACCTATTAATAATATTATAATAGCATTTATAATTACTGCACTACGTCTTTTAAAGCCTCTTTCTTCTGTATAATATGCAATTAAAACCTCCACTATAGATATCATAGCTGTAGTAGCTGCAATTGCAGTTAAGAAAAAGAATATGACTAAAAGAATATTACCAAAAGGCAATTTTGAAAACACTAAAGGAATAGTCATAAACAATAATCCGGGACCAGCTTCAGGTTTCATACCAAAAGAGAATACTGCTGGAAATATAGCTATACCTGCTAGTAAAGACACTATAGTATCAGCAACAGCTACCTTAGCTGATGTAGTTAATAAATTAGTATCTTTTGTAAAATAACTACCATAGGTAACCATAGTACCCATACCTAAGGAAAGTTTAAAAAATGCTAATCCCATTGCAGCTAATATTACTCCAGGAGTAGTTTTAGAGAAATCAACTTTAAATAAAAATTTTAATCCCTCAGAAGCACCTGGAAGTGTTAATGCTCTAATACCACACACAATTATTAAAATAAATAATACAGGAATAAGAGTTTTTGTAACTCTTTCTATACCTTTTTCTACACCTTTAATAAGAATTAATGATACCACGGTTATAGCGATAAATTGCCATACTAATGGAGGTAATGGACCAGCTACTGTTTTGCTAAATAGTTCACCAACAGAGGCAGTAGTAACATTTGCTAAATCTCCTTTAATAGCTTTAAACACATAGGAGTAAACCCAACCAGCAACGCAAGAATAGAAAAACATAATAAAATATGCAGAAAATATACCGAAAGTTCCTATGATTTTCCAGAATGGATTAGGAGTTAACTCTTTTATAGCTCCCATAACATTTTTATGAGTTTTTCTGCCTATATAAAATTCACTTACCATTACAGGTATACCAACAAACATTATACAAATAAGATAAATTAATAAAAATGCGCCTCCACCATTTTCGCCTACTACATAAGGAAATTTCCATATGTTACCTAGACCTACAGCAGATCCAAGAGTAGCAAAGAAAACAGCAATAGTACCTGAAAAACTCTCTCTTTTCATATATTCACCTCCATAAATTTTTCAGCTTTAAATTTATAAAAAATAAATTACGAACAATGTAACATATATTAAATGACAATTCAATAGTTTTTATGACATTTATTGATAATTTTTATTGTAGAAAAAAGAAGAATATGGAGCGAAAATAATCTATATGGAAGTAGCGATATATTATCCTATTTATATATGGATATTAACAGCAATTCTTTAGTTTATTAATAAATAATATCTTTACAAAGGGATAGAATAATAATTAATAGAAAATTGAGAGGAGAGGATTAGTTATGGCAAAAGATAGCCAACCAGATAATAAAAAGGCTAGAATGGAAAAATGTAATTATCAAACTCCAATAACCAGTGAAGAAGCTAAAAATCACAATAGAACATTGAAAAGACATTCTGTGAAAAGAGAAGGATTTCAGAGTCAACATATAAATTAAAATATACTAGATGCTATTGTATATAATAAATCTATGAATAAATTTAACAAACAGAATTATTTAATAGATTTTACTTTATTAAAAAAGATGCATACACTTTTTGTTTGCATCTTTTTTAATATTGATAATGAATAATTAGTATAATAGTGCTTAAAATAAAAGTAATTATTTTTTAAGGAGGAGGTAAATATATACTATAATAAGATAATAAAGAACTTAATAATAATTAATCTAGTCTTAATTGCAATAATTCTTTTTAGTAAGATAAGTGTTTTTTATAAACTAATATCTATAGTGTTCAAGGCTTTTCTTCTTCCTTTATTTATATCTGTTTTCTTTTACTATATTATAAAACCATTAAACAATATATTTTTAAAAAAAGGGTTAAAGAATAATATATCTTCTCTATTAACTATAATATTAAGTATGTTTATATTTTCAGCAATATTTTTTTATCTAGGAGTTCATATAGTTTATGAGTTGAAAGAATTGAAATCAATTTTAGAAAATAAAAAAGAAATTAATAAAACTGTAATGGAAATTAATAAGTACATAAATTTAGAACAGCTATATAAAAATTTAATTAAAGGTGCAAATAAATATATTGAAGATGTAGGAGGTAGTATATTAAAAGGTTTTAATTACATAATGGATGGATTTTCAAAAATTCTTCTTATAGTTATAACCATATTTTATTTGTTTAAAGATGGACATAAAATAAAAGATAAAATTATAAAAATGTCACCAGATAGATATAAAAAAGTAATAGATAAAATATTACAGGAGAGCAATGAAGTTTTTAGTCATTATGTGGTGGGGCAAAGTAAGGTGGCACTATCCTTGGGAACAATGATATTTATCGGTTATAAAATTATAGGTATGCCAAATGCTTTAATACTATCATCTATTACTTTTATATTAGCATTTATTCCTTTTGTAGGATTTTTTATATCCATGATTGTTCCTTGGATTATAGCTTTTACTATGGGATTAAATATGATGATAAAATTAGCTTTAACTTTTATAATAGTACAAACGTTAAAAGGAAGAATAGTAGTCCCTATGATTATGGGTCATACAATGAAAATTCACCCATTAACTGATATATTTTTAGTAATAGGTGCAGTAGCTTTAGGGGGACCAATAGCTGCTTTTTTAGTAGTACCTTTGTATGGAATTTTAAAGGTGGCTTGTATTAATATATATAAATTTAAAGTGGAGAAAAGTTAAAAGGCTAATTTCAGTGTAATAATTATCATTTTTATTTTATAAAATATTTATTATATATTTATAATTAGATTTTATAGTATAGGAAATGCTGGTAAGAGGAAAATGTTTGTGATATTGTATATACTATAAAACTTTACCATATAAAGTAGAGGGGGAAGAAGATGAAAATACTTTGTACAATAGGCCCAAATGTAAATAATACTAAGATATTAGGTGAACTTATAGAAGCAGGGATGAATGTATTAAGATTCAATTTTTCCCACATAGACTATGATTTTACTAAGTTTTTAATTCATCATTGCAGAAAGGAATATAAAGATATTATCATACTACAGGATTTACAAGGAAATAAGTTAAGAATAAGTAACTTATTTAAAGGGGAGATAAAGGTTTTTCCTATGGACAAGGTTTGTTTTTGCAGTGAAGAAATTTATAAAAATCTTAGTAGAACTAAAAATAATGAATATATTTTTGTACCTTTAATTCTTAATGGAGATTTTTCTTTTTTAAATTCTGCTAATAGAATACTTATGAAAGATGCTACTATGGAATTTAAAATAATAGAAAATGGCCATGGAGTAATTAAAACCATAGTAAAAAGAGGGGGAATATTAAGAGCTGAAAAAGGAGTAAATGCTCCTGGGATGAATAGGAATGATATGGGATTAACTGATAAGGATAAAAAGGATATTATATGGGGATTGGAAAATGGAGTGGATATAATATGTTTATCCTATGTATGTTATCCTTGGAATATGATAGAACTTAAACAATATATAAAAGAATATAAAAAGCATAAGAATATTAAAATGCCAAAACTTTGGGCGAAGGTAGAAAGCTTAGAAGGCATAAAAAATTTTAAAGAAATATTAAAAGAAAGTGATGGTATATTACTTGGAAGAGGAGATTTAATATCAGAGGTAGATATTTTAGATATACCGAAGATTCAAGAGGATTTAATTAATATTATGAAAAAAAGTAAAAAAGATTTTATTGTAGGGACTTATATTTTAGATTCAATGAAGAGAAAAAATATACCAACCCTTTCAGAAGTGAATGATATTTATAGGTTTATAAAAAATAAAGTTGACGGATTTATGTTAGCAGGAGAAGTATCCATAGGAAAAAACCCCATTTTGGCAGTTGAAACTTTAAAAAATATTATAGACAAATACTCAACTTAAACTTTATCTATGAAAATAGATAAGGTTTTTTTATTAAAGGAGACAAATATGGGAATTTTTAAGAAATAAATTTACATAGACAGAAACTGTCTATGTGCATTGTTATAATAAAAGTAAAAGATAAGTAAAATTTGCTTTGTAGGTAGGAGTTGGTAGTATGCGATATATTGATATGACTTACGAAGAGTTATTGCATGAATTAACTAAAAAGGATAAAAAAATAAAAAAACTTTGTCGACAAATAAGAAGATTAGAATTAAAAGCTAGTATTGATTCTATGACAGGAGTATTAAACAGAGGATTTGGTTTGAAAAAATTAAAAGAGGCCATGAAATATTCTACACTAAATAGACATAATTTAGTTATTTGTTTTATTGATATAGATAAGTTGAAAAATATCAATGATACTTTTGGCCACAGTGAAGGAGATAGACTGCTTAAAAAAGTAACTGAAGTTATAAAAGAATGCATTAGAGACTATGATTTTATATTTAGAGTTGGAGGAGATGAATTTATACTTGTGTTTAATAATGCAAAAAAATATGAAATAAAAGCTATAACTAATGATATCAATAAAAAGCTGGAATATATAAATAAGAAAGAAGAATTTAAATACAGTATAAGTATTAGCATGGGATTTGCTAAATTTGACTTTAATAAAAATATGACTTTAGAAAATTTAATTAAAGAAGCAGATAGACAAATGTATAAAAACAAAATAAATAATTGGATAAGGGAAGTTTAAAAGGCAATAAAATTAGAAGGATGGTTGAAATTACATGGGAAGCAATAAGTCAGAAGGGTTAATATACATATTTGAGAAGCTATTATATGGTAAGGTTGTGAATAAAAAACAAGCTGCAGAGGAGTTAAAGGTCAGCACTAAAACCATAGAGAGATACATAAACAATATTAAAAATTACCTATCAGAACAGGACAGACTAGAGGATATTAGCTATTCTAGACAAAAGTGCGGATATGTTTTAAATTTTAGAGATGAAAAAAGATTAGAAAAAAATGATATTTTAGCTATATCTAAAGTATTATTGGAGAGCAGAGGTTTTTCAAAAGAAGAAATAAAACGATTAATAGCAAAATTAATGTATCATTGTTCCTATGAAGAGAGGTTTTATATTAAAGAATTTATAATAAATCAATTAGATAATTATGTACCACCAAGACATAATAAGAATTTAATAGATAAAATATGGAATTTAAGTAAAGCAACTAAAAGTCGAAAAAAAATAAAAATAAGCTATAATGAAATAGGTAATAATGGAAAACTCAAAGATAAATCTTCAATTTCAATTCTATATCCTCAAGGAATGTTATTTTCTGAATACTACTTTTATTTAGTTGCTTTTATCGAGGGAAAAGGTTTTGATTATCCTGCCATGTACAGATTAGATAGGATTCAAGATTATACCATACTAGAAGAAGGGTTTAAAGTGGATTATATTGATAGATTTAAGGAGGGGGAATTTAGAAATTTAATTCAATTTATGCAGGCAGGGGAGATTGAAACAGTAAAATTTACATATAGAGGAGAGTCTATTGAATCAGTAATGGACAGGCTTCCTACTGCGGAAATAATAAAGGAAGGAAAAGGTGAGTTTGTAATAAAAGCAAGAGTCTTTGGCAAAGGAATAAAAATGTGGTTATTAAGCCAGGGAGAAATGGTTGAAGTTTTAGAGCCAGAAGGCCTTAGAAAGGAGATGAAAAAAACCATTAAAAAATTAACAAAATATTATATGGACTAATATATTAATAATAAATAAAGGTAACTGTTAAGTGACTTTTAAATTGCACAGTTACCTTCATTCAATAGGTTTTTAAGTGTAACTAGGTTTTAAAATGAAGCTTTATATATATTTAATACGTCTTCTTTTTCTAATTTTTTAAAGTTTCCAATAGGACCTCTTTTTACAGCTTTAGCTGCCATTTCTTCAAGTTTATCTTCAGCTATTCCAACTTCTCTTAAAGTAGAAGGAATTCCTAAACAGCTAAAGAATTCTTTAGTCTTAGCTATAGCAGATTTAGCCATAGCCATTTTATCTTCTATTTCAGGGATTTCCCAAACATACTTTGCATAGTGTACAAATTTATCTACTGTAGTTTCATCAAGCACATATTCCATCCAATGAGGAGTAAGTATAGCAAGTCCAATACCGTGAGTTATATCAAATATAGCACTTAATTCATGTTCCATAGCATGAGTTGCCCAGTCTGTTATTTTACCATAGGATAAAAGTTCATTTAAAGCTAAAGATGAGGCCCACATTATATTTGCACGAGCATCGTAATTATCAGGTTCTTTCAAAGCTATAGGAGCATAATGTATACAAGTTTTTATAATACTTTCAGAAAATCTGTCTGATATATAAGTTCCTTCAGTTTTAGAAAAATACTGTTCAAAAACATGACTCATTATGTCAGCAGTGCCTGCAGCTGTTTGTTTAGGAGGTAAAGTCATAGTATATGTGGGATCAAGTATTGAAAATTTAGGCTTAACTAAGGGACTATGTAATCCCAACTTTTCTTCAGTTTCCATATTACTAATAACAGCATTACCATTCATTTCTGAACCGGTAGCGGCTAAAGTTAATATAGTTCCAATAGGAAGGGCTTTTTTGATACGAGCTTTACCTATACAAAAATTCCATGGATTGCCATCATAGTAAACGCCACCAGCTATAGCTTTACAACAGTCAATAACACTACCTCCACCTACTGCTAAAATTAAATTTATATTATTTTCTTTACATAGCTCAACTCCTTTAATCACACTAGTTACTCTAGGATTTGGCTCTACACCACTTAGTTCTACATATTTAATGCCTTCATTAGAAAATATATCTAGAATTTCTTTATAAATACCATTACTTTTGATACTTCCTCCACCATAAGCTAAAAGTACAGAATTGCCGTATTTTCTTATGCATGAAGATAGCTTTTTAATTTGTCCTTTTCCAAAATAAACTTCTGTTGGTATAGAATAATTAAAATTTAACATATAACCACCTCTGTTTTATTTATAGTATACATACATATTATAACTTATATATGTATACTATAAAACTATATATTGGAAAAATATTATTTTAATAGCTGGTTACTTTTTTGCTTTTTTCATAATATATATAAAGAGTAATTTTAGGAGTGGTAACCGTGGTTAATTATTACAATCTTATAGTAGGATCTAATACTATAGTGCCTACAGCTAATAAAAGATATGTAAAATATGTTAACTTTGATAATGCTGCCACCACTCCAGCTTTTAAAACCGTTGTTGATGATTTAATGAATTTTCTTCCGTATTATTCCTCAATACATCGGGGAATGGGATACAAATCACAACGTTCCACTAAGGTTTATGAAGATGGAAGAAAAGTGGTAGCTGATTTTGTAGGAGCTGATTTAGAGAAAGATACTGTAATTTTTGTAAAAAATACTACAGAAGCTATAAATAAGCTTTCAAATATGATGTATGAAAAGTATAATGACAGTATAATTATATCTACTGAAATGGAGCATCATTCAAATGATTTACCTTGGAGAAAATTCAATATAGAATATGTTAAAGTTGATAACTCAGGAAGACTTTTAATAGAAGACTTAGAAGATAAATTACAGAAGTATTATGGCAAGGTAAAACTAGTAACAGTAACTGGTGCATCTAATGTAACCGGATATAAAAATTCTATATATGATATAGCAAGGATAGTTCATAAATATGATGCTAAATTATTAGTAGATGGAGCTCAACTTGTTCCGCATGCTTCAGTAAATATGAAAAAACACAATGACTTAGAGCATATAGACTATTTAGCTTTTTCAGCTCATAAAATGTATGCTCCCTTTGGAACTGGAGTGCTTATAGGACCTAAAGCTGAATTAGATGATATAAATCCTGACTATTCAGGAGGAGGTACTGTGGATATAGTAACTTATGATTTTATAAAGTGGCATGAAACTCCAGAAAAGGATGAGGCAGGAACGCCTAATCTTTTAGGAGTAGTGGCTTTATCATCTGCAATAAAAACTTTAAAAAATTTAGATATGAGAAGAATTGAAGTATATGAAAAAAATCTTTTAAAATATGCACTAAGTTATTTGAGAAATATTCCACAGGTGAAATTATATTGTTCTGGTTGTAATTCTAACGTATCAATTGTTTCTTTTAATGTACAAGGAATATATCATGAAACTTTAGCGAAAATACTTTCTTATGAATTTGGTATTGGAGTTAGAACAGGTTGTTTTTGTGCCCAGCCTTATGTACAGAAATTATTAAATGTTCCTATAGAAGAAAGAATGAAAATAGCAGAACAGGGAGAAAGAAGACTTGGATTTGTAAGACTTAGTTTTGGATTATACAATACTTTTAAGGAGATAGACTATTTTATGTATGCTTTAAATACTATTATAAATAACAAGCAGTGGTATTTAAATAAATATGATACTAAATAATAATATAAATGACCAGATAAGAGATTTTTGAAATCTCTTATCTGGTCATAAATTTTAAATCAATATATCTCTTTTAGTAAATATAATGTGCGATAAAACATAACATATTAATGTCCATATAATTAAAACCATTATTCCATAAGAAGTAGTTACAGAAGGATTATTAAATTTTAATGCTAGGGTTCCTTCCAGTAAAGTACCTACTCTACCGTAACTGGTAAATAAAAAGTAAGCTATTTTTCTAACTGCTGGCACCACTTCTGAAAGAACTGTTATAAATAGTACAGAAACTATACCTAAAGACATAGAAGCCATGCTACTTTTAAATATAGAGGATATTAAAAATGCAAAAGCACAACAAGATATTATAAATAAAGCTTGCAATAAAAACATGTACAAAGTATTTTGCCATATAGGAATAACCTTAGTACTATCTAATATCTGAACTAAGTTAGATTTTTGTCCCATACTTATATGAGCAAAGTCAAACTTATATGTAGTGCCTACAAAAGTAGGATAATTAGGATTACCAAAGCCTATAAATAAACCTACTAACAAGAAGAAGATAATTTCAGCTAAAAAAATTAAGCTTAAAGCTACAGAAGTAACAGATATAAATTTAGAAAATAGAATTTTTCCCCTTGAAACGGGTTGTATTAATAAAAATTTTAATGTAGGTGGAGTACACTCGCCAGAAACTATATCTGATGTAAATAATATTATTCCTATGGCAAGAATAATACCACCTAGTACTTCATTAAATAATAATTTTATAAAATTAAAGGAATTAAACTTACTTTCTTCCATAGGATTTATATTGTTGTCCAAAAAATATTTAAGTTTCCTTATTTCCTGTTTAGTTTCTTCTTTATAACTAATATCTTCATTATTATCTTTTAAGCCATTTTCTAATTGAGCTATGTTAATTTTAACATCTTTTTTCCAATCAATTTCATTAATGCCTAACTCCTTCATTTTAGTTAATTCTTGTATTTGATTATCTAATTCTTTAATTTTATTATCAATATTTTTATTATGAGCTTTTAATTCAGTAGGACTTTCTTTTATTGCTTCAGAAATATTAGCCTTTTCATTTAGTAAAGAATCCCTAGAATTAATAAGCATTTCTATTTTGGCTTCAGGAGTATTCATTTTTATTCTTCTTTGTTCCTCTTTATATCCAGTAATAACTATAGTAGCCATTAAAGCAATAAAGGCTAAGAATACAATATAAGTTTTTCTTCTACTTAGTATTTTTATAATTTCATTATGGATTAAATATATCATTATATTTTGCCACCTTCCATAAGTTCCATATATCTTTGCTCTAATCCTTTATGTTTTTTATATACTTCCTGAATATTTACTCCGTTGTTTATAAGGACTTTTATTAAATCAGTAGTATAATCTTTTTTTATTGTCACTTCTATAACATCCTCTTGTTTATTAATTTGACGAATAAAATCCAAACCATGAAGAACTCTTTCACATTTTATAGTTTCTTTAGTGCTAATAACTAGAGTTTCATTTTTAATTAAATTGTCATTATCATATATGTTGTCAATAGATTGAATTATACCTTTATTTATAAAGGCTACTCTATGACAAAGCTGCTGAATTTCACTTAATATATGAGAGGATATAAAAACAGAAGTCTTTTTTTCTTCAGCTATATTTTTTACTATATTTCTAAAATCCAGTATACCAGAAGGATCTAATCCATTAGTAGGTTCATCCAATATTAAAAGTTTCGGTTCAGGTAATAAAGCTGCTGCTAGTCCTAATCTTTGTTTCATACCAAGAGAATATTTCTTTACTTTATCATTAATTCTATCTTTTAACCCTACTAACTCTATTACTTCTTCTACTTTATTTTTTGAAATATTTCTTACTCTAGCAATTTGCATTAAGTTTTCTTTACCAGATAAATATGCATAAAGCTCTGGATTTTCTACTACAGCACCTAAATAAGATAAGGCTTTTTCTCTTTCTTTACATAGATTATGTGACATAATACTAACATTTCCTTCATCTGGATGTATTAATCCAACCAATATTCTAATAGTGGTAGTTTTACCTGCGCCATTAGGTCCTAAGAATCCGAATATTTCTCCCTCTTTAACGGAAAAGCTTACCCCTCTAATTACAGGACGTCCACTTAATCTTTTACAAATATTATCCACTTCAAGAACATTCATTTAATGTAATTCCTCCTTAGACATATTTCTTAAAGGTTCTATTTAAAGCACGTTTTGATTTTAGCATAACTTTATGAAAAATACCTTTAACAAAACCTTAAAATTTTCTTAAAATGAAATAAACTTTAAAGGTAATTTTATAATTAAATAATAATTTTATGACGAAAAATGAAAAAAGTTTATTTTTAATATTGACAATAAAAAGAAATATTAATATAATATAAACAGCATCTAGAAAATTTAATATTTAAGCGCTTATCAAGAGAGGTGGAGGGACTGGCCCTATGAAGCCCAGCAACCGATATTATTAAGGTAATGTCAGGTGCTAATTCCTGCGGTGTGTGCCGAAAGATGAGGAGAAAATTAGGGTATAAAACCTGAGATTATTCTCAGGTTTAATTTTTTTATATTAGTAAAATTTAATAAGGAGCTTATCAAGAGAGGTGGAGGGACTGGCCCTATGAAGCCCAGCAACCAGTATTACTAAGGTAATGCTAAGGTGCTAATTCCTGCGGTGTATGCCGAAAGATGAGGAGGAAAGTGAAGACTTGAGATATCCTCAGGTCTATTTTTTTACAATCTAAAGGGGGGTTTACTGTGATAGAAATTAAAGATGTAGGTAAAAATTTTCATCAAAATCAAGTATTACAAAAAGTAAATTTAAACATAAATGAAGGAGAAATATTTGGAATAATAGGACGAAGTGGTGCAGGTAAATCCACATTATTAAGATGTCTAAATGGATTAGAGAGCTATGATGAAGGCAGCATAATGGTTATGGGAAAAGAAGTAAAAGAGTTAAATTTAGATGGTATAAGAGTTTTAAGAAAAGATATGGGAATGATTTTTCAAAACTTTAATTTACTTAATACAAAAAATGTTTATGATAATGTAGCTTTGCCATTAGAAATATGGAAAAAAGATAAAGCTTATATAAAAAAGAGAGTTACTGAACTTTTAAACTTAGTTGGGCTTAAAGATAAAATGAAGAGTATGCCTAGAGAATTAAGTGGAGGACAAAAACAAAGAGTAGCCATTGCAAGGGCTTTGACACTAGAGCCTAAAATACTTTTATGTGATGAAGCTACTTCAGCTCTAGATCCAGAAACTACAAAATCTATATTAGCTCTTATTAAAGAAATTAATGAAAAGTTAAATATAACTGTAGTTGTAGTAACCCATCAAATGGAGGTTATCAAAGAAATTTGCAATAAAGTAGCTTTAATTGAAGGAGGACAGATAAAAGCAGCTGGTCTAGTTAAGGAACTTTTCTTAAGGCCAGAGGGAGAACTTAAAAAATTATTATGTGGTGATGAGCTGTTACCTGATCATGGAATAAATATAAAATTGTTCTTCCCAGGAGAGATAAGTGAAAGCTCAGTAATAACTTCTATGGCTAGAGAATTAGATATAAATTTTTCAATAGTATGGGGAAAGTTAGAAAATTTTAGACAAGAAGTTTTGGGAAGCTTAATTATAAATGTAGAGGAAAAACAAAAGGAAAAAATATGTGGATACCTAAATAGTAAATCTATTCCTTGGGAGGTGATATAAAATGATTAAAGAAATTTTGATTACAGGATTAAAAGATACAGTATATATGGTAAGTTATGCTACCTTATTTGCAGTGATTTTAGGTTTTATATTTGCAATAATACTTATTCTAACAGATAATAATGGATTAAAACCCAATAAGTTTGTTTATAGTTTGCTTGATTTAATTATAAATGTATTAAGATCTTTCCCATTCATCATACTTATGATTGCAATTTTTCCATTAACTAAGTTGATTGTTGGAAAAAGTATAGGAAGAACCGCAGCCATTGTTCCTTTAACTATTGGAGCGGCGCCATTTGTTGCAAGAATTATAGAGTCTGCATTAAAAGAAGTTGATCCAGGACTTATTGAAGCAGCTAAATCTTTTGGAGCTACTACAAGTCAAATATTATTTAAAGTTATGATTAAAGAAGCTTTTCCTTCTATTGTAAGAGGAATTA
Organism: Clostridium tetanomorphum; assembly: GCF_017873215.1. GTDB lineage: Bacteria > Bacillota > Clostridia > Clostridiales > Clostridiaceae > Clostridium_AO > Clostridium_AO tetanomorphum. The sequence goes on from NZ_JAGGKA010000003.1 coordinate 154,452, forward strand.
TTTTAACCATAATAAACCTAATAGGGTATTCAACAATGGCTGGTGCTATTGGAGCCGGCGGTCTTGGAGATGTGGCTATAAAGTATGGATACAATGGATTTAAAACTGATATTATGGTTTATACTGTAATTGTTCTTATAATATTAGTTCAATTTATACAAAGTTTAGGAAATGTTTTATATAAAAATTTAAATAAATAATTTAAGGGGGACTTTTAATATGAAAAAATTATCATTAGTATTATCAGCAGTTTTATTAACAGTAGGTTTAACAGGTTGTGCAGGGGAGAAAGCACAAAGTACAGAGGCTAAAAATGATACCCAAAGTAAAAAGGAAATTGTAGTTGGGGCTTCACCAGTTCCACACAAAGAAATATTAGAAAAGGCTGCAGAAGTACTTAAAAAAGATGGATACACATTAAAAATTGTAGACTTTACAGATTACCAAATACCAAATACAGCTCTTGCTGAAAAACAGTTAGATGCAAATTATTTTCAACATATTCCATTCTTAAATAAATCAGTAGAAGAAAAAAAGTTGGATTTAGATTATACAGTTAAAGTGCATATTGAGCCAATGGGTTTATATTCAAAAAAAATTAAGAATATAAAAGAAATTAAAGATGGGGCTGAAATTGCAATACCTAATGATCCAACTAATGGAGGAAGAGCTTTAAGAGTATTAGAAAGTGCAGGTCTCATAAAGTTAAAGAGTGGAGAACTTGTAACAAAACTTGATATAACTGAAAATAAAAAAGGATTAAAGATTACAGAAATGGATGCTCCTCAACTTCCAAGAGTACTTGGTGATGTAGATGCAGCAGTTATAAACACTAATTTTGCTATTGAAGCAGGACTAAACCCAACTAAAGATGCTATTGTTCTTGAACCTAAGGAGTCACCTTATGCAAATGTATTAGCTGTAAGAAAAGAAGATAAAGATAAAGACTATATAAAGGCATTATCAAAAGCTTTAAATTCACCAGAAGTTAAGAAATTTATAGAGGAAAAATATAAAGGAAACATAATACCAGCTTTCTAATAAAATTATTTAAAACTTATCTATAGTGAGGCTGTGGCGCTAAGAATAAATCTCACAACATATTGTGTTTGTTATTGATTTGCAAAGCAATATATTGTATGTAAGTTTCTTAATACCACAGCCTCATTTTAAATTTTATTTTCTATGAGTTGTATAATCTTAGGAATATGACTATAATAAAATTAGTTAGTAATTTATAATTGTTAACATAAAAATAGAAAAACATAAATTTATGGAGGATAGTATGAAAAGTATACTCTGCTATGGAGATTCAAATACATGGGGATATAACCCTATAGATGGCAGTAGATATAAAAAAGAAATAAGATGGACTACAGTTTTGCAAAAGGAATTAGGAGAGAAATATGATATTATTTCAGAAGGCTTAAATGGAAGAACCACTGTGTGGAATGATCCTATAGAGGGGGAATATAAGAATGGTAAAAGCTATTTAATGGCCTGTCTTCATTCTCACAAACCTATAGATTTACTTATAATAATGTTAGGAACTAATGACTTAAAATATAAATTTTCACTACAAGCTTATGATGTTGTAAAAGGAATGGAAACTTTAGTTAAACTTGCAAAGAAAAGTGAAGCAGGTATAGAAGGCAATTCGCCAGAAATATTAGTAATAATTCCTCCCGAAATAGGGCCATTAAATGAGAAAGATACCTTGTTTTTAGGAGGAGAAGAAAAAAGCAAATTATTTTCAGAACAGTTTAGTAAAATATTAAAAGGACAGTGTTACATATTAGATTCATCAAAAATTATAAAATCTTCAGAAGTGGATGGAATACATTTATCTGAGGAAAGTCATAAAATTTTAGGTATGGTTGTATCAGAATTTATAAAAAATATAATTTATAAAGAATAGAAATTCAATACTATTATTTAAATTTTAAAGGAGGTATATTTATGTATTTTGAAAATGCAGGAAAAGAAAATAGTAAAAATACTGTGGACATAGCTTTAGAGACTGCAAATAAAAAAGGTATAAAACATATAGTAATAGCGTCCACTAAAGGAGATACTGCTAGACAATTAAAGGATTGTGGACTTGATGTAACTGTGGTTACTCATGCTTATGGAAATAAAGAACCTGGTGTTCAAGAAATGACAAAAGAAGTTATGGAAGAACTTAAAGGTTATGGATTCAAAATATTTTCAGGAACCCATGTGCTTTCAGGAGCAGAAAGAGGAATTTCTAGAAAGTTTGGAGGAGTATCTCCAGTAGAAATGATGGCACAAACTCTTAAAATGTTTGGACAAGGAGTAAAGGTTGGAGTAGAAATTTCAACTATGGCTTTAGATGCTGGTTTAATTCCAACAGGAGAAGATATAATTGCTATAGGAGGATCACAAAGCGGAGCAGATACAGCAATTATAATAAGACCTGCCCATGCTAATGCTATTTTTGATACAAAGATTAGAGAAATTATTTGTAAACCTGTTTAATTTGAAATAAATTCTTTATTGATATAATAGTTCCAATATGATACAATTTTACTAAAGCATAAAACTTAGATTTCTTGAAAGAGAAAGAATCTAAGTTTTATTTTTGTTATTAAAATAAACTTATAAATTTATACATGGAAGAAGGTGATAGTTATGGATACGGATCCTGAACCTAAAAGATGTACAAACAATAATACCGCCATAACTATGAAAGGTATGGTGATGCTTAGGAGATGATTTAATTGAAAAAAGAATTAAGAGAGGTTTTAGAATTAATCCAACAAAAGAACTTTACTAAGGTTAGAGAAAAGATTATAAAACTAAATTCTGTACACATTGGTGAAATAATTGAAAACTTAGATGTATCAGAAGCAATTTTAATATTTAGAATGTTACCTAAAGATTTAGTTGTAGATGTTTTTAATTATATTAATAATGATTTCCAAGAGAAAATAATTTCATCAATAACAGATAAAGAAATAGAAAACATAATTGATCAAATTTATTTTGATGATATGATAGATCTTTTAGAAGAAATGCCTGCGAAAGTAGTAAAGAAAATATTACAATATTCAAATGTAGAAGAAAGAAAACTCATAAATGAATTTTTAAATTATCCTGAAAGTTCAGCAGGCAGCCTAATGACTATAGAATATGTAGATTTAAAAAAGACTATGACAGTAAAAGAAGCTTTGGAGCATATAAAAGCTACTGGAGTTAATAAAGAAACTATATATACTTGTTATGTAATAGATGCAAATAGAAAGTTAGAAGGAATAATATCGTTAAGACATTTAATATTAAGTGATTATGAAGCTAAAATAGAAGATATTATGAAAAGTGATGTTGTTTATGTAAATACGCATAAAGATCAAGAGGAAGTGGCTAAAGTATTTAAAAAATATGATTTAATTGCAGTTCCGGTAGTAGACATGGAAGACAGATTGACAGGTATTATAACCATTGATGATATAGTAGATGTAATAGAACAGGAAAATACAGAGGATTTCCAAAAGATGGCAGCGATGGCTCCCTCTGAGAAAGAATATTTAAATACAGGGGTTTGGAAACTAGCTAAAAATAGATTAATGTGGTTAATAATACTTATGATATCAGCAACCTTTACTGGAAATATAATAAAAAGTTTTGAAAATGTATTACAATCAGTAGTTCTTTTAACTGCATTTATTCCAATGCTTATGGATACTGGTGGTAATGCAGGTTCTCAATCTGCTACTCTAGTAATAAGAAGTATTGCTTTAGGAGAAATTAAAAGAAAAGATGTTTTAAAAGTAATGTGGAAAGAATTAAGGGTAAGTTTAATAGTAGGAATACTATTATCCATAATAAATTTTTTAAGAATTTATTATATAGAAAGAGTACCTTTAAATATATCTTTAACAGTGTGCATAACTTTAATTTTTACTGTAATTTTAGCAAAAGTAGTAGGGGCAATTCTACCAATGCTTGCAAAAAAGCTTAATTTAGATCCAGCAATTATGGCAAGCCCTTTAATAACCACTGTGGTAGATGCAACATCACTTATAGTTTACTTTAGTGTAGCAAAAATTTTATTAGGAATATAATTATATAATAAATAGGAATAAGAAGACTAAAGGGTCAACTTATTCCTATTGTATTTATTAAAGAAAAAGTAAAAAGAATTCCTTTACCAGGTTTCTCTAAGTTGCCTGCTTTAACTATAGCATCAATAATAGCTTTAGATTTTTCTTCTTGAGAAATAATTAGAATAGCTTCTTTAGAGGATTCAATATGGAAATTAAAATACTTTTTTATTTCATCTTCTCCAGTACCTCTTCCATAGAAAATTGTGGCTCCTTTAGCTCCAGCAATTTTAGCTTTATCTACTATAGCATTAGCTTTACCTCTTTCTACAATAGTAACTATACAAATCAAATGAATATACCTCCTTTTCTAGTAATTATACCAAGTAAAAGAACAGAGATAACTGGACCCAGAGAAGTTAGTCCAATAATACCAAAACCATTTAGTAAAGGGTCAGAACCTTCAATAACTTTAGATAAACCTAAAGCTATGGCTAGGTTTAAAGGTATATTTACAGGACCTGTGGTAGAGCTAGCACAGTCAAAAGCTATGCCAATTATCTCTTGAGGAGCAATAAAGCATAATACCAATGCCATTATAAGAAGAGGAACTACAATTTTTGAAGTATTTACATTATATATTATTTTATAAATACCCAAAGAAAGACCAGTAGCAAAGCCAAGAGCTACAGTACAAATTAATGTATTTGTTGGAATAGCTCCTATAGATACCTCTTCTATTTCCATAGCAAGTATGGATAAGGCAGGTTCCACTAAGGTTGTACAAAATCCAATGAAGAAAACAAGAAGTAAAATGCTCCATTTATTATCTAAAGAAACAAAGTTTTCTCCCACAGATTCTCCAAGAGGAAGTAAGGAGAGGCTTGTTCCTTCAATAAATAAAAAAAGGCCTACTACACTTAATATTATGCCTATGGTAAAAGATTTAACATCCTTTAAAGGTTTTTTGAATAAAAAAATTTGAATAAAAACTAAAAAAAGGGTTACGGGTAAAATACTTTTAAAAGTATCCCATAATCCTTTTAGCAGATATAAAATTTTCATGTAATTCCTCCTAAAAAATTATCTATAATTAATTATAGCAATAATGAATAGGAGTTGTTACAGAATGTAGCACAATTAACATATAATTTACAGTAAATACATAGATTGTTAATTTATAATATTGTTAAATCCTTTTAATGTAAGGAAGAAGCTTCTTTTAATTTTCTTTTTAGCAAAATAAGGTTGCAAAAACTTAGTATAGAAAATAAAATTGTATATACACCAACAGATATAACTGTTAATTTATAAGTTGTGTCCATATAGAAGGATACAACAATTAATACTGAAGCAGCTATAAAGGACATAATATTTAAAAACATCAAAAAATTTATTGAGTTTTTAGAGTGTTCCTTTATTACGGAATATAAACTAGAAATTATAACTATAGGTATAATAAATACTGATAAAAGTTTTAAAAGTTTGTGAAATAAATCTATATTTAAGAATAAAACTCTAAAGGATTTATTTGCTACATAAAATATTATGTATATAGAATATAACGTAACTAAAAATTTAAAATCATCTTTTATTTTAGGGTATATAAAAGATAAACTTATAAGATATCCTAACAATATAGAAAAAATAATTAATACTAAGTTAATTATTGATCCTTTTTGTTGATATCATAATTGTTATAGTTTTTATCCCAAAATATAGAAAATATCTATAACAAGAGTATAATCTAATAATATACCAAGATCAAGGAAATTATAAAAATATCAATTTTTTTGATATTTTTATAAAAAAATTGATACTTTCATAAATATGGTAAAATTCTTAGGATTATGGTGTATAATTATTGTAATCCCAATAGGCATAGAAGAAAATATCATTCGGATTTAAATCCGTATCCATAAGGAAATAGATCCGGTACCAATACGGATTTAAATCCGGAACAAATAATCCCTCTACTAAAAGATCATTCTACTAAAGATTAATAATATATATTATATATAAGTTGATGTGCTATCTAATATTTTATATTAAATAGAAAATATTTAGCACATATTTATCAGTGAAACAAAAAATAATAAATTTATCTAATTTTATGGAAAATGGGAATGTTTGAGGTATAATAATACAAAGGAGAGATAATTATGCTAAAACTGAATTTCTTGGGTAGAGGTAGTGCTTTTAATGTCAAGGAAGGTAATACAAGTGCTTATGTAAAAAATGGAAAAGATTTTATATTACTAGATTGTGGAGAAGATGTATTTGAAAGAATAATTAATAATAATTTATTAAATGATGTGACAAATGTATATGTTATTATAACACATTTAAATTCGGATCATATAGGAAGTTTAAGTAGCTTAATTTATTATTGTTATTACATTAAGAATATTACACCTAATATTTATTTTCCAAGTGCAGAGTTACAACAATTATTGAATATAATGGGACATAGTAGAGAATTTAATTTAACATTATCTGAAATAGATGTAGTTCTTAACATACATGATATTTCATTTAAGTTTATACCAGTTACTCATATTGAAAAAATGAATTGCTATGGGGTAATTATACAGGATAAAGATAACACTATATATTATAGTGGAGATAGTAATAATATATCAGAAAACATACTTAATAGATTAAATGAAGTAGATTATCTTTATCAAGATACTTCTTTGGCAGACTATACTGGTAGTCCGCATTTGTCTTTAAGAAAGTTGTGTGAATTAATTCCCAAACAGTGGAGAAGTAAAGTATATTGTATGCATATTGATAGTGATGAATTAATAATTCAAGCTAAAGAGCAAGGGTTTAATATTGTTGAAATAAATTAAATTGTTGGGAGATGACATTACATGGGAAATTTAACAAGCTGCATTAGTGGAATAATCTTTATCAGTATTGGATTAGTAATGAAATTATATCCACCAGAGCATATTAATAAGACCATGGGATATAGGACACCTTTTGCTATGAAATCTAAAGATACATGGCTTGAAGGCAATCGTTTCTTTGGTATTATGCTATTAATTGGTGGTGCTATTTTTATACCATTTTCAATACTAATAAACCATCTATATAACAGTAATACAGATTTAGCAACGAAGATATTAGGGGTAAGCTTATCAATAATTCTGTTAATGATTATATTATGTACAGAAATCCATTTAAGAAATTTATTTAATAAAGATGGAATTAAAAAGGAAGAAATGATAATACAATTTTTACATATAGAGTAAATTTGGAGGTAATAAAATGCAAATAAATAGTAATATTTCTAGCAAGAGTGAAAGTAATGGAAAGAGGAGTGCTTATATATTTCCTGCAGTTACTTTTATAATTTTTATCATTAGTTACATATTATCAATTAAAGTTACACAAATAAAAAATGATGGAATGTTTACGTACAGGGCTTGGATGTGGACAGAGTATTTAATAGGAATTGCTTCATTAATAGCTATAGCTATTAAATTTAAACATATAAAAGCTGAAATTATATTTCCAGCTATAGTTTTAACTTTAATTAGCTCCAGCAGTCTTTTAAATAGATCTGATATTGGTACTACCATAAAAGAGACTGTAATTTTATTTTCTTCTTTTGTAGCTGCTTGTCTATTATCAAAAGGTGATAATAATATTAAATCTTCATTGGTAGAAAGTAAATTTAAAAAAGCAATAATATCTTTAATATTAGGGGCGCTTATAAGTATACCATTAGGCATTATAAATTTTTTGTATTTTAAAAATACAACAGGTTATTTAAGTTGGCAAAATCCAATTATATCAGCTTTTTTGGCTCTTCAACCAGGTATTGTAGAAGAAATAGTATTTAGATTTTTTATAATGAATGTATTTATTACTATTTTAAGTAAGTATAGTAATAAAAAATATACTGTAGCTATAAGTATGTTTTTGGGAGTTGTGCCTCATAGTTTATGCCACTTTTCTGAATTATGGATAATAAATCCAGTAAATGCTATTGTAATGCTTGTGTTAACTAGCTTACTTTTTGGACTACCTATGGCTTATCTACAATATAAAAGGGATTTAGAAACAGCCATATCATTTCACTGGTGCATTGATTTTATAAGATTTTTAGGTGGATTTTAATTTGAAATCAGACAAAGTAATTGAGTTTTTAGCATTGAAATTTAGATATTTTAATAATGTATTTGTATCACCATTAAAGGATAAGAAAATTGATCTTTCTTCATTATCAAGAACCATCAAATAGGGAGGTTCATTTTCAGGAAATATCATAATAACTTCATCTATAAAGGAACTTATCCATGTATTTTGAATTGCTATAGGTGTATCTAAAGGGATTTTAATCATATATCCTTTATCAGGAATAGGATTAAATTTCCCATATATTCCTTTTATATTTTGAAGGTAATTCTTAACTTGTTTTTCAATTTCAGAAGAGGATTCAATATTCTTTATAACATTATTCTTGTTAATATCAAATATTTCAATGCTTTTATATTGTTTTCCATAAACATTTATACATGAAAAAAGTAAAATAGAAAAAATTATCAGTGCTTTTTTGATCACTAGAAATCACCTCATTCTTAATATTACCTAAAATCATAAGAAATATTTTAATTAATAATATTTGAAATATGGTAATTGACAGTTAGTTTGTTAAGGTAAGGAACTTGGAGGATACTATGTGAATTATATGCTCATATTTGTGTTACAAAAATATTGCTTGAAAGTTCAGGAGGAAAGAATAATTGTTGAAGAAGAATAATATGAAAAAGGTGGATAAGTGATGATATTTAAAAAATAATTTTTTTAAATAATGTATTGACATTAAAATGAAAATACTATAAAATTTATGTAAATCAATAGCAAATGTCAGTGAACAGAAGGAGTAGCTAAGGGAGTTTAGTTTAAGCGAATCTGGAATGGTGAAAGCCAGGTACTGTAGTCTTTAGTGAATGGGTCTGTGAGATGTAGTGTGAATTAAAAGTAGCGCTTACCGGGGGTCTACCGTTAAAAGGACAGGGTATCGATTTATTTCCGTACCTGGTTAAAGATAATTTTATTTAGGTGGCATAGCGAAGTATAACATTTCGTCCTTTATTGGATGAAGTGTTTTTTTATTTTATCCCATAGCTACTCCGCAATACTCTCTACCTTTACAGATGTGAGATGTTAGAACTTTTTAGCTTTAGCAATTTAGAGTTCTTATGCTGTGCATAGCGGCTGTTACGTTTATGGATATTATAGCTTATAGCTTAAATAAAATTAAAATGGGTGGCACCACGGTCACTTCGTCCCATTAATTTAGGACGAAGTGGCCTTTTTTATTAATTTTTAAGGAGGTAACTTGGATGATTAGTATTTCAGAAAAAGAATTTAATAAACTAAAAAAACACAAGTATTCATTTTCAGTAAGTTATACCATAAGTGAAAAAGAAGTAGATCCTATAGGGATTTATATTGCACTAAAAGGCAAAAGAAAATTTATATTTGAAATAGATTTGGATAAAAGAGCTGGTAACAGATACTCATATATTGGTGTTAATCCCTATAGAATAATTAAAAATTTTAAAGAAGACATAACAGAAGAAATAATTAATTTAAATGAATTTGGGGAAGAAGTAAAAAAAGTAACTAAAGTAAAGGGTAATATATTTGATTATTTAAAACATAAGCTTGATATAAAATTTCTATCCTTAAATACAAATATACCATTTGAGGGAGGAGCTATAGGATATTTAGCATATGACACTGTTAAGTTAAATGAAAAAATACAAGACAACAATTTGGATCAGTTAAATGTTCCAGATAGCTATATTATGTTTTATAAATATATTTACTGTTACAACCATGAAAATAAGCAATTATCTATTATATACAATATTTTTGAAGAAGAAAATGAAACCTATAAACAGGTTACTAAAAAAATATATGAACTAAAAGGTAATTTAGAAAATATAGAAAAACCTTATAATATTGAAGAATTTGAATCCCAAAAGAATTTCATTTCAAATTTTTCAAAAGAACAGTATGAAGATATAGTAGAAAAGGCTAAGCAGTACATAAGAAAGGGAGATATATTTCAGGTGGTTTTATCTCAAAGATTGAAATTTAAGCAAAGATGTGATGCTTTTAATGTGTATAGAAAACTAAGAAATATAAATACTTCATCCTATCTTTTTTATATTGATTATGAAGAATTTCAAGTATCGGGTTCTTCGCCTGAAACTTTAGTAACAGTTAATGGGAAGATGGTATACACAAATCCTATTGCGGGAACTAGAAAAAGAGGAAAAGACTTAGATGAGGATGAGAAGATAAAAAATGAACTGTTAAAAGATAAAAAGGAAATAGCAGAACATATAATGCTGGTGGATTTGGGAAGAAATGATATAGGTAAAATAAGTGAATTTGGCACAGTAAAGTTAGAAAATTTTATGGATGTAAATTACTACTGTCATGTTATGCACATAGTGTCAAAAGTATCTGGAAAGTTGAAAGGTAATTTAAAATCTATAGATGCATTAAGAGCTTGCCTCCCAGTGGGAACTGTATCTGGAGCACCTAAGGTAAGAGCTATGGAAATTATTGAAGAACTTGAAAATGTTAAAAGAGGCATATATTCAGGAGCTATTGGATACTTTTCATTCAATGGAAATATGGATAGCTGTATTGCTATAAGATCCATTGTATTTAAACATGGAGAAGCTTTTGTACAGGCCGGTGCAGGTATAGTTTATGACTCTATTGCTGAAACAGAATACTATGAGACTTTAAACAAAGCCATGGTATTAAAGGAGGTTTTATAGATGTTTTTAATAATAGATAATTATGATTCATTTACCTATAATTTGTATCAATATATAGGAGAAATTTTAAAACAGCATAAAAGAGATGAGATACAAGTATTTAGAAATGATGAAATAACTGTAGAAGAAATAAGAAAAATAAATCCAAAGGGTATTATAATTTCACCTGGACCAGGTAGCCCCGAAAATTCAGGGATAACCATTGAAGTAATAAAAAATCTTGGGAAAGAAATACCTATTTTAGGTATTTGCCTTGGACATCAGGCTATTGCGTATTGTTATGGGGGAGAAGTATTAAGAGCTAATGAAATTAAACATGGAAAGACATCTACTATAAAGCATACAGAGCAAGGGATTTTTAATGGTATAAAAAATCCACTAAAGGTAATGAGGTATCATTCATTAATAGTAAGTAAGGATTTTTTACCAAGAGAATTAAATATAACATGTGAAACAAAGGATGGAATTATAATGGGACTTCAGCATAATGAATATCCAATCTATGGACTTCAATTTCATCCAGAGTCAATTTTAACTGAGGAAGGTAAAAATATTATTAAAAATTTTATAGAGGTGATTTGCAATGCTTAAAACAGCTATAAATAAATTATTGGTAAAAGAAAATTTAACTGAAGAAGAAGCTTATAATTCAATGAATGAAATAATGAAAGGGCAGGGAACAGAAAGTCAAATTGGAGCATTTCTTGTAGCTCTTAGAATGAAAGGAGAAAGTGTAGAAGAGATAACTGGTTGTGCAAAAGCTATGAGAGATAATGCAACTAAAGTAAATATAGGACAAGAATATGTTATAGATACCTGTGGAACTGGCGGAGATGGAGGAAAAACCTTTAATATTTCAACGGCAGCTTCTATAATAGCAGCTTCTTCGGGAATAAAAATTGCAAAGCATGGAAATGTAGCGGTATCCAGCAAAAGTGGAAGTGCTGATGTATTATCAAAGCTTGGAGTAAACATAAATTTAGATTCAATTGATGCTAAAAAATGCATTGATAAAGTTGGAATAGTGTTTTTATTTGCACAAAAGTATCATAAAGCAATGAAATATGCTGCTGCTCCCAGAAGAGAACTAGGAACAAGAACTGTGTTTAATATATTGGGACCATTAACAAATCCAGCTTATGTAAAAGGGCAAGTTATGGGAGTATATGAAGAGAAATTAACAAATATAGTAGCAAATGTTTTATCAAATTTAGGATGTAAAAAAGCTATGGTAGTTCATGGAATGGATGGTTTAGATGAAATTACTACCACTGGTGCAACAAAAGTTAGTGAAGTAACAAATGGCTATGTTAAAGATTACTTTATAAATCCAAAGGAATATGGATTATCTTTAGCCATATCTAATGATATTGAAGGAGGCTCATCTGAGGAAAATGCTGAAATAATATTAAATATATTAAAAGGAGAAAAGGGAAGGAAAAGGGACATTGTATTACTTAATACTGCAGCGGCACTTTATATAGGTAATAGCTGTAATAGTTTAAAAGAAGGATTAGATTTAGCAGCTCATCTTATAGATTCAAGTAAGGCATATGACAAGCTTCAACAATTAGTACAAGTAAGTAATAATTTATAAGGAGTAGTAAAAAATGTTCTTAGATAAAATAGTAAATAAAAAGAAAATTCAAATTCAAGAAGAAAAAAAGCAATTATCATTATCAGAAGTTTTGGAAAATATCGAAAAGTATCAATTTAATAAAGCTGATTTTAAGAAAGTTTTAAATAAAGAAAAAATATCAATAATTGGAGAAATAAAAAAAGCTTCTCCATCAAAAGGTGTGATTTTAGAGGATTTCAATCCAACTAGTATAGCTAAAGTATATGAAAGTATTAATATAGATGCCATCTCCGTGTTAACAGAAAAGCATTTTTTTCAAGGTAATAATAGCTATATAAGTGAAGTTAAAAGGGTAACAACTAAACCAATACTTAGAAAAGATTTTATAGTAGATTTATATCAAATTTATACTTCAAAACTTATAGGTGCAGATGCAGTACTTTTAATAGCTGCAGTGTTGAAAGAAGACTTAGGAAAATTTTACTTAAAGGCTAAGGACATTGGACTTCAATGTATTGTAGAAGTACACAATAAAGAGGAACTTGATAATGCCTTACAGGTAGATGCAGATATTATAGGAATAAATAATAGAAATTTGATAGATTTCACTGTTAGTTTAGATAATACAGAAAAATTAATAAAATATATTCCTAAAAACAAAATTATAGTTTCTGAAAGTGGCATAAGAACTCCAGAAAAGATAAATTACTTAAAGAATTTAGGGGTAAATGCAGTACTAATTGGAGAAAGCTTTATGAGAGAAATAAATAATATTGATAAATTAAAGTATTTCATATATAAGGCAAAAGGAGGAGCATAAAATTCTTATAAAAATTTGCGGAATTAAAAGAAAGGAAGATATACAATATGTAAATATATTAAAGCCAGATTTCATTGGTTTTGTATTTGCAAAAAGCAAGAGGCAAGTTGATATGATTGAGGCAAAAAAGCTTATAGCCTTATTAAATGAAAATATTAAAATTGTTGGGGTATTTGTAAATAAGTCCATTCATGAGCTGATGCAAATGGTGAATTATTTAGAATTAGATGTGATTCAACTCCATGGGGATGAAGATAAAGCCTATATTAAAGAAATAAGAAATTTGTTAAAGAAAAAACATGTACAGATTTGGAAATCCATATGTATTTCTGATAAAAGAGACATAAAAAAGATTCATGTGTGTACTGCAGATAAGGTACTTCTAGATCATGGGAAAGGAGGCACAGGTGTTAGCTTTTCTTGGGAAATTATACGAAATAAAAATATGACAAAACCTATAATATTGGCTGGTGGATTAAATAGTGAAAATATAAAGAAGGCTATAGAAATTGTAAAACCCTATGCTGTTGATGTATCCAGTGGTGTAGAAATTAATGGAGTTAAAAATTTTAATAAAATAAATGAATTTATAAAAGCCTGTAGATAGGTAAGAAAGGAGAATAAAAATGGAAAAATTAAAAGTCAGATTTGGCAAATTTGGAGGACAGTATGTTCCAGAAACATTAATGAAAGTATTAATTCAGTTGGAGGAAGAGTATGTAAAAGCAATTGAAGATAAAAAATTTATGGAGGAATATAGATACTATTTAAAAGATTACAGTGGAAGAGAAACTCCATTATATTTTGCTAGTAATTTAACCCAAAAGTTAGGTGGAGCTAAAATTTACCTTAAAAGAGAGGATTTAAACCATACTGGTGCTCATAAGATAAATAACGCCTTAGGACAGGTATTGCTTGCAAAGAGAATGGGTAAAAAAAGAATAATTGCAGAAACTGGAGCAGGACAGCATGGGGTAGCAACAGCTACTGTAGCGGCTATGTTTGGTATGAAATGTGAAGTTTTTATGGGAGAAGAAGATATAGTAAGACAGCATCTTAATGTGGTTAGGATGAACATGCTTGGAGCAAAGGTTATATCTGTTAAGAGTGGCACAGGAACACTAAAAGATGCTACTAATGAAGCTATGAGGAATTGGGTTGAAAATATAGATACTACTTATTATGTGGTAGGCTCTGTAGTTGGACCTCATCCTTATCCAACTATGGTAAGAGATTTTCAAAGAGTTATTGGAGACGAAACTAAAAAACAAATATTGGAAAAAGAAGGGAGGTTACCTGACTATATAGTAGCTTGTGTAGGTGGTGGAAGTAATGCTATGGGAATATTCTATCCATTTATAAAGGACACGCAGGTTAAGTTAGTTGGAGTAGAAGCAGCTGGTTTAGGAGTAGATACAGATAAGCATGCAGCAACTATGACTAAAGGATCTCTTGGAGTTATTCATGGTATGATGACTTATCTTCTGCAGGACGAAGATGGACAAATAATGCCTGTATATTCCATATCAGCAGGACTGGATTATCCAGGTGTTGGACCAGAACATGCTAATCTTAAGGAAATAGGTAGGGCAACCTATGCACCAATAACAGATTATGAGGCTATAAAAGCATTTATGCTTCTTTGTAGCACAGAAGGAATTATACCTGCTATAGAAAGTTCTCATGCATTGGCTGAAGCTGTAAAGATTGCTCCAACTCTTTCTAAAGATAAAATTATAGTAGTTAACCTATCAGGAAGAGGAGATAAGGATGTAGACGCTATAAGTAAATATATTAAAGAAAATTTTTAATATGGAGGTATATATTATGAATAGAATAGATAAAAGATTTAAAAAGCTAAAAAGTGAAGGAAAAAAAGCAATAATTCCTTTTATAACCGCAGGAGATCCAGACTTATCTGCTACAGTAGGATTGGTTTTAAAATTAGAAAATTCTGGTGCAGATATTATAGAATTAGGAATACCTTATTCAGATCCAATAGCAGATGGACCAATTATTCAAGCTTCCTCAGGAAGAGCACTTAAAAATGGAGCCAAAATTATAAAAATAATGAATACTGTTAAGGAAATAAGAAAAGATAGTCAGATTGCCCTTGTATATTTAGTATATTATAATTCTATATTCAAATATGGAATGGAAAAATTCATAAAGGAATGTAATGAAGTGGGAATTGATGGATTAATTATTCCTGATTTACCTATAGAAGAAAGAAAGGAAATAGGAGAGGTTGCAGATAAATATGGTGTGTATTTAATACCTTTAGTAGCACCAACTTCAGAAGAAAGAATTAAAAAAATAGTAGAAAATGGCAAAGGATTTGTATATTGTGTTACAGTAAAAGGTATTACAGGAGTTAGAAATGATATTAATACAGATATTAGTGAATACATGGAGGTAATAAGTTCTTATACAAATTTACCAAAGGCGTTGGGTTTTGGTATTTCATCTAAGGAGATGGCTGAAAAATTTTCAAAGTACAGTGATGGAATAATAGTAGGTAGTGCGATAATAAAAAGAATTGCTCAAGGAAAGAATTTAGAAGATGGTATAAATAAAGGTTGTAGTTTAGTAAAAGAAATTAAAGAAGTACTTTAGAGGAAGTTTTTACTTCCTCTAAAGCAAGTATCTGATAAAGGATTTCCTAGCTAATTAAACCTAGCATTTTTATATAAGCAAGTAAAACAAGGATAAAAGCTAGCTTCTGTTTCTGAAAGGCAAGTAGAAGTTTAAGTTATCTTTAAGTTGCATAACAATGGCAGCGGTAAAAAGTTTGGAAACTGAATTTTATACTATTTTTACAGGAGTACCAACAGAAACAAGGTTAAATAGTTCAATTACACTGTTGTTATATAATCTAATACATCCATTTGATACAGCTTTGCCAATGGATGAGGGATTATTAGTACCATGAATACCATAACCTCTAATAGACAAACCTAACCACCTAGCTCCAAAAGGACCACCAGGGTTTATAGCTTTATTGATGATTTTAAAATTTCCTGCTGGAGTGGGAGTAGATGGTTTTCCAACAGCTACGGTATACCGTTTAAAAGCACTGCCATTTTTATATAATATAAGTCTGCGAGCTGATCTATTTATTAATATGCTATACATTAAATCTCCTTATGTTAATACTACTCAATTTATAATATGCAAAAAATAAATTTTATTCACTAATTAAATAAAGTTACTTACTTTTAAATATAAGTAAAATGAAGAATGGATAACAGTTAGTAATAGAGTAAGTATGAAAAATTTGACTAGGCTAAAATTATAATGTATAACAGTGTTATATACTATAAGTAAGGAGAAGCAGTTTAAATGAAGGAGAAATTAGAAAATAAAGAAAAGATAAGTACTATTGATAGTATTTTAAATTGTGCTAAAGCTGAATTTTTAGAAAGGGGTTTTAAGGATGCATCTCTTAGGAATATAGCTAAGAAAGCTGGAGTAACAACTGGAGCAATTTATGGTTATTTTAAAGATAAGGATGATGTTTTTGTAACCCTTGTTAAAGATATGGTTCATGGACTGTATAATCTAATAGAGGAAATAGAGGGAAAACAAAATTTTATATATAATAAAAATATAAAATTTGAAAATGAAATGTTTGATGAAAAAGAAGAGCATATGAAATACATTGATTATTTATATGATAACTTTGATATTTGTAAGCTATTGATTATGTGTTCAAGTGGTTCCAGTATGGAAAATTATATGGATGTTATCATAGAAAAAATTCTGGAAAAAAATAAACAACTTATCAAATTGGTTAAAGAAACTTCAGGTATAGATGAATTTACTGTACATGTAATAGTAGAGTGTTACATGAATGCAGTAACTGAATTTATAAAGCATGATATACCTTATGACATTGCAATAAAACAATTTGCAAAAATGAATTCCTTCTTTTTTGCTGGATGGAATGAGCTTAGAAAATAGAGAAATACCTTAATACATTGCTATAAATAATGTATTAAGGTATTTCTTTTTATTAATTAAAGAAAATGTTATCAATTGAAAATCAATATTGACAAGTTGGGTAAAAAAAGGTAATATAACAGTGTTATATATTTTATAACAGTGTTATATTTATTATAACATAGTTTTAAAATCTTATTCTATAGCCAATACAAAGAAAAAATAAAATAAGATTAGGAGGAAGAAACAATGAAAGAATTAATTAAAAAGAAATGGAATAACAATGACACTACCATAAGCAATTGTAAAGAAAAGAGATTTCACATTAAATTTAATAATAAGTTAATAGGTGTATTAATACTTATTATAGCTGTAGGAGTAGGATTTAGGATAGCTAATAGTGTACTAGCTAATGAGGCATTAAAAGAAGACAAATACACTGTTCTTAAATCAGGAAAGAATATAAATAAGATTAATGTTAAAGGTGAAGTAAAAAGTGAGAATACCACTAATGTTTATTCGAATGTAACTCTTACAATTAAAGAAGTTAAAGTAGAGTTGGGGGATAAAGTTAAAGCTAATGACATTTTAGCAGTTTTAGATACAAGTAAATTACAGGATCAAATAAAACAGTTAGAAGCAACCATTGTTTCAGCTGATGCTAGTAATTCTATAGCACTTGATAAAGCTAAGGCAGTATATGATAGTGCATTAGCTTTGGGAAGTGATGAAAAAAATGGAGATATTAAAAATGCAGAAGTAGCATTAAAGGCAGCAAAACTGGATTTTGAAAACAAAAAAAGAATTTATGAAAATAATAAGGAACTATTTAATTACGGTGGTGTTTCAAGGCAAGACTTAAAAGAATATGAAATTTCTTATGAAAATGCAAAAAACACTTTTGATAAATGCACTGTAGCATTAAATAATATAAAAACTAAAGTACAATTGGATTTAACTACAGCCAAAAACAATTATGATTTAGCACGTGCAAAATATAAAGATAATAGCCAATATATTACTCTTGAAAATTTAAAGAAGGATTTGAACAATGCTGTAATTAAATCTCCAGTGAATGGAATAATCAGCGTTAAAAATGCAAGTGTTGGAAATCTAAGTTCAGGAGTACTATTTGAAATCAAGGATAGCAACAATATAACAGTAAATGTAAATATTAAAGAAGTTGATATTGGAAAAATTAAAAAGGGGCAAAAGGTTGAAATAAGGACAGATTCAACCGGCACTGATATTATTCAAGGAGAAGTAATAAGTGTACAACCAATAGCAAAAGTTGATGATAAAAATTTATTAAATCTTAATGATGGTTCTAATGATAAAGAAGCAGAATTTGAAGCTAAGATTAAAATAAATGATAAAGATCATAAACTTAAAATAGGTATGAAAGCAAAAGTTAATATTATGCTAAGTGAAAAAAAGGGCGTTTATACAGTACCTGCTGAAAGCATAATAAACGATAAGGATAACAATGATTGTTTATATATAGCAGATAAACAAGGGAAAGATTATATTGTTAAACAAATTCCTATAACTAAAGGTACAGAAACAGATCTCAATGTGGAGATTTTGGGACAAGACCTTAAAGATGGAATTATAGTTTTAAATAATCCTTCTGATTATGAGATTGGAAGTAGAGTTAAGATTAATGGAAGGTAGGATGAAAAGAATGTTTTTAGAAGTTGTTGATGCTAGAAAAGCATATGGAGAAGGAGAAAGTAAGGTGCAAGTATTAAAAGGGGCAAGCATTACATTAGAAGAAAAAAAGATATGTACAATTTTAGGACCTTCTGGCTCTGGTAAATCAACTTTATTAAATGTCATTGGGGGACTGGAAAGCATAGATTCAGGTAAGGTAATAGTTGATGATATTATAACTTCAGACTTAAATTCTGATGATTTAGCATTTTACAGAAGAAAAAAATTAGGATTTATATTTCAATTTTATAATCTTGTTCCTAATCTTACTGTTAAAGAAAATATAGAGGTATGCGAGTATCTTACAAAAGATCCTTTAGATAAAGAAGAATTACTAAACACATTAGGACTTTGGGAGCATCAAGATAAATTTCCAAGACATTTATCTGGAGGACAGCAGCAAAGAACTGCTATAGCTAGAGCACTTATCAAAAATCCTAAATTATTGCTTTGTGATGAACCTACGGGTGCCTTAGACTATAAAACATCTAAAGAAATTCTTCAGCTTTTAGAATCTGTTAATAAAAAATATGGCACAACTATGATAATAGTTACTCATAATAATGCTATAGAATTTATGTCTCATAAAGTGGTGAAAGTTAGAGATGGACAAATTGAGGAAGAATATGAAAATAAAACATTAATGGCAGCAAAGGATATCACTTGGTAGAAATTAAAATAATTCATAGATAGCGAAAAGGGTGAATAAATGGTATTAAATAAAAGAATTATAAGGGAACTTAGAGAAAATATCAGTAAATATTTGGGGTTAATAGTATTGGTACTGGTAAGTTCTATGTTAATAGTAGGTTTTTCAAATTCAACAGATTGTATTATATACACTGGGGAAAAGGCTGCAGTTGAAAATAATCTAGAACATGGAGAATTTTATGTTGATAATAGATTAAATAGTACAACACTCCAAAAAATAATGGCATTGGGAGTTGAAATTGAAGAAAATTTTTATGTGAATTATAAGCTTTATGAAAATCAAACTATTAGAGTATTTAAAGAAAGAAAAAATATAAATAGAATATCAATAAATAAAGGAACCAATTTAAATGGATTAAGTGAAATAGTTATAGATGAGCATTTTGGAAAAGCCAATAATTATAAGCTTTTAAGTAATTTAAATATTGAAAATAAAAATTTTAAGGTAGTTGGATATGGAGCAGCTCCAGATTACACTAATATTATTCAGAAATTTGGCGATGTAGTACCTAATTCTAAAAAATTTGGTATTGGTTTTATAAATGAAGAGGATTTTAAAAATTTAAAAAACAAATCTTATTCCTATGTATTTAAATTAAATGGAGTTTCTTCTGATAAAGTAAAAAATATTGTTTCTAAAAATGCTAATGTAACAGAATTTATTAAAATAGAAGATAATACAAGAGCTATAGGATATATAGATGATAGCAAAATAAATAAAAATGTAGTAATAATAATTGGAATTGTATTATGTATAATGGTTAGTTTTATGATTTCCATGTCTATTATTAATTCAATAGATGAAGAAAGCCCAATAATTGGAGCATTGTATTCTTTAGGATATGTAAAAAAAGAAATATTAAATCACTTTATGATTTTGCCTACAATGATTGTTAGTATAGGCGCAATTATTGGAACTTGTTTAGGATTTGCAATAGAAGAACCATTATCAAAATCAACCACAGATGTTTATGTGCTTCCTAATATTGAAAGAATATATTCTCCTTATTTGATTTTTTTAGGTATAATTGTTCCTGTGTTAATAGTAATAGTGATAAACTATTTTATAATTTCTAAAAAGCTTAATAAGACTCCGCTGCAATTATTAAGAAAAGAAAAGAAAGCAAGTAGACTAAACACTATTAAGATAAAGCATTTTAATTTTGTAATTAAATTTAGATTAAGAGAGTTTTTTAGAGAGTTTAGAAGTAGCATTGTTTTATTTTCAGGAATTTTAATTTCAACTTTTTTACTTGTTTTTGGAGTTTGTATAAATTCTGCTATTAATGAATATGTGAAAAATATTGAAAGGGAAGTAATGTATAATTATATGTATACCTTAAAGATTCCAATTGAAATTACAGAAAATGAAGGACTTGAGAAAACTACATTTAAAGGGTTTTCAGTGTATTTTAAAGATCTAAATATGGATATGGATGTAATGCTTCAAGGAATTAAGGAGAATTCTAAATTTTATTCTTTTAATATATCACAAGATGATCCTGGTCTATATATATCAAGTAGTGTAAAGGGTAAATTTAATTTAAATATAGGAGATACTATTAATTTAAAGGATAAAAGTGAAAATAAAGTATTTATTCTAAAAGTAAAAGGAATTGTAGACTATAATTCAGGACTAAATGTGTTTATGAATCAAACTCAATTAAATTCATTACTAAAAAAGGATAAGTCCTATTTCAATGGATATTTATCTAATAAGAAACTTAATATTAATAAGGATTATATATATTCAGAAATAACATCTAAAAATATGATTAAGTCAGCTAAAAATATGACATCTATGATGTTACCAACCATTGTAATTCTTATAATATTTTCAAGTATACTTTTTATTATAAGTATGTACCTATTATTGAAATTAGCTATAGATAAGAGTATTTCAAGTATTTCTTTAGTTAAAGTTTTTGGATTTAATAAGAAAGAAATAAATAAATTATATTTAGGAAGCTCACTATATACTGTATTATTTTCTGCAGCTGTTTCAATACCATTAACAGTAAAAATAACAAAAACAATTTATCCAAGCTTAGTAGCCAATGTACAAGCATATTTTTCAATTACACTACAATTTAAACATTACTGCTTTATAATAATAGTAATAATGTTTTCATATTTTATCAGCAATATGTTATTAAAGAGGTACATTAATACAATATCATTAAGCGAGGCGCTTAAAAATAGGGATTAAATAATATATCAGGAGGGAAAGAAAAAGGAGTTTATGATAATACCATTTTCTAAGATTTCAACTTTTTCTTGTGAAAGTGCTGGAACATTTGATATTGATGCTGAAATGAAAGTATGGTGTTCTGGAATTGGTAGAATAGAGTTTGAATTCATGAAAGGTACAGATATAAAGACCTTATTAAGAATTTTGAGTATGTATGTGTGCTAATATAAAAATCTCAACAATACAGGATTGTATTGTGGAGATTTTTTTATATTAAAACAATTAATTAGTATTGTAATGAAGTAATATAAAAAAATAGACAATGTTTTGTATATCAATAATACTTCTTGGAAATCACACAAATTATAGAAAAAATAATGAATTATATGGTAAAATGATGAATTAAGTCGTATAATAACAAGAGTGTGCAAAAAATTAATATATTTTTTAATGATATAAAATTTAAAAGAAAAATAATACAATCAATATACGGAGGAATATTTATGGATTAAAAGAAAAATTTAGAGTTGAAAAATAAGATTATGTTAGTAGGCTTTTTACTTTCGGTAATATTACGAATAATTTCTGATATATGTCTAAAGGTTGAACCAAAATTTATATTTATATTAGCTGCAGTGTCAGTTCCATTATCTTTAGGGTCTATTATTTTAATAAAAAAGAAATACATTATTCAAACTATGTACTATACAATATTAATGTATTCACTTGTTATATTTATAATGTTTGTATCAGAACCAAGTTTGGCTAATTTTATTTTAATTTATTATGGTATTATTTTAATAAGTGTATATCAAGATTTAATAGCAATGATAATAGAAGCAATAGGCAGTATAGTACTTGTATTATATTTCTTCTTAAACTACAAAAATACTTTGTTTGATTCTGTTGGATATGAACAATTGGCATTTTTTATATTAGCTATTATAGCAGGATCAATTATACTATCTATTAATGCAATTATGACAAAAACTATATATAAAAATTTAGCAGAAAATTATAAAGTTATTGAAGATGCAAAAGCTAAAGATGAGGTATTATTAAATAAAATATACGATATAATAAAAACTTTAACATCAGCTAATGAAAAAATTAAAGGTGGAATTTCCACAACAGGTCAAATAGCAGAAGAAATAGTAACCTCTACTAGTGATGTTGCTAATAGAACAACAGAAGAAGTAGAAATAATGAGCAATATGAAATTATCAATTGCAATAGGTTCAGAAAAAGTAAAAGAAGTCACAGAGGCAATTAATATAATGGAACAATTATCAATATCTACAGAGAATGTTGTTTTAAAAGGTGCTAATAGAGTAAACAAACTATCATTAGAAATGAATAATGTAAATTCAAGGATTATAAATGTAGTAAATTTAATAAATGAATTGAGTAAAGAAAACACAAAAATAGTGCAGATCATTAATACTATAAATGAAATATCAGAGCAAACTAACCTATTAGCTCTTAATGCATCAATAGAAGCAGCAAGAGCAGGGGAACAGGGAAGAGGCTTTACGGTAGTTGCAGAAGAAGTGAGAAAACTTGCGGAAAATTCAAAAGCATCTACTTATGAAGTAGAAGTAATATTAAATAATATCTCTAACAGAACAAGAGTAGTATCTGATGAAGTGTTAAGTGAACAAAAGTCTATTGATTTATGTAATAAACATACTAATGATGTCAAAAACTTATTTCAGGATATAAATAAAAATACTTCAAATGTATTAAATCACTCAAAGAATATTAACTCTCAATCTGTTGTATTGGAAGATTCAATAAGAAACATATTAAATTCAGTAAATAATATTAGTGAAAATGTAGAAACTACAGCAACAGCTATGGAAGAGACATTTGCTGCCATTGATGAACTTAATAATAGTATAGTGGATATAACTAGTAGTTATAATGACATTGATAACATATGTAACGAATTAAATTCTATACAACTTTAGAATAATTGAAAAAAAAATATAGATAAAGTAGTGGCTAGTAAAATGTATTAAGTTTTACTAGCTATTTTTCGGTGATTACTGAAAAATATTTTAATTTGCCATAATTTTCTTAGTAATATGTTATAATTAATGATGAAAAAAACTACAAAGTATAGATTGCTAAGTAATTTTTATAGTGAAGAAATGAATAATAAAAGGTTTTTATCTATACTTTGAAATATGTTAGGATATATATATGGCTGGAGGTGTAAAACTTTGAGAAATAAAATAAAAAGAATAGTAGTATTTATTATAGTAATTGCTTTAATGGGAATAACAGCAATATCTTTTATTGATTTTAAGGTAAGAGAAAAAGGTAAAAAATACATTGTAAATCCTAAAGATGTTCCGGAGGCGGAAGCAATTTTAGTTTTAGGAGCTTATGTTAAGCCTGATGGTAATCTTTGCGATATGTTGCAAGATAGGGTAGAGGTAGGAATAGATTTATATAAAAATAACAAAGCTAAAAAATTATTATTTAGTGGAGATCATGGACAAGTTAATTATGATGAAGTAAACGCAATGAAGAAAGTTGCTGAAAAGAAAGGTGTTAAAGAGGAGGATATATTTTTAGATCATGCTGGATTTAGTACCTATGAAAGTATGTATAGGGCAAAAGAGATTTTTAAAGCTAAAAAAATAATAATTGTAACTCAAGAATACCATCTTATGAGAGCGGTGTATATAGCAAGACAGCTTGGATTGGATGCTTATGGAGTAAATTCTGATCCAAGAAATTATTGGGGGATATCTAAATATAAAACTAGAGAAATTGCAGCAAGAGTAAAGGACTATTTTAATGTTAATATAATTAAATCAAAACCTAAATATCTAGGAGATGCTATACCTGTAAATGGAAATGGTATAGTTACACATGATAAGTAGATAATTGCGAAATATGAAAAATGAACCTCGCATATTTGTGCATCAAATGAGAGGTCTTTATAATAATGATTCACTATACTATTATTTGTAAGGGAGATAGCTTAATGGAATGGTTAGAAAGATTAAATGAATCACTTCAATATATTGAATCAAATTTAGATGGAGAAATTGAATATGAAAAGGCGGCAAAAATTGCATGTTGTACTGCATATCATTACCAAAGAATGTTTTCATATATGGCAGGGATACCACTGTCAGAATATATAAGAAATAGAAGAATAACAAAGGCTGCTTTTGATTTGCAAAGTGGTGATAAGGTAATTGATGTAGCATTACGTTATGGATATGAATCTCCAACTGCTTTCAATAGGGCTTTTCAAAAGATACATCATGTATCACCTTCAGTAGCACAAAAGAAGGGAACGTTCCTAAAGGCATATCCTCCTATTAGTTTTAAAATAACAATAAAAGGAGTAGATGAAATGAATTATAGTATAGTTAAAAAGGAAGAAATCAGAATAGTGGGAGTAAAAGCACAATTAGAAAAGAATATTGAAAAGAATTTTAAAGATGTACCTAAGTTTTGGCAAGAATCAACACAAAATGGAGTAATTAATCAGATAGTATCTCTTATGAATGAAGAGTCTAAGGGAATATTAGGAGTTTGTGCTTGTATGGATGACTTAGATCGATGGGAATATTATATAGCTACAAAAACAGATAAAGAAGTACCAAAGGGTATGGAAGAATATATAATACCAGCAGGTACTTGGGCAGTTTTCCCTGGAGAGGGTGCTATGCCAAAAGCAATTCAAGAAATTGAAGAAAGAATAATTACAGAGTGGTTACCAACGTCGGGATATGAATATGCAGATGGACCAGATATTGAACTATATTTAAATGAAGATCCAATTAATTCAAAGTTTGAAGTTTGGGTACCAATTAGAAAGGAGTAAGTCCATTATGTTACAGTGGAGGATGATATAAAAGGCCTAACGGCTTAAAAGATAGATAAATTAATAGTTGTGGCATTACACAATGGCCTAAAAACGATTTTATAATTCGTGAGGTGAATATTTTTGGGGAAAGCAAGAGTATCACAAATAACAGCATACTTTAATTCTAATATAAAGACTGTTTGGGATGTGGTTACTAATAATAGTGATTATAAATGGAGGAGTGATATCAAAAGAATCGACATTCTTAAAGATGGAAAAGAATTTATTGAATATACTCATAGCGGAATTGCTACAAAATTTATCATTACTAAAAAGAATGAGTATAGTGAATATGGATTTAACATGGAAAATAAAAAGTTCACTGGTTTTTGGAATGGATATTTTTCAGAAACAGAAACAGGTGGAACGAAAATAGTTTTTACAGAAAATATCTTTATTAAAAATCCTATAATTAAAGTGTTATCTTATTTTTTTATGGATTTAAAGAAAATGCAGAAAATATATGTTTCAGATCTAAAAAAGAAATTAGGTGAGCAATGATATTAGTTCTGATAAATTTAAAAATAATGTAGTTAAAATAGGGGGAACAGAAGAAAATAGTATAGATTAAGAAATAAAGGGAATATTGATATGAATAAAATAATATTTAAAGAGGAAAGTTGTAAAAATGCTTTAAATAAATTGAAGAGAAGAATACCTTATGGATGGGACTTAAATATTTATAGAGGATGTCAACATGGGTGTAAATATTGTTATGCTATGTATTCTCACAAGTATTTAGGATCAGTTGATTTTTTTACAGATATTCATATAAAAACTAATATAGTAGATGTATTAGAGAAGGAGTTAAGAAATAATAACTGGAAGAAAGAAGTTGTAAATATTGGTGGTGTAACTGATAGTTATCAGCCAGCAGAGGGTAAATATAAACTTATGCCTGAAATATTGAAACTTTTTATAAAATATAAAACACCAGCTATAATTTCAACAAAATCAAAACTTATATTAAGAGACTATGATTTAATAGATAAGTTATCAAGAATAACTTATGTTAATATTGCTGAAACAATAACTACTATGGATGAAAGTGTTAGAAAAAAGATAGAGCCCTTTGGAGCAACAAGCCTAGAAAGGTTTGAAGTTTTAAAAGAATTTAGAAAAACTAATGCTAGTACTGGGTTGCATGTTATGCCAATAATACCGTATATTACTGATAGTTATGAGAATTTTAATAGTATGTTTAACATGGCAAGTGATTGTAAAGTTAATTATGTACTACCAGGAACTCTTTATTTAAGAGGAGATACTAGACAGGTATTTTTTAATTTTATAAAAGAAGAATATGCACACTTATACGAAAAGTTACAAGGGTTATATAGTAAAGGTGGAGCAAGTAAAGAATATAAAGAAAAATTATATGAAGTTGTTAATGAATTAAGAGATAAATACAACCTTTCTAGTAGTTATACTAAGGCAATGAAAGAAAAAATGAATATTAAGGAAAATATTCAGATTTCATTATTTGATAAAGATAACATAAAGTAATAAAAAATTATCATAGTATTTAAAGAAAAAGAAATTCTTAAGTATGTATGTTTGTCAGTATAAAATATTAATATTTATTTTTATAAAAAATAGTGAGAAAATAGTAGTATACTATAAAGGGTAGGACTACTATTTTTTGTTTCCATATACTGTGTTCTATAAGAAAAGCTTAAACAAAACTTATTCAATGGAGAATAAATTATATGGTTAGGAAATGGTGATAAAAAGTGAAAGATAAACTGTCAATTGGTGAATTTGCAAGATTAAGAAATATTACCACTGAAACATTAAGGCACTATGATAGAATAGGTTTACTTAAGCCTATTAAAGTAGATGCAAGAACTGGATATAGATACTATTCTATTTTACAGTATGAACAATTAGGAACTATTAAAGAACTTCGCCAACTAGGCATGAGCATTGATGAAATTAAGAAGTACTTCAATAATAGAAATCTAACACAATCTTTTAGTATACTAAAAGATAAACATGATAAACTCATAAATAAAATAAAAGAATTACAACAATTGGAAGAAAGTATTAGTGAAAAAATAAAACACCTAGAATCCATCTCTAAGCTATCAGACTTTCAAAATATAGTTATTAAAGAAATTGAAGAGAGAGAAATAATTACTTTTGACAAATCTATAAAAAATGAAATTGACTTAAGTTATTCATGTATTGAATTAGAGAATGAATTAAAAGAAATAGCTCCTATAGTTGCAAGCAATCGCTTTGGAACAATGATAAAACAAAAGGATGTAGAGTTAAATAAGTATATAGAATCAGCTAGTATGTTTCTTTTTATCAAGGATAAAGAAAATATCCATAAAAATTATATTAAAAAAATTGCTAAAGGTACTTATGCTTGCATGTATTACAAAGGAAGTATTTCTAATATGGAAGTTAATTTAAAAAAGATGATGAAATACATTAATATACAAGGATATAAAATATGTGGTGATGTGCTTCAAATCGTCCAAATAGATATTAGTGTCACAGATAAAATAGAGGAAATATTATTTGAAATACAAATACCTATAAAAGTGTATTGACCTTTGTGTAGCACAAAGGTTTATAATGTACTCCATGAGAACAAAACATATTAACCTTATGGTTATTTTATGCTTAATTATGTTTCGTGGAGGTAGAATAAATGAGAGAAAATATATTGGGAACAGAGAAAATATCTAGGCTGTTCATTAAATTTTCAATCCCAGCAATAATTTCTATGGTAATAGCAGGTATACAAACTATAATAGATGGAATATTTTTAGGAAATTTTGTTGGGCAAAATGCACTGGCTAGTGTAAATATAATTCAACCATTTGTGCAAGCTATAATAGGTTTCAGTATGATAATAAGCGTAGGTTCTCTAAGCTTTTTAGGAAGAAGTTTAGGAGAACATAAAAAAGAAGAAGCACAAAATATATTTAAAACAGCACTTATGTGTATTGTAGTAATATCTTTATGTATAATATTAGTTGGAACCTTATTTGATAAAGAAATTGCAGTATTATTAGGAGCAAATAAAGTGTTATTAGAAGGGGTATCAACATATATAAAAGTTATATCTATATTTGCGCTACCAATATCCTTAATGTTTTTATTTGGATTTACTAATAGGGTGGTAGAAAAGCCAGAATTATATTTAAAGGGTATGATTTTAAGTGTAATTGTTAATATAAGTTTAGATTTTATATTTATAAAACAATTAAGTTTAGGAATAAGAGGAGCAGCACTTGCTACGGGTATAGCATATGTAGTAGCATTTTTTATAGTAATGCCTCCTATGTTAAATAAAAATAATATAGTAAATATATTTAGTGGTAAATTTGATAAATCAGCAATAATGCCAATGGCATACAATGGTTCATCAGAAGGAGTAGTGTCAATTGCAGCGGCTACAACTGCATATTTATTCAATGCTACATTTATGAAAATAGCTGGAGAAACTGGTGTAGCAGCATTTACAATAATAAATTATATATCTGAATTTGGAATACTTACAATGTTTGGTGTGTCAGACGGAATAGGACCTATACTTAGCTATAACTATGGATATAAAAAGCAAAATAGATTAAATGATACACTAAAGTTAGCATTAAAGGTGAATTTATTTATAGGAGTAACATTATTTTTTATATTATTTGTATTTGGAAAGCAATTAGTATCATTATTTGCAAGTGGAAATGAAGTACTTTTAAGCTTGGCGGTAAAGGGATCAAAAACATATGCATTTGCCTTTTTACTATGTGGATTTAATATAATTAATTCAGGATACTTTACAGCAATAGGTGATGCTAAGTCATCTATTATAATAGCAGCAAGTAGAGGCATAGTATTTATAATTTTAGGTATAAATATACTTCCTATGATTATTGGAATGAGGGGAGTATGGCTTACAGTTCCATTTGCTGAATGTATGACATTTATTATAGGTATGTATTTGTTTAAAAAATTATGCCTAAAAACAGTTTAAAATGTTAAAGAGATAAGGGGGATAAATCATGATAAGAAAATATACTTTATATCAAATTGATTCGTTTACAAAGGAAAAATTCACAGGAAATCCGGCAGGAGTAATAACAAATGCAGATGGATTAGCTGACTACGAAATGCAAAAAATCGCTAGAGAACTTAATAATTCTGAGACAGCCTTTATTTTTTCTTCAAATAGCAACAAGTATGATGCTCATGTACGTTTTTTTACTCCAACAAATGAAGTGCCAATTTGTGGACATGCTACTATTGCTGCTCATTATGCTCGCGCTATTGAAAATGGACTGGATACTTCAAGGGTTTATCATAAAACTGGTGCGGGGATTTTGCCTGTTGATATAATAAAGGAAAATGAGGATTACAAAATTGTTATGACTCAGGGTAAAATTGAGTTTGGTACAATTATTGACGGAGCAAATAAAGAAAAACTTCTATCTGCCCTTAATATAACAAATAATGATTTGCTAGAAAACTATAAAATTCAGATTGTTTCAACAGGTCATTCTAAGGTTATGATTGGTATAAAAAATATTGAAACTTTAAATACATTAAAGCCAAACTATGATGCACTTTCTAGATTAAGTAATATTATTAAATGCAATGGATATTATGTTTTTACTGTTAATTCACAGGATAGTGATATTTTAATACATGGTAGAATGTTTGCACCTGCAGTAGGTATTAATGAAGACCCTGTTACTGGTAATGCAAATGGTCCTTTGGGTGCATATCTTGTTCATCATAATCTTGTTAAACATAATAATTCTTTATTTAGATTTAAGGCTAAGCAGGGTGAAGCTATAAAACGACAAGGCATTATTGAAGTTGAGGTGAAAATAGAAGATAAAGAACCTGTTGAAGTTAAGATTTCTGGAAATGCAGTAATAATATTTAAATCACAGTTATCATTAAATGATTAAATAAAAAAGACTTCTAATATAAATAAACAATATCTAATGATGTATCTGCTCTAATACTATTATCAGTAGCAGTATTAGGGCAGATACGTCCATAGCTAACAATTACTTGATATTGTTAACATCTTTTAAAATTTTTTCAAGCTTTTCCACAGCTACAATTCGGTTATTACACTTTGCGCTATCTAAACACATATGAAAGCCTATTGACCTATAGTTACCTTCTCCAGCATTAGCTGTTTTACAGATAGGTGAAACAAAGGCTACTTCATTTTCCCCACCTACATGATTGCAAAGCGTACATATATGAGTTTTATTGGAACTATAATTTGGAATTCTACATGTCATACTTACGAGTTTACCATTCATATTGTAAACTACAAATAATTTTCTAATGGATTCATCAATCCAACCTAAATACACATTCTTTGAATCTTGTACATTTAGGTTTGGTAATTTTAATTTTTTTTCTTTTTTAAACAATTTATTAATTTGTGCATTTGTAACGTTTGGCATTCCATATATATATTCATTCAATGTAGCTAAATACTTATCAATTTGCAAGTGGTCATTTATTTTACTAATATCAAGTAGTTCTTTTTGTTTCTCAGATAAATCTGTAAAAATACGTAATATCTTCTCATGTATATATGCTTTAGTTGTTTCAATAATATTAACATCCACACAACCTTTGAAGGCATTATTTAAATCATTTAAACATTTTTTTATATAATTATACTCATGTTTTTTTATAAAAGCATTCATAAAATCTAGCACCTCTTTTTTTAACATATGTTGTTTTTTATTTTATCATCAGTCCACTAGCAAAAAGATGATTATTATTACTCCAACTGAAAGTAACAATAATCATCCTGGTTTAAAACATACTACATATTCATAATAATTTTATTTCTGAAGCTTGTCTTAAATTAAAAATAATAACTTTCATTGGATTGCCACAATGAAATCATAGCATAGTTTAAGATAAGCATTCAATCTAATAAATAATTCTGTAATGATTATAAGCATAAAAGTTTTTCTTGACTTATTATTCTTCTTATACTCTTTTCTGACAGGTAATATTCTTGAGTTAGTTCATTAATAGTAGCCCCATCAATGTACTTTTTATAAATTTCATTATTTCTCACCTTAAGACTACTTTTTATACCACTTTTTTCTCCCCAGGCCTTATGATTTCCATTTTTTCTGGGTATATAAAGATATTCCCCGTCTATATATTCTTGTATTATTTTAACAATTTCCTCTGGTAACACATCTTGTGCTTTTATATATTTCATTTCCTTACTCCTCCACTTTTACCATAGTATTAAAGCAAAGAATACTAAGAAGCTATGTGTTACAGAGCCTAAAACATGTAAGCATTTCAGCTAATTTAACAGCTTAGGCTCCAAACAAAGATAGCTGACTTTGTTGTAGTCTTTGCAAGGAGCAAGCTGATTTAGAGCTGAATGTATCAATGACCTTCATAAAAACACCCCCAATACGTTACGCCTATTATATCATAATTAACATTAAATTGAATATATGTTTATCCTAGAGGAGAATTTTATAACCTTTTTCGGGTGAAAGTTGTAGGGTAAATCTTATTAATTTGATTAATATTTATATTTTAGTTTTAAAATCAAAAATGCAAACATACAATAAACTAATTATTATGTTTAAATAAAATGTATTTTTGATGAAAGGTATAGATAGGCATGAAGGATATTAATATAAAGAAGTTCTTTAAAAAGGAGGTTAAGAAAAATATTATTATTTTAATAGCCTCAATTATACTAATATATTTACTTATCTCATTATATTTTGTTAATCATTATTTTTTTAATACAGTAATGAATGGAGTAGATGTTTCATTAAAAGCACATGATGATGTAAATAATATTATTATAAATTATATTAAAGATTATAAGCTACAGTTAATCGAAAGAAATGGAGAAATAGAAGAAATAATAGGACAAGATATAGGAATGAAGTACAATGAGAAAAATAGTGCTCATAGAATTTATCAAATGAAGAATTCTTTAAAATGGATAAGTTCATTAATAAAGAAGCAAGAATATTATGTATGTGATTTATTTGTTTATAATAAAGATAAATTAGAAAACAAAATAAATACATTAAAATGTTTAAATAGAGATATTATAGAATCCCAAAATGTAAGCTTTAAGTATTCAAATGGTTCATATGAAGCTGTTAAAGAAATATATGGAAATAAGATATATAAAGATATATTAAATCAAGCTATAGAAATGAGTATATTAGAAGGAAAAACAAAATTAGATTTAAATAGAAATTTGTGTTATGAAAATCCACAGTATACTTTAAGATCTGATAAAACTTTTCAAACTAACAATTTACTAAATAAATATGTAGGGACAAAAATTACTTATGTGTTTGGAAGCAAAAATGAAATATTAGATGGAAATATAATAAATAAATGGCTTAGGATTGATGAGAATTTAGACATAGTAATAGATAAAAAAGCAGTTAATGAATATGTACAAGGCTTAAGCAAAAAATATGATACAGTTGGCATAGGGAGAAAAATTAAAGCATCTACAAATAAAATAGTAGAAGTTAAGGGAGGATTCTATGGATGGAAAATTAATTGTGCTGCTGAAGTAAAAGTATTATTAGAAAATATAAAACTTGGTAAAGCATTAAAAAAAGAACCTATATATATTCAAAAGGCTTTATTTAGAAATGAAGATGACATAGGCAATACTTATGTAGAAATTAACATAACAAGACAACATCTATGGTTTTATAAAGATGGAAAGCTTATAATTGAAGGGTCAGTAGTAACAGGCAATCCTAATAAGGGAAATGGAACTAGTGTTGGGGTGTATATGCTTAATTATAAACAAAAAGGAGCAACTTTAACTGGACCAAATTATAATTCTCAAGTAACTTATTGGATGCCTTTTAACGGAAATATAGGAATACATGATGCAAGCTGGAGACATTCCTTTGGAAAAGATATATATAAAAGAAATGGAAGCCATGGATGTGTAAATACTCCTTTACATTTAGCCAAAACTATTTTTGATAATATAAAAGAAGGAACTCCCATTATTTGTTATGAAGAATAGAAATATAGGAAATCCCCGGAAAGACTACTGTTTCCGGGGATTATAAATAAATTGTAAATACAATTTGTTTTGATAAATGGGCTTTTAAAAATGTACTATCTTCGTTTCCTGGCTATCACAGAAATTATATTCATGTATTTTCCTGCGCCAGCTTCCATTGCACGACGATCATTTACAGCATATTCATTTTCGCAGTTCAACCAATCCTTCCAACATTCTTCAAAGCACATCATTTCATCAATGGCTTCCACAGTAATCTTCTTGGACTTAGAAAGGAGTTGTTGCCACCATTCACAACTATGAAAAGTTTCCATGTCCTCTGCTCTCCATGAAAGAAGTATTTCTTTAGGAAGATTATTATGAATTTCTTCTTTGAAACCTGGAAAGGACATAGCAATAATTCCATTGGATTTAACAAATGGAGCAAGCTTTTTGTCCATAAATCCGTCTTCTCTACCAAAGTAATAGTATGAATCAACACTGATAACAGCATCAAAGTATTCATTGGCAAAAGGTAGATCATTAGCATCAGCGTGAATTGGAATGATCATTTCTTCTAAACCAAAATCTTTAAAACGCTGAAAGTTTTCAGTTGCTCCTATCCATAAATCTGTTGCATAAACTTGAACACCAAATTCTTTTGCCAAGAAAATGGAGGTTAGTCCTTTTCCACAGCCTAAATCTAAAACTTTCATGCCAGGCTGAAGGTTAAGATTGACAGTCAATTCTTCTATCATTTTCAGCGCATTTGGTCCCATCATATTTTCCTTAACGAATTGATTATCATATTTTGAACTTTTTAGAAATTCCATAGTATCACATTCCCTTCCTTCAATTTTCATTATAATTGTACTATATTAAATCTCATATATGTTCCCACATCTTTTTTCAGAAGAAAGAAAGAGAACACCACAAAACCATATGGTGTTCTCTTAAATATTTAATC
This sequence comes from Clostridium tetanomorphum, assembly GCF_017873215.1. Lineage (GTDB taxonomy): Bacteria > Bacillota > Clostridia > Clostridiales > Clostridiaceae > Clostridium_AO > Clostridium_AO tetanomorphum. Next base: position 189,166 of record NZ_JAGGKA010000003.1, read on the forward strand.
TTTCATTTTAGCTACAATTTTATAAATCGTTTTTACGGATAAGAAATATTCTTCAGCCAATTGTCTTATTGATATACCAGATGAGTATTTATTAAAAATTTCTATATTACGTTCAAAGGTGTATTGTTTATTTTTCGTTGTAACTCCCCATGCTTTTCTATTACATGGCTTACGAGGAATATAAACATATTCACCATCAATATATTCTTGTATTACAGACAATAGGTTTTCTGGAAATATTAATTTACCATTCTGATAGCCCATTACACTTCCTCCTAATATTTGTTATGATTAGGATTTAGCAAAGGATATAAATAGCCCTTGCTATTTGTAATGAACCAGCAATGTATATGTTAAACTGATACGTCATTCCCCTTTCCAATATTATGTACATTCATTCTACTTCATAAAGGAAAATAGTTCAAGTGAAAAAAATAGTATTATTATATATGAAATAACCTGGGAAAATGGGCATGATGGTTGATTATCATACCCATTTTCCGAGATTGTCATGGCATAAAGTGAGAAAATCAACATATACTAAGAAGCACTATTAAAAAATATATTGTTAAATATACTTAATAGCTTTTGCAGGACATTTATCAATAGCTAATTTTATTTTATCATTTTCTTGAGATTTTATTATTTTACCCAATACTTTTGCTTTTTTATTTTCCAGTACAAAATTTTCTGGAGCTATTTTTGTACATAATCCACAACTAATGCAAAAATTTTCATTTATATTTAGTAATGCATCTTCTTTAGTTACAATGTCATCTAGAGGGACATCTTCTTTTTTAACAACTTTCGATGTAATAATAGCTATTATTAAAATAGATATTGTAGTTAATATCCATCTAATAGCCATAAACTTAGGTCCTAAAAATTTAGACTCATTAGCAAGCATTGGAATTTTAATTACAGCCCAAGAACTTAAAATAATTATTATATTAGCTATGCTTGCTCCTTTTTTTATAAGCATTTTACAAACAGGAAATGCTGCGTAAATAGGACCAGCTGAAAAACTGCCTAATAAAAAGGAAAATAGAAACCCTTTTGCACCGGAATTTTCTCCTAAAGCATTTTCAATTGTTTTTTTAGGAACCCAAGCTTCTATAAGAGAAACCAATAAAAGTATTATGGGCAGTATGGTAAGCATCTCTTTTACATAATATAAACTGTTATTTAATGACTTTATGCCTTTATCAGGCATTAAAATTAGTAAAAATACATATATAAAAATTACAAAAACTAAAAATAAGTTATTCTTAATTTCATTAATAAATTTATTCATATTATTCCCCCCATTAAAAGTGATATAATGACTGCAAATATAAAGCTTAGCAAATTTCTAGTTAATGCAAATTTAAGTCCAAACTCTCTGTTCTCAAGTGGGAATGTAACCATTCCTACCATAGTAAGAGTTGTTAAAAATGCTACTATAGGAATTATGCTAGCTCCTGCATCTATAAGAGAACCTACAAGTGGGAAAGAAACAAAAGCTGGTATTAACGTAATACTTCCTACAAAGGCTGCAATAATGGTTGATATTAATATATTTGAACCTCCTAAATATTGCTTAATGGTTTCAGGCGGAATAAATGTGAGTAATAAACCTATGAGAAAAAGTATTCCTATAATTTCACCTATCATGTTTTTCATTAATCCACTGGACATTTTAATAGAATTAATTGTTTTCTTTTTATCTTTAATAATAGATACTATAAACCAACTTAATGTTATTATCCAAAGACTTATTATAAAAATATCCATTTTATTCTCTCCTTTCACTATCTTTACTCTAAGTATAAGTTGTTTTAAAATTATAATCAGTTACCAAGGTAACTAATTTAAAAAAGGAGAAATTTTTTAATGTTAGACTTTATTGAGATGCTTCAACATATAGATTTATTTAAAGGCCTTACTTCTCAAAATATTGAAGATTTACTTGCAAAAGAATCTTCTTATATTAAAGAATATAAGAAGGGCTCAGTAATATACTTTCAAAACGAAAAATGTATGACTTTAGACATAGTTTTAAAAGGCGTTGTTTCTATAGAAGGGATTGATGATAAAGGAAATTATATTACAATAAGTGATTTTACTGCTGGAAATGTGATAGGCGGTAATTTGCTTTTTTGTCATAAAAACTCTTATCCAATGACTATTATAGGAAAAACGGATGTAACAATTATTCATTTAAAAAAAGATTTAATTTTAAAGCTTTGTCAAAGTAACTCTAATTTTTTGATTAATTTTCTTGAATCACTATCAGATAAAACTTTGATTTTAGCAGATAGAATAAAAACATTATCATTTAAGTCCTTAAGAAAATCCATAGTTGATTTTTTAATCTATGAAAGTTATTCTCAAAAAAATAATAAAATTAAGTTAGGATTAACTAAAAAAGACTTAGCAGAAAAGTTTGGTGTACAAAGGACTTCTTTATCTCGTGAATTAAAGAAAATGAGAGAAGAGGGGTTAATAGAATATGATGCATATTCTATTACAATTTTAGATAAAGATTCACTAATGAAATTTTAATACAGATTAATTTTTCCAATATATATAAGTATGTTAAAATAAAATGATGGAATATAAAGTTAAAACTTTACTTGCAATCTATGTAGAGAACTATATCATAAATGACGTAGAGTTTAAAAGAGATTTATATGACACATATATAATAAGTTTAGAAAGGATAAAAAATGTTTAAAATAGGTGAATTTTCAGTACTTACATCTATAAGTATTCATATGCTTAGAAACTACGATAAAATTGGATTATTAACGCCTAAGTATATAGATGAATGGACAGGATATCGATATTATGAAAGTGATCAATTGCCAATTGCAAACCAAATTGTAGCTTTAAAGATGATGGGATTTGGACTAAAAGAAATAGCAGCGTTACAATTAGAATACATGCAAATGGACAAGTTTAAAGATGTATTAAAAAATAAAATTGAAGCTAAAGAACGAGAAGTAAAATTAATTAGAAGACAGTTAGCACAAATGAAGAATGTACTGAAGGATTTGACAAGTGAAAAGAAACATCCATTGTCTATAGTGATTAAGTGTATACCAGATAGAAAAGTTGCTAGCTTTAGAAAAAAAATTAAGGAGTTTCCGGATGAAGGGATTTTATGGAAAACACTTAGTGATGAATGTGAAAAGTTAAATGTTGAATTTTCAGATGCAAATTATTCTATTGCTATTCAACATGAAATAAATTTTGATGAAAATTACATTGATGTTGAAGTTCAAAGATTAGTTGAAAACATTTATGAAAGTACAGATAAGGTTAAGTTTTATAGTATACCATCTTGTGAAGTAGCTGCACTAGTATATCAAGGTGGATATAGCAAACTTAAAGATATAAATATTTATATAGCTAAATGGATAACCCAAAATGGTTTTGAAATTTGTGGACCTGCATTTAACATTTATTATATTTCTCCAGAACATGGAGTAAATGAAGAGAAATTTATTACAGAAGTATGTTTTCCTATTAAAAAAAGATAGGGTATTGACTCTAGCACAATGCGAGGGTATATGCTTTTTCTATAAACAGAGTTCTTGGTTTCAGATGGAGTTTTTATTCCAACTGAAACTTAGGAATCGTTATCCAAGGACGTACCCGCTCTTTACTCCCATTTTGAATAAGATGTGAGTATTAGAACGGGTAGTCATGGGATAAACAAAATTTTATAGAAGGAGTGATGAAAATATGCCTAAAAAAGTAATTGAACTAAGACATAAAGTTTGTGATTATACCTGTATGTGGAATGGTATTGAAGATTTATATGGGACAAAATTAGGTAAAGATATACCAGATTATTTTTTCTTTTGTTTAAGTGGAATAGGAAGATTTGTATATTTGAAGTTTAGTAGTGGGAATATGCGAAGAATGACTTCATGGAATGATGGAAAAACCAAAAAAATGTATGCATCAATTTGTAATATTGTAGGATTTAAACATAAACATATAGAAGGTAGAAAATTTGAATATGTAATGAAAAGGTCAAAAGAGCAGATTGATAATGAAAAACCAGTTGTTCTTGGATGTTTGGATATGTATTATTTAAGTTATTATCCAAAGTTTTATTACAAAGAACATATACCAATTCATTATATATTAATGGTTGGATATGATGATGAAGAGCAGTGTGCATATGTATATGATTGTGGAATCGAAAAGTTACAAAAAATTAAATATGAAACTCTTGAAAAGGCTATGAATATTGAAAAGACATCCTTATCCGATAAAAATTCAATTTGCCTTATAGAGTTTGATGATAAAATTAACAGTATTAAGGAAATTGCTATAAAGGGGTTTTATGAAAAAGCAAAGGAAATGCTTAATCCTAAGGTAGGATTTTGCGGAATTTCTGGCATGAGAAAGTTAAGCAAAGAAATTCTTAATTGGAAAAATGAATTAAATGCTGAAGAATATGAAACAGCTCTTAAACATATTGTTACGTTTACAGGTACTGTTCCAATTCTTCCCAATAGATTACTTATGACAGATAAAAAAGATGAAATAGAACATCAAGCCGCTCGAAGAGAATATGCTAAGTTATTAATGCAATTAGGAGATAAATTCGGTTTTCAGGAATGGAAAGTAGCAGCTGACCTTTTTAAAAAAAGCGGTAGTATTATTCAAGAGATGACAGATTTAATAGTAGGTTACCTATTGAAAGAAAGTAAAGAGCTTAATGGATTACCATATATGATTAATCAGATAGCAGACCTTGAAGAAAAAGCATATCATAGAATTTTGGAGGGAATAAGAAATGAAGCATGAATGGAGAAAGCATGAAAAAGAACTATATGCACCTAAGGTGACACCACAGTTATTATCTGTTCCAAAACAGAAATTTTTTATGATTAAAGGAAAAGGGAATCCTAATGATGAAGATTTTTCAGAGAGAATAGGCGTTTTATACTCTTTATCATATGCTGTTAGAATGATGCCCAAAAGCGGATTTGTACCAGATGGATATTTTGAATACACTGTATATCCACTTGAAGGGATTTGGGAAGAGTGTGATGCAAGTGATAAATCTACATTTTCTTATACAATCATGATAAGACAACCAGATTTTATTACAGAGGATGTTGTAAAAAGAGCCTTTGAAATAGCAAATGTGAAAAAACCAAATCCACTTTTAAAAGAAGTTTATTATGATGAAATAGAAGAAGGTCTTTCAGTGCAAATTCTTCATATAGGAGATTATGATGATGAGCCAGAAAGCTTTCAAAAGATAATAAAATTTATGAATGAAAATAATCTAGAAAGAAGAGGGAAAACTCATAGAGAAATATATTTGTCAGATGCAAGAAAAGTAGAACGTAATAAATTAAAAACAATACTAAGATATATGGTTAAAGAATAATTAGAGTAAAAACAATATATTTATGAACGAAAAAATCATAATAAAAAATTATAATTTATATCAAATAATTAGAGAAATTATAACTTACACACTAAAATAGTAGCTATTCGTAAAGTGCACTCTAAATGTTAGACACATATAACATTTAGAGGTGCATTTCAACAGAGCTATTATTTTTTGCTGTTTTTTTGTAAATATGTGGTTAACAACTTAATCATAGATTGGGGAAGTGAAGGAAATTAAACAGTTCAAATAGACAATTTTAGGTATTTGTCTATTGAAGAATGATTGGAATAAATTGTATAATAGACTTGATAGAATAATAATTTCATATTAAGGAGGTAAGTATGTTTGTTTTCAATTACGCCGATGGAGCATCGGCATTAAGCGTATGGGGTGTTTGGATAATTGTTTTTGTGGCACTCTTTGGCTTTAATGAAATAGCTCGTAGATCGAAAGCTATCGGTTTTTTCTGTTTTTTTATTTTACCATTAATACTTTCAATATTATGGTTTACTGTATTAAGAGATACAACCTATACAGATTGGTTCCATTTAGCAAAGGTGTATTCTTCTACAGCTGGATGTATAGGTTTTTGGTGCATCAGGCATGTTAAATGGAAAAATAAATTCACAGGTAAAGAATGGAGATTATCTGATAAAAAATTGGCATTATGTTTTCCACCACTTATCCTTGCTATCAATATTATTGAGGCAGTAGTCCGTGATTTCCAAGTTGGTATTCAATATCATGGTGGTGGAATTTTAGCAGATGAAGCTATGTATGTGCTTGGAGGTTCCTGGAATTTTATGAATGGTATAGCAGGTATCTTGAATATAATAACTATAACCGGATGGTTTGGAATTTGTATAAGAAAACAAACTACTAAAGATGGAAGCAAAGATATGTTGTGGCCTGATATGTTATGGTTTTGGATAATAGCATATGATTTATGGAATTTTGCTTATACTTATAACTGTCTACCAGGTCATGCTTGGTATTGTGGGTTTGCTTTATTATTGGCTCCAACTCTTTGTGCATTTACTGTTGGAAAAGGAGCATGGCTGCAACATCGTGCACAAACGCTGGCATTATGGTGTATGTTTGCACAGACATTCCCATCATTTATTGATAAGGGCCCCTTTGCTGTTATGTCATCCTACAATACAGCACCACTATTTGCATTTAGTTTCGTAGCATTAGTTTCAAATATAGCAGTATTTATTTATATGATTTATAAAATAGGTAAGACAAAGAGAAATCCTTATCTTGGTGAGCTTTATACAGATCTAGGAAAATATAAGGAAGTTAAATCACTTGCAGAATAAATATCATATCAAATAGAATATGGTTTTTATTCATCAAATAGAAAAAGAGTATAAATAAACTTTTATATAAAGTGGGGGTAAAGGTAATATGGATAAATATAAAGTTATTGAAATTAAGCAAAGTGTTTTCGAAGACAATGATCGACAAGCGAATTTGCTTAGGGAAGAATTAAAGAAAGAGAAGACTTTTTTATTGAATTTGATGTCATCACCAGGTTCAGGTAAAACAACAACTGTTTTAAGAACAATTGAAGCCTTGAAAGATGAAATGAACATTGGTGTTCTAGAAGCGGACATTGATTCTGAGGTTGATGCTCATACTGTTGCTCAGACTGGTGCAAAGGTAATTCAATTGCACACAGGTGGAATGTGTCATCTTGATGCAGATATGACTAGACAAGGTTTATTGGGCCTTGGAACAGAAGGAATTGATTTGGTGATTTTAGAAAATGTAGGCAATTTGGTATGTCCAGCAGAATTTGACACTGGTGCATCAAAAAATGCCATGATTTTAAGTGTACCAGAAGGAGATGACAAGCCTTTGAAATATCCTTTAATGTTCTCCGTTGTTGATGTTGTATTAATTAATAAGATAGATGCAATAGCTAGTTTTGATTTTGATTTTAAGGCAGTAGAAGAACGTATAAAAAAATTAAATCCTAATATTAAGGTTATCAAAATATCTGCTAAAACTGGTGAGGGAATTGATGAATGGGCCAACTGGATACGTACTGAAGTAAAAAATTGGAGTGTTAAATAGGCAGCTGTGAAATTTAATTTGGGGGGAAATAGGTATGGTAAAGAAAAAAGTACTTGAGCTGGCCAATAAGATTGCTGCTGGGATTACTGGTGGGTTAGTAAAAGTAAAACCAACGGATCCGGAATATAAAATTCTTGAGGCAGTTACTACAGATGAAATGGCAGAAGTAGCACTTAATTTAGAGATCCGAAAGCCCAAAAGCCTAGAGGAGGTTGCTGCTCTTTGCAAAAAACCTGTAGATGAAGTAGAGAGGATTCTATATAAGATGGCAGTTGATGGTTCAGTTAAAGTAGAAAAGGAGAATGGTATTGATAAATACTTCCTTGAGCTTTATGTTCCTGGTGTCATGGAATACATGGTTGCAAATAGGGAAAATATAAAAAAGTATCCAGTGATTCCTGAATCCTTTGAAGAATATACAAGAAAATTAGGTGGGTTAATGGCAGGAAATATTCCTGTAGGAATGGGCGTAATGAGAGTTATACCAATTGAAAGCGCCATTGAAGGTGATACAAGAAGGGCCTCTTATGAGGAAATTTCAGAACTGATTAATAAACATGAGGTTTTTTCTGTTGCGGATTGTGCATGTCGTACATCCATGAGAGTTATTGGGCAAGGCTGTGGACATACCGTTGAAGAAATGTGTATTCAGCTTGGTCCAGCTGCTGAGTATTATATTCGTACAGGAAGAGGTAGACAGATTACTAGAGAAGAAGCTATTGCTATTTGTAAGAAAGCTGAAAAGGAAGGTTTAATACATCAGATACCTAATTTATCAGGACCGGGAAAAACCCTTGCTATTTGTAATTGTTGTGGATGTTCCTGCTTTGGATTAAGGAATGCCAATCTTTATAGAAACCCTGATTTTTCAAGATCAAATTATGTTTCACAAGTGGATAAAGATAAATGTGTTGCCTGTGGAGAATGTGTAGAAAATTGCCCATCCAATGCATTAACACTAGGACAAAATTTATGCACAAAGAAACCTATTGCAGTGGAGAAGGAAAAAGAAACGCCATATGATACTAAGTGGGGAAAAGACAAATGGAATCCTGATTATCGTCATCGTAAAGTTGTTGCTGAAGGCGGAACAAGTCCATGTAAATCTGAATGTCCAGCTCACATAGCTATTCAAGGGTATATCAAGATGGCATCTCAAGGAAGGTATAGAGAAGCCTTGGAACTTATAAAGAAAGAAAATCCTTTTCCAGCAATCTGCGGACGTATTTGTCCAAGGAAATGTGAATCTGTTTGTACAAGATCAGATGTAGATGAACCACTTGCTATTGATGAAATCAAAAAATTCATTGCTGAGCAGGACTTAAAAGCAGAACATCGCTTTGTCCCTGAAAAGAAGGATAATAGACCTGAAAAAATTGCTGTAATAGGTGCAGGTCCTGCAGGACTATCTTGTGCTTATTTTTTAGCTGTTGATGGTTATCAGGTAACAGTGTTTGAAAAGGAAGAAAAACTTGGTGGCATGTTAACACTTGGAATTCCTTCATTTAGGTTAGGAAAAGAAGTAGTAAATGCAGAAGTTGATATTTTGAAGGAATTAGGAGTAGAGTTTAAAACAGGGGTTCAGGTTGGTAAGGATATTACTCTTCATAAACTCAGAGAACTTGGCTACAAAGCATTTTATATAGCAATTGGGGCTCAAGCTGGCCGAAAGCTAGGGCTTGAGGGTGAAGAAGCTGAAGGAGTAATGACAGGTGTAGATTTTTTACGAAAAGTAAGTCTAGGTGAAGAGTTAAAGATGGAAGGAAAAGTTGTCGTTATTGGTGGAGGAAATGTTGCTATTGACGTTGCTCGAACTGCTGAAAGAATTGGTGCTTCACAAGTAGATATGTATTGTTTAGAGAATAGACAAGAAATGCCTGCACTTGGGGAAGAAATTGAAGAAGCGTTATCAGAAGGTATTAGCATCAATAATTCTTGGGGACCTAAACGTATAATTCAGGAAAATGGACGTGTTGTTGGTGTGGAATTTAAAAAATGTATTTCTGTCTTTGATAAAAATAGAAGGTTTAATCCTAAATTCGATGAAAATGAAACAAAGATTGTTAAAGCAAACAGTGTATTGACTTCAGTTGGCCAAGGAATGAATTGGGGAGAATTATTAAAAGATTCCAAAATAGAATTAAACCCAAATAAGACAATAAAAGCTGACCCTATTACTTTCCAAACAGGTGAGGCAGATGTATTCGCTGGCGGAGATGCATTGACAGGACCTAAGTTTGCTATTGATGCCATTGCTTTAGGCAAGCAAGGTGCCATTTCAATTCATCGTTATGTTCATGGTGATAACTTAACAATAAGCCGTGAAAGAGAATATCATGCTCTTGATAAAGAAAACTTAAACATGGATGGCTATGATCGTTTGCCTAGACAAAGACCACTTCATGTTGAAGGAAGTGAATCAAAGTTAACCTTTAAGGATTTGCGTGGTACATTTACTGAAGAACAAATAAAGGAGGAAACTAAGCGTTGCCTTGGCTGTGGTGCCGTGGTTGTAGATCAATACCAATGTGTGGGCTGTGGAATGTGCACTATAAAATGTAAATTTGATGCAATTTCACTAATAAGAAAATATGATAGTTCTGGTTTAGAGTTTAAAGATATGAAACCTGCAGTTATAAAACATGTTATAAAACGTCAAGGAAGAATTGCAGTAAAAAGTGTAAAGAAATCAGTGAAATCAATCTTCTCAAGAGAAAAAGATAAGACAGAATAATTAAAGTATTATTTCAAATAAAAGATAGGGAAGAGTAGTTTTGTACATTTTTTATACTTTTACAAGAGAGGTGAAGTCATTTGCATGAAGTGGGAATTATGATTGAAGTCATTAAAAATATTGAAAATTTTGCAAGAGTAAATAGATTAACAAAAATAGATACATTAGTTCTTCAAATTGGTGAGCTCTCATCTGTAATTCCAAGATATATTGAAGCATGTTACCCAGCTGCAGTTGATGGTACATTATTGCAAGATACAAAATTGAAAATTGAGATATTACCAGGCAATGCTATTTGCAAAAAGTGTAATAAAGCTTTTAATCTTATTGAGAATAATAATAAATGCCCAAATTGCGAAAGTAAAGATTGGGAGATACTATGTGGAAAAGAATTTATGATTAAGGAAATAGTCGCTTGCTAAAATGACGTTGTTAAGATGTATTATAAAGTACTAAAAATAGCAGCATCCAATTACAAATGGATGCTGCTAATGCCAAATGGGATATATGCAATAAAATTATTGATAAATATTTGAAATATATTTTAGATGTGAAACCTATTACTGCAATAAAATTTATTAAAAGCAGATATAGAAATATAGAAGATAGTATGCAACCATTAGTGTATAAAGATATTAGGTCTGATTTACAGAAGATAAAATAAAGGATAACAATTTATGTATCTAATATTAATAGTATGTATTATATTACCTACCATTCTAAAAAGAAAAAACAACTCAAAGTAGTTGACAGGTGCAATATCTATATATAAGTGTAAATGGATGGAAATTATGGATTATAACAAGGATAGAAAAATTTAAAATTCATTATTATCAAAGAAATATTTAGTATTTATTTTGATAATGGCAATTATTATGATTGTCTATACGGTTGGGATTAGACTAAATTTAAAGGAAACATTTTATTGTTGTTAATTTAGGATCAACCAGGCTCAGATAAATCGTTATCCAGAGCGTAGCCGCTCTTTACTTCCTCTTTGAAGAAGATGGGAGTTAGAGCTAGTAGTTATCTGATAAATTTGTTCAATTAGTAGTAGATATGAGTTTAAGACAAAAGTAAAGGTTAGTTATTTTATGAATGCATACATTTATAAGAAATTTAAGTATACTAAGGATTGTAGCAGTAGTTATGTACATAACTAGAATTCTAAGTTGATTAAGTCTGAGAGTTATAATTTTTCATATGAGTATTGAGATGGGAAATATGGGAAACAAACCAAATCAACAGTATGTTTGGCAGAAATATTTAAAGGTTTGGGAAAATGATTCGAAAATTCCATTTATTACAGGAGATCAACCCGTAATTAATATTCATGCTAGCTTAATTAAACATGTTGAAACCACTGATTTAGCACTTTATTATCCATTATCACCAACCATGTCTTTGTTAATAACTAAAGAACAACTTTGCAATACTAAATGCTCTATTGAAAGAGTTAAAGAATACAATGATATGGTAGAACGTCAGTCACTAGAACTGATATTTGCAAATGATGAACTCGCTTTACATCCATATATATTACATTAATGGTTATTATTGAATAGATTTCGAGTGTTGTTAATTACCCATTATCTATACAATTGGACAAGGTATAACTATAACTGTTAGACTAACAATTAAGAAGTTAAAGTATATAAAGATTTTATTTAAAAAGTGTTGTCAGTGTTGTCAATGTAATAAACTGCGAAGTAAAGCTTATTCATATAATATTTAGACAAATAGTAATTTGAAGGGGGAATATTTTATTATGATTATTGACAATAATCCAAAGGAAATAGAAGCAATGGAAGCATTTCACCGTGGTGACAGAAAAGAAGGATTGCGATTGCAGGAAGAGTTTGCTTCGGAATTTCGTGAAGAATATAAAGATAAGGATCATTGTTCATGTAAAAAGGCATGTCGTTATCATGGAAATTGTAAAGAATGTGTGGCAATTCACAGAGCACATCAGGAACATGTACCAAATTGTATGAGACCATTGATAAATAAGAAAATAAAAATATTATCTGAACTTACTGAACATACAATTGCAAATGAAATTGAGCCACCTAAGGAGATTTTGAGAAAAGAATAAACTTATAGGCTTAGCAACAAATTCTAATATATAAAGTTTAGATAACATAATTTTAGATTCAGTTATGTTGTATATTTCATATTTAACATAACAACAATAAAAATGAATATTTATGAGAAGCATCGCATTATTTAAATTTCAATTTGTATGATTGAACAAAACTAGCCTAATGCATATTTTTCTAAATTTGTCACACTATCTGTATTGGAGATGTAGATACTATATATAGTTATTAACTTCCCATTATCCATATAATTGGACAAGGTATAACTATATATATTAGGCTAACAACAAGAAGTTAAAGCATATAAAAATTTTATTTAAAAAGTGTCATTGGATTATGTTATAATTCTTTCGAATTAAGTATGTGTATTAAGTGAAAGAAATGGCTAATGTTCATAATATAAATAATATTTATTAGGGAATAAGCAATAAAACAAAGTAAGAATAGAGTAGATTTTAAAATCATATCTTATTTTATAAAAAATATAACTGAAAAAGAGGTAAAATTATGATAAAACCAATTGTAAAAGATGTATTGTTTTTAGGACAAAAATCAGAAGAGGCAACTAAAAATGATATAGGAGTAATTGATGATTTAATAGATACATTAAGAGCAAACTTAGAGCATTGTGTTGGATTGGCCGGAAACATGATTGGAGTAAAAAAGCGTATATTGGTATTTACTGTAGGCAACCTTATTGTACCTATGATAAATCCAGTTATATTAAAGAAAGAAAAGCTTTATGAAACAGAAGAAAGTTGTTTATCTTTAATTGGCTTCAGAAAAACAAAGAGATATGAAATGATAGAGGTGGAGTATCTTGATAGAAATTTTAAGAGGCAAAAGCAAGTGTTTACTGGATTTACAGCACAAATAATTCAACATGAAATGGATCATTTTGAAGGTATAATAATCTAATTGAATAATTAAAACAGTACTTACCATAAGAAAAGGTTGTTGCTTGAATATAATATAAAACATATGGTAAAATTTATCTAAAAATTATTTTTTAGGAGAAAGTAATATGGAGTTTAAAGTAATGGCACCTTTGTGGTTAAAATATCCTGGTATACCACAGGGGAGTATTGGATGGAGAATGGGGTATGGAGAATCATATGGAAATAAATTTTATAGTTGGCTTTATTCATTAAGTGATGAAGAAAAACTAGAGTTTAAAGAAAAGTTTCCAGAACCAATTTGCTGGAGTTTGGAAGAGTTTAATTTGAAAAGACATAATAAATTTTGGGTATATAATTGGGAAAATAGAATAAGCACAAAGTATTCTATTGATTTAATAGTAACTGAAAAATTAAACAAAATAGAAAGAGATAAAATATTTTTTTGGGGACATACTTCTAATAAGAAGGATAGAGTTGGGAAGGAATGCCTTAGTCAGTGGTATATGAAAGATTTTAATGTAGGACATGTTGCTTACTGTTGTATGGAACAATATTTAATGTCAAAGAAAGCATTGTTATTTGGTGATGAAGAGTCAAATAATAAAATTATGGAATCAAGGGATCAAAGAGTAATAAAACAGCTAGGACGTGAGGTTAAAAATTTTGATGAAAAAGTATGGAATCAATTTAAAATGCCGATTGTATTAACAGGAAATTATTATAAGTTTTCACAAGTAGAAAGTTTACGAAAATATCTTTTAAGTACTGGTAATAAGATTTTGGTTGAAGCTAGTCCGTATGATAAAATATGGGGAATTGGTATGGGTGAAAATGAAGCTAGATTATGTGAAATAGAAGAATGGAAAGGAAAAAATTTACTTGGATTTGCGTTGATGATAATAAGGGATGAGTTAGCAAGGTTATGGAAGTTTGAGAATGAAGTGAAATTTTAACATATCTCTCCTGGTTAATTAAAAAGTCAAATTCATACCAAGATTTAAAATTAATATAAAATATTGATATATAAGGAGCAATAAAATGGAAGATAATTTTGATAATGTAAATTGGCATTTTGATGATGCTTATAATGGATATTGCAAGCGATTTAATTGTGAAGATAATAAAGAAAATAGTGAGCATATTGAAGCTGGGTTAGTGTATGCCGCAACCCATATGGGAATGTATATGGCATGGATTATTAAACATAACTTGGAAGGAAGTATTCATAACAAATATTCAAAGGAAGACTTGGAGAAAGTAAGAAACGAACAGATGACAGCAGTGGAATTTTTACTTAAAAATTGTGATGGTAAGCTGTGGAGTGAAGATTTTAATCAGGAGGGTCTTGAATTTACAAGGGCTTATTATGAATACTATTTAAAGGATTATTCAGACTTGGTTTTGTGTGAGTTTGATATAGAATACAGCATATATGAAGTTGAAGATAAATGGACTAACTATAAAAGTATTAGTGATATGTTAGATATTGCTTATAGTAACTTTAAAAAAGAAAAAATAGGACGTGTGAGATAGAATAAATAAGGTTAAGAAATAAAGACTTAAAGCTAATAAAATATAGAGCTTAAGTCTTTTATTTATTTCATAAATAATTTTAGCAATTTAGGAATAACATTGTCCCAATTACAATGATATATTAGAATTACCACGTGGGGAAAGGTTGGTGATAATTTGAATTATAGTAATGCAATATCACAATGTATTGAATTTATTGAGGAAAATATAAAAAGTGATTTAACACCAGAAGTAATAGCAAACAAATGTGGATATTCTGTTTTTCATTTTTCAAGAATATTTAATATTAATAAAGGAATAACTTTAATGGAATATGTAAAAAAGAGAAGACTTTCATTAGCAGCTATTGACTTGTTTAAAGGTGAAAGAATAATAGATATTGCACTTGACTATGGTTTTGAAACACATAATGGTTTCTCAAAAGCATTTAAAAAGGAATTTGGATTTAGTCCTAAGCAATATGTAAAATGTATGGGTAATTATTTTAATGAAAAATTAAACATAGAATTTGGAGGGGTTATTATGAAGCCTGTTATTATAAAAAAACCTGCATTCAAAGTTGCAGGTTATGGAATTAAAACTAATATTACAGATGGTAATTACACTAAAGATATAGCGTCATTTTGGAGCAATTATGATGGTGAAAATTTAGAAAGTAAAATGTATAAAATATTAAATCCACCAAAGCATGGTGAAGTAGGAATATGTGTTCCAGCAAATGGAGAGAGTGGGGATGCAATATATTTACTTGGAGTTATAGTTGACAACTTTGATAATGTTACTAATGAAATGGTAACAGTGGAAGTTCCAGAAGCAACTTATGCTGTTTTTACAACACCTCCAGTAGATACATCTAATGATTTAGATAATAAGGATTTTCCAGAGGCAATAAAAAAGACTTGGAAATATATATTTGAGGAATGGTTTAAAGATAGCGAATATGTTTTTGATGAAAGTAAATTTGACTTTGAATTTTATGATGAGAGATGTCATGGACGAAAAGATACTGTAATGGAAATTTATGTACCAGTAGAAAAAAAGTAATTTATTATATATGAGATATATAACAATAGAAATATAGTATATTTTATTTAAGTAAAGTAAATCAGAAAAATACACCAAAAACAGCAGCATCCAATTACAAACGGGTACTGCTATTTTTGGTGTTTTTTTACCTAGCCCCAGTATTCTCGGGCTTTTTTTCTTGACACTGGTGTGCTTGGTGTATATAATGTGATGTATAGACATACACAGTTAGGGGTGATAAGTTGAATATTGTTCTTTCAAATACTTCGGAAAAACCTTTATATCAACAAATTAAAGATCAAATAAAATCATCAATATTAAAAGGTGAACTAAAAAATGGAGAGTTATTACCATCTATCCGTAATTTTTCAACGGATCTTAGAGTAAGTGTGCTAACAATTCGTAGAGTGTATGATGAATTGGAAAAAGAAGGATTTGTTAAAAGTCAAGCAGGTAAAGGGACTTTTGTATTAGCAGGAAACACTGATTTAATGAAGGATACAAAAAGATTAATGGTGGAGGATAAAATGTTTGACATGGTGTCCACAGCAAAAGCTATGGGAATAAGTAAAAAAGAGCTTATGGATATGATGGATATTATATATGAGGAGGTATAAGTTGTGAGTGATGTATTAAATATATGCAATGTTTCAAAGAAATTTGAAAATTTCAACCTAAACAATATATCTTTTAATATTCAAGAAAACTGCATCACAGGATTTCTTGGAAAAAATGGTGCAGGGAAAACCACATTAATAAAGATTTTATTAGGGTTATTGAAAAAAGATAGTGGAAAAATCACATTTTTTTCAAACAAATATGGAGATGATGATTCCTCTATAAAGAATAAAATAGGCGTTGTTTTAGATGATGGATTTTTTTATGAAAA
The DNA here is from genome assembly GCF_017873215.1 of Clostridium tetanomorphum. Lineage (GTDB taxonomy): Bacteria > Bacillota > Clostridia > Clostridiales > Clostridiaceae > Clostridium_AO > Clostridium_AO tetanomorphum. The sequence goes on from NZ_JAGGKA010000003.1 coordinate 205,832, forward strand.
TCTAACTTTAAATGAAATGAAAAATGTAATTGCTGCTTGTTATAGTGTTTGGGATGAAGAAACTTATGAAGAATACCTAAAAAAATTTAGGTTAAATCCAAAGCAGTCCATATCAACTTTATCAAAAGGAATGAAGCTTAAATATTCTCTTGCAATAGCTTTATCCCATGGTGCTGATTTTCTTATTATGGATGAACCAACTTCTGGACTTGATCCAGAAATACGAAAAGAATTAATGGATATATTAAATCAATTTGTACAAGAAGAAGGAAGGAGTGTTTTTTTCTCAACACATATTACTAGTGATTTAGAACGATGCGCTGACGAAATAATAATTATTGATAAGGGAAAGATTGTAGAACAAGTAGGAAAAGATGATTTAATAGAATCCTATCGTTTAATAAAAGGTTCACTAGATGATCTAGAAAAAATAAAGAAAGTTCCTTTTAAAATACTTGATAAATCAAGATATGGGTTCACAGGTATTACAAGAGAGTTTGATAAAATACAATCACTAAATTCCAATATTATTATGGAAAAAGCAAATTTAGAAGATATATTTTTAACAATGGTAGGTGAGTGATAAATATGAAGGTAATTTACAATTTATTCAAGAAAGATTTTTTATTAATAAAGAAGTATTTAGTAACCATCTTGGTATTTACTATGATAGCCCCCATATTCATTTCCTATAGAACCCCTGTATTTCAAAACAGCGGAAATATTCTTTATAGCATATTGGTATTGATGATGACATTTATGGTATACCATTCAGTATCTATGGAGGAAATGAAGCAAAAAGGTGAAATTTATCTGAGAATAACACCTATACAGAGTAAAAAAGTTGTTATAGCAAAATACATTGTTGTTACCTTTGCCTTTATAGTAACTACAGTTTTATTTCTAATATTATCGCTGGTACCAGTGACTCATGTAGGTAAAGTAGATATAAAAAACATATTGCTAGTTTTTGGATTAATAGAAATATTTTTTGGAATTTATATTCCTATGACATTTAAGTTTGGTTATGTTAAATTGCAATTAATTAGTACAGGAATAATGTTTATATCTCCATTTGTTATACCACTAATTATGAATTATTTAGGGAATGGCATGGCAGTAATAGCTAATATTCAAAATAGTTCCACCGGGACGATTGCGGGTTTATCCTTATTGATGATATGTGCATCCATTAGCATTGGAACTATAGCATCAAATAATATTATTAAAAACAAAGAATATTAGGACGGTGATTATAATGAAAGAGAGTGCACAAGCTATTTTCCTTTTTGGAGTTGCAGCAACATTTTCTTTGATATATTCTGCATATCAGTATATTAGTCTTATGATGAATAAGAAACTAATAAGCTACACAACAGCAACAATCATTGATACAAACACCGTTGTACCAGAAGCTATGAAGAAAAATAACTCTAGATGGGCGATTGTAAGATTTAGAGTAGGTGAAAAAGATTATGTATCTTCAAGTAGAATTCAAGTTTCAATGAATGCCTGTGTAGGGGACGAAATAAGAATTGCTTATTATAAAGATAATCCTAGTGAGCTGTTCACAGCAAGTTTGAAAAAAGCAGGTATATTTTTTATTATTGGGATTGTGTGTATGGCAATTACATTTTATCTTAGGGGTAGTAATTAAATGGAATCTATTGAGAATTATCTTTGGCAAATTGATTATAAATTTATACAGTATGATTTGTTTAAAAGTCTTACCATAAACTAAATAAATTATAAAAATAAATGTTTATTTTTATATAGATTTTGATATAATATAAATAAGAAAAGCTTAGTGCTGGTAACACTAAGCTGAGTCTTAGAACATTTATTTTGTTTTAGGGCTATTGGATTTAATTTATTTGGTATAAATTATTAGAAAAAGCACAACTATTCTTGCTGGGATGGAGTGCTTTTTTCTTTGCTTCTAACTTCTATATCAATACCAAGAAACTTAATCTTAATTTTTAAGTGATGTACAAAAAGATTATGCTTTAAGACTAATTTAATAACATAAACAATTGATACACACTTTATAAAAGTATTAAACGTATCCAATACCACCCCCTTAGCTATAGTGAAATAGTTCACCAATAGCTCAAGGAGGATAAAATGTTCAAAACCTCCGTAGCCATCCTTCTACGGCAACAAATTATACTTGGATATTGTACCATAATTATGAAAAGGTATATAGGGGTATTTATTGGAAACTAAAACAATCTTATTTAAAACACTGCATTATTCAACACTGAATTTTGTAGTGTTTTATTTATATCATCTTACCATAATTTTCCCTAATGATGTGTTATAATTAATCGATAATAATTAATATTGTAAACTATGTATGAAATTATTGGAATATATACTAATCGGCAGGAGGAGTAACATGAGTAAATTAAATGAAAAAAGTAAATTTGAAAATAGATTTACAGATAATATTATTGAAGTGGCAGCTGTTACAGGAGCATTAGGGGTTGGTGCAGGGAAAGCAGGCGGAGATATGTTTCGGGGACATTCTATTATTGTTAGTGGAAATATTAATGGGGATATTACTTCTGCAGAGATTGCAGGATAAATATTTTATATTTCATCATACTGTTTCAGTTAGATACAGTAACAATAGATGATTTTGAAATTATGTTTGGAGATGGAGGTAAAGCATATGAATTTATATTATAAAGAAATGTTAGTTAGTAAAATTGAAGATTTAGTTGATTATGGACATATTCAATTAGGAACTATAGTATCAAATGATGAATTCTATAAATATAGAGAAGATATTGAAAGTAATAATGAAAAAGTAAGTATATGTGTAGATTCTCAAATGTATGAAATAATTATAGAAGGTATGGATGAAAATGAAATTAGCTTTGTGTGGAAAAGTCAGAATCCTTTTTCACTAGAAGCAAAAGAGTATCTTGAGAATAGATATTATAATGAAAATATTGATTTTTTAAAAAGTGAAGAATCGATTCAGTTTGAATTACATAATAATTTAAAAGAATTTTATAAAAAGACTGACTTACGTAAATTAAGAGGAGTTCTTCATTCATATCAAATAAAAGCAACTGAAAAATGGGGACAATGGTTTTTAGAGGATGTTGATGTTGAACTTTTTGGAGTAGAGAATAAAGATAACTTTGAAGAATTTATAGAAGCAAAATTAGAGGATTGGACAGGTGGAAATAACTTTGGGTCTAGAATATGGATAGGAGATTTAGAGGATTCTAGGGGACAAATGCTTATCTTATTTAATAATGATACAGGAAAAGTTGAATGGCTTGATACAGAATATGGTTGCTTTGGCAATCTTGAAGAAGATCCAAATGGAGTTCTTGCAGATTCTATAGATGAGCTTATAGAAATATTAGCAAAAAATAAAGAAGAAAGCTTAAAGCCTTTAAGTCCAGATAATACTAACTTCTATGAAATAAAAAAATTATTTGGTATAGATAAGCTTCATAGATGCGGCTGTTCACCATATGATATTGAAAATATAAAAGATGAATTTGAGAATATTCCCAAAGTTCTTGTTGATTATTATTTAGAACTTGGACAAAATGAAAAATTGAATTTAACCCAGGACAAGCTTATAAGTCCTGATGAGCTGTATATATGTGATAAAGGATATCTTGTATTTTACGAGGAAAATCAGAGAGCATGTGTATGGGGAATAAAGTATGAGGATTTAACCATTGATAATCCTCCTGTTTATATGGCATATGATGAAGATAAAGAATGGGTAAAAGAAAGTGAAACTTTGACAGAGTTTTTTATAGCCATGGCATATATGCAAGGATCACTAGGTCTTCCTTATACATATGAAGAAATGTATGAAATAGAAGAAGATAGTGCTGATAAAATAAGAAATAGTTTTAAAAATAAACATATTTCTATGAATACATGGATGTCTGTTGAATTCTATGGTAATAATGAAACAGATATTATAGCATTAATTAAAAATGATGGTTTTTATAATGTTGCATGTGGTTCATTATTTGAAAAAAATTTCAATAAAATAGAAGAATTTATTAATAGATTATAATTTTATAAAGGAGAATAAAATGGGAATCTTAGATATATTAAAAAATAAAAAGAAACAGAAGGAAACATTGGAGGAAGACAATAATATAGAAAAAGAAGAGCTATATTCTGGTAAAGCGTATATTTTATGTACTGAAAGAGATTTAGATAAAATTATGAATGTGATTTGTAATATATTCAATATTAATTCTAGTGGGAATGGAAATACTATACAAATACATAATAAAGATATAAAAGTTAATGTTACTGTATTTGCTACAAGTATGGGTGAGGAAATACAAGTTTTCATTAAGGATCAAGTTCAGCGAACATACGGACATTTCTATGAAGTGAAAACAGAACACATAGATATAAAAACCAACCTTTTATATAAACTTCAACAAACATGTGGATTTGTTAACATAGAGTATTCTTTTATTCCTGAGGATGGAATTAATAAACAGTTTATGATTGAAGAAATGTTTGTTCGTACATTGCTAGAACTACAAGGTGTTATATTATTGCCAGGAAAAGAAGATGGATTGTACTGTAAGGGTAAAGATAGAGCTATGGAACTTATTCTTTCTGATGGTGGTAATAGCAGCTTGATAGGTTATTTACCAGAACAGACTTTTTCTATGAAAGCAGAAGATGGACAGCTTGAGGAAGAGCAAATTAATCGTAGACTAAAAAGTCGTAAAATTATAGAAGAAAAATTTATATATGTTCCTGTGTGGTATCCATTAATTGAAACAGTGAAAGAATCTAAATGTCGTTTACCAAAAGAAATTGCAGAGAGAGCAGTGGCTTTGATGATTGTTTCGCTATATTCAGAATGCTTGTTAGGTGAGAACATGAATGTAAATGAGGCATATGAATTTGTTAGTGAATTTATAGAAAGATTTGATGCAGAAAAATTCTTGTCACCAGCAGAAAAGTCATATCTTCATAATGAGAATTCTACACAAGAGGAGCAGATTGCGTATTCATGGAAATATGAAAATTTATTTGTTATGGAATGGGCATTAGGATTAGTTGATGAATTAGGTTTTCCAGACCATATTTGTGATGTTCCACTAACAGTAAGATTATTAAAGAACTGTAATACAATTGAAGAAATTTTACAAAACTCAAAACCTAAGAGAAAAGAAACTTTATTGGATGAGTGTGATTTAATTTTCTGTTTAGACTGGGCTTGTGTTGATACTAGAATTCATAATCTTCCAGCACCTGCAGGTATGAATAATGGAGTAGTAATGGAACGACACAAATCATTAAATTGGTTAATTGGATATGAAAATTCAGCAGAATGGGATGAAGTTGGTACAGATACTTAAAATTCAATTTATTCAAAGATAAACAGAATTAGTTGGATAGAAAAATAATAAAAATAGGATTTATGATATTAAATGGTTGAAAAAGTATCATAAGCTTTGAAAAAGTGACTGTATGAAAATTTTATTTTCATACAATCACTTTTATTATTTATAATTTTATAAATTGTTAATATTGTAGCATTATTTAACAACTATAGATTAAAATTTAAAATGCAACTTACTAAGCTTAATATGCAACATGGATGAAGAAGCATTGTTGTAGTTAAATCCTTATGATATTATTTGTCTTAAAGGAGGAAAGTTATGAGAATAAAGATAATTGAGAACCCTTTAATAGAAGAAATTGAAATTCATATTTTGTGTAAAGAGAATAATGATTATATAAAACAATTAGCTGAAAATCTTACGGAAGTCCAAATGGATGTAACTGGTAAAATGCAAAATGAATATGTGAAGATTTCTTTAAGAGACATATATTATTTTGAATCTGTAGACAATAGAACTTATATATATTGTGAAAAACATGTTTATCAAAGTGATATGAAACTATATGAGTTGGAAGAACAGTTAAGTGGGACAAGATTTACTCGCATAAATAAGTCCTGCATTATGAATATTTCAAAACTAGAAAAAGTAAAAAGTCAAATTAATGGACGACTACTAGCTACTTTATGTAATGGAGAGAATCTTATTATAAACCGAAGATATGTTCTGGAAATAAAGCGGAAATTAAATAGATAGTTTACAAGTATAACTGGAGGGATATTATGAAAAGAATTAATCAATATATCTATGGAGGATGTATCGCTTATACAGTAGCATCTATTATATCAATAGCTATACACCTTATGGAGCATATAGAGACCTTTCAAGTAAAATCACATATTGGCATGATAATAATAATTATATTAGCACAAACAATTCTCTACTTTATGGAAAACCTACAGATTAAATCAGAAGTTGCACACATTGTCCTTGAATTACTTACTATTATTCTTATCACATTTACTGCGGGAATACCTCTGAAATTAATAAAAAATTATTCTATACATGGAGTGCTTGAAGTTATAACGATAATTTTAATTACTTATGCAATTACCATTATAACTTTATATTTGAACAGTAAAGTTGATGCAGAATATATAAATAAAAAGCTTAAGGAGCATGGGTAAATAGGGAATACATGTATAATTATTTAATAATCCCATATAAATGAAAGGAGTAAACATTAATGTATTTATTTGGAGATACTTATTTTGAAACGCTTATTCTTAAAAATACTTTTCAAGGTGTATTTTTATTTTTTATCATTTCTGAATTACTAATGTGGATAGATATTAAATTCAATAACAGAAAAAATATGGGAAGCAAGCAGAGATATGATAAAGGTTCTTATTTCTTAATTGTTCTAGGATTTTGTTCTATAATAGCTTTAAATCCTATTTGCAGAAGAATTTTCTCTAATTTGTTGCCTATATGGTGCTTTTGGATAGGTACCATATTTATCATGTTAGGAGTTTTTTTACGAGCATATTCTATATATACCTTAGGCAAATTTTTTACATTATCTGTGCAAGTGAATTCAGAACAAAAAATAATTCAGATTGGTCCTTACAAATATCTTCGTCATCCTTCATATAGTGGAAGTATATTATCTCTAATTGGTACTTCATTATGCTTTAGAAGTATTATGGGAATAATAGTTACACTTACTATTATAGCTATTATCTATGGAAATAGGATAGCCATAGAGGAAAAAATTTTGGAGAATAGTTTTGGAACTATTTATAAGGAATATGAGAGAAATACAAGCAAAATTATTCCTTTTATATGGTAATTATTAAAAAAATTACAACCCAATAGAGCTACTGAGAAAGAGATTATTAAGGTAAATATAAATAAAGTTTTAATTGATTGCTAGATACGGTAACAACAAATAATTTTGAACTTATGGTGATTAGACTAAAAAGAATATTATGTGGCAACTTTTATATAATGTTCATAATATATAGTGATATTTTTCAATATGTGTTAAGGGGAAATCATATGTTATATTATGTACAGTATGGAGATTCTTTATATAACATAGCTAAAAAGTTTAATGTGACTATGGAAGATATTTTAAATGCTAATGTTATTTGTAATGCAAATTTAATCTTTAAAGGACAATTATTAATTATTCCTGAAGCAAATTTAGGTTTGCCTAAATCTGGTGGGTATCCATATTATATTGTTATGCCTGGAGATAGTTTATATTGTATAGCATTTCAATTTAATACAAGTATAAAAGCCTTGGCAGATGGAAATCAAATAAAAAATCCTAATCTAATATATCCAGGAACAGAACTTTTAATAGCCTATGAGAAACCTAATGCCATGGAATTATTTAATGTGTGGAAATCCACAGGAGATAAATATTGTGGACAAATGTCATCTCTTCAAATACATGGTATATATTATATAGGTACTTTTATGTGGCAGGCTATAGGAAATGAGGCAATACCGTATTTGATTGAATTATTAGATCATTCCTGTGCTGAAGTAAGGCTATATACAATATTAAGTATGGGAAGAATAGCTAATTGGAGTAGTGTAGTAATTTCAAGCTTAAATCAAATGTTAAAAGACTCTGATAAAAATGTAGTTAATATGGCTTCTTTAGCATTAAAAAGAATAAGATTAGTAAGAGATATTGGAAGAAGGATTCATGTAACTATTGGAGATAATAAATTATTATTAAATCCAATATATACATCTCCATTTACAGTGATACCTGAAGGTACAGAAATAAGAGTTCTAATGTGGGGAGTTCCGAGTCCTACTGGTGAAGAAGGTCCAATAGGGGATATACAAATTTATGATTATGTACAAGTACTTTATACAGGTCAAGTTGGTTTTTTACCTAGATTAGGCTACAATGATATAGTAATGATTTAGTTAGTAACTTCAAGCAAAATTATTCTATGAGGAGGAACTTATTTTGGAAAAGTGGGAATATAACACTATTAAAGTTGAACTTAAGGGATTAGCAGGAGGTATATTGAAAACAGAAGACTTTAACTATGAACTTAATAAATTAGGAGAGCAAGGATGGGAATTAGTATCTTGTTTTTCTACAAATGCAGGACAGGGTTATGGTAGAGAAGCAATAGCGGTTTTTAAAAGAAGAAAGTAAGTGATGAAATAAACAGAGTTCATTGCTTTAATATGATAGGCAATCTGCTGTTAAAGAACTGGAACAAAAGTTATATTTTAGACAAAGACTTGAGGCTGAAGGAAAAAGAGTATTATTTTTATTAGATAAAATTTTTAAAGGAACCAATTCAACAGATAGGCACACTGGAGCTATGATTTTGGTAAAACAATTACGTAGAGAAGGAAACTTGGAATTTATATCTACCCATGATTTAGAGTTAGGAGAAATGGGAAAAGGTAAAGATTCAAAAATTAAAAACTATCACTTTTCCGAATATTATAGGCACAGTAAAATTTACTTTGATTATAAATTAAAAGCTGGAGTTTCACCTACAAGGAATGCTATGTACTTAATGAAGTTAGCTGGTATTAAGATAGAAGCAAGCAATAATGTGAAGTAAAGATTTTTTATAAAATCCTCAGTCATATCATAATAAAACTGAGGATTTTTCATTGTTAAATAAAAGTCTTGAAATTATCTGCATATTTGGTAGGAATAAATTCAATAATTTCATAACTAGCGAGTTTTTCTTTGTAAAAAGGGTCTTCACTTAGTATAGCATTAACTTCATTAATGTTTTTAGCATTGCAAAGAATGATTCCACCTGTACGAGGACTTTTTCTTCCAGAACAAATAAATTTTTCAGTGTTATAGTATTTGTCTAGAAATAATATGTGGCTAGGCAAATATTTTTCCACTTCATCAATAGGTTTGATATAGGTAAGGTTTAGTATAAACATGTTGATTTTCTCCTTTAAATAGTTTATTATAATAATGACTTCGGTCATTGACTATGGTCATTATTATATATTAATAATGAAAAAAAATCAAGAAGGGGATAAATATGTTAAGAAGGGAAAAGGCTATTCTTACCAAAAATAAGGTGTTTGAGACTGCTATTGAATTAATTAAAGAAAAAGGATATGACAACGTTACTATAAGTCAAATATGCGAAAACGCGGGAGTTGCAAAAGGTACTTTTTATGTTCATTATAAATCTAAAGAAGATATTATAAAAGAAAGTTACTATTCTGATATGAGCGAGTTTGTTATGAAACAATATCAAGATTTAATTTCACAAGATAAAAATATGAGTATTAAGGATAAAATAAAAAAATTTCTTATATCGGAACTTATGTTTACTAATTATGTTGGCTATACAATGACATGTCGTGCTTATGTAACTAATTTAGCAGAATGTATATCTGAAAATAGTAAACATTATGAAAGACGAGAATTTACCAGAGTTTTAAAGATGTTAATTTTAGAAGGAATTAATCAAAAGGTATTTGATACAGATCAAACAGGAGAAGAAATATTTTTATATCTGGAAAGCTTTGTAAGAGGGCTTATGGCCTCATGGTGTTTTTCAAATGGAGAATTTGACATTGTTAAAACAGGAGAAAAATATATTAGTGAAATTTTAAAAGGGCTATAAACATAATATATATTGAGTTAATCCGCAATAAATATCAAATATAAAAAAATGCCTTGCCTTATATTATAAATGAAAGGTAAGGTGTTTTGTATGAAAGAGATAAAAGCATATTTTAAGAAATTTGAAGGTACAAGTTATGAAGTGGGTGTACAAGTCGGTAAATGGGTATTAGCACATCCTGCTATACTTAATATGGCACTATTGCCACCAAACACATATCCACAAGATAAACTTTTAGCAATTACAGAACTTCTGGACAAATGTTGTGGTGGTATCAATGAAGAAATCAAAGGTTTTGCAGATACTATTGGAGTTAGTCGTGAACAAGCAGTATTCTATTCTATGACATATCTGGAACGTGGTTGCAGTTTGATGGCAGCATTACCTGCTAAAACCGAAAACGGTCATACAATCATGGCAAGAAATTATGATTTTAACGATGCCATGGAAGAAATGTGTTTTGCTAAAACAAAAATTAAAGGAAAATACTCTCATATTGGGTCCTTATTAAATCTATTTGGAAGATGTGATGGTATGAATGAACATGGTCTTGCAGCTTGTAAAGCAAGCAATGGATTGCCTGTTGGAAACTTTCCAGGGGGACAAAAGCCAGGTGCAACGGGCTTTCAGTTTTGGATTGTTATCAGAAGTATTCTTGAAAATTGTAAAAATGTTCAGGAAGCAATTCACTTTGCTATGAAAGCACCTATAGGCTATAACATTAATTTAATGCTTGCTGATAAAAGTAATAAAATAGCATTATTTCAATGCATAGATGGACATAAATCTTATGAAATATTGGATAGCAATAGCAATAAAAATTATTTAAGTGTAACAAATCATGTGTTATTTCCTGAATTGAAAACATATGAAAAGATGATTATAGAGAATTCAAAGCTACGAAATGATATTATAGTAAAAACTTTTGAGGAGAAGAAAAAAATTTCTTATGATGATTTTAAAATACTACTTTCAACTTCATATCCACAAGGATTGTGCTGTCATTATTATGAGGAGTTCTTTGGTACACTTCGTTCTATGATTTTTGATGTAACTGATAGAACTATTAAAATGACTTTTGGGTCACCACAAGTTAATGAGTGGGAGACATTTACAATTAACTCCAATGAAGAACAGGAATATATGGTTAAATTACCATATGAAAAAGCAGATAAAGCATTTTATGATATAATTTATTTAGATTAAGAAATGGAGGAAATCGCGTTGGATGGAAAAAACATACTTCAGCAGGCAATTATATTTATTGAAAATAATTTGTATGAGCCTATAACTGCTTGTAGTGTTGCCAATGCGGTTTACTATTCATATTATCATTTTCATAGATATTTTCACATTATGATGGGAGAAACTATTGGTGAATATATTCGCTTTAGACGACTTACTGAAGTGGCAAAGGCACTATTATATACTAAAAAGAAAATATTAGATATTGCTGTTTTATTGCATTTTCAATCTCATGAAGCATTTACTCGTGCCTTTAAAAATAGATATGGTGTAACACCAAAGCAATATAGGAACAATGGTATTAATACACTTATTGGTAATAAATTACAGCTAGATGCAGATGAATTAGTACATCGACAAAGCAAAATAACATTAATACCTGAAATAATTATGGTACAGAGTAAAACAATAATGGGTATTCGTTTTGAAACAAGTGTTGCTGATAATAAAAGCGTTACACAATGGAATATTTTTAATAAACACCTTAAAAAGATGAAAATTGCACCTGTTAATTCTAATAGATACGGTTTTTTTGAGATAAGCAATCATTGCGAAGCAAAAATATTTAACGAGGATAGTTTAACTACAGCATTCATTGGCATAGAGGTTGATAAGACAAGTATTCCACCTGATAATATGTTAATTAAAGAGTTTTTTGGTGGAAAATATGCAAAGTTTACTCATACAGGAATAGTAGATACTCTTTATATGACTTATAAGTACATTTGGGCCACATGGTTTCCAAATAGCAATAATCAACTTGATATACGCGATGATTTTGAATGTTATACAGAACGATTTTTAGGTGCTGAAAATGACAAATCACAGATAGATATTTATTTTCCTATTGTATAATAAACATTATAAGTTTAATCTTTATTCCATAGAAAATACGTAAAAAGAAGCTGAAAATATAGCTCTTTTCCAAGTAAACTAGACACTGTATGAAAGGCGAATGTTACAATGAGAAATAGTTGGATAACGTAAATATAGATTTTAAGATTTATTTATAGCTTTTGATATATATTATTATCAATGAAATAATAAATTAGGAAGGAGATATAAAATAAATGGGACAACCATTATTAGAAAAAGATAAACTACAGAAATTAATATCTATATTTAAGAATGATATAAATAATAATAGAAATAAATATACTTTTATAGCTGTAATATCTTTAATACTTATTTCTATATTCAGTTTTTACTTTATATCTACAAATGAAAATTACTATAACAAAACAATAGCAAAAATTACGTCTATAACAGAAAAAGAAGAAACTCAAACAAATGGCGTTACTGGAAGTGTGGAAAATATAAAAAAGCAGCAAATTAAAGCCGTTATTATGAATGGTGTTGAAAAAGGTAAGGAAATTCGACTTGAAAACACTACATCCTATTCCAAAGTCTATGATATGGATTTAAAGGTAAAAGATGAGGTTTTTATAAATATTGAAAAAGATACTAATAAGAAAATTATATCTGCTACTATTATTGATTTTAAACGTGATAAATATATTGGTTATATTACAATTTTATTTGTTATGTTAATTTTATTGATAGGAGGCTTAAAGGGGTTTAGATCTTTAACAAGTGTGATAATAAACATTATAATTTTTTCTGTTATAATAGGAATGTTTTTACATGGATATAATCTAATATTAATTTCAGCTATAGCTAGTATATTATTTATTGTAGTATCTATTTTAATAGTAAGTGGAATAAATAAAAAAACCGTTTCTTCTATAATTGGAACAATGGGTGGCACTATTGTTTCTATGTTAATTGCTTTTATAGTAATAAAATTAACTAATTCTAGAGGAATACATTTTGAAGAAATGGAATTTCTTACACATCCACCTAAAAATATATTTTATGCTGAGATCTTAATAGGAACTTTGGGAGCAATAATGGATATTGCAATTTCTATTTCCTCCTCTATGATGGAGATATATGAGAAAAACCCTCTTATTGACAGGAAAGTTCTTGTTAATTCAGGATTGGTGATTGGAAAGGATATAATGGGTACCATGGCAAATACTTTAGTTTTTGCTTACATTAGTGGTAGTATACCAATTATATTACTTCTTATTAAAAATAATTTTCCACTTTCTTATATTATTAATATAAATATGAGTCTTGAAATTATACGTGCACTTACCGGAAGTATAGGGATAGTAATAAGTATACCAATTACTATTTATACTTCAGTAATACTTATTAAAACTCAAAAGATTGGAGATTTTTAATGTCATGAACATAATTGCAGCTTTATTAATTATTCTATTTGTTTTAATGTTAGTTGTTGGAGGAAAAAAAGGTGCTAAATCATTTTTTACATTAATTTTTAATTTTATAATATTATTTATTATGCTTATATTGATAGCATGCAAATTAGATCCCATTAAAGTTACTATTTTTATTTCTATTATAATTAGTTCTATTACTTTGTTTTATATTAATGGATTTAATAAGAAAACTGTTGCATCTTTGTTATCAGTAACTTTAGTTGTATTGTTAACTATGATTATTACCTCTAAGATAGGAATTAATGCAAAAATACAAGGGTTTGGTTATGAACAATATGAAAGTATTTCAAGTCTTTCACTTTATGTTCAACTGAATTTTACGAAGATAGTTATATGTGAAATTTTAGTTGGATTATTAGGTGCAATTATAGATGTATCCATTTCAATATCTTCGTCTATGAATGAACTATATAAAAATAATTCATTAATATCACAAAATAATTTATTCAAATCTGGAATGAATATTGGTAAAGATATATTAGGAACGATGACTAATACGTTGTTTTTTGCCTTTATTAGTGGATTTATGACTTTAATAATATATTTCACTGAACTTCATTATTCTATAGCAGATGTATTAAATGCAAAGGTATTTTGTGCCGAAGTATTTCAGATTTTATGTAGTGGAATAGGAATTATACTTATCATACCTATTACTGCTTTTATAACATCAAAAATTCTATTTTTAAAATATCCATAACTGTTTGTACAATTTAGTTTTTAATTTCACTATAATTAATGATTAAAGCTCCAAGCATATATATTTAGAATAAGAGTTATAGTTGAATATATATATTAAAATTTTTTGATTTTTATCTTTTTAAAATCATATACATTGAAAAAGGAAATGAAAGAAAAGTATAGAAATCTACATTTTATGGAGGTATTATGCTGTGATAACAATTGAATTTTTACTTGAAAATGAACATGAAATTGATGACATTGCAAAGAAGTTGGAAAGTGATGATATAAAATATCTTATAAGTCTATTAAATGAGAAAAAGGATAAAATACGATATACTGCTTTTCTTGTTTTACAGAGTAGAAGTAAATTGTATTCTGATGTTTATACATATTGGGAGGATTTTAGCCAAAAATTAAATAGCAGTAACTCCTATCAGCGAAGTATTGGTATAATGCTTATTGCAGAAAATATTCGTTGGGATGAGCAAAATAAGTTTGAAGAGATTGCTGATATCTATTTGTCTAATTGTGATGATGAAAAATTTATTACAGCAAGACAGACAATTCAGAGCATCAGTAAATGGATTTTATATAAAAAAAGTTTATTACCATTAGTTATAAATAAACTTATAAGTATAGATATATCCAAGCGAAAAGACAGCCAACAGAAACTTCTCCTATTAGACATAATAGCTATATTATCTGAAATTCATAAAATACAACCTAGCAGTGACATTTTAGAATATGTATTTGGTGTAACAACAGGAGGAATTCTGGATAGCAAAGCTATTAAACAGGTCAAGAAGCTATTTTAATTGGAGGGTTATATGATTAATACTATAAAAAAACATAAAATAGTTGTTATTGTTGTACTTGTTGATTTATTTTTAACTTGGTTGCTAGCATATTCAGGTATTGTACTTCCATATATTAGTCCAAGCGTTGAAAGCTATAGATGTTCAGGAACAAGTTTTCCACGGGATTATATTCAAAAATTGATTTGGTTATTCATGCATGTTCCTACTTCTTTATTTATTGATGCAAGGCTTGGAGGGATAACAACTTCTAACGGTTTTGTGTTCTTATCTGTTCTGCAGACTGGATTAATTGCTTATTATTTGGAGAAAAAAATACTACACATGTCAAAATAAAATCTCCAGGTCAGCCATAGATGGTTCACCTGGAGATTAAAATATAATTGTAATTATTAATTACAAGCTGCGTCCTAACTCATAGGCATCCCATATAGCTGACATGATGTTGTGAACATTATGAGCATCTCCTACCTGATAAACAAGACGAGGTTCATTTTGTAGTTCCTTATATAATTTATTTTCTGATTTATATCCAACTGCAGTTACTATTGTGTCTACAGATAGGTTTTCTTCTTTTTCAATACCTTTATCATCAGTACATTTTACTAAAAGTCCTTCAGATGTAATCTGAGATGCTTTGGTATTTGTCATAACTCTTATCTTATTAAAATTCAATAAGTCCCTTAACATATCGTAGTTAGCAAAGCACATATCTTTTCCACCACCACAGATATCTGGTGTAGATTCTACAATAGTTACATCCAAATTCTTTTTATTGAGCCAAAGTGCAAGTTCACATCCAACTAGACCAGCTCCGATGATTGCAACTTTTTGTCCTGGAATAACTTCACCGTTTAATACATTTACTGCTTGGCATAGAGTCTTTGATTTTGCGGCTTCACTTCCGTCATCTGCAAAATTAAGATTAATAGGATTAGACCCTGTAGCAATCACAATTATGTCAGCATCATAGGCTTTAATTTCTTCAATTGTAGCAGTTTTATTCATCTTAATAGATATAGGAAGTTTATCCAGCTGATGTTCATACCAACAAATAAGAGCATGGTCGTCTTCTTTGAAATCAGGCATTCCTCCTGGGGTAACAACACCACCAAGTTTGTCAGACTTCTCCTATAATTCTACTTCATGGCCTCGTATTGCTGCTACACGGGCTGTTTCCATAAGGGAATCGTAACCTTCAGTTATCAAAATCTTAGCACCTTGGATACCTTAATCAATATCTTTACCTTTTTCTTTAAATTCTTCTCCAGGAACAGCGCCCTGACGATAGTCTTTAACAAAGCTTTTTAGACTGTAACGAAGTGAAACAGGGAAATCTTCTCCACAGGCTTTCTTAATACCTTGAACCACTTCATAGGCAAGGCGTAGACGATTCTCTAAGCTTCCACCATATTCATCTGTACGATGATTGTAGAAGGAGATGGCAAACTGATCTAGAAGATATCCTTCATGAACAGCATGGATTTCAACTCCATCAAACCCGCTTTTTTTAGCAATTACAGCAGACTTAACAAAGGAACCAATAAGAGTATGTATCTGCTCAACAGTCATCTCTTCTTGAATTATATTTGGATCCCAACGATTGCTGATTCGTAATGGTGCAATAGCATTTTGCATCAAATGAGGTATAGCCGCACGTCCAAATCCTTTATTTAGTATTATTTTACATAATTGCAAAAGAATAATCGAATAAAATATAAACCATAATATACCTAATTATGTATGGGAATTTTTGATTAGGTTTCACTATGAAAATGCTAACTATAAATCTAAAATATTACTTGTTGTGGTATAATTACATTATGATTAAATCTATTATTTGAAGATTATTACAATGAAAAAAGTTTTTTACATACGATAATTACTTTGTAAGGTTTCAAAGTAAGCAAGGTTAAATGCAAAAATTATATAGAAAAGAGGTGGATTTTAGTGAGGGTTTAATAATTGTCATATGACTTTCACTAAAGATAATTTATGTTAAAGGCAAATTTTAAAAAAACATTTACTGTATTAATTGCAATAATGATATTAATTTCAGTAACTTTTAGCTTAGGTGGTTGTTCTTTCAAAGGCAAAAATTCTTTAGAAACTTTTAATATATATAAAGATTATTGGCAGAAGAAAGATTATAAAAACATGTATGCCATGTTATCTAATGAAGCAAAAGCTAAGATTAGTGAAAAGAATTTTATAAGCAGATATTCCAACATTTACGATGGTATAGAAGCAAATAATATTTCTATAAATATAGAAGATACAGATAAAAATGCAGAAAAGATCCCTTTTTCTTTAACTATGACAACTGTAGCTGGAAAGATAAATGTTAAGGACTATGATGCACCTATGATTAAAGAAAAGGTAGATGGTAAAAAAGTTTGGACCGTTAATTGGAGTGAAAGAATGATATTTCCTCAAATGGAAGCTAAAGATAAGGTTAGAGTGGAAACTATTAAAGCTAAAAGAGGAGAAATTTATGATAGAAATAAATATGGTCTTGCTATAAATGATATTGTAGTAACTATTGGAATTAAACCTGTGGATTTTAATTTAAATAAAGATGAGAATATTAAAAAGCTAGCAAAAATTTTGGATGTAAAACCTTCGGTAATAGAAGATAAATTGAAAGCTAACAGTAACCCTGAATATTTTGTACCTATTGTTAATATATCTGCTGACAAAAAAGATATAATTGCAGATGCTAAGCAAATTCGTGGAATAATACATAAGGAATCGGAAGGTAGAGTTTATCAAGGTGGAGAAGCTATAGGACCATTAATAGGTTATGTAGCTGATATAACAGCAGAAGAACTTAAAAAATTCCAAGGTCAAGGATATAGCTCTACAAGCAAGATAGGGAAAAGAGGATTAGAACAAGTTTATGAAAGTAGATTAAGAGCTAAAGATGGGAAATTTATTTATATATCCAAACAAAAGGATGGAAGAGAATCAGAAAAAATACAAATAGCAAAAACAGAACCAAAAGATGGAGAGAACATAACTCTTTCTATAGATACGGAACTTCAAAAGGAAATATATGAAAGTATGAATGGGGATAAAGGAGCTTCTACAGCTATAAATCCTAAAACTGGAGAAGTTTTAGCTATGGTAAGTTCGCCGGCATTTGATCCAAATTTATTTACTACCTATGCTCCTGAAAGTATTAAAACACAATGGAAAAAGGATAAAAATATACAATTTGATAATAGATTTAAAGCTTCCTATGTACCAGGCTCTACCTTTAAGTTATTTACTGCAATAGCAGGATTAGAAAAAGGAAGTATAAATCCATCAGAAGCCATTAACATACAAGGAAATAAGTGGCAGCCTAATGCTAGTTGGGGAGGATATAAAGTTACAAGGGTGGCAGACCCAGGAAAACCAATAGATCTAAAGAATGCTTTTATATATTCTGATAATATATATTTTGCACAACAAGCACTTAAAATGGGCAAAGAGTCCTTTATAGAAAAAGCAAAAGCCTTGGGTATAGGAGAAAAGCTACCTATAGATTACCCAATTGCAAAATCTCAAATTTCTTATGATAATACTATAAAAAATGATATTCAATTAGCAGATAGTGGGTATGGTCAAGGACAAGTTCTCATGAGTCCTCTACATATAGCTTTAATGTATAGTGCTGTAGCAAACAAAGGTGACATGATGACACCTACTTTTCAGATTCCAGGTGATAAGACACCAGCAAAAGTATGGAAGAAAGGTGTTATTTCTGAGGGAAATGCAAATATATTATTGAAAGATCTTACTGAAGTTGTAGAGAATCCATCTGGTTCAGCACATGGAGTTAAAATAAATGGAGTAAAATTGGCTGGAAAAACAGGTACAGCAGAATTGAAAAAAAGTGTTGAGGATACTACTGGAGAAGAATATGGATGGCTTGTTGCTATGAATACTGATAATCCTAAGATGGTATTAGCTACTGTTATTGAAGATGTTAAATCAAGAGGTGGAAGTCATCATGTTATACCTATGGAAAAGAAAGTATTAGAGTATTATTTTATTCAAAGAGAAAGAAATAAGTAAAAATAGAAAATAATATTTTTTTACCGTACTGTAAAATGATATGCCTAATTTATATAAATAGTTTTTTATATGAACTGTTTATTATAAAAGCAGTATATTAAAAAGCAGTACGGTATTTTTGTACCATAAATACTATAGCAAGCTTCACCCAAATCTAATAATCACTTCAATGCATAAATTTTACTTGACTTCACAATAATAAATAGTATAATTCTTATTACCAGTGGTAATAAGAATATTTATGAGGGGAGATATCAATGAAAAAGGGTATTACAAAGGAACAAATAGTTGAACAAACATTAAGGTTAATAAAGGATAAAGAAAATATAAGAGATGTAAACTTAAGGGGAATTGCTCGTGAACTAGGGTGCGCTCATACAAATTTATATAATCATTTTGGATGTTTTGATGATTTATTATGGTGTACTCATATAGCAATATTAAAAAAATTTTTGGATGGACTTAGTGAAAAGATATCACAAATAGATGATTATAGATTAAAATTACAATGTTTTTTTAGTTGTTTTGTGGAGTTCCCTTTATACAATAAAGGGTGGTTTCGTCTTGCATGGTTTGAAATAATACAGGGTGAACGTCCAGAAGATGATAAGATAGCTACAGTAGAAACCGTGAATGCATTTGTAGATATAATAGAAAATATTTGGCATAATCTTTATGGCTTTACTCCTAATAAAGAGAAAATTAAATATGTGTTACACAATGTACATTGTTATATACATGGAGAAGTATCCATATATATTGCTAAAAGATCATTAATACAGGATGAAATAGATTTTAAAAAATATGTAACTGAGGAAGCAATTAAACTTACAAGACTTCTATTAAATGAGGGGGAGGGGTTTTATGAGTAATTATGATGAGGAATTAAAAAGTGAAGTTTCTTATCTTGAGAATACAATGTCACTTATAAACAAGAATTTAGATATAGAGTCAAACAAAGCATCAAAAGCTAAAGAGGAATTAATTTATGTTAGACGGCATATGTGGGAAAATACTGTACATTTTATTGATGATATTGATAGACTAGCAGACATAAAGCAGAATTTAGCAATTGTTCAAGGGCAAACAACAAGCTATGAAAAAATAGAGAAGAACATAGATAAATATAAGAGAATGCTTAAAAAACCCTATTTTGCAAGAATTGATTTTTTAGAAAAGGGAAGCTATAAAGAAAAAATATATATAGGCGTTTCTAATCTTTTAGATGAAGAAACCTATGATTTTTATGTATATGATTGGAGATCACCTGTTGCTAGCATATTTTACAGATACGAGTTAGGTAATGCAAAATATAACTCACCAGATGGAGAGGTGGAGGGTGAAGTTTTACTTAAGCGTCAATATGATATCAAGAATGGAAAAATAAATTATTTTTTTGATTCTAGTTTAAATATTATGGATAATACTTTGAAAAGTGTGTTAGCTAAAAATACATCTTCAAAGATGAAAACTATTGTTGAAACAATACAAAGAGAGCAAGATATAGTAATTCGTGATATTGAAAGTGAACTTTTAATAGTGCAAGGAGTAGCAGGAAGTGGTAAAACATCTATAGCAATGCATAGGGTAGCGTTTTTAATGTACCAAGGGCTTCTTACAAAGCTTTATGCAAACAATATAGTAATAATTTCACCTAATGAGTTATTTAGTAAGTATATTGAAAATGTTCTTCCAGAGCTTGGAGAAGAGAATATTATAAGACTGACATTTGAAAATATATTTTCAGAAAATTTTAATAATAGGTGTATTAAATCCAAAAATGATACATTAGAAGAAATAATAGTTTGCGAACACAAGAAGAAGAAAAATATTATAAAAAGCAGTTTAGAATTTAAAACTTCAAAAGAGTTTGTAACAATCCTTAATAGATTTATATGGTATTTTCAACGTAAAATGATAGACTTTAGAGATATTTATTATAATGGAGAATACATGGCGAATAGACATTTGATAAAAGAATTTTTATTAAATGATAGTATAGATATTCCCATTGAAAAGAGACTTAAAACAATCGAAGTAAGAATATTAGATAAGATAAAACCAATTAGAAAAGAACGTATAAAAAAGCTAGAGGCCTTTGTAAGTAGATATCCTGAACATCAATTTGAAATAAAATCATTGGCAAGGTTAATTTCAATAAAGGAAAGTTCTAAATTACTTAAAGAGATTAAAAAGTTTACCCAAATTGATTATATCAATGTATATAAAAGACTATTACAAAATAAAGACTTATTTTATAGGCTGGCGCAGGGCATTAGGCTACCAGATAATATTGATGATATATTAAATAATTCAAGTAATAATGAAGATGCTATGTTATATGAAGACATATTAGCACTAACATATTTAAAAGTGAAAATTAGCGGATATGACAAGTATAAAGATATCAAACAAGTTGTTGTTGATGAAGCACAAGATTACTACCCTATACATTTTGAAATATTAAAGGAAATGTTTAAAAATGCTAGATATACAGTGCTAGGTGATATAAATCAGACTATAGGAAAAGAAGCAGATATCTGCATTTATGATGACATTAAAGCAATATTAAATAAATCTAAAAGTACAGTGGTATCTATGCATAAAAGTTTTAGAAATTCCTATGAAATAAATGAATTTAGTAGCAAATTTCTTCATGAGAATTTTCAAGTAGAGAGATTTGAAAGACATGAGGAACCACCAGAAATAGTTTCAAAGTTGAGTGTATCTGAACTAGATGAAACTGTAATAAATTATATACTAAAATATAAAGAGTATGGATGTGAATTAATTGCAATTATATGTAAAAGCATGAAGCAATCACAAAATCTTTATGAAAGATTAAAAGATAGAATAGAAATTAATATTATTACTAACAAAAGTAATGATATTAGTGGAACTAGTATAGTTCCTGTTTATATGGCTAAAGGACTTGAATTTGATGGAGTTATTGTTTATGGAACTGATGATGAAAACTATAATACAGAGGAGGATAAAAAGCTTTTATATATTGCTTGCACAAGAGCTTTGCATAGATTATCACTAGTTAATATAGGGGATAAAAGTAGGTTTATAATATAAATCAATTAAGTTACAGCTTTAAAAATGTATCCAAATGTTGACAACTTTGGTTTAATGGGATAAACTAAAGTAAATAGGTTTAATATGTTAAACCAAGGAGGGATTTTATGAAGGACTGCAAGATATTTGATGCTGAATTTAAATTTATGGAGATTATATGGGAAAACTCACCTATTAAAAGTTCTGATTTAGTAAAATTAGCTTATGAGAGATTAGGTTGGAAAAAATCTACTACTTATACAGTGATACGAAGATTAAAAGAAAGAAACATTATATCTAATGAAAATTCAATAGTATCTGCACTTATAGATAGGAAATCAGTTCAATTATCAGAAACGGAGGAATTAATAGATAAGGTATACAATGGCTCTATTAAAAAGTTCTTTGCAACATTTCTTCAAAAGGATAATTTATCCCAAAAAGATATAAAAGAGCTTAAAGAAATTGTTAATAAATTGAAATAGGGGATGACTAGTATGCTAGAAGGTTTATTTAGGGCCATTGTTAGTATGGGTATTAAAGGATCAATAATAGCTTTATTTATAATTGTAATAAGATTTACATTTGGTAGGAGATTACCTAAAAATTTTTCTTATTATCTTTGGTTTGCTGTTTTAGTTAGATTAATATTTCCCACAAACTTTGTATCTAGATTAAGTTTATTTAATTATATACCAGAATCAAATACAGTAATGGACAGGGTTATAATTGGTGAAGTGCAAAGGAAAACAATACCTAACATTACCATCAATAATGCATCATCAACTATTACTGACATTGGAAACGCTACTACTTCAGTAAGTTTAATGGAAAAGTTTATATTTGCAGCAGCTATACTATGGATAGTAGGATTGGCATTTTTAATATTACATGGACTAATTAAATATTATAAGGCTTCAAAGATATTAGAAATGTCCAATATTTATAATTTTGATATAGAAGAACTTAAAAGAAAGGTAAAGATAAGGAGAAATATTAATGTTTATACATTGTGTGGCATAGAAAGTCCTATGGTATATAAGTTTTTTAGACCAAGAATTATTATACCAAACTCTATGAAAGATACCATACAAAAAGAGGAATCAAAGCATATATTAATCCATGAATTGATACATATTAAAAGGTATGACAATATACTAAAACTAATATGGGTTATAGTAGTAGCTATATATTGGTTTAATCCTATAATTTGGTTAGCAGCAAAGTTATTTAATGAAGATATGGAACTTTCCTGTGATGAAAATGTAATGAGAATTTGGGGAAATGATATAAGACGGGATTATGCTAATTCACTAATAGATATTGCTGATAAACAGATACATCCTTTAGAACAGAATTTTATAGGTTTTGGAAAAACAAATATAAAGACAAGAATTAAAAATATAATGAACTATAGGAAACCAAAGATCTGGTTTACATTATTTTGTATAACATTGATAGGTCTAATAATGATAGTAACTCTAACCAATAAAGACATCAAGGGAAAAAATGACTTTACATTTAAAAAAATTGACTTTACATTTAATAATGCCGAGTATGCTGCTAGTCCTTTTAAGTTAAAAAATATATCAATTAAAGATAAAAAAATAATCAATGATATTATGTCTATGATAGAAAATAGTGAAACGGTAAAGGGCAAAACAAAATTAGAAGATATGGAGAAGATGAATTGTAATGGTAATAAATTAATTTTAACTAAAAAGGATGGAAGTAAAGAAGAGATTTTCTTTTCATTTGACAGCCTTTATGAATTTGGATATGTAGAAACAGGAGGAAAGATTAAAAAACCTAAATATGATTTCTTTAGATATATGTGTAATTTAATTGAGTATCAAAAATTTGATACAAATATTGAAAAGCCAGTATTAGATTTATTTAAAAAATATAATTGGACTGTTGATTATAAAATAAATACTTTAAAAGAAAAGCTTCCAGAGAATTTAAAACATAATGCAGGGGAATATCCAGTTAAGATATACTGGGCCTATAATAATGAATTGTCTAAGCAAATTGGATTGAATTTTAGGAACTATCTTGGAAAGAATATAACAGCGGAAATTTATATACTAAGGGAACCTTTGCCAGAATTTTTGAAACCTCAAAGAAATGCAAGGGGAGTTATTTTAAAGTATAAGGATAAAATAATTGGAGCATATATAGATATGGGAAGACATTATTCATTTGCTTGTTCTCTTGATAGAAAGTCACTGGAAAATATTACAGAAAAAAATTGGGATCAGTGGATTGAAAATTATATTAATTATGATGACGAATTAGAAATAAAGTTATCTAAAATGAAACCAGAGGATATAATCAAGGAACATTATAAAGCATTGGATAAAAATGATACTAAAATGCAGTGGGCAACCATTACAAGAAAGACCTTATGCCAGTATTTAACATCTAATATGGATAATCATTATTTATTTAACAAGGAAAAAGATGCTGGTGATACAAATATAAAAAGTGTAAAGCTATTAGAAGTAAAAAAATTAGATAGTGCTGATAATGACGACAAAACACTAATCTATAAGGCAACAGCTGATTTTAAATACTTTGAATTTATCACATCAGATGATGGTGCTGATTTTCATCTTTGTACCATGAAAAAAGAAGCTGAAAAAAGCGGTTGGAGAATAGCTGAAATGGGTAAATAATAAGATGTTTTTAATAAATATTTTTAAAATATTTATAAATTTAATATAAAATAAAGAGTTGTATTCATATAGAAAGTATCTTTATATGAATATGACTCTCTTTTAATATATTAATATAAATTCTTTAATTCTAGGAGAATATGTTTCATGTATTTACATCCATATAGATTAATGATAAAATAAAATTGAACGATGTTCGATTTTCTTACAGTGTTAAATGCAGAGGAGGAAAAATATGGGAATTACCGAAAGAAGGAAACAGGAAAAAGAAGTTATTAAAAAAAAGATAATAGATGCAGCAAAAAATATATTAGTTAAAGAGGGTTACGAAAATTTATCTATTCGAAAAATTGCGAGTAAGATAGAGTATTCTCCAGGGATTATCTATCATTATTTTAAAGACAAAGCTGAGATAGTGAATTTTATTGTGGAGGATGGTTATGGAAATATATTAAAAACTATAAGTGCTATTCCTGTAGATAGTGAAAATCCAGATAAAACAATAGAAAATACGCTAAGGGCATATATTGAACTTATGTTAGAAATACCTGAACAATTTAGGGCTATTTTAATGAATGACATTGAAGGTATACAGGAAAAAGTAAATATTTTAGAACAGGGAATTGGAAAAAAGAGAAAAAGTATAGGACAGCTTTGTAAGTTAATAGAAATAGGAATTGAAAAACATAAATTTAGAAAAATGGATATAGAACTTACTGCTCAAATAATATTAACATCCACTCAAGGGCTTATTTCTAGATTGATACTAGAAAAAAATATGTGTGAGAAGCAAAAAGAAAGGCTTATAAATCATCATATTGAAATTCTTATTAAAGGATTGTCTAATAACTAAATAGTCTATAGCATCGGATAAAATAGTATTTATTTGGATAGATACTATTTTATCCGATGGCTATCCGCTTTAATACCACCATCTTTTTTAAAGTGGGAGTAAAAACTCTCTCTAAAGTCAAGAAATCTTTTTATACAAATGATAGTGTAAAGTGAAATATGAAAAAAATTAGCCTTAAAAAATATGCTCGTAAGAGCTCAAATAAGGAGGTAATAATTTATGAAAACACTTATAGTTTACGGATCTAAACATGGATGCGTGGAAAAATGCAGTAAAGAGTTAAAGGATAAACTTCATGGAGAAGTTGTAACTGTGGACATAAAAAAAGACAGTGTACCAGATATAGGTTTATTTGATAATATCATTATTGGAGGATCAGTATACGCGGGAAAGATTCAAAAGGGAATAACTGAATTTTGCTGCAAAAATATTAATGAATTAAAAGATAAGAATATTGGATTATTTATATGTGGTATGATAGAGGAACAAAAAGGGAAAGCGGAACTTAATAATGTTTTTCCAGAAGAATTGTTATCTAAAGCTGTTGCCAAAGAGTACTTTGGAGGAGAAGTTATTTTTAGTAAAATGAATTTTTTTGAAAAATTTATAATTAAGAAGGTATGTAAAATTAATGAAGATGTATCTAATATAATAAGTGAGAATATTAGTAAATTTATAAAAGTGATGAATAATTAATTAACTTAATATAAGAGGTGGTTAAAATTAAATCTTTTTTTAAAGTCATATTATCTATAATTATTATTGTGGTTTTAATATTTACAGGAGGAATATTTTTTCTTACCAGAGGACTTAAAACTGGAAGTGAAGTAGTGATTCATAATGTTAAGTTATCACATTTAAATGATGGAGTGTATAGTGGAGAATATAAAAGCGGAAGATGGACGAACTCTGTAAATGTAAATATTAAGGATCATAAAATAACTAAAATTCATATAGTAAAAGATGTTATTATTAAAAAAGATGATGTTAGAGAAAAACTATTTAAAAAAGTAATAGAAAAGCAAAATATAGATGTAGATGCTATTTCAGGTGCTACAGTTACAAGCAAAGCTTATTTAAAGTCTATTGAAAATGCACTAAAAAAATAATAGTAAAAATGAAACTATACATTTTATAATTGTATAGTTTTATTTTTTATCCAATGTTAAATAACCTAAAATAGTTCTATATTTAACAAAATCATAAGGGACTTTTGTAATGTATATGAAAATAATAATTAAAAACATAAAAATACACAAGATTTCATTTTAATAGTCGAAAATAATAAAAGACAATTAATGGTGATAATTACTTTCATATCAAGTGATTCTTAGACTCAGGTGGAGTTTGGTTATGAGGAGGATGAATTTTCCTTCGGAGAAGATTGTAAAATTATACATTTTATGGACAAGTTTAATATCATATATATCCCTTTGATAATGAAAATGAATTTCCAATAGGAAAAGTCTATAAATTTGTAATTCCAAAAGAAAGAATGTAATTAATATATAGGTACAATTGCTATAAAATTAAATCCAGAAAAGCTTGAAAATCTAGATTTAGATTTAAGGTATCTAATTCCAGATAGAATCGAGGAAGTCACAAAAGGAAGGGTTCAAAATAATGGATATGATTATAGTTCAGATGATACAAATTCTATAAATAATTAATAATATAGGGTAAGGTACATAAAAATTAGATGAAAGTGTTTAGATAATAGAGCCATTTTTATAAAGGAGGCATTTTATGTGTAAAAAGGATAATGAAGAAGTACAGGCTATAGGGTGGCAAGCAATTGATGATGCATTAGAAAAAATATACAAAAATCAAAAGCCTAAACATTATGGCACAATAATTCCTTATTTTTTAGGAGGAAATGATCCTTTAGAAGGAATAAGTGTTTATGAAAGGAAGGAACCTATACCACATTGGCATTTTGTTACATATGGATTTTCAGAGATTTATGAGAAAGAATGGGAAGATCCAGATTATAGTGGATACGGATTTGAACTTACTTTTAGGGTAAAAAAAGAAGCTTTAGACAGTGAACCACCAAATTGGGCTTTGAATTTTATTCAAAATATTGCAAGGTATGTATTTTCTACAGGAAACTATTTTGCAGCAGGACATTATTTAAATGCTAATGGACCAATTGCAGCTGGTACAGACTCGCTAATAGGTTCTATAGTTTTTGCAGAAGATCCAGAATTACCATGTATAGATACACAAAATGGGAAAGTTGAATTTTTACAAATAGTAGGTATAACTGTAGATGAAGAAAATGCAATAAAATGTTGGAATGGCAGTGAAGTTTTAAAGGTGTTTTCTAAATATATGCCTTTATATATAACTGATTTAAATAGACAATCTTTATTAAATAATGAAGAGATAAGAGCATTAGTAGAAAAAGGTATTGAAAAAGATGGATCAAGCACAGGAACCTTATTCAATGATAAGCTTTCTTGGAAAGAGAGTAAAGGATTATTTAAAGGTAAGAGTTATGAAATTATTATAGGTGCACACCAAGCTGAAACTATAGGAAAAGTTTTAAAAGGGCGCATTTTAAAAGATAGATCACTAATGCTTGTAGGGAAGGAACATAATATAATTATTAATTACTCAAAGGAACCATGTGTAAAAGTTGATAAAAATAATTTAGAACTTATGATAAATGAAGAAATAGTAATTGAAATAGCTTCCGAATTAATTCCAAAGGAAAAAAGCTTTAATTTAAAAGCAATGAAAAAAATAAAATTTACAATAGAAAAAACGGAGATAAGAAATCAGCAAGGAGAAGTAGTACAAGTTATTGGTTAAATTTAATCTTTAAACAGTTATTGAAATTAGGTGTCCAAATAAAGTTACCTGCTAATTGAAAATTGGATCAAGAATCCTGCAAAGATTGATTTTTATACATTGCATTTATATGAGATGACCTTAAATAGAAACTATTCAATAAAGTAATAGAAGAGCCAAAATAGTAGTTCCAAGGGTAAGTGGAACTACTATTTTTCTATTATAGCAAATTTTTTGTCTGTAAAAAATTATTCATACAAGCTATACTTTTTATATAGAAACTAATTTAACTAATGATTGATGTAAAATAACAGTAGAGGAGAAAACTTAATGTTTAACGATTTTATTAAACACTATAATATAATAAGAGCAATTCTTAGGGATGTGTTCCTATATGGATGCTTTTCTAGGGAAGATTTAGGAGGTAAGAGAAATCTTAGCTCAAGAAAGATAAGCTATGAAATAAGAAGAATACAACAATATGTAGAGGGATCATTTGTTAAAACCGATAGACAGGGAAGAAACAAGCTGTTA
The DNA here is from genome assembly GCF_017873215.1 of Clostridium tetanomorphum. GTDB lineage: Bacteria > Bacillota > Clostridia > Clostridiales > Clostridiaceae > Clostridium_AO > Clostridium_AO tetanomorphum. The sequence goes on from NZ_JAGGKA010000003.1 coordinate 234,874, forward strand.
GCTTTGACCTATGATTCCATAATAAATACAGAAAATTTTTTAGTGAAAACATATATGACAAAGAGCTTTACTTCAGCAGGTTTATTATTATATTTTAATCTTTTAATGATTTTAAATGCTAAGGAAAAAGAATGTTGTTTTCGTGATATAGAGGAATACATGATAGATAAAGGATTAATATCCTATGACAATATAAGTAGCAAAACTATTGAAAGAAAGCTTAATGAAATGTGTAAAAGTCTTGGAATACTTAAATATAGGACAATTAAGAGGACTAAATATTATAGTATTGCAGAGGATATTTTTAAAGAAATAGACAATAAGGAGCTTGAAGAGTTGATTATTGCTATATCTTTATTTAAAAATATATCCTTTCCAGTAACAGCAGGCTACTATTGTGAACAAAGCTTAATGGATTATGCTAAGTATGAAAGAGGACTAAATATAGAATTAGGTGATAATTTTCAATATAAAAATCTTCATTTTCATCCAGTGATTGAAGAACAGATACTTTGTAAAATATTAAAGGCAATACACGAAAGAAAATACATAATACTTAATTATATTCCCAGGGAAGCTAAAAGAAAAAGTAATACAAAAGAACCCTTAAGGCCTTATAAAATTAGATATGATATAATCTGTGGAAGATTTTATTTAGTATCCTATAATAAGGAGAATAGGTGTGTAATATCCAGACTAGATAGGATAGAAAGTGTTGAGGTTACCAAGTTTAAATATGAAATAAGAAATTTAAAAGCACTATATAATGGCAATATGCAATATAGTTGGTCCAGTGTGCCTTTAGGTGCAGGAAGTAAACCAGAAAAGATAAGCTTAGAAATTACCATAGATGAGTCTAAAGAAAATTACATAATTGAGAAAATTAGGGGAGAGATTCAAAAAGGAACTATAGAAAGAATAGGAGAAGGGCATTATAAGTTAGATATGATTGTTAATGATAGCATAGAAATGGTTCCATGGATTAGAAGTTATTCTGGATATATAAAGATTATACAGGGCAGAGGGCTTATAAATAGAGTTAATGAAGACTGGAAGGAGATGATTAATCAATATGGAACTTTTTGATGAAGTAAAAAATAGATATTTCCATATTATATTTACTGTACTTAATGAATGTAGAATAGGTATGAATAGAGATGATATTATTAAAATAGTAGATAGAGAAGAATTTCAGGAAAAAGTTATAGGAAAGGATTTTCAAACTTTTGAAGGATTACTTTTAAATGAATATGAAGATAATGAAAACTTTAATTTGCTTCAACAAGAGAATGGAGTATATTATCCTAATATTAAAGTAGATAATAAGACAACAGTACCTGTTAGACTTACAAACATAGAAAAATCTTGGCTAAAAAATATGCTAAATGAAGAGGAAATACAGTTGCTATTAAGTGATACTACAATAGCAAAACTTAAATCAGTATTACAGAACTTTGATTGTGCTAATACTAGTGAAATTATTGAAGTTACAAATAAATCAATATTACCTCACGTTGATAATTTAGAAAAATATAAGAAGAATTTTAGAATTTTATTAAGAGCAATTTTAGATAAGAAAGGGATAACATATTGTAATACTGATAGATTTGGTAATGTTTATAGTGAAAGAAGAGCTCTTCCCATAAGGATAGAATATTCCCATAAGGATGGAAAATTTAGGGTTTCCATGTATTCATTAGATGATAAAAGACCTATAATGGCAAATATATTTTCTTTGGATAATATAAAAATATATGAAAAGAAAGGTATTGAAGTACATAGAGACACTGCAATAAATTTAGTTCATGAATATAGATATTCTAAGGAGCCAATTGTTCTTGAAGTAATAGATGAAAAGGCTGCAATGGAAAGATGCTTTATGAGTTTTTCAGAAATGGAGCGTTATTCAAGATGCATTGAAGAAGATAAATATGAGATGAAACTTTTTTATTATACCTTTGAAGAAGAAGAAGTTATACGAAAGATACTTGCCCTTGGTCCTTATGTTAAAGTTACATCACCACAAAGAATTATAGAAGAAATAGTTAAAAGAATAAGACAAGCTATTGAGTTAAATAAGGGTAATATTACCTATAAGGAGGAAAGTAATATGTTGGAAGTAAAGGGGAAATATAATAGTGCCAAAGTATATACTGATAAAGTAGAATCAGAAGTTATTTCCCAGGTAATGGAATTATGTAATCAGGAATTTTGTAAAGATAGTAAAATTGCAATAATGCCAGATACTCACGCAGGAAGGGACTGTGTAGTTGGATTTACAGCAGATCTAGGAGATAAAGCTATACCTAATATAGTAGGCGTTGATATAGGTTGCGGTATGACTACTGTTGAATTAGGCAAAGCTGATGTAGATTTAAAAGAAATAGATGAGATTATTAGAAAATATATACCAGCAGGAATAGAAGTTCATGAAGGAAGAGTAGTAAGATTTCAAAGGCTTCAGGAGCTACATTGTTTTAGAGAATTAAAGAACACTAAAAGAATTGAAAGAAGTATAGGTACTTTAGGTGGGGGAAATCATTTTATAGAATTAGATGTTGACGATGAAAAAAACGTATACTTGGTTATTCATTCTGGAAGTAGAAACTTAGGAAAACAAATAGCAGAGTATTATCAAAATCTGGCTATTGATTTATGTTCAGGAAAAGAAGAGTATTTTTATCAAAGAGATAGAATAATCAATGAATATAAGAAGGAAGGTAAGAGACAACTTATTCAAGGTGAATTAAAAAAATTAAAACAAAAATATAAAAATTTATTACCAGACTATCCGGAAGATTTGTGTTTCTTAACGGGAAACTATAGAGAACGTTATTTGCATGACATGAATATATGTCAGGAATATGCAGCTTTAAATAGAGAAACCATGGCAAACATAATATTAGACAAGCTAGTTAATAAAAAGTTAGAGGATTATTGCTACTTTCATACTACTCATAACTATATAAGTTTTAAGGACAACATTATTAGAAAGGGAAGTATCTCAGCATACAAAGGGGAAATGGTATTAATTCCTATAAATATGAGGGACGGAAGTATATTAGCAGTTGGAAAAGGAAATCCTGATTGGAACTATTCTGCACCACATGGAGCAGGAAGACTTATGAGTAGAAAAAAAGCGAAGGAAATCTTAAATTTTCAAGAATATGAAAAATCCATGGAAGGTATATTTACTACATCAGTAAATTTATCAACTCTTGATGAGGCTCCTATGGCATATAAGCCTATGGAGGAAATTATAAATAATATTCAAGATACTGTTAGTATATTAAAAATAATCAAGCCTATTTACAATTTTAAAGCAGGAGAATCAAGTTAATTATAAATCTGGTTTTTTTGTTATTAAGATAATAAGGGATATTAAAGAAAATAATAGATTAGGAATTTTATCTATCATTTAATTAAATATGCCTAAGTTAATTATTGCAAAGTTTTTGTCTGTAACTTAATTTATATTAGCTTTATAATATAAACATCAAGTGATTTTTAAATCTAAGTTGAACTTGATTAAGAGGCAGTGCAGAGAAGAGTTACTTCGTATTGGATTTAGCATCTCTTCTCAAATTTCTCCTCTAAGTTAAAAATGTATAGAGTAGTGTATATTTGAGTTACTTCGAATTTGAGAGTGGATGTCACTGGTTCGATTCCAGTTTTATTTTCTTATGAAAATGAATAGCTCAGTTGGTAGAGCACCAAATACTCAAATAATTTTTCTCTCTATTTCATTTTTAAAAAAGCTTGGGTAGTGCTAGAAAGTGTTACTTCTTATCAAAAGCTGAAAAAACACTTCTAATTTTCTCCCAAGCTAAAATTTAATAAAGGGAGTGACTATTATGGCAAAGTTTAATTGCAAAAGTTATATAAAAACAAAAAACTTATCAATGCATGAGGCTTATCAAATGACGGATAAAGAAAAACTGGTTACTCAAGTACTAACCAGTCTTTTTAATGAAAGTAAATTTTATAAAGATAATTCAGAAGATATAGTTAATACAGTTCAAAAGGTTATAAAGGAAGATCCTAAATTTATTGCAAACTTATGTGTATATACAAGAAAAGAAATGCATTTAAGAACTATTTCCCAGGTATTAATTGGAGAATTAGCAAAGGTAAATAAAGGTAAGCCATATGTTAGAAGGTCAATGAATAATTGTATTTTTAGAGTTGATGATATGACTGAAATTCTTGCTTATTATATAAACAAATATGGAAAGCCTATACCCAACTCTATAAAAAAAGGTATAGGGGATAAATTGCTTAGTTTTGATGAATATCAGTTAGCAAAGTATAATCGTAGAAATAATTTAGTAAAACTTAAAGATTTGCTTTGTTTAGTCCATCCTAAGGCTAAAAATGAAGAACAAAATAATATGTTTAAGAGACTACTAGAAAATAAACTCAAAACTCCTATTACCTGGGAAACACAATTATCAAGCAGAGGCAATAAGAAGAAGGTTTGGGAAGAACTTATTGAAAATAATAGTTTAGGATACATGGCAATGCTTCGAAATTTAAGAAATATATTAAAAGCTGATGTATACAATATAGACAAGGTATATGAATTTTTATCTGATGAAAATAGGGTGCTAAGAAACAAGCTCTTGCCCTTTAGATATTATTCTGCATATAAGACCTTGGAAAATGAGGGTATAGGAACATCAAAGATATTTGATACCTTGGAGGCAGCAATAAAACATTCTACTAAAAATATTAATAAGCTAACAGGAAAGACAATGATTTCAGCAGATGTATCTGGTTCTATGAATTGTTACATAAGTGAAAAAAGTCAAATCACATGTGCAGAAATTGCTGTACTTATGATGTCTATAGCTAATTATATATGCGAAGAAACCATAACTACAACCTTTGACAGTAAGCTTTATATGAGTAATTTATCAACTAAAAATGGAATTATTGCTAATGCTAATTCTATAAAGGTTAATGGAGGAGGAACAGATATTTCATTGCCTATAAGACATTTGCTTAACAACAAAATTTTTGTAGATAGAATAATAATTTTATCTGACAATGAAATAAACAGAGGTTATGGCCGTGTGTGCCAAAGATATGTTGAGGAGTATAAAAGTAAAATTAATCCTAATGTATGGGTACACGCTATAGATATGCAAGGCTACGGAACACAACAATTTTGTGGTGAAAGAGTGAATATATTAGCTGGCTGGAATGAAAAGATAATTGATTTTATTTATCAAGCTGAAATAGAAACTGGAAGCTTAATTGAAAAAATAGAGAAGTATTATTTTAAGGAAGAATAATACTTCTCTAAACTATATAATATATAAATGAACTATGAAAATAAATACTTTACCAACAGGGAATAAATCCTAAAAGATATTAGAATTTATTTTCTTTTAAAAACTTTTCTATGTCATCAAGTAGTAAGTTCGCAGCCTTTACACCACCTGCAGTATTCCAAATAGCATCATCAACTCTATATGCCTTATTATTTTTAACTGCATTTAATGATCTAAATAGAGGATCTTCTAGCCATTCTTTTTCTCTTGAAGAACCTTCACCATTTCCTGTTTCATAAGTAAAGTAAAACATAACCTGTCCATCCGCTTCTTTTAGTCTTTCCTTACCTATTTCAAGAGTAAAATCTGTACTTCTTTGTGTTTCTGGTCTAGCAAAGCCTATTTGTTTAAGAATCATTCCAGAAAATGTATCTCCTAGATATATTCTAGTTTTTCCAGGCATAAATCTTACTAAAGAAACTTCTGTTTTAAGCTTATCGCCTGCTAATTTTGCTATCTCAGCTGCACGACTATCAAAAGTTTTAATTACTTCTGTACCTTCTTTTTCCTTGTCTAATACTTTGGCATAGAATTTTAAGTTAGTTTTCCATTCGCCTCTTAAAGTATTAGAATAAACTGTTGGTGCAATTTTTGAAAGCTGATCATATATTTTTTCATGTCTCATTTTATTTCCTATAATTAAATCTGGATTTAATGCAGCTACTGCCTCTATGTTAATTTGACTTTCATCTCCTAAGTTTTGTACTCCTTCCATATCTTTTTCAATATGTTTATACCATGGATTGCCTGTCCAAGATTTAGCGGCACCCACTGGCTTTACTCCTAAAGCAAGAAGTGCTTCTGTTCCCTCATTTGTTAGAACTACAATTTTTGTTGGGTTTCCTTTAATTTCTGTTTTGCCCATGGCATGGTCTATAGTTCTCACAGTGTCACTAGCTTGCTTAGTAGATTTTGTAGCATCTTTTTTGGATGGTGAGCAGGCTGTAACTGTTATTGCTAAAACTAAAGCTGAAATAGTACTAAATAGTTTTTTTGCTTTCATAATATAATCTTCTCCTTTGTTAATTTAATATTGTGAGGAAATGATAGCATATATTATTTTTAAATGCAAGTGATTTTCATTTCCAAATGATAGTAGCTTTCATTGACAATGTTTCAAGTATAGTTTATACTCTCAATATATTAGCCAAAGCTTATTTTATGTAGGTATATAAAAGTATGCATTTTAGGTTAAAATTGTAACACTACTAATGAAAGGATGTATTGATAGTTGAGTATTAAAAGAAAATTATCACTAGAAAGTAGCAGATCAAAAATTGTTGTACTAGTCATACTTATTACTTTATTAATTGTATCGTTTATAGCAAGTCTACTTTTAGGTTATATTAAGACCTCCTATGTAGACTTAATAAATACATTTATAAATTATAATAACAGCTTAGAACATATAGTTTTAAAAACTTCAAGAATATCTAGAGCAACTATTGCTCTATTTATAGGTGCTAGTTTAAGTCTTTCGGGAGTACTTATGCAAACTCTTACTAAAAACCCAATGGCTTCCCCTGGCCTTCTTGGAGTAAATTCAGGAGCTGCCTTTTTTATGGTTTTTACCTATAGCTTTTTTCCAAGTGTTTCCCAAAATTATATAATACTTTTTTCGTTTATTGGTGCTGCTATGGCTGTAGTACTTGTATACACCTTAGCTGGAGGAATAAGAGGGTCAATTAACACTTTCGATTTAATACTTGCAGGTGCTGCAATTTCCGCCTTCTTCATTTCTCTTACTCAAGTAGTACTTTATAAAGATCAAAAAACTATGGAAGAAGTAATGTTTTGGCTAACAGGTTCAGTAGAAGGTAGATCTATAGAATCCCTTAAGATTGTTATTCCATATATGGTTGTTTGTTGGATTATATGTTATCTAATTTCAGGTAAATTAAATATATTTTTTCTTGGTGAAGAAATAGCAAAGGGTTTAGGTTTAAATATTGAATTAATTAAACTGCAAATTCTTATTTTAGTAGTTATTATGGCAGGTGCTTCAGTTGCTGTTGCGGGTCCTATATCTTTGGTAGGCATAATAATTCCTCATGTAACCCGTGCTTTAGTTGGATCTGAATTTAAGTGGGTAGTTCCATTTAGTGCAGTATTAGGTTCTATATTTTTACTTTTAGCGGATATAGGTTCAAGATTTATAGTATATCCAAAAGATATACCAGTAGGTGCAGTTACAGCAATAATGGGAGCGCCGTTTTTCGTATACCTTGCTAGAAAGGTGGAAAATAAATAATGAAGAGATTTATAGTTTTTAGAAAGGGAAAATTTTCCTATATATATGAAAAAAGAAGTGTTTTGATAGTTGTGTTTGCATTAATACTTTCTATTGTATCAATATTACTTAGTACAAGCATAGGACAAAAGTATATACCTATACTCAAAGTAATTGAAGTACTGTTAGGAAATAGCCAAGGTGGAGATTCATTAATTATCAATACAATTCGACTACCAAGAACACTTGTGGCATTTTTAGTTGGAGCCTCTTTGGGGATTTCCGGAGCTATTCTTCAAGGAGTAGTGAAAAATCCACTAGCTGATCCAAATATTATTGGAATAACAGCTAGTGGATCTGTTGGAGCATTAGTATTTCTAACTTTATTTACAGATTCCAAAAACAATTCACTTACTATAAGTATATTCTATATGCCTGTGTTTGCATTTGCAGGAGCTCTTTTGTCTGTGCTTTTAATTTATTTTCTTGCATACAAAAAAGGAGTTACACCCTATAGGTTAATTTTTATAGGAATAGCAATTTCAGGTGCTTCAAAAGCCTTAACTTCTATATTGATAATAAATGGACCAGTAATATTTATAAAAGAAGCTCAGCTTTGGATTACTGGAACAGTATATGGTACAAGCTGGATTAATGTAAAACTTTTATTTATTTGGTTTTCATGTATTTATTTAATTACTTTAATATATATTCGTGAATTAAATGTTCAAAGTTTAGATGATAGTATTTCAACAGGACTTGGAAATGATGTTGAAAAGAATAGATTTATTCTGATGATTTTAAGTGCAGCATTAGCTAGTGGAGCTGTTGCAGTTGGTGGAGGAATTAGCTTTGTAGGACTTATAGCTCCACATATATGTAGAAAGCTTACAAACTCTTCCTTTGAATATATAACTCCACTTTCTGCATTAATTGGTGGCATAATAGTAGTTTTATCAGATATAGCTGCAAGAACATTATTCTTTCCATTGGATTTGCCTGTTGGAATATTTACTGCTGGAATAGGTGCTCCATTTTTTATATATCTTTTAGTTAAAAATCACAAATCACTTAAGGAGGTTGTATAAAATGAGTATATCATCAAAGAATTTAACATTAGCCTATGGGGATAACATTGTGCTAAAAGATATAAATATAATTATACCAAAAAATAAAATAACTATATTAGTTGGAAGTAATGGCTGTGGGAAGTCTACTCTTTTAAAAACTATTTCTAGACTTTTAAAGCCGGCTCAGGGAAGTGTTTTTTTAGAAGATAGTAATATATTTGAAAAATCTTCAAAGGAAATTTCAAAGAAGCTAGCTATACTTACACAAGCCCCTGAAGCACCTACTGATTTAACAGTTTTTAATTTAGTAAAGCAAGGACGTTATCCTTATCAGACTTGGTTTAATCAATGGAGTAAAGAGGATGAAAAAATGGTGGACTATGCCCTTAATAAAACCGGATTAATTGATATAAAACATAAGAAGATTTCTGATCTTTCTGGTGGTCAAAAGCAAAGAGTATGGATAGCTATGGCATTAGCACAACAAACAGATATTATTCTCCTTGATGAGCCTACAAATCATTTGGATATTAAATATAAAATTGAAGTTTTAGATCTTCTTAAGGATCTAAATAAGCATGCAAAGAGAACTATAATTATTGTTCTTCATGATATTAATTTGGCATGTAGATATGCAGATTATATAATAGCTATAAAAAATGGAAAGGTATATTCAGAGGGTAAACCAGAAGAAATTATTACAGAAAAGCTTATTAGTGATGTATTTGATATAAACTCTAAAGTAGTTCCTTGTCCAGTATTTAAAACTCCTACATGTATACCTTATAAATATATAGGTAATACTGGTTAACTAGACTATTGCTTTTCATAGTAGATATGATTATCCTCATGGCAGCTTGAAGTATACTAAAACAAAATATATACTGAATTATGACAGGCTGATTGTGAAATGAGGAGGGTATTCATGTTTAAAATAGGAGAGTTTTCAAAACTTACACAGGTTTCTGTAAGGATGTTACGATATTATGATGAAACAGGACTTTTAAAGCCTGCTGAAATCAACAAATATACGGGATATCGTATGTATTCTATAGAACAAATTGAAACTTTAAATAAAATATTATTCTTGCGTGATACTGGTTTTAGTGTTGCAGAAACTTATCACGCTCTTAGTAATTGGGATAATGATTTTATTAAAACACAGCTTAAAATAAAGGAAGAAAAAATTAAAGATGTTATAAATTCAGAAAAGCATCGATTAGCAAAGATAAGAACTGCTATGAATGATATAAATAAAAAACAAATAGGTATTCATTATAATGTAATGGTGAAAGAAATTCCTAGTTATAGAGTTTTTTCTTTGAGAAAAATTATTCCCAATTATTTTTGTGAAGGATATCTATGGAAGGAAATATATGATTATATAAAAATAAAAAAACTAAATATTTCAGAAAGTAATAATACATTTGCTATTTATCATGACAAGGAGTATAAGGACAAAGATGTTGATGTGGAAGTATGCATTATAACAGAAGAAAAAGATGTAAATAAAGATGGTTTTATATTTCGGGAAACAGAATCACTTGAAAAAGTAGCTTGCTCAATGGTATATGGACCTTATGAAAATATATCATCTGTTTATATATCTTTTGTACATTGGTTGGAGGAAAATAACCAATATAAAATGAGTGGTACTAGCCGTCAAGTTTGTCATAAAGGGTCATGGAATGAGGAAGATCCAAATAAATACCTTACCGAGATACAAATTCCTGTTGAATTAAAAACAAATACATTAATGGACTGATAGATTTTTCAGTCTATTTTTTATTGACTCTCACATTATGTCAGGGTTTATCATGGAGTTAAGTAGGAGGTGTATTTAATGGATAATAAAAATTATTATGATTTTTTTCCAATTGGACGAGTAGAAATAGAAGATAATAAAAGTAAAATAGTAATTAATAAAGAATATGCAAAAGGACTCAAGTTTTTATCTTTGTTTAGTCATGCCATAATAATTTATTCTCAAAAGCAAAAATCTAATAATCCTTTTTCACACAACATTATTAAAATAATTAGTATTGATGAAAAAGCTGGAATAGTTTCTTTTAATAAAAGTCCATATTTTTTAGAAGGGGATTTTATTTATGATATTAAACCATATTTTCCTTGTGAAGATAGAGTAAAGGATTGCTCAGTACCAGAAATTGAACAGGGGAAGGATAGACAAATAGATAAAATAAAAGTTAAAAAAGAAGATGAAAGACTTTTAGTACCAAATGGCAAAGTAAGTTCTATAGGAAATATTAGAAAGATAAAAGGGGAGTTTTTTCTTCAGCTTTACAATAATACCGAAATGTATTTTGAAAGACTTAGCGGATATTCACACATAAGAATTTTTTGGTGGTTTAATGGTTTTGATAAAAATAAATATAGAAGAATAACAGAAGGTCAGCCGCCATACGAAAATGCACCTAGAACTGGAGTGTTTGCTTCACGTTCACCGGTGCGTCCTAATCCTATAGCTCTAACTACTGCACGAATTATTAACTTTGATAAAAAATTAGGAAGAATTAAAGTAAGTAATTTAGATTGCTTTGATAATACACCACTTATTGAAATTTTTCCTTATATACCAGCAATTGATCAAATTTGGGATTTTAAAGTTCCTGAATGGTTATCTCATTGGCCACAGTGGTTAGATGATAGTATAATGGACATTTCAGGAGATGAGATTTCTTTAAAGCCATCTAGTTTGGAGACTATTAAAAAATACTTAAAATCTGATGATAAAACTATTAATAGAGAAAATTTCTTTAACTATAATAAAGATAAAAAAGTCCAACATATAAAAGGAATTGTTGTAAAAGGTGCTAGACAAAACAATCTAAAAAATATAGATGTTACAATTCCTTATAATAAGATCACTGTAATTACTGGAGTAAGTGGCAGTGGAAAGTCTAGTCTTGCATTTGATACTATATTTGCTGAAAGCCAAAGAAGATTTATGAATAGTCTCTCTACAGCTGATTATTCACTTTGGGAACAAATGGAAAAGCCAGATGTTCATATGATATGTGGTCTTCCACCATCAATTTCAATATCTCAAAAGAACATTAGTCGCAACCCACGTTCTACAGTAGGAACGCTTACGGACATATATGATTTTCTCCGTACACTGTTTGCAAGTATTGGAGTAAGACATTGCCCTAATTGTGGAAATGCAATTATTCCTTTAAGTGCAGAGGAGATTGTACAAATTTTATTAAAACTTACTTCTAATACAGACATTGAAATAACACCATTTCACCTTAATAGTCCTTCATATGAATATGTATTATCTGAAAGAGATTCAAAAGAGGATGATTTATTACTCTACGTAAAGAAATCATTAGAAATAGGTAAAGGAGCAATTTACGTAAGAATTAATAATAAGGAAAGAATTTTATTTCAAACAACACAAATGTGCTATCATTGTAACCATATCTTGTTTGAATTGACTCCATCTACATTCAGTTTTAATAATCCTGAAAGTATGTGTCCTGTTTGCAATGGACTTGGAGTTAAAATGGACATTGATCCTAATTTGATTGTATCACGTCCTCATCTATCCATATTAGATGGAGCTTCAAACTTCTGGAAAGACTTAAGAAAGTTTAGAAATAAGCCAAATGCAAATTGGATGAAAGGGGAAGTATTAGCATTGGCATATGAAATGAAAGTTGATTTAGAAAAGCCGTGGAATCAGCTGCCAAAGGATTTTCAAAGACAAGTTATTTGGGGATCTGATGGAAAAGAGGTAACTTTTACATATGAAAATAGTAACGGCCGAAGTGGAAAGATTACAAGACCAGTGGAAGGTGCGTATAATTCTTTGAAGCGTATTTTTTCTGAAAACAATGGAAAGTCAGGAGAAAGAATTGTAAGTGAGTTTATAAGTGAGTCTGCTTGTGATTGTTGTCATGGAGAACGACTTTCAAAAGAAGGAAGAATGGTAGAAATTCTAGGCACACGATTTCCTCAGGCTGCTTCAATGACAATAAGTGAGTTAAATAAATGGGTTGAAGAACTTACAAATATATTATCAGATTCTAAATTAGCTATAGCAAGTTCTATATTAAAAGAACTCCATAAAAGACTACAGGGTTATATTAAAGTTGGAGTTTCTTATGTTACACTTCATCGAGCTGTACCAACATTGTCTGGTGGAGAGCTACAAAGATTAAAGCTTATAAAACAGTTGAGTAGTGGTATTACAAATATGCTTTATGTTTTAGATGAACCTTCTACTGGACTTCATCCAAAAGATCATGAAAAGCTTATAAACATTATAAAAGAACTTAGAGATTATGGAAACACAGTAATTGTTGTAGAACACCATATAGATACTATGCTTATGGCAGATTATATTATAGATATTGGTCCTAAGGCTGGTGCTGATGGAGGAAGAATAGTAGCAGAAGGTACTCCATTACAAATTATGAAAAATCATAATTCAGAAACAGGAAAATATCTTTCAAGAGAAAAGCGAGTAATTATAGAAAAATCAATGATTTTTGATAAGTGTAATTGGATTAAGCTTAATGGCGCCACATGTAATAATCTTAAAAATGTTGATATTTCTTTTCCAGTTGGAGGGATTACCTGTGTGACAGGAGTTAGCGGTTCAGGTAAAAGTAGTCTTGTTTCTAAAGTATTGTATTCTGCAATTGAAAATAGAATTAATGGAAAAAAAGATATAAGTAGATACTGTAATACACTATCAGGTGATGAATATATTAATAAAATTATTCATGTAAATCAAAGTCCTATTGGACGTACATCTCGTTCAAATCCTGCTACGTATACTGGAGTCATGGATGAGATTAGAAATATTTTTGCCTTTACAGAAGAATCAAAGAGAAGAGGATATAAAGTAAGTCAATTTAGCTTTAACAGTAAGGAAGGGCAGTGCGAAGTGTGTCATGGAGAGGGAAGAGTATGTACGCCTGTATCATTTATGCCAGATATATGGACACAATGTCCTGTTTGTAATGGAAAAAGATATAAAAAAGATATTCTTCAAGTAAAATATAAAGACAAAAATATTTACAATGTTCTTCAAATGAATGTAGCTGAAGCTTTGAATTTTTTTACAGACACACCGAAAATAACACAGATTTTAAATATCTTATGCCAGGTTGGTCTAGGATATATAAAACTTGGGCAAAGTGCACTTTCGCTATCTGGTGGTGAAGCACAAAGAATAAAATTGGCTAAAGAACTTAGTAAAAATTCAAGTGGAAAAACTCTTTATATACTTGATGAACCTACAACAGGATTACACTTTTCTGATACTCAAAATCTTTTAATACTTATTGAAAAAATAAGAAATGCAGGAAATAGTATTGTAATTATTGAACATAATTTAGATGTAATTAAAAATTCTGACTGGATAATAGATTTAGGGCCAGAAGGAGGAGATAAAGGTGGTTATGTTATTGCTCAAGGTACACCAGAAGAAGTAGCAAAAGTAAAGGAAAGTTATACTGGAAATTTACTTAAGTCAGTATGGAATTAAGAAAAAATAAAGGGACATAATATAAAGTAGAACTAATCTATAGGAGGAAAAGATAATGAAAAAAATTGACGAAGCAATTGATAGAATTAGGATACTTGAATGTCCAACAGGAGATTTAGAAAATAGAGTTGCAGAAATACTAGAAGGCTATGGAGTTGCAAACAAAAGTAAAGTAAATATCAATAGAGACAAACACTTTGACAGAGATGAATCACAGGCATATCGAATTCAAATACCAGGCGAAAAACAATCTATTGTAGTGCTAGCCAAGTCTGGATATGATGATTATGTAGCAAAGGTTGTAGATGTTTATAGTAAGTTATAAAGAATCTGATTTTAAATATACTATCTATAAAATAGAAGATATAATTAAAACATTTAATCCAAACAAGAAGTGAAAAATTGTTTGGATTTTTTATCTTATTATAGGAAAATATATTTAATTAAATGTAATTGGGTGAAAACTTTTTATTGAAATCCCAAAAGAAAAGTATTAAAATATACTTAACCAGGTTATATATTAATAGGGTTATATATAATACTTGTTTGAAGGGTGATTTTATGAATAAAGAATATATTGAAGAATACATAAATGTAGTTGGAGCAAAGGAAAAAAATCTAAAAAATATAAATGTGAAAATTCCAAAGAAAAAAATAACCGTCTTTACTGGAGTTTCAGGCTCGGGCAAGTCCTCTTTGGTATTTGATACCATAGCGGCGGAATCTCAAAGGCAGCTAAATGAAACCTATTCAAGTTTCATCCGCCATCGTTTACCTCACTATGGACAGCCAAATGTGGATGCTATAGAAAATTTATCCGTGGCAATTATTATGGATCAAAAATGTATTGGGGGAAATGCAAGATCAACGGTTGGGACCATTACGGATATATACTCGTTGTTAAGACTATTATTCTCTCGTATAGGGAAACCATTTGTTGGTTATTCCCATGTTTTTTCATTTAACAATCCTCAGGGAATGTGTCCTAAGTGTGAGGGACTTGGAAAAATTAATACAATAAATATTCAGCGATTGTTGGATAGAAATAAATCTCTTAATGAGGGATCAATTTTATTTCCAACATTTGAGCCGGGAGGATGGCGATTAAAAAGATATGTGCATTCAGGCTTTTTTGATAATGACAAAAAAATAAAAGATTTTACGGAAGAAGAAATGGATTTGCTTTTATATAAGTCAGATATTAAAGTGATTACTTCTGATCCTGAGTGGCCTAAGACTTCACTTTACGAAGGTCTTATACCTAGAATTGAGAGAAGTTTTCTAAAAAAAGAAGATGGAGAAACTACTAAATATAAAAAAGAAATAGCTAAAATTGTTAGCAAAGAAACATGTCCTGCTTGTGGAGGCACTCGATTAAATTCAACTGTATTGAAGTGTAAAATAAATAATAAAAATATAGCACATTGTGTTGAAATGCAAATTGCAGATTTATTGAATTTTATTCAGACTATTTATGAACCAAAAGCAACAACTATGGTTAGGGCTATTACCCACCGTTTAGAACATTTAGTTTCTATTGGTTTAGGATATTTGACTTTAAACAGGGAAACCTCAACACTTTCTGGCGGTGAGTCGCAGCGAATAAAAATGGTTCGCCAATTGGGCAGTAGTTTAACAGATCTTATTTATATTTTTGATGAACCCAGTGTTGGTTTACATCCCCATGATGTAGATAAACTCAATACACTTTTAAAACTTTTACGTGACAAAGGAAATACTGTGCTAATTGTGGAGCATGATCCTGATGTTATCAAAATTGCAGATTATGCCATTGATATGGGACCAAAAGCTGGTATAAGCGGCGGTAAAATAATGTATGAAGGTACATTAGGGGGTTTAGTACAATCAGATACACTTACAGGAAAATATTTATACAATCAGGCACAGCTTAAAAATAATGTTAGGACTCCTACTCAGTGGTTATCTCTAAAAGATGCCAATTTACATAACCTTAAAAATATTAGCGTGAATATTCCAGAAGGTGTTATGACAGTTGTGACTGGAGTTGCGGGTTCAGGGAAAAGTACATTAATCAATCAGGTGTTACCCCAATTTTATCCGGATACGATTTTTATTAACCAAAAATCAATACAAACTTCAAAGAGATCTAACATTGCTACTTTTACAGGAATATTTGATTATATAAGGGAATTGTTTTCAAAAGCAAATCATGTTAAGCCTGCTTTATTTAGTTTCAATTCTCAAGGAGCCTGCCCAAATTGTAAGGGTTTGGGAGTAACCTATACAGATTTAGCATTTATGGATACAGTTGTTACTATATGTGAGGTATGTCAGGGGCAGCGATTCACAGATGAAGTGTTAAACTACAAATTGCGCGATAAAAACATAAGTGAAATTTTAAATATGACAATTGACGAGGCCTTGAATTTTTCTATGAAAAGCAAATATGTGATATACTAAAAAGACTAGCAGACGTAGGAATTACTTATATTACCCTTGGTCAGCCATTAAATACTTTATCTGGTGGTGAATTGCAAAGAGTAAAGCTTGCTTTGGAGCTTGAGAGTCATGGGAACATTTATGTACTGGACGAACCTACCACAGGACTTCATATGTCTGATATATCACAGTTACTCAAAATTTTGAATCGTCTTGTTGATCAGGGCTGTACTGTAATTGTAATAGAACATAATTTAGATGTGATCAGCCAAGCAGATTGGATTATTGATTTAGGCCCTCTTGCTGGACAAAACGGTGGTAATATAATGTTTCAGGGAACACCAAAGGATTTAATAAATTCTACGTCGTCCATAACGGGAAAATATCTAAAGCAATATATAGGATAAGGAGAATACTTATGACTAAAAAAGAGTTAGAAGAATATTATATTCCTTTTCAATGTATGATTATCAGCAATATTAATCGCTTTAATATTGAGGGAGTAACAACAGCACAATATAATGTGCTGGATATTTTAGATAAGCAAGGTTCTAAAACTACAAAGGAGTTAGCAGAAATCCGTGGAATTTCTCAGGCTGGAATGTCTAAGCTAACGAAACGATTGTTAGAGAAAAAATACATTGTTCAACAGCGTAGGAAAACTGATCGAAGAGCTTATGATATTCTAATTACTCCAGAGGGTAAGGATTTTCTTGTTAGATCAGAAAAGTTCAGAAATGAAATTATGAATTTGATTGAGAATACTTTGACAGAAAAGGAATTGGATTGCTTTGTAAAGCTATGTAAGAAAATTACTGATTCATATGTGGAGAAATAGAATTCATTATGAATGTTGTAAATCATAGAATAAATAAGGAAAAAAGTAAGGTAAAAATATATTCTTATTTGGTGTAGTAATATTAAAATATTTAAAAAGATAATATAAATTAGTGTTGACAAATTAATTACTCGAGAGTAATATATAGTAAAGTTAAATTCTTTGAAGGGAAGAGTAGATATTTACTAAGTATCCAAAGCGAGTAGGGATGGTGTAAGCCTATGAGAAAAGTAGTATTGAAAGACATCCTGGAGATACTTATCTGAAAATTGTATTAGGATAAGTCGGGTTTCCTCCGTTATAGGGACTAGAGATAATAATGTATTAATATGTTATCAAATTAGGATGGTACCGTGAAGATATGCTTGAAAGCTTTTTTATTCTTCTAAAAAGTTATATAGAAAGTAGAGCTCCTTTCTATATGTGATGCCTATCCTAACTTATTATGAACATTGTTAAAAAAGGGTGGTACCGCAAATTATTTTGCCCCTTGAGTTTTTACTCAAGGGGATTATTTTATTTTGGAGGTAATGATAAAAATGAAAAGAAAATTAGTGAGTGAATTAAAAAATTCTATAAATGAAAAAGTAAATATTCAAGGTTGGATTCATAAAATTAGAAAATTAAAGGCTATAACTTTTGTAATTTTAAGGGATAGATCAGGATCAGTTCAATGTATAGTGAACAATAATGAATTTGACTTATCAAAAGTAAGGGTCGAATCAGTAGTATCAATTATAGGAGAAGTTAAAGAAAGCAAGAATGCTTTAAATCCTTTTGAGATACAAGTAGAAAATTTAGAAGTTATAAGTAACGTTGAAGACGAACTTCCAATAGAAATAAATAAAGAAGATTTAGAAGTTAATTTAGATACACTGATTAATAATAGGGTATTAAGTATACGACATCCAAAGATAAATGCAATTTTTAAGGTGCAAAATTCAATAGTAAATGGTTTTAGAGAATTTCTAAATAAAGAAGGATTTACTGAAATTCATACTCCAAAGATCGTAAAGGAAGGGGCAGAAGGTGGTACAGAAGTTTTTGAAGTGAAATATTTTGAAAATAAGGCTTATCTAGCTCAAAGTCCCCAATTTTATAAACAGATGATGGTTGGAGCAGGTTTTGAAAGAGTATTTGAAGTAGGTCATGCTTATAGGGCAGAAGAGCATAATACTAATAGACATCTTAATGAATATATAAGTATGGATTTGGAAATGGGGTTTATTGAAGATGAAAAAGATATTATGAAACTTGAAGAGGGATTATTAAAGTTTATACTAGAAATCCTTAATAAAGAATGTAAGGAATATTTAAATTTATTACAAGCAGAATTGCCAATAATACATGACGAGATACCTAAACTTAAATTTAAAGAGGCTTTGGGGATATTAAGTAAAGAGTACAATAAAAATGATTTAGAAGTAGACTTAGATCCAGAAGGAGAAAAACTTCTCTGTGAACATGCAAAAGAAAAGTTAAATAGTGATTTCATATTTTTAACTAATTATCCTAGAAAGAAGAGACCAATGTATACTATGCCACTTGGTGAAGAGGGAACTCATAGCTTTGACTTATTATTTAGAGGAATAGAGATTACTACGGGTGGACAAAGAATTCATAACTACA
Organism: Clostridium tetanomorphum; assembly: GCF_017873215.1. Lineage (GTDB taxonomy): Bacteria > Bacillota > Clostridia > Clostridiales > Clostridiaceae > Clostridium_AO > Clostridium_AO tetanomorphum. Next base: position 253,919 of record NZ_JAGGKA010000003.1, read on the forward strand.
ATATGTTAGTAGAAAATATGAAATATAAAGGATTTAACCCTAATGATTATGACAGCTATCTATCAATTTTTAAGTATGGAATGCCTATACATGGAGGATTAGCTATTGGTTTAGAGAGAATAACAGCAAAGATTCTAGGATTAGAAAATGTAAGAGAAGCAACATTAATTACAAGGGATAGAAAAAGATTAGTACCATAAACATAGGTATATTTCTTCAGAAATTCTTCAGATTTGCTTTATTTTTTTATGATAAATATATTTTAAAATTAAATCAATAAGGCATTTTCCTAAAATAATAACTTGATTTTTGAAAATGCAAAATAGAGGAGGAGAATTATGAAGAAATATATTTTTTTATTTATTACAGCTATAATGGTATTTTTCACAATAGGAAAGGTATCAGCAAAAGAAACAACAAATATAATAGTTCTTAAAGCTGTAAACGAAACTAAAGACGGATTTCCTGTTTATGAAGAAGGTGGAGATACTAAAGCTTTTATGGAAGTTTATAATAAATCTTTTATGAAAGAATCCATAAATTTATATGAATTAGCACAACAGTATTCAAACTCAAAAAATAAAGATTTTTACGTAGCTTTTAAGAAAGGTTCAGGTTGTTATGGCAGTATTGGTTTTTATCTTAAAAAGGATGGAAAACTTTATGATAAAACAAAGTCACCTTATATAGAACTTTCGCCAGATCAATTAAATAATAATTATAGTGAGCTTCAATCTATAACACAAATTTTTCCTCATGAAATGGGACATGTTTTATATGGAATCACTGCTGGAGAAAATAGGGAGATTGATCAAAATGCAATAGATGTGCATTATTCCAATATAGTTACAGAATATAGTACCGCCTTTAATGAAGGTTTTGGAGAGCACTTTGAGGTTATTTCAAGACTTTATGAACAAAACAAAGTGATTAAAGATGGTATATATAATGATATAGAAAGAATAAAGAATAGTATAAATCCAAAAATAAACAGAATAAATAGAGATTTTATTCTTCCTTTAAGATTAGATTATTATAGAGAAACTTGTATGTTTTGGCAATCACAATATGAAGGATTAAAAAGACATGAATTTGCTTTAAATAACCATGGTAAGTATAAAAATTTAAGGCATGATTTTATAGATAGCGAAAAGTCAGTTTTATATAGAAATATGGGACTTTATCAAGACAAATCTAAAAAAAGAACACTGGAACAAAGCTTATCTACAGAAGCAGTTAATTCTAATTTTTTTGTAAAACTTATAACTGGTGATAAAGGAAGCTTAGATGAAAGGTATTCTAAGGTTTTCAATGTATTTAGTAAACATATGAATAAAGACGATAAACCTGAATTGATACAATTTACAAATGGATATATTAAAGAATATCCAAAAGACAAGGATAGGATGTTAAATATTTTTAAGGAAAGTACAGGGCATGATTTCACAGAGGAATGTGGTAAAGAAATATGGATAGTTAGTGAAGGTAAGCATTCTAATGTAATTATGGATCAATTTGCAGGTCTTAATTTCCCTATGTATGTATTTAATATAAACACTTGTGAGAAAGAAGACTTACTTAAATTAAAAGGCATAAGCAAAAGTGATGTAGAAAAAATTATTACATATAGAGATAAAAATGGATGTTTTAAAGATTTTAAAGAATTAGAAAAAATAGAAGGAATAAGTAAAAGTTCTGTTGAAATTTTAAAAAATAGTAGTAGCAAGGAAGAACTTAAAAAAGTAAAAAATGAACTTGAAAATTTCTCCAGAAAAATAGAAAATAAACTTTTTGATATAATTCTTGCCAATTTAAAGCATTTAAGTTTAAAAACCGTGGAATGGCTTGTTATATTTTTAATTTCTTATTATTTACTAATTGCTAGAAGAACAATTAAAAATAAAAGTGATTTATTTAAATTTATAATTAAGAAATCTTTTAAATTTATATTTTATGTTTTATTGGGGCTTACTTCCGCATTTGCTAGCAATGCTATTTGGATAGGTAATAAGAATTTAAATCCTATAATAATTTTTATATTATTAATTTTTATATTACAAGGCATAGTATTTTTAATAATAAGAAAAAACAAAGTTAAGGTAAAAGATAGCTTTATCTCAACGATAATGTTGATGATAATAATTATATATTCACTATGCTAATAAATCTAATTTACAATAAATAGAATTTTTAAAAATTATCAGCTGAAATTTATTGCTGATAATTTTTTAAAAAAACATGTTAAGGAGAGTTACCATGGGCAAAACGACTATACTGGTTGTAGATGATGAAAAGGAAATTAGAGAACTTATAGAAATATATTTAAGGAATGAAGGCTATGATGTAATTACTGCAGAGAATGGGTTGCAGGCTTTAGAACTAGCTAAAAGCAGAAATATACAACTCATTATTCTTGATATTATGCTTCCTAATATTGATGGAATACAAATTTGTAAAAAAGTAAGAGAACATTTAGATGTACCTATTATAATGCTATCAGCCAAGAGAGAAGATAACGACAAAATTCTAGGTATAATTACAGGAGCAGATGATTATGTTACCAAACCTTTTAACCCTCTAGAGCTTGTAGTAAGAGTTAAAGCACAATTAAGAAGATACCTGAAAGCAGCTGTAGTTCCAAAGAGTAATGAAATAGTAATTGATGATTTGGTAATAAATTCAGATACACATAGAGTTTATGTATCTGGAGAAGAAATAAAATTTACTTCTAAGGAATTTGAGATATTAAAATTACTGGCAGAACATAGGGATGTGGTTTTTAGCAGCAGAAACATCTATGAGCATGTATGGAAGGAAGAATTTTATGAATCAGATTCTACTATTATGACACATATAAAGAATATTAGAGAAAAGCTTGGTGATAGTGTTAAAAATCCTAAATATATAAAAACTATATGGGGAGTTGGATATAAAATTGAGAAATAAGTACTTAGGTGGTATCAGACTCAGATTTCTCTTAATATTTTTTATATCTATTATGTTGGCAACCATTAGTGCACTTACTATAAATAATATTTTAAGAAATAGAAGAACAGATTATTTAAAAGAGATACAAAATTTTAATCGTAGGAGTTCACCTATATTTAGTAAAATAAAAGAAAATGCGAACAATAAAAAAGAATTACAAAATATCATAAATAAAAATTCGGATAATAAGGATATTTACATAGTTAATAAGAATGGATACATACTCTTAAAACAACAAAATAATTGTGAAAAACAGTTAGATATAGACAAGCTTCTAAAAATAAAAGCACAAGATAATTACTTTTCTAGAGATAATATAGATATATTTTTTGATAGAAAAGAGATTAAGTATTACAATATAGAAAAATTAGATGAAAATAGATATATGGTAGTTTCCACATTTTTGGTTATGGGGGATGATTCTATAACTTTCATTTTATTAATAATAATATTTATTGCAGTGTTTTTTCTGTTAACTTATGGAAGAATAAAGTATATACATACTTTATCAAAAGGATTAAAGGAAATATCAAAAGGAAATCTTGATTATCGAGTTCAGATAAAAGGAAAAGATGAACTTGCACTTCTTGGAAAAAATATAAATTATATGACTGAAGAGTTGAAGGTTGCAAAGGAAAAAGAAAAGCAGATTGAAAAAAATAAAGATATGCTCATAGTAAGTGTATCACACGATTTAAGAACTCCTTTAACGTCAATTGTTGGTTATATAAAACTTCTAAAGGAAAAATACAAAGAAAAAGATGATATAAATAAGTATATAACTATAATTGACAATAAATCTCATAGACTTGAAGAATTAATAAATGATCTTTTTGAGTATACTAAGCTGACTTCTTATGACATTAAGCTTAAGAAAACTAATATTTCATTAAATGAGTTTATTAGGCAAGTAGTAGAAGGTATGATGTCCATATGCAACCAAAATAATTTAAACATTTTTTTAGAAGCACCAGATAAAGAAGTAATTGTAAATGTAGATCCTATAAAAATGATGAGAGTTTTTGAAAATATCATTACTAATGCCATAAGGTATAGTGATAAAGCAGGAAACATAAAAGTGAAAATTTCTCAGCATAAAGACGGGACGATAGTTAGTATTGAAAATGAAGGTAAGAGTATAAAAAAAGAAGAACTAGATAAAATTTTTGATAGATTTTATAGAACTGATGAAGCAAGAAGCTCTCAAACTGGAGGCTCTGGACTAGGTCTTTCTATTGCGAAAAGTATTGTTGAGCTACATCATGGAAAGATATGGGCAGAATGTGAAGAAAATAAGGTTTGCTTTTTTGTATTAATTAATCAAAGAATAGGATAATTAAAGTTAACAGTAAAGGCAGGAGAATAGAGCTTTATTCTTATAGTATCATTTCACAACAAAATATTTCCTAATTAATAATTTATTTTTGAACATAATAACTATAGGTAATTATTATTTAGATTAATAGGAGGTATTTTATGAATGTTTAGCTTTCCAGATACTACAAAAAGAGTAGAATTGAATACGGATAAGTACATTAATGAAAAAATTAGAAAAAGAACTTTAAAAAATATTGAGTATTATACTAATAAAGAAAATGAAGAAATTATATCTAGAATAAAAAAGCTTAACAAAGAATGGGATATTGAAAGATTGCTTGAAGCTAATGCAGCATCTGCTGTGATTTTAAGTACCATACTAGGATTTAAAGTAAATAAAAAGTGGTTTTATATTTCATCAATAGTAGGAGGATTTTTATTACAACATGCACTTCAAGGATGGTGCCCACCAGTGCCTATTTTTAGAAGATTAGGAGTACGAACTTCTTCAGAAATTGATTATGAAAAGGAAATACTTGAAAAGTTACTTAAAGCTCACGGAGGTTATTAATATAATAATAGAGATAGAATTTTAGTACTATCTCTATTTTAGAATTATCTTATTATTAATTTTTATTATTTAATTGATTCAGCAATTTCTATACTTTTAGCTCTGCTAACATCATAAGTCAACATTAAATATGTAAAATTATTATACTATGTTTATATATATGTCCTATATACTTAATTAGCCTATAAAAATAGTTGCAAATACATCATATATATGCTATATTAAAATAGTTGTAAATACATCATATATTATTTATAATTATAAATTTTGTTTTCATAATTAAATTTGGGAGGGATTATATGCAAGAACAGTCATTTGGAAGATATGTTTCTGTAATTTATAGGCATTTACAAATACTTCTTAATCATCGTTTGAATTCTTATGGTATTGGAAGTGGACAATATATTTTTTTATCTGCTATATACAAAAACGAAGGTATCTCACAAAAAGAATTAACTAATTTAATTAAAATTGATAGAGCCACAACAGCAAAAGCTTTAAAAAAGTTGGAGAAAAATGGGTATGTTAATAGAGTTCAAGATAGTGAAGATAAAAGATATTATAAATTGTACTTAACTAAAAAAGGAATAGAATTTATTCCTACTTTAAAAAATATTCTAAATGATTTAACAAATATGTTATGTATGGGAATGAGCAATGAACAATATACTGAGACTTTAAAGTCGTTAAACTTAATTTTAAATAATGTGCAAAATGCTGTAGAACTATTAAGAATTGAAGAGGAACTTTAAAATATGCATCCACTTATGTGGATGCATAAAAAAATATAGAATAGTTGCAATAGCATCATATTTTTTTAATACATAGAAGGGAGAAATATTTAAAAATGAAAAAATTACTTAAACTATCTGTACTATCCATTTCAATGATTACGGTAATGGCTGGTGCCGCAGTATCTCCTGCACTAGGAAACATAAGGAATGCATTTCCAAGTGCAAGCACAAATTTAATAAAGATGATTTTAACAGTACCAGCATTATTTATAATTATTTTCAGCTTATTATCTGGTAAGCTGGCATCTTTATTAAGTAAAAAACAAATATTAATTACTGGAATATTAATTTATATTATTGGTGGGGTGGGCCCAATTTTTGCTAATAGTTTAACTTTAGTACTTGTATTTAGAGCTATTTTAGGAATAGGGTGTGGATTAATTATGCCTATTTCTCAATCACTTATTGCAGACTTTTTTACAGGGGATGAAAGAACTAAAATGACAGGTTATTCTAGTGCTGCTTCGAATTTAATGGGAATAATATCTTCAATTGTGGTGGGAACATTATCATCAATTAACTGGAAATATGGGTTTTATATATATTTAATTGCATTAGTTGTATTAATATTAAATAGTATTGTACTGCCTAAGCAAAAAAGTGAAAAAAAACATAAAATAAAAGTTCATTTAAATAAAAGAGTATATTTTTTATCGGTTAGTATGTGTTTAATAACTATTGCCTTTTATGCTGTACCAACTAATATTGCATTATTTATGGCAAAAGAACATATTGGTAATTCAAGTTCAGCAGGTTTAGCAATTGCAGTATTTACCTTCGGTGGTTTTATAGCTGGTATTATTTTATCTAGTATAGCAAAGAAATTGGAGGAATTTACTATTACAGTGGGAATCGGAATAATGTTCTTAGGATATGTTGTGCTATTATATTCTCAGAATATATCTATGATATTAGTATCCGTTTCATTGGTAGGATTTGCATTTTCAATGATTTATCCTTTAATATTTTTAAAGACTGGTATTATTTCAGATGAAAATTCAAATTCTATAGCAATCTCAATAGTTAGCAGTTCTATGTTTTTAGGACAGTTTTTGTCTCCTATAGTATTACAATGTATTGGTAATATTTTAAATAATAATTCTATAAGATTAAATTTTAAAATTCTTTCCATATGTCTTTGTAGTGCTTTAGTAATATCATTAATATTTCAATTTAAGTTGAAAATGAATAAGATATGTGTGAAGTAATTTAATAGTTAATTAAGGGGGAAGAAAATTGTCATTAATTCATAAATTTATTCAAGGTGATGAGTATTACATAATTGATGTGAATACAGGAAATATTTTTTCTGTAGATAAAATGGTGTATGATATTTTAGATGAAGACTTTTTAAGAAGTAAAAATCAAATTATGAAAAAATTTCAAAATAAATATTCTAAGAAAGATATTTCAGAAGCATATGATGAAATTTTTCAGCTTGTAAAAGAGGATTCATTATATTCAAAGGATTTATATGAAGATATAGCTAAAAAATCAACAGAAGATAATTCTTTTATAAAGGCTCTTTGTTTAAATATAGTTCATGATTGTAACTTAAGATGTAAATATTGTTTTGCAGATGAAGGAGAATATAAGGGATGTAGAAAAATTATGTCTCTTGATGTTAGCAAACAAGCTATAGATTTTGTTATAAAACATTCAGGCTCGAGAAAAAATATAGAAATTGATCTATTTGGAGGAGAACCCTTAATGGCATTTGACAATATAAAAGAAATTGTTGAGTATGGTAAAGAACAAGGGAAAATACATAATAAAATTATAAGATTTACAATGACTACCAATGCCACATTGTTTAATGATGAGAACATAAAGTATCTTAATGATAATATGGGAAACATAGTTTTAAGTATTGATGGTAGAAAAGAAGTTAATGATAATGTCAGAGTTAGAATAGATGGCAGTGGATCTTATGATAAAATACTTCCTAATATTAAAAAAGTAGTTGCAGCAAGAGGAAAATCAAGACAATATTATGTCAGGGCTACTTTTACAAGAGCTAATACTGATTTTTTTAAGGACATAATTCATCTTGCAAATCAGGGTTTTGATAAAATCTCTGTTGAACCAGTTATTCTGTCAAATGACAATCCACTATCATTAAGAGAAGAGGATCTTCCCATTATATTTGAACAATATGATAAATTATATTATGAAATGCTTAAAAGGCATAAAAAAGGAAATGAATTTGAATTTTATCATTTTAATATAGACCTTCAAGGTGGACCTTGTGTTTATAAGAGGATATCTGGTTGCGGAGCAGGGCATGAATATGTTGCAATAACTCCTGATGGAGATATTTATCCTTGTCATCAATTTATAGGTAATGAAGATTTTAAAATAGGTACGATATATGAAAATAGTTATAGTAAAGACATTGGAAATAAAATTAGAGAAGCACATATATATAATAAACCTAAATGTAGAGAGTGCTGGGCAAGATTTTATTGTAGTGGAGGATGTGCAGCTAATAATTATAATTTTAATAAGGATATATGTATACCATACGAGATTGGATGTAAAATGCAAAAGAAGAGAATTGAATGTGCTATTGCTTTAAAAGCTAAAGCTATGCAATAGTACTACAATAAATATAAGATTGTTCCTAAAAAACCCCACGACACTTTTGTGAGGCCACTGAAAAAGCTATGCTTTTTCTCTTGATATCGAATTAAGCAGATAAATGAGCACGAAGTATTCTATAATTTCTAAGAATACTTCGTGC